>CAUZFZ010000036.1:0-72165 GCA_963579025.1 Planctomycetota bacterium | reverse complement strand
GCAACACCAATCCTGCCCGGACGCCAGAAACGTCTGCCCACAAGCAGGTCTTCATCTACGAACACGATCCTCAGAATCGCTCGTTTTCCCGCGAATTCCAGCAGCCCGGGAACTGCTGTGCGTTCGGGAACTTCCCCGGCTCCCAACTATGCTGAAGCTTGCGCGGCGGAAAGTAAGAAGGACTTTATTCACAAGCTTGCGATCGCATTGAAAGAACTTCGCGAAAGCAGCGTGTGGATACGAATGATCGTGAAATCGGAATTGATACAGGAGCAACGACTTGAGCTGCTTCAGGACGAGTGCGATCAGCTCTGTAAGATCATTGCCAAATCGCTCGTCACAGCCAAATCAAACCAAACACCCCCCGACACGAGCTGAGTTCTACCTGCTCACACATTTTGCAATTTTCAATCTCCATTACTCATTAATCATTCTCTTCCTCACTGAGCAGAGCACATCGCTTACGCCAGTCGCGGAAGCACAACCAAAAGAACACCCCTATGAGCAACATTCAAACCCAATCCTGGCTGATCGACCGCCGCCATGCCCTTCGCGCGATGGGCACCTGCATCTCCCTACCCATGCTCGAATGCATGATCCCGCTCAACGCTGCGGAGCAAACGGCCACGCCACGCCGCAGTGCGTTCATCTACCTCGCGAACGGCGTCCACTCGCTGAACTATCAGATCACGACGCCGGGCAAGGATTACCAGTTTTCCCGGTCGCTTAAGCCTCTGGAAAAGTACCGCCAGGTCATCACTCCTGTCAGTGGTCTGCATCATCCAGGAAGCCTCGGCCATCACCACAACTGCATCAACATCTGGCTGACCGGCGGAAAGATCGGCCCTTCGGAACGCAACATCATCTCCGTGGACCAGAAGATGGCCGAAGTCACCGCACAGCACACTCGCTACCCTTCCATGGAAATTGCCCTGACGCAGGGTTCGCTTGCCTGGACCGCGGACGGCGTGCAGCTCCCCGCGATGCGTCGTTGCAGTGAGATCTTCGCGTCTCTCTTCGAAGAACCGAAAGGCGGCATCGCAGCTCAGCGGAGAGCCTTGCGCCGCAAAGCCAGCGTCCTTGATGACAACCTCGCGGAAGTGCGGCGGCTTGAGCAGAAGATGGGAGCGGCCGACAAAGGACGCCTCGACCAATACCTCACCTCTGTTCGTGAGGCAGAGATCCGCACGCGACGGGCCGATACCTGGCTCGATACGCCGCTGCCTGAGATCTCCGAAGCCGATCGCAAACGCACCAATCGCGACATTCCCAGGACTCAAGCGGGCGACTATTTCCGCACGGTCTATGACCTCATGGTGCTCGCCTTTCAGACGGACGTGACCCGGGTGGCCACCTTCAGCCTGGGCGGCGAGGGGGACGCCTTCTCCATTCCCGAGATTGGCATCACCGAATCGCGCCACCAGCTCAGCCACCACGGCGGAGATGCAAGCTATATGGAGAAGCTCACCAACTACGACGCCTTTGCCATCGAGCAGTTCAGCTACTTCCTCTCGCGGCTCGAGGAGACGAAGGACGTCAACGGTCGGCCGCTCCTCGGCTCAACGATGGCGCTGTTTGGCAGCGGCATGTCCTACGGCCACAGCCACGGCAACGCCAACCTCCCGTTGGTGTTCGCCGGTGGTTCGGACCTAGGCCTGAAGCATGGCAGCCATCTCGACTTCAACCAGGGGCACTTCGGCGGTTACCGACTCGACAAGCCCGGTGAGCACTACGGGCTCTGCAGTCGCCCCGCGAACTCGGACGCCCACATGAGCAACCTGTTGCTCCTGATGGCCCAACGTATGGGTGTGGAGACCGATACGTTTGGCGACAGCAAGAAGGTGATTGACCTGTAGAGATGAGTACGAAGACGAAGGTAATGAGTAATGAGTAGTGGAGAATGAAGAATGCAAAAGTTTCTGAACTACAATCGCATTCCATTTTCCATTCTCCAATATTCATTAATCATTCACTCACCCCCGCGAAGAACCCAATGACTAAATCGCATCTGCTGCTACGCGCTTTATGCCTCGGACTTCCCTCGATCCTGATCGCCTCTGCCACCGCTGCCGACGAACCGTTCCGCCCCGAGATCGGACAATTCCCTCCTCTCGAAAAGGCGCACTCCTATCGAGGCGAACTGGTATTCGTGGATCACGCCAACCGCCGCGGCAGCATCCGCGTGCAGGGGGCGGGTATGTATTTCCGAAACGCTCCGCACCCCTTCGCCATGCTCCCGTACGGCATTGTCCGCTATCACGGCGCGCCGGCGGATCTGCGGGACATCCCGCTTGGCACCGTGCTGCACGTCCGGGCCTTTCTGCCGCCGGAACCGAAGATCTCCGCCGTGCCGGTGTTGCCGGTCAACAACAAGAAGAAAAACTCCGGCTACAGTGGCGCGGGAATCTTTCCCGCCGAGAACCACGTCATCCTCCTCGAAGACGAGCCCAGTCGCTGCCAGCGCGAGGGCAAAGTCTGGAAGCTGAAGGAAGTGGAACTCAAGAACAACCAGGGGATGATCGTCGCGACTCGCGAACCGAAGGCTGGCGGAGACGGAGAGGCCAGCGAAGAAACGATGACCTTCGATGCCGCCATCCGCATCTGGCGCGGCCGCGAGTGCCTCGGGATCGAGGACCTGATCGCCGAGGGCATCTGGCCAGGCAGCGGCAAGAAGTCGCTCGACGGCCAGGCTGTCCTGCTCGGGATCACCTGGAAGCCCACATCAAACGGCGTGTTCACTCGGTTCCACATCTCGGACATCTGGCTGGACGACACCGCGATGCATCGCGCCGCCCGCAGTCAGAACGAAACGCATAAGGCCTTCATCCGCAGCCGCTGGATGCCCGCCTGGGTCGATGCCGTCGAGTATGGCAAATTCGGCCGCGCCACTGTGACCGCGACCTTGTTCGGCGGCATGGACGACTCGCTCTACGCCGACTTCGGGAAGGGGGCTTCCGCCCTGATGAATTCGGTCGAGAACACATTGAAACACACTCACGGCGCCTATGGCCCCGCGCACATGGCCTGCAAAGGCCCGATCCTTGATGTCATCAAGACGGACGGCGAAGTGCCTCTGGGCAGCAGCGGAATCCAAATCCGTTTTGAAACGGACCTCATCATCGAAGGCATCCGCCCTGGCAGAGTCGTTCGTGTCCGCCCCGGCAACTGGCCCCAGGTCAACGTACCTCGTGAGGAATATCTTGGATCCTCCACCATTGAAGAACGCTTCCCCACCCCGGCCATCTTCCCGAAGTACTGATCCATGTTTCACGTTCCTGGTTCTTTGTTTCTGGTTCCACGTTGGCGGTTCCTGGTTCGTTGCTGCTCTCGCCAGCTCGCTGCGTCCGTGTACATCTTCGGGAGAAGGAATTGGATATGTCGTCCAGATACGTTTGAAGCTCATCCGACGCGGGGGCTCCGATATCAATTCCGCTGCCTGACGACGGAACTGGCTGACCAGATTGTAGGACACCACCGAGCCGAGCAGTTCTTTGTGGAATGTGTCGACACTCCTGGCCCGGATGTTCTCTGCATCCAGGACGACTTTCAGATTCCGGATGTCCACCTCCACGTCGACGCGGTGAGCGTACAGCTCCGACAGTGCCGCAGCCGGGTCCGGCGGGTCGGTCACCAGCAGCAGCGTCAGGTTCGCGTTGATGACGACCTCGTACAGACGCACGTCCAACTGAGCGTCGGCCGGCAGCAACTCGCACTCAACGCCGCTACGACCACCGACTGAAGGAACTCGTTCGATCGACGGGAAACATCAATGTGGCTCTTGAGAGCGGTGTTCCGAGATCCACAGCTTACGGCTGGCTGACGCGTTCGCATAGTTTCGGGGCCGTGCAGACGCAGTGAAGGGCATCATCCGTTCCGTCGTGCTCCAGCACATTGCGGGTGCTCCCGGTTGTGCTTCGTACGTGAAGAGAAGCCGAAGGGCGGGCAGCGGAAGCCGGAAGAGAGCGGGGTAATGGTGCTGACGTCGCGCCGTAAACGGCCCAACATGTTGCGTGATCACATCCGCCTGTGCGTGATTTGCCGGATGTCGATCTCGGGGGCGCCATATCTACCTGTAGTTCTTGTACCACAGCCGGTCTTTGCTCACCGGGTCAATTCGGGGGACGCGAATGAAACGAAACTCCGACGGACACCCGTCTTCAGGAATCTCGACTGCGGTCAGATGACCTGTCTCAAGAAACACGCCGCTATCTAAATTGAGCGCGCCATTGTGGACGACTGACTTGAAGATTAGGTCAGAATCACGCCAGGGATTCGTATTTGAAATCCAGGAATGCAAATAGCACAAAGGCGTATGGCCATGCACAACGACTTCAGGGAAACCCGGGGATTGCCCCAACCAGTCTCGGTTCCAGCACAGCGCCCTCGCGTCATCATCGAGTTGCGCGTCGACTGCCCGCTTTACGTCAGGAATTCGAAGGTGAGCGGGTTGGAGTCCAGAATGGACGAAAAGACAGTTTCTTTCGATGTGATGCGTCTTGCATCGACATAATAGATCCAAGTGAGACTGAGGCAGTTTCCACTCCACACTGCTGAGTCGATGCGCCACATCCTCGAAATGCCTTGCAGCATCGTCGCCTCGGAATGCCCAGAAGCCTGGGTCTTCGGCCATTTCAAGACCGTAGGATTTCAGGGTGGCCCATGTCTCGTTACTCCGCATCAGAAAGTTGACGTGTGCTCCACGGAAGATGGACTCCGGAAACGCTGTCAGGTCGACGTTCGCTCCTATCATCTTCTGCATGGCCAGCAGCATGGCTTCATGGTTGCCGAGCAGCACGATGAGGTTGACTCCACCCTCTTCAAGGCTGAGCAACTGCGTGTGAACGCCCTGTGAGTCTTCGCCCTTGGAAGACAGATCCCCCGTTGAAAGGAGAGTGTCCCCGGGGCGCAGTTGCAGAATGCCCAGTAGCTTGGCGAGCGTTTGACTGCACCCATGAATGTCACCCACCGCAACGAATCTGCTCATCTTACGCCCGGTTCACAATGGCTGAATCACGGAGAACCAAGAACTCTGCTGACCTTCACAAGCAGCGTTGATTCCAAACTGCGACAATAGCAACGCCTGCCGCTCAGCCGGTTGAATGTCCCGGGAACTCTAGCCGATTGTGACTGTCTTCACCGTCTCAGGATGGGCGGGCCACTGTGAATTGTATCCTCAGGATGTGGTCCGGCACCCGATGACGTTGAGTCGCAGAAGGTCGAGGACTTCGAGTGAAGTCGTACGTCGGCGGACTGGTCTCCAGAACCCTGCGGGTGGGAGCCCGTCCGGTAGCGACTGACCAGTCTGCAGCAGTTTACGGGTTCTGTGGACTCCCTTCGTATCTCTGGCTGTAGAAATAGAACCACGGAGCAAGGGGCGGCCACGTCGCAATCCACAGTCGGAAAGAAGGCGCGCGAACTTGATTCTCCAACTTCACACGCCGACACCGGCACGCACCCCGATCGACCACTTCCCGCGCGTTCATCGATTGGTGTTGCGCGGGGTTCCGGCACAGCCCGAGCAGGTAACAATGTGATTCGCCAGGTCGCCAGAAGCCATGTGCCGCGACCAGTCAAAGTGATTTGATCTGAAATCGCTTCCTGCACCCGGTGATCGCGTCCGCCGCGTCGACACTGTCGCTGGGGGCGTTCCGAGTTGATCGATGCTGACGTGATACGCGACGCTGTCGCTGTCACGCGAACCGGTCATTTGGTGACGTAGTCGTCGCCGTTCAGGCTATGCACGACAGACACCAGCCAGTCATTCAGCTTGCCACGCAACTCCTTGACTCGATCACCTTCGCCGGCAGACAGGTCGGCCGTCTCAGCGCGGTCTTTCGCCAGGTCGTACAACTCCCAGGTGACCTCACCCTTCTTGCCCTGAATTCGGTGCAGCTTCCAGTCTCCGTCGATCAGGGCCGCGTGTCCGGGGAAGCGGTCTATTGGATACGCAGGATTGGGGAGACCAGCAGCCTTCTGGCTCGACACATGCGCTGTCAGATCACCGCCGGCCTGCTGCGCCGTGAGTAGATCGCTCATCCACTTCGCGGACGGCGTGCTGATCCCACCAGTGGTGTAATCCCAGAATCCCATCGGCTTCTGGCGTGCAGTCGTTTTGCCATCGATCAGTGAGACCAGGCTGACACCATCCAGCGGGGCCTGATCGTCGACGGTCACTCCCGCAATCTGCAGCAAGGTCGGGTAGATGTCGCATGTGCTGCAGCGCATATTCGTGACACTGGGTTGTTTGATCCGTGCTGGCCATTCGAGGATGGACGGCACGAGCAGTCCGCCTTCGTAGACTTTGCCCTTGTTGCCTCGATGTCCGCCCGTGGAACCGACTCGAGGCAGCGCTCCGTTGTCACTGCAGTACCACAGAATCGTATTTTCGCGGATACCCAGGTCTGTCAGTGCGTTGCGGAGCTTGCCGAAGGCGCGGTCCATGCCAGTCACCTCACCAAGAAAATGCTGTTTGGCCTTCGGTTGATCGTCGTAGAGTTTGCGGTCTTCTTCGACCGCCCGATGCGGGCTGTGCGGCGAACCGAACCAGACCACACTCAGAAACGGCTGATCGCTTTTCGACTGGGTGCGCATCCAGTCCAGTGCCGCATCGACAGCAACAATAGAGCTTTCGCCCTTTGTCTGAACGGCTTTACCTTTGTGGCTCAGGATGGCGTCGTTGTCATAGAAGTTGGGAGCGCTCAGCCACTCATCGAACCCGTTGTGCCCGGGATTTGCCGGACTGTCGTTGCGAACCGATCCCAGATGCCATTTGCCAAAATGAGCAGTCGCATAGCCGGCCGTTTTCAGTGCTTCCGCCACGGTGACTTCCTGCGGACGCATCGGGTAACCCCACTTGAATACGCCCATGCGATTGGGATGTCGACCGGTCATGACGCTGGCGCGGGTCGGCGAGCAGACCGGTGCGGCAGCGTAGAACCGATCGAACCGCAGACCGGCCGCAGCCGCAGCATCGAAGTTTGGTGTCTTGACGATCGGATGCCCGTTGTAGGCCATATCTCCCCAGCCCTGATCGTCCGCCATGACCAGCACGATATTCGGCTTCCCGGCGGCGTGCACGGTCGCGGGCGAAGCCATAAGAACCAGCGTGAACAGCACGGGCAGCGTTTGCAGGAAGATGCGTGTCATCGGACGGGATCCGTTCTGGAAAGGGCAATCGACGATCCTCGGTTTCAGCTCGTGATTCTTACAGATCGCACTGCCTGGCGTCACTTGAGCCACACTGGTGACCTCCACATCACGTATCAACGGAGACACCCCGTTGTCGCAACCCAAAGCACGGCCAGGCCACAGAGTACATTCCAGGAATGCTGGAACAATCTGCGCGGATCACGAGTCATAAGACTGCCGGTTTCGCGTACCTGTGACATGATTCGTTGCGGGGAACCGCTCCGCTGCACCGATCACTGCTACGTTGAGACTCACTGTTTGATTGCCGGGAGCCGTTAAGGTTTGTCCAGGTCGGACAATCGATATATCTGAGCTGACTGGCCGGGCCATGCCCAAAACTCCCGTCAACGGCCAGATGGTTTCGCGTCCAGCACATACACGCTCCAGTTGACCCATGCCAATAAGTTTTCCCTTCAGAAACCCGCGTCGTCGTTCCTTCGCCAGATCACCTGTGCGCAGACCGACGGCCGGTCATGTTCTGGACCGCGTGCAGCGTCTTGAGCAACGCGCCCTGCTCAGTGCGGACCTGAGCTTCGAAGTGCTGCCAGACGTCGCGGTCCTCGGGGGCGCTCCGTTAATCGTCGGAATTGACGGCGTCGATCCGAGTGGCGACGCACTCACCTACTCAGTCACAAGCAGCGACCCGCTGGTTTCGGCGGAATTGTTTACTGGCAACCGCAGCATGCGGGTGAGTGTGGCAGGCTTCGGTGACATGGTGTTTGAGCTGTTTGAAAGCCGCGTCCCGCGTGCCACCAGTCGCTTTATCGAACTGGCCGAGGCCAACTTCTTTGACGGCATCATTTTCCATCGCGTGATCAACAACTTCGTTATTCAGGGTGGCGATCCGACGGGGACAGGCGGCGGCGGTTCAACGCTGGGTGATTTCGACGACCAGTTCGACGTCGACCTGCAGCACACCTCGACGGGACTCCTGTCGATGGCCAAGTCGACCGACGACACGAACGACTCGCAGTTCTTCGTGACCGAGGGTCCCTCGCGGAGTCTCGATTTCAATCACTCGATTTTCGGGAAGCTGGTCGAAGGCGAAGACGTGCGTGACGCGATCAGCGATGTGCCCACTGGCGCCGGCGACAGGCCGACGACAAACGTCACGATCAGCTCGGTCGACATCTTTCAGGACACGCAGAACGCGACGCTGATGCTGAGTGCTGCCGAGGGAGCTTCTGGCACGGCGGACATCACTGTCACAACGATGGACGCGACTGGAAATTCATTTCAGCAGACATTCACCGCGACTGTCGCCCCTGACCCCTTCAATGGCGGTCCCTTTTTGCGTGAGGTACCGGACTATGAGGTCGTGCCGGGTGAGTCCGTCACGATCGAACTGAATTCTGTCGATGTTGAAGGCGACGCGGTCACGTACGTCTTTGACGTGGGTAGTGGTACGCAAACAGCAGCCGGGAATACCATCACATTCAACGTGTCGACTGAGTTTGCCGGCGACGCTCAGATTGCAGTCGCGGTTAGACCGGAGACAACGAGCAACACTCAAGATGTTTTCGACGTCCAGTTGATTACGCTACGCGCGGTCGAGACGACTCCAGTGGTCGCAGCGATCGCCAGCGACAGCAGCGCCGACGAAAACGGACTGGACGCAGGCAGCATCCAGTTTGACGGGGCCATCCCTGTCCTGCGTGATGACTTCGACGGTTCGGCGCTCGACTTGTTCCTGTGGAATCTGGCTGAGCCCGGTCCGTCGTCGATCGTCGGGCGGACGCAGTTGCAAACGGTCGATGCGCCGGAAGTCAGCGGCGGGCTGCTGCGACTGCGCGTGGACTCCTTCAATCCGTTTTCACCGGGCAACACGTTCCTGGGCACGGGCATCAGTACGGACGAGGCCTTCGTTCGCAGCGGCGGGCTTGTTTTCGAGACTCGGGCCCGGTTGATCAACGACGGACTCGACCCGCTTGACCGCGGACTCGTCGCTTCGTTCTTCTCGTTCGGACTGGACGAAGGAGTGCGCGACGAAATCAGCCTCGATTTGTTGTCCAACGATGTACTGGCGGAGCCTGTGGCCAACGAGAGGGTTCGGACCAGTTCCTCGAATGATGAGCTACTGGGACAATCGGCCGTCGCCGGGTCCGTCGGGGCTGCCGGTCTCGATGCAACGGTGTTCAATACCTACCGCATCGAATGGCAACCGACGCGCGTCGAGTGGTATGTCAATGACGTGCTCGTTCGAGTTGAGTCCGGGGCCGTTCCCGATGATCCCATGAATGTTGGTCTGAACTTCTTTGCTCCTGACAATGCTGGCATCGGCACGGGCTTCGATGCCAGTCTCCAACCGGATAGCAACTCGAGCGACAACGAGACCTGGTTCTTTGAAGTGGACTTTGTCGAGATCCGTCGTCCGCTGGCGGCTGACTTGACCATTGCTTATTCGAGTATCGGCTCTGCCGTGGACGGAAGTGATTTCTCGACCGGCGGCAGTCTGGTTGTGATCAGCGCCGCCACCAGCTCTGCAACCGTGCCCGTGAACGTGTTGCAGGATACGGGCACCGAGCGGACGGAGTCGGCCACGCTGTCGATTGACGCGAATGCAACTTACACGGTCGGAACGCCCAGTACTGCGACTGTCCTGATCGCCGACGACGACGGGTCCGCGGACCTCGAAGTCGCCCTGGTATTGGACGCGACCGCAACCGATTCTGATGGAGAATCCGACGCTGTCCCGACCAGTGAGGAGTGGATCGACGAGTGGGACGAATTCTTCGTCGAAGTCTGGGCGCGCGTGCCACAATCCGACGGAGTGGGTGTGGTCACGGCTTCTGCCGACCTGACCTACAACACGGACTACTTCACGGCCACCGGTGTGGAATTCGGCACGCCCTTTACCACCGGCCAGTCGTTCACGATTGACGACGCCAACGGCCGAGTCAACGGCATCACGGCCACGGCCGACCGAACGGACGCAGGCGAAAACCGATTCGTGCTGCTGGCCCGCGTCGCATTCGCGTCGGTCGGGACCGATCAGATTCTGCTCAACTCGCAGACCGATTACGTCACACCATTCAACGATCTTAACGTCGCGATCGAGAATGTTTCGGTGGAGATAACGGATGCTGGCAGTGTGGCCGTCACGACGGGCACGCTGCCGCAGACCGAGGTCTGGCCGGTCATGTACGACCTCGACGACAGCGATGAAGTGGGGTTCGGCGACCTGCCAATCTTTGCGGGGGTCTTCAACCAGTCAACCGCGTCGTCAACCGGTGCCTTCAAGGCCAACTTCGGTCGGACAGGGTTGGTTGATTTTGGTGATGTCAGTCGCTTTGCCGCCAACTTTAATCGTTCTCGGGCCAGCACGGGTCGTCAGACCTACGAACCAAATTTTCCGGATGCTTGGCGACCCGTTGCACTGCAGGCTGCCAAATCCGGGGAGGGTGCGGCCTCGCTCCAGGCCGATGAGAGTCTTGCAGAGTTAGCGGCTGCCGTTGTTGGTGTGTTTCGCGACACGGGTCTGAACGATGCCGCGGCGGACGAGCTGGAAAACGTGACGATCGAAGTCGCCGACCTGCCCGGCCGGCAGTTGGGTGTGGCGATCGACGGTCGTATCGTCATCGACATCGATGGTGTCGGCCTCGGCTGGTTCGTTGACTCGACGCCCTATGACAGCGCCGAATTTAACAGCAACGGTCAAGCAATCGACGACTCGACACGGAACAGATACGACCTCGCCACAGTGATCGCTCATGAATTTGGACATCTCCTCGGTCTTGATCACGGGACTGCAGGTGAGCTGATGGATGACACTCTTAATCCTGGGGAACGTCGACTCACTGGGCTCGACGAGCAGTTCAGCGAGTCACTCGAACTGCTGGACCTGTAAGACAGGAGACCCGTCGCGACTGTTCCCCGAATTCCGTTCGGGAACACGTTCGCCGGAAGGCTCCACTTCCCATCGAGTCAACGGACTTGACTCGAACGCCCGGCGGGAAAGAATTCACGCAGGTTAACCTCAAACCGCGTCCCTGTCTGAACCATGCATCCGTTGTGATCGATGATCTCGCTCAAGACCGAAACCCTGTGGATCTCCTCGCCGAGGAGTTCGCGGAGCGACTGCGTAACGGTGAAACGCCGTCCATCACCGAGTTTGTCGAGCGTTTGCCGGAACACGAAGCCGCCATCCGGTCGATGTTTCCGTCAATTGCCGTCGTCGAACGCGTCGGTGCGCAGGAGCTGCAGGCCCGCAAACAGCAAAGCGAACAGACAGAGCTGATCGGTCCAACGTCCAGCACGCTGGGCGATTACCGGATCGTCCGCGAAATCGGACGGGGCGGTATGGCCATCGTGTACGAGGCACTCGAAGACGCGACGGGGTTGCATGTCGCTTTGAAAGTTCTACCGCGAGACCAGATGCAGGACGAGCTGCTCGTCAAGCGTTTCAAGCAGGAAACACGGGCCGCCCAGCAACTGTCACACGCGAATATTGTGAGCGTCCTGGATTCCGGTGAGGTTGATGGCTTTCTTTACATCTCCATGGAGTATGTCGCTGGAATCGATGTACTCGAACTCGCCCGTCGCAAAGGCGTGCTGCCCGTCAAAAGGTCCCTGGACATCGTCAGGCAGGTCGCGCACGCGTTGCAGCACGCGCACGAGAAAAACATCGTCCATCGCGACATTAAGCCGTCCAATCTCCTCATCGACCGATCCGGCATCGTCAAGCTGGCGGACATGGGCCTGGCCCGGTCGCTCACTTCGTCCGAGAAATCCGGGCTGACCCGCGAGGGTACGACGGTCGGCACGGTCGACTACATGTCGCCGGAGCAGACACGCAACAGTCATTCCGCGGACTGTCGCAGTGACATCTACTCGCTGGGAGCCACCTGGTATCGGATGCTGAGCGGACAGCCAATGTACCCCACGGGTGACATCCTCAATCGCATCAACGCCCACGCCACGCAACCACCGCCCGATCCGCGTGTTCTCAATAAAGACGTACCGGACGGAGTCGTCGCGATCATGCACCGCATGCTCGAAAAGAACCCGGACGACCGCTACCAGACAGCGGCTGAACTCCTGCACGAGCTGAAAACAGCGAATCTGGATCGTCGTGAAGTCACCGTGGACATGCTGGCTTCACTGGCCGATGCCGACGACGAAGATCCGCTCGCGCACGATACGAGCACGCTACCGTCACGGCCTCCTCGGCCCGACGACCGGGAGCGTGGGAACGACGAACCTGTTGTGCCAATTCTCTCCGAGTCAGATTTCGAGCTTTCGAACTCCGCAGTAGGGCCACAACCCAAGACCCTCCAGTTGGATATTCCAGCCGACGAATCGCCTCACACACCGGAACGTCAGGACGGCACGCAGCAACGAATCGTACAGCAGCGAGGACGAACGACATCGCGAGCCGCGCCAGGTTCGACAGATCAATCACAAATGCACGGCCGCAAGTCGCATACCGGCGATCGAGACGACAACGCGGGGTCAGGCCAACGGGCACTGTCCGGTCGCGAGTGGGCGATTGTCGTTTCGGCGTTTCTCGTAGCGGGACTCCTGGTCGGGCTTGCGTCGGTGGCACTGCTGGATGATCCGACTGAAATTCCCGTGCCGGAAACACAGCCCGACGAATAACCACGACACGATTGTGACCAGTCGATTGTCGAAGAGTGATGAACTTTGCATTCGCGCAGGCCACCGCTATTCTCGCCGCCGCCGCTGCGTGCCAGTTGATCGATTGCGAATACCACAAGACAGACAATGGTTCTGCCTGGCACCAATGCGTTCACCACTGCACCTGCAAGGAAGGGACGTGGAAATGAGACCTCTCACGCTGCTCGCCGTGCTCGCCATGAGCCTCGACGTCAACGCGGAATCCCCCATCAAGTATCCGGAGACACACCGAGTGGATCACGTTGACGAGCATCACGGAGTCAAAGTTCCCGATCCCTACCGCTGGCTGGAGGACGACGTCCGCGAATCGAAAGACGTCGCGAAGTGGGTCGAAGATCAGAACAAGGTCACGTTCGCCTACCTCAAACAGATTCCTGAGCGCGATTACATCCGCAAGCGCATGACTGAACTGTGGAATTTCGAGAAGTTCAACGCTCCGTTCAAAGCCGGCGGGCGCTATTACTACTACCACAACTCGGGACTGCAGAATCAGTATGTGCTCTTCACGCAGGACTCACTCGACGGGGAAGCGCGAGTCCTGATGGATCCCAACTCATGGTCGAAGGATGGCACTGTGGCGGTGTCCGGTACTGCATTCAGCGACGACGGACAGTACGTCACTTACGGAGTCCAGAATGCCGGATCCGACTGGCGGATCTGGAAGATCATGGACGTTGCTTCCGGCAAGGTTCTCGACGAGGAATTGAGTTGGATAAAATTCAATTCACCCGTGTGGACCAAAGATGGCAAGGGTTTCTTCTACGCGCGCTATCCGGAACCGGATGCCGACGCGGAGTTTCAGGCACTCAACCTGAACATGAAGGTTTACTACCACCGCGTAGGGACGACACAGGACCGCGATGTCCTTGTTTACGAGCGACCAGACGAACCGTCGTGGGGCTATGGCTGTGATGTTTCCGAAGACGGACGATATCTCGTGATCACCGTGTGGAAAGGCACGGACGACCGCTACCGAGTTGTTTACAAAGACCTCAAGGAACCATACGGCCTGCCGACAGAACTCATCACTAGCTTCGAGAACGAATACTCGTTTATTGGCAACAGCGGATCACAGTTCTTCTTCAAGACCGATCTCGCTGCACCAAATCGCCGCGTCATAGCGATCGACGTCGACAACCCGGCACGCGAGAACTGGGATGAAATCATCCCGCAGCAGGATGAAACGCTCAACGGTGTCAGCCTTGTGGGCGGCAACTTCGTGGCGAGCTATCTCAAAGATGCAAAGACCCAGGTCAACATCCACACTCTGAATGGCAAGTTCGTACGAGAAGTCGAGTTTCCCGGGATCGGAACGGCGTCGGGTTTTGGCGGAAAACAGGATGACACCGAGACGTTTTACTCGTTCGCCAGCTTTGCGACTCCACCCACCATCTACCGCTACGACGTGAAGACAGGAAAAAGTACGAAGTTCCGCCAGGCGGAAGTGAAGTTCAATCCCGATAACTACGAGACAAAGCAGGTCTTCTACAAAAGCAAAGATGGCACAAGCGTTCCGATGTTCATTGTGCATCGCAAGGGCATCAAACTGGACGGCAGCAATCCGACGCTGTTGTATGGCTACGGCGGTTTCAATATCCCGCTGACTCCTCGTTTTTCCATCACTCGACTGACCTGGATGGACATCGGCGGAGTCTTTGCCATGGCCAATCTCCGTGGTGGCGGCGAGTACGGCCAGAAGTGGCACAAGGCCGGTACGAAGCTGCAGAAGCAGAATGTGTTCGATGACTTCATCGGCGCGGCCGAGTGGTTAATCGAAAGCGGCTACACGTCAAAGCAGAAGCTGGGCATCCAAGGTGGCAGCAATGGCGGCCTGCTCGTCGGCGCCTGTCTGACGCAGCGACCCGACCTGTTCGGAGCATGTCTGCCGGCAGTTGGCGTGATGGACATGCTGCGCTTCCACAAATTCACCGCCGGGCGGTTCTGGGTGGACGATTACGGTTCGGCCGACGATCCCGAAGAGTTCAAAGCCCTCCACGCCTACTCGCCCTATCACAACCTGAAAGAAGGCGTGAAATACCCGCCGACGCTGGTGACCACAGCCGACACAGACGACCGCGTCGTGCCTGGCCACAGCTTCAAGTTCGCCGCCCGCCTGCAGGAGGCGCACGCTGGCGACGCGCCCGTGATGATCCGCATCGAAACCAAAGCAGGACACGGAGCCGGAAAGCCGACGGCAAAAATCATCGAGGAATACACCGACGTATGGTCGTTCCTCGTCAGAAATCTCGGCATGACGATCCGCCAGGTCCAGTAATCGCTGGCCGACATCCCCGCAGGTTGACAATGCTTCGTGCTTGGAGTTTAGACCAGATTCAGACATAATCATCCGGTCAATGAAAGGAAGCGGGATGCCAGCCGACGGGCCCCAGAAAATCGACGAACGCACGAAGATGCCCGATGGCGATTTCGAACAGTCCCCTTCTGACAGCTCGAGTGCCGCGATAGATCAATCGACACTGCATGACTCAGGTGCGCCTCGGATGTTGCTTGGCGTGCCTGTCGACTTCGGCAGGTACCGATTGGTGCGTACACTGGGTGAGGGTGGAATGGGCCGCGTCTTTTTGGCGCACGACGCGCAGCTCGATCGCCACGTCGCACTCAAAGTTCCTCGATTCCAAGCCAGTTCCGGCTCGTCCGTGCTGCAGCGTTTCATCCGTGAAGCTCGATCGGCAGCGTTGCTGCGTCACCCCAATATCTGTCCGATTTTCGACGTCGGGGAGGCCCACGGAATACATTTTCTGACTATGGCCTATATCGACGGCCAGCCCCTGACACGTCACACGCATAAGGACAGTCTTCTGGCACAGCCGGACGCCGCGGCACTCGTTGCGAAGCTGGCACGTGCGATTCACGAAGCTCATTCGCACGGCGTCATTCACCGTGACCTGAAGCCGTCTAACATTCTGCTTGATGCCCACGGTGAGCCAGTCATCATGGACTTCGGGCTTGCGCGGCGGGAACGATCCGGTGACGAGGTTCTGACGCACGAGGGTGCCGTTATGGGCACGCCAGCGTACATGTCGCCCGAACAGGTCGAAGGTGACACTCGCGAGATTGGTCCACGCACGGACGTGTACAGCCTGGGAGTCATTCTGTACGAACTGTTGGTGGGACGAAGGCCGTTCTCGGGTTCAGTCGCGTCATTGATGGCACAGGTTTTGAGAGACCCGCCACGACCGCTGTTATTGGAACGGGTCGATGTCGATCCAGAACTCGATCGTATCTGTATGCGGTCTTTGAGTAAGCGGCCAATGGAACGCTTTGCGTCTGCCCTGGAGCTGGCGGAATCACTGGAGGTCATTCAGGCCTCGCGTTCTCCGCCGCCGGGGGATCCGGTGCTATTAAGCGGCGAACCGATCATCATTCCCGTACCAACGGAACCGATCGAGACGTACGGACTCTCAGCGGGCCAGACGCAGGAAACAACGAAAGTCGATTCGGAAACACGGGAAGTCGATTCGGAAGCCCAGTTGAAGTGGAAAGCAGAGGCCCTGGCCCAGATAGAAACGCTGTTGGGCCATAGCAAACTGACCAAAGGGCTCACCGAGCTGGTTCATGAGCGTCGATCGGAAGATATCGTTCAAAGACTCGCGCCGGTGCTTGAACATGTCCGAGTTCAGGTCGCAGAGTTACTGGAAGACGGTCAGTACGTGAGAGCAATTACCATGGCATCGGCACTGCACACGGCCGGTGTCACGCCCGTTACTTTGAAAATGCTCATTGATACAGTTGAAGCAGCGTCGCTTGGAATTTTGAATCCGAACGAACCGCTCGGCGCCGTCCATTTCTGGACTCACGTCATTTCACTGTTTCCAAAGGACAAGACGATACCGAGACGCGCCGCACGGTTCGCGAATAATCAAGCGGTTTTACTTTCTCGAACCGACAAACTTTCAGGAGCCCTTGTTCTCTTCCGATATGCTGTCCAATGGGATGACGGCCCCGCATACAGAAAGAACCTGGTGTCGGCCATGCGGAAACAGGCGTCCGAGGCACTGGATGCAGGCGATACGAATCGAGCCATGAAGATTTGCAGGAGCGCTCTGTCCCTCGACGCCAGCAACTCGAAGGTCCTTGAACTCCTGAAACGGGTGAGACAGTCCCGCGGTCAGGCGTAGGCCGCGTAGACACCGATGAATCTCCTTCCTTGTCAGAAACCTCAGCATGACGATCCGACAGACGGATTGAGTCGCTCCGAATTCTCGATGAACCGTCGCTCGGAATACTGTGGCATGTGTTGCGCATCATGTGATACAGTTGGTGCATGCACATTCCGCTCGACCATCACAGTGGTGAGCCGATTTATCGGCAAGTTGCTGAGTCGATCAAATACCGGATCGCTTCGGGGCATCTGCACAGTGGCGATCGCCTGCCAAGCATTCGAGAGCTGTCGCGAAGCCTCGAAGTCAATGTCCGCACTGTCATGCGCGCGTATGAGGAACTGACGCGCGGCGGTCTGGTCGTCATGCAGCAGGGACGTGGCGTATTCGTCACCTCTCCTCAGGCCACGCTGCCCCAGCGTCAACGACGCACGCATCTGGTGAAGCTCGCGAAACGATTTCTGTCTGAAGCTGCGCGTCTGGGCGCCACTCGGGCAGAAGTCGTCGAGGTTATCGAATCGATCGAACTGGCGGAGAATCACACAGTTCTGAAGACGTGATGAGGGCAGTATGAGTCACCTGGTGGTTGAAACGGTGGATTTGCACCGCAACTTTGGTAACACCAAAGCGCTTCGCGGTGTTTCGTTGACCGTACCCCCGCACCAGGTGCTTGCGCTGGTTGGTCCGAATGGCGCTGGAAAAAGCACACTGCTGAAGTTGCTGCTGGGACATCTTGTTCCGACATCGGGCGACGCGCGCGTCTGGGGCCATAACACATACCCTCCAGCCATTCAGATCGCGGGTCGCGTTGCCAGCGTTTGCGACGGACACCAGCCTCCACGTGGAACCACAGTTCAGGGGATTCTTAACCTGAAACAAGGTGCCGTAGCGAGGTTCGAT
This sequence comes from Planctomycetota bacterium, assembly GCA_963579025.1. Taxonomy (GTDB): domain Bacteria; phylum Planctomycetota; class Planctomycetia; order Planctomycetales; family Planctomycetaceae; genus CAUZFZ01. The sequence goes on along the minus strand of CAUZFZ010000036.1, from coordinate 54,319 downwards.
GCTCGACTGGCGACCGAATTGTGTTGTGAACGGGAAATCGGCACGAACCGGTTCTGGCACGCGCTCAGCAAAGGCCAACGACGCTGGGTGTTGATAGCGGCGGCCGTGGCCAGCCATGCAGATTTGTACCTGCTGGATGAACCGGCCGACGGTCTTGATCCGACTGCGCGGCGACGCCTGTACGGTTTGTTGCGGGAACTGGCGGACGAGCAGGGAGCGACTGTGATCGTCGCATCGCACATCCTCAGTGATATCGAGCGTTCAGCCGATCACATAGCCGTGCTGATCCAGGGTCGATTGTATCTGTCAATCTCGTTGGAACAGATGCGAGAGGAGGTTCGTGAGATTGAAGTCACACGCGATTTCGACACGGATGACCTCCCTGCAGGTGTCGAACTACTCGTTCAGCGTGAACTTGGATCCTCACGGCTGCTGTGGGTGCGACATCATGAGCTTCTACACGTTGAAAACTCGTTGCCCGATGAGATTCAGCGTCGAAGCGTGGGACTTGACGACCTGTACGCTGCACTGACCAGTCAACCGGATTCTACAACTCAAGTTAGCGAGTTCCAGGAAGCCGGATGAACGTGCCAACGGCATCAGAATCGACACATGCCTCCAAGTCGGCCCATCGACAACGGTGGGTCATTCCTCAGTTGCTCTGGTGGCAGATTCGGCCGCTGGTGGTCGTGTCGGTTGCAGGTTCGGTGTTGGCGCTCAGTTATGTGATGCTCCGACACGAACCACTCGTCATGCGGATGTATGAAGTCGTCTGGTCCACGTACCCGATTGGGCGTAGCGAAACCATTAACCCAGCGATTGTATTTGTCCTGGTGCATTGCCTCTGCATCGTTTTCAGTCAGGGTCGGACTCGCTGCAGCCCATTCGGTTTTCTGTACAGCCAGGGATTCTCGCGCCGGACGTTGTGGTGCCATTCAATGCTGGTATCGCTGGGCTCGGTGTTGATTGTGTGCTTGCCGGCGGCACTGGCTGTGTGGTGTGGTTTTCGTGCGTATTATCAGGACAGGATCGAGAACCCGTGGTTTCCATTCATGGCGCCGTTGGAATCCTCATACCCGATCTTTGTCCTGATGTTGTATTTCCTGGTGTTGCCGGCACTGAATTACGCATGGGTTCGGTCGGCACAGCCGTGGCGTGGATCAATAACGGGGTACGTTGTCGCCGGAGTTATGCTGGTTGCCATCTATTTCGTTCTGAAGTCTCGGCACGTGTGGCCGGAAACGAACGGCTTCGGCGTCGGGATGCTGATTACACTGTCCCTGGCGTCGTTCGTGCTGTTGATCGGCGGAGCCCGCTTGCACGAGCGGATTGAGGTGCGATCGTGACGCTCAAGATGTGGAGTGCCGTACTCTTCGCGTTCGTCGTCTGCCCGATGGTGTGGTGGGCCACTAGTGGTCGCCGACCGGTACGTTCCTGGACCAGCCGTGCTACGGAATCCGTGGCACTGGCTCTGATTGGCGTAGTTGCCGTCATGCTCGTCGTGACTTACTCGCTCATCTGGCAACCGGAGTGGTCCCTGCCGGATGCAACGCCGGAACTCAAGTCGGGCTATCTGCGAATTGGAGCTGTAGGAATTGGCCTTGTCCTCATCGTCGGGGTGAAAGCGGCGACCGGATATGCGCTTCCGGCAATTGTCCTGCTTGCGCTGTCGTTCGGCGTCGGATGGCACACGATTCAACATGACAGGGAGAAGTTCCTCGTCGAGGCCACAGAGGAATTCGAAGCGAGACCGATCCCAGCAGAAATTCGATTGCTGGGACACATCGATGGCGCAGACGTCTGGCTCAACGGAGTTTACGTCGGAAAGACGCCGATCAAGACATCGCTCGATGAACTACTGGCGAGATTCCCGGACCGCAATCTCGGGCAATTCACGCAGATCGAACGGCAGGGAGTCGAGCGCATTGCGGACGCGCCTTCCCACGACACTTTTTATCCGGCACGACGGTTCCGAATTGCTGACCAGAACGTCACGGTCTGGATCGACCGTAACGGTGAACACGGAGTACTGGCAGGCGATGGATTCCGATTCGCAGGGACGCGAGGTGAGGGAGGCCGAAAATCCCTCTCCAGTCGCGAAACTGAGCCATTTGGACTGTTACTCAACGCGACATTTCCAAGCTGGGAACAGGACATCAAGTCGCTGCTGGATCGTGCAAGGCTGAATGATTACGAATTTGATGCAGAGTGGATTCAGGCAATGGCGTCGTATCGCTGGCGCGGGTGGATCAAGTTGCGTCAGCTCGCGTCACACGAGCGTGAATTCAAACGTGCTTTGACGGAGTGGACGCGTTGGCAATACGACCTGGATTCAGTTGACGACGCGCACTCAGCATGGCAAATCGTACAACGTGTCTCGACCGAGGCGGACAGACAAGGTGGTTATGACACCGATACTCCGGCCGGCCAGGCCATCCGACTCGTGATTGAACGGCTCGATCCGCAACAGATTGTGGAAGCTGCACTGGCTGCGACTCGCACGATGTACCGGAATCCTTCTGAGCGTTCGCGGGCGAACACAATCGATGGTGAGTACCACTTCTTTACGCTGCCACGTCATAAATGGCGAACTTACTTATACGCACTCGAGCCACATCATGCGGTACTGGCGGATATGGTCTGGAAGCTTGATCAGTCTCTCGATGCGCAGGACGAGTCGGTCGACAACATTATCGAACGTCGGCTGGTTCCCGAATTGATGCGACGGACTGGCCGGTCCGGTCCCCGGGACTTCGCGGAGCCTGTTCGCATCCTCGGCGGGTCAATGTACGAGAGGTTTCAGCAACGGCAGGACTGGCGGACACTCGGCGAGGCAAAGATCTATCGGCGAACGCCGATGGAGGGGCCGAAATTCATAGTGCATGAGAATCCATCGTTCATGCGACTGGCGAATCTTCGCTCACCGACCGGTCGGCAGTTTCGCCAGGCCCATAGTCAACGACTCATGAATCGAGCCGAAGAGATGGTTGCCGCCGGGTTTTACTATGACCGCAAGGAACTCGAGTTCCTGTTTCTGAATGCAGGGAGCGGACCACCCATTGGCGTCGATTTCTGGCATCGACTTTATGGGAATCTCCGCGACGTGCCCGATGCACCAGGCAACGACGTCCCGATGGAGGTAGGTCTGCGCGTGATGTTTCTGAAACGTCTCGGAAAGCACGTGACGTTCGATATGATTGTCTCCACCGCCGACCTGGCCGCGCAAGGCCAGGAAATGACAAGTTTACATCTGCTCCTCCGGGAGCTGCCGATGCCCCAGCGGTTCGATGTTACATTGCGGGTCGTCGAGCACCTGCAACGGATGCCGGAATTGCCAGGCGTTCGTTCCTGGGATCAGCCGTCTCAACTGGCAACGGGACTCGCATCAACTTTTCGTCTGCTCGATCACCCGGACGCAGCACGACGAGCATGGAAACTGTACGACGGCTTTGAACGGCAGCGTCTACGCGACACGATCGGTCGCGGCTTGGAATACGATCGGACTTTCAAACTCGGACGGCTCTCGGCCGAGTTTCTCTCCGTAATGGGGCATTCCGACGATCCCGAGATTCGGCGGATGCTGGCAGTTCACCTGAAAGAGAACTTCGTACCGTCGCGACGTGGAATCCTCGAGATTCTCCAATCCGATACGGATGTAGATGTTGCAGCTGCGGCACGGGCCAGTCGTCAGTACCACAACGAACTGAAACACAGCCCTCTGCCATCGACGGGTCTGGAACCAGTTCCCTTTTGGTAGCCAGCAACGCATGTGCTAAATTCACACGAAAGTCGAAAGTTGTATTGCGTACCCGTGACACTGGCTCGTGTCGAACGTAAACAGTCGCGGTCACTGTGTGAATTTTGGAAGCACCCGCCATGACATGTCCTCGATGTGATGTTGAACTGACGGCATCTGACACTGCTGAGTCGTTCAAATGCCCAAAGTGCGACGGCTGGTTCGTCGTTGGTGCGGAGGTCCGTGCCGAGGCATTGGAACTGGCGACTGAGGCGTCCGAACAGGAACAGCTTCGGTGCCCGGGCGATGGAAGTTTGATGAAGACTGTCCAGCTTGGTGATGCTGCGCTGGATGTGTGCGGCGAGTGTGGTGGCGTGTGGTTGGATGCTGGTGAGTCCATCGATGACGCAGATCGCTCCAGTTCGCTCAGCCGGTATCTGCTTTACACGGCGACTCTTCCGGAACGGGTTGTTCGCAGTTCGGTCGGACTGGCTGCGGGGGCTGCGTCTGAAGCTGCGGGGTTTCTTGTTCCGGCGGCATTTCACAGTTCCAAGACCTACGAAATCGTTGTGCGGAATTCGCTCGGCATGCTGACGCGCGACATCGGTGGTGTGAAGAAAACTGCAGCAGACGGAGCAGATGCTGTCGACGAGCAGGAAGATCTGATGGCTCGCAAGGCGGTCGGCAACTTTGTTGATCTGGCCGGACTCGCCACGCTGCACGCGTCACCGGTCTGGATGATGGCGATCGTCAGCGATCTGGCTTATGGAGCTGGTACTTGCGTCCAGGAACTGGCCGCCGAACTGCAGAAACAAGGGCTCATTGACGAGGACGCAACGATCCACAATGTCGACGACGTCCTTTCCGCCGTGCAGAACGCATCGGGTAATGCAGCGTCGATGTTCGACACGCCGCCGCTATCCGTTGATCAGCTTAAGGAATCACTGGATACGACGCGAAAGGCTCTCGTGTCCGCCGACATTCGCTCGATCCTGCCCGAGGCGGAGCTGAAGAAGTACTGGGAAGAAATGAAGGACGTTGCGTCCAAAGAAGACGTTTCGCTGCTGGGCGTGTCAGGTGCCGTCACAATGGGGACACTCAACCGGATTGGAACGGTGGGGCAGGGAACTCTGACCGGCGTGCAGGTTGTCGGGGGACTCATTACGCGGAAGTTTGTTGACCACTACAGCGAGTCTCTCTCCACCATTCGGGCGAACGGTTTCTTTGAAACGGTCAAGGACACATCGGCGCCGTATGTCGAAGCCGTGTGGAACAACTTCAGCGGCAACAAGTCCACCTGGACCGAGGAACTGCTCAGTGGACGAGCCGTCCGAAAAGGCTTTAACAAGCTGGGAAGTTGGCTCAGTCGAGAAAAGTCTGATGAGTCGTAACGACGCAGTTACAATTCACCATTGAGCCAGCCCATGCGCGAAGCGTCGCCAACGGACTCGGATGAGTCACAACTGGGTCGCGAAACATCCAACTGGCTTATCCAGTGAGATAACCAATCTGGTCGATCACGCACGGCCGGGCTTAAAGACCCGTTCCACGGCTCCAGTTGGATGGCCGACCGGTAATGGGGTAAGCGGTGTCCTGGAAACCCTTGCCGCTGTGTTCGCCGATCGGGACGAGATCATCGATGAAGTCCTCGTCCTCCGCCGTGACCTCGACGTCGAGGCACTTCATGTTGTCTTCGAACTGCTCGATGGTTTTCGGGCCAACAATGATCGAGGTCAGGATCGGGTTGGCCAGGCACCAGGCCAACGCAAAGTGCGACGGCGCACAGCCTTTGGTGGTCTCTACGTATTCTGCAATTGTCTGCGACATCTCGATGCTGGCGTCGCGGATTTCGGCCTGATGCATGCGAGGATCATTTCGCGACGCGCGACTGCCTTCCGGGAAGTCTTCGCCCGGTCGATATTTGCCGGTCAGCAGGCCTCGAGCCAGTGGCGAATAACTGACGACCCCCAGACCGTATTCCTTACACGTCGGCAGGACTTCGACTTCGATGTCCCGATTGAAGATGTTGTAGAGTGGCTGAACACAGGCGAATGAATCGAGTCCCAGCCGATCGCTTGTCCACAAGGCCTCCATAATCCGCCATGCTCGAAAATTGGAACACGCGATGTAGTGGACGCGCCCAGAGCGGACCATGTCGTCCAGAGCCCGCAGTGTTTCGTCGATTGGTGTACTGAAGTCGGGCGCGTGGTAGTAGTAAATGTCGACATAGTCAGTGCCGAGCCGTTTGAGACTGTCGTCGAGCGCCTTCATCAGATGAGCCCGGCTGCCACCCTGCTCGTTGGGGCCGTCGCCCATCTTCTGTCGTCCTTTGGTGGCGAGGACGACTTTATCGCGCCGGTCCGCGATCCCCTTGCCGGTGACGACTTCAGACTCGCCCGCGTTATACATATTCGCAGTATCGATGAAGTTGACGCCCAGATCGCCCGCCTGGTGAATGATGCGGATCGAATCTGCTTCACTGGTCTGTCCGCCAAACATCATCGTGCCGAGACAGACAGGAGAGACTTTGACGCCTGCCTTTCCGAGGTTGCGGTATTCCATGAGAGCCGTGCCTGTTCCAAATCGAGAAGCGGAGTTCTGAGGGCGGGATTATTGCGCGTCGGCCCTGGAAATTCACGTGCACACGAACAACGCCCGTACTCAACAACTTCGACTGAACCGGGGAAGCTGCTCTTGCCACGTAATCAGAAACCAGTTGACAGGTTGTTTTCCGAATGTGAGGTGTCTGCATGATGCAGTCCTACTTATCGAGAAGAACTTCTACTGCAGAGAGGATTGGTGGCAGTGATGCGGTCACCTCTGAGGCGTGACTGACAAAACGAACTTCCAGCGCGCAGTCAGCTCGAATGCGTACGTACGACCGCACGATGAGAACCACCGCCTGCCGCGACCGGGTCGAAATCTCTCAGTACGGTTCGACCTTGAAGCTCAACATTGAAAACGCGATCTCCGGTTGAGGATCCAAAGAACACGCGACCGGCAGCCGCGACCGGATGAAACGCGTGATCAAAGTCCAGGAAGACAGGCTCGGAATGGTCTCGAATGCAGGCAAAGTCAACGTCCGTCGGATGGCTGAGCGGATCGGCGATTGCGGGCCTGGGTGCTGACCGTGAACTGCAGTGCCATGAAAGGGTCAGTGGAAACTGAAGTTGGTCATCCGAGATCGCGCTGCGGCGTTCGTCATGCCGGTAGTTTGGCCAGTCCGTCGCCTGGGTGAACGCCGACATCAGCAGGATGTGAGCGATGGTCAGATTGAGTTGCAGGCGAAAGCGGAATAATCGTCGACGTGCCACAGTAAGCCGCTCGGACAGACTGGAATGAGACGCATCGACATTGTAAACGCCGGATGCGCAATCGAGGTGCCAACGGAGTGTCGAAGGTAGCAGCTCGAGAGGATTCGCCTGGAGCGAAATGCTGCCCGGTAGAAGAATGATCTGCTCTGATCATTCGCTCTCAGGTGCCGGCGGGCGTCCACCGCCAGCCAAAGAATGGCCGCACTCACAGACCTTCTTGCGGACATGCTGCAGTGCCTGGCACTTGGGGCACACTCTTTGCCAGGGTTTGACCGCATTCTCGGGTTTGTCGGCAATTCCTGGCCGAGAAACGCCGCCAGAGCGATTCATCCGCTTCTCATCCGCCTGTTTCACGGCACACTGAGGATGCACGCCAGCGAGCGAATAGCTGATCTCGCCGCATACCGGGCAGCGTTCACGCGTGCGTGGCGGAATCAGCGGCTCCGGTTTTTTTTCGGACATCGGCGACACGATTCTCTATGCGAGGACTTCAACCAGTAGTTGGCTGGAAGGATCTTGGTCCGTAGTCACGGCACAAGACTTCGCAGCCAGCAGTCACTTTCATCGGATCACTCAACATCCGCAAAGTTTCAGATCTCAAGGACGCCGTACGACGCAATCATCCGATTCGCGCGACGACGTCCACGGTCAGTTCGTCCTGCACTTAGACCACCGGTACATTCTCTACTCTCAGCTTCAGCACTGAGACCTGCTTTCTGGTGCACCGGCAACGAAATTGTTCCGATTCACTTCGTTGAATCCGGCGTCCTCGACTCACGTTCGGCCCGTTCCAGTTCCAGTTCCGGGTGCTCGATGAATTCCGGTCCATCGCTCGTTTCACCAGACTCTTTCTGTTGAACGCGACGAGCCCGCTTGGCTTCGGCTTTCGCCTTCTTTTCCATTTCCCGTTGACGCTTGGCGTAGGTGTTCTGGTTCTTGGCGATGGGTTCGCTCCTTGAAACAGCGGTTTTTGATTGATCCAACCGGGTATGCTTCTCATCGGTGGGATACTACAGGTGACACGGATTTATGTGAGATCAATCGTATCTAGAGTCCCGGGTCAGAACATTTTACTCGTGCCTGTGCAGAATACTAACTGGTCTGCTTGTCGCGCTGCCTGGGATGCAGGCCCTTACGTCGTCGTCGTCGTCTCGGCTTTGGTTTGTCGGCTTCGGCCGATGTATCGTTCGGAGAACGCGTGGCTGGTGTCTGTGATGCCGCGCCTTTGTCAGCGGCACGAGGCGTATCGGCGTTTTGCCTGATGCGCGGCTGAGCAGCCGACGGTTCCGGCTGCGATTGATTTGTGGCGATCGGCACTTTTTGACCGATCAGTTGCTCGATCGCACGCAATTCACGACGTTCATCCGGAGTGCAGAACGAAAGAGCAACTCCGTCCGCGCCAGCTCGTCCCGTACGACCAATCCGATGTACGTAGGCTTCCGGTTCAACCGGAAGATCGAAGTTGATGACGTGCGAGACTCCGTCGATGTCGATGCCACGCGCGGCGACATCCGTCGCCACCAGGACCTGCACGTCGTTGGATCGGAATGCTTCCAGAGCTCGCTGCCGAGCTCCCTGTGATTTATTGCCATGAATTGCGGCGGCCGTGATGCCACTTCGCACGAGCTTGTTCGCGAGCGCGTTCGCGCCCCGCTTCGTCCTGCTGAAGACAATGGCACGGTCGACGTCGCCCGCCGTGAGAATTCGTCGCAACGTCGGCAACTTATCTTTCCGCTCAACGAACAGCACCTGCTGCTCGATTCTTTCGACGCTTGTCGACCTGGGTGTGACGTTGACGCTGACGGGATTCCTGAGCAGTCGCTTCGACAGCTCGGTGATTTTCGGTGGCATGGTCGCCGAGAAGAACAACGATTGCCGCTGGTCTGGCAACTTGCTGATGATCTTTCTGAGATCCGGCAGAAAGCCCATGTCGAGCATCCGGTCGGCTTCATCAAGAACAAACACCTCCAGTTTATCCAGCGCAATGTGCCCTTGATTCATCAGATCGAGTAACCGGCCCGGTGTGGCAACAAGGATGTGTACTCCGCGATTCAGAGCCCGTACCTGGCTTACCTGGCTCACCCCGCCGTACACAAGAGCCCGACGAACCTGCAGGTGCCTGCCATATGTCGCGAAGCTGTCTTCAATCTGGATCGCCAGCTCACGCGTGGGAGCAAGCACGAGCACGCAGGGATGATTGGGCATCGCCTTGCGAGTTTTCTGGCCCAGTCGATTCAGGATCGGCAATGCAAACGCAGCCGTTTTACCCGTCCCGGTCTGGGCGCAGCCCAGCACGTCGCGACCCAGTAGAGCAGCCGGAACTGTCTGCGCCTGAATGGGCGTCGGAGTTTCGTACTGTTCGTCAGCAATTGCACGATGTACGGGTGCAATCAAGTTAAGTTCCTCAAAAGTCTTCAATGCGATTCCTTAAACGGTGTTTCAAAGTCCGGACTTTAGAACGCCAACTGCCGCGAACGCCGAATCTCTTCAGCGAATCAACGCCGGAAGTAAGACGTCTTTCGGTGCGGAAACTGACCCCCACTCGACTTCAACTCGTTGTGCGGACGGTCGACCACAGGGTGATCACAGCTCATCCCGACCGCTATTGCAGAGCTGCGAAGCTGATGAGGGGAGGGCAGGTGAAACACTTCACCAACTCCTCGAGTGAGGCAGGCCGGACGGACACCATCACACAGCAAACGCGGCTTCCAAGAGAATTCTGGACAAACAAGACAGTCACAGAATTCGGCGCGTCGAGAGCGACGCAGGCGGCTTTCCAGAGCGATCGACAGGACCGATGGTCGGCAGCGGAAAGGTACGACAAACGTGCCGACACCGGATTAGACGGGGTTGCAAGAGGCTCCAGCTCTGCCAGAAGACCCCGTTCGGCCGAAAAAACGCTGCCCGCTATCGTGACCAGCGTTACTCGCTTATCTTCGACCGCATGTACTCAGATACCCTGAGGAAGAGTAAAGCATACCCGTGCGAAGCGTCTTCGCGAAGGCACAATCACCAGAAACCACCGCACGCCGAAATACTCCCCGGACGCTCGATCCCCAGGATTCGGGACCGGGCGCAATAAAAACGACCGGCCCGTGGGGCCGGCCGACGTATCTTCAGGTTTCGGCGTTGCCGGAGAGTTACCCTCGACTCGGCCACTGCAGTTCCGGAACGGTGGCAAATGCCGGTCGGTAGATGCGGTGCAGCAACTTGTCGGTTTCCGCATCGCCGCAGGTGAACTTTTCCGGATCCCAACTGACTTGCTTGCCGGCTCGCAGAGCAACATTGCCGAACAGAATCGTCTGCGTCAGACGAGCGGCATAGTTAAAGTTGGACATGGCAGCCGGTCCGCCAGAGCATGCGATCGCGTATTCCTTAAAGTGACCGGGTGATCGCGGCAGAGTTGGTTCCGGTTTCTTGATGTTAATCGCTTCATTGGTGCCGGGTTTGTAGATCGTAAACGCGGAGCCGTAATCGTTGGGCGAGTACAGCGTTGCTTCCGTGCCGACGATCATCGAGCCGCTGCCCTTGAACTTCACGCCAGGGACCAGTTCCTGTGCAGGCAGGTTGCCGCCGTCGTACCAGTACAATGGTGTCGGTCCCCACTCGCCTTCGCCGTCGCCGCGGGGACGTGAGCCAAACTGGAACGTAATCTTTGAGCGTGACGGGTACTGCTCACCCTCGCCCATGCCGCTGGATTCGGCAACCACCGTCTCGGCGTCAAACAGGTCTGCAGCCATGACGACCATGTTGGCCGTGTGACACGCCATGTCGCCCAGTGCTCCGGTGCCGAAGTCGACCCAGCCACGCCATTTGAATGGTGCGTAAACCGAGCTGTAGGGACGCTCCTGTGCCGGACCCAGGAACAGATCCCAGTGCAGACCGGAGGGGATGTCGTCTACCTTTTTCGGTCGGCCCGCCCCTTGTGGCCAGATCGGACGGTTCGTCCAGACATGCACTTCTTTGATGTCGCCCAGCAGACCGGCCCGGACGATTTCAACACCTTCACGGAGACCGTTGTTCGACGTGCCCTGATTACCCATCTGAGTGGCAACGCCTTTTTCGTTGGCGACGTCACGCATCAGCTTGGCTTCGTAGACCGACCATGTCAGCGGCTTCTGCGTGAAACAGTGCTTGCCCATGCTCATGGCCAGCAGGCTCGCCGGCGCGTGGCTGTGGTCCGGAGTTGAAACCGTGACGGCGTCAATCTTGTCGCCCATCTCGGTCAGCATCTCGCGGTAGTCGACAAACTTCTTTGCGTCCGGGAAGCGAGCAGCTGCTTTCTCCAGACGCCTTTCGTCAATGTCACAGATGGCAACCATGTTGCCGTGATTACCCGCGTCCTTCGAGTCGCTGGAGCCTTTGCCCTCAACGCCGATGGAAGCGAAGTTGATTTTCTCGACAGTCGAGCCGCTTTGAGCGAAAGTCGGCTGAATACTGTGTCCCGTCCAGAACGCTGTACTGACAGCGGCAGACGTCTGCAGAAAGTCGCGACGGGTGGTCTTTCGAGCCATTGAAATGCTCCTTTGAAAACAGATTGAATCTCAGTGTTGAGTTCTGTGTCGGCTGATCCGCGGCCACGACCTGGAAACCGGCCGCTGGGGCGAACTGCGGATGATAGCAGTCTGCCACATTGCGCCCAATGAATCAGAAACTGTGCATCGCGCCAGTCGTTCGGATGTGATTGCGATCCGATGTGTGGCCCGGTAATCTCGATTTGTTCCGACTCCATGCTTTCAGCAGGCTCATTGTTCGCCCCGGTGCTGACTGGCTGACTTCAAACCCGCGGATAATCTAAATGAAACGACCTGCCCTTCTGCTGCTCTTAGCGTCAATGTTTCTGGCGTCTGGCTGCAAACCGACTGCCGCTCCCGTCCCTGTTCCGGGCGGAGCCATTACTGGCGAAACCACGGTCGAGCCAGTTGCGACAATTCCTGACGATGCCGTCTCTGTCGCCGCCCTCAAAGGCAAAAGCGTCAAGTTGGACGTGAGCGCGACAGGACATGTGATTCTGGCTGACTTCCGCAAGACGGAAACCAGCGACGAGGATCTGGCTCTGCTCAAAGGCCTGCCGCGGGTTGCACGAGTTTTTGTCGAAGGACCGAATTTCAGCGACGTCGGGATGACCCACCTGGCTGAAGTTCCTGGCCTGCAGGTTCTCGATGCGACCAGTTCCGCGATTACGGACGAAGGACTGAAATCGCTGTCATCCGTCGAAAACCTGCGTGCTCTGGGACTACGGCGAACAAATGTGACGGACGCGGGGCTGGCTCATCTGGCTGGCGCGAAGCATCTGATCGACATCGACCTGCGATTTACGAATGTGACGGATGCGGGCGTCAAATCGCTGTCACAAATCAAGAGCCTGCGGGCGGTCAAGCTGCAGGAGTGCCCTGGAGTCACCGACGAGGGCATTAAACTGCTGGGGACCTTGCCAAACCTGGAAACGCTCAATATCAGCAAAAACACGGGGCTGACCGGCGCATCGCTGGCTGCTCTCGCAGGCTGTAAGAAGATGAAGACGCTGGAGCTGGAAAATGACAACGAGATTGTTGGCCCCGCTCTGGAACATATCGCGGGACTGACGAATCTGCAGATGCTCAATGTGCGGTTCAACTTCGTGAAGGGTGAGGATCTGATCCACATCGCCGGTCTCACGAAGATGCGGAGTCTGCTGCTGCGCGAAACGGTTGTTAACAACGACGGACTGGATCACATCCAGGCCATGACCGAACTGGTCGAACTCGACCTGACTGGAACGATTGTCGGTGACGCAGGCATTCCGAAGCTCTTTGGGTTCAAGAAGCTGGAAATTCTGCGAGTCGAGCGCAGTGATGTCACCAGCGCCGGTTTAGAGTCGATTGCGAAGATCACGACGCTTCGCGAGCTGGACCTGTCGGCTCTGTCGGATCTGACGAGTGATTCTCTGGCTCCGTTGACGGCCCTCAAGAATCTGGAGTCCCTCGACCTGGACGATAATATCGGCATCGATGGCAGTGCCGTCGAGCATCTCAAGCAATTCACAAAGTTAAAGAAGCTGAAGATCGGGACGACCGCCCTCTCCAGAGACGCAGAAAACGCTGGGGCACTGGCTGAGCTGAAGGAAGCGATTCCAGGACTGGTGATCGAAGAATCGTTCTGATCGAGACGTAAGCGACCTGTTTATCGCTTGAAATCGGTATCTGTGATAGTGTCTGTGTTCAGCGTCGCAGAGTCTGTTCTGTCCATCCGCAGGTGAGTCGATCCATGTCGCACCCCCACATTCTCGATCTTCTCGCGCAGGCAGAAGGTGGATCGCGAGAGGCGTCGAACGAGTTGTTCGAGAAGTACGGCAAGTACGTACTTCGAGCCGTGCGAGCCAACCTGAACGATCGACTGCGACACTTGCTCGATTCGCAGGACCTTGTGCAATCCGTGTGGGCCTCGCTACTGGAGACCCGTGAGAATCTGGGGACCTTCGAGACACCATCGGACCTGATTGCGTTCCTCACGACGGTCGCGCGCCGAAAGGCCGCCTACAAAGCCCGTCAGTATCTGGGCGGATTTCAGAAGACCGACGAAAACCGGGTCATTGCTCTTGATGCTGTCGAGGAATCATCGCCCTTGCTGGCGACTGCATACGATTCACCCGATGAACGCGTGATGATTCGGGATGAGTGGCACCAAGTCATGGACGGCCTGAATGATCGGAACCAGCGCATCCTTGAGTTACGTCGGGACGGTCACACGATGCGGGAGATTGCATCAATCATGAAAGTCACCGAACGCACGGTACAGCGAGTGATGGAGGACGTTTCGCATCGCCATCAGCAAGTCGCCGCATCCGTAACATCAGATTGAGCCCCGCGCCGGAAGCGCCAAAGTAGCCAGCGACGACGAGCGGTGAATCAAGTTACAAGATTCAATCGCCCGTCTCGAACAGCTCAGTGACGTCAATCTCGGCTCCAATCACGCTGCGGTGAAAACCATCTGCGTGTGTGATTGTCACAGCGCGACTGAGAAAATGACGAATGGTCCCGTCCGAATGGACCATGCGTCGCAATTCGCGAATCCGTGATGCCTGGCCAATCGTCAAACGTCTCGCGTTTTGACGTGCCCGTGTGCGATCCTTGGGGTCGACTTTTTCAAGCCATTCGTCGAGGTTCAACGGGCACTGCCGGTCATCCAGCCCGAGCATGTCGAGCAGCACCGGATGTGCATAGAAATACCCGGTCGCCGTGTTGCATTCCCAGATGCCGATGTCCGCGCCCGCAAGGGCAAGCGTAAACAAGGACTCCGGATCAGTTACATGTTCCAATTCCCTCATAACTGCCAGGCATCGGCCATTGACCGGGATCACTGCGAGACTCCTGTGGGTTCTGGACGAAACGACGGACTATTCTGATATATTGAACACGTGAAAACCTGTTGTAGTGCCATTCACTCACTACTCTAATTGCGATTGGTGGCGATATTGCGACAGCCAATTTGGGAACTTTGTCCTGGAACCTGACAGCCAGAGATTTGACCGGGGCTGTTACCAGCGTTCGCGGGAATGGATTCGAGGCTGGAATTAGGCCGGGAAAGGGCTGACAAATATCCTGTTACGTGGCAGAATAGTTCAGAACTGTACTAGTGTGGGTGGCCAGGCACCCCATTCTCAGTTGAGGGATGTCATTGTGCAGACTCTGCGAATCGATATTTCGACTCAGCGTCGCATTGTCGACGAAACGCGGCGCGAGTGGCGGACACGTCAGAGCGAAGCTGATGCTCGCGGGTTCCTCAATCAGAATCCAAATATCGCCTGGGATCGGTCGATTCTGGTTTCCATCGTCTACGAAGCCTACCGGCTGAAGCTGAAGACCGGGGAGGCTGTCGACGACGACGCTTATGTCCGCGAGTTTCCGGAACTGGGCGAGTCTCTACGACTCCTGATTCAGGCGGGACACGCCGTCCGAGAAGGAATGATCGAAGACGTCGATGATGTCGACGCCTGGCCCGCCGCGGGCGAAGTCTTTGCGGATTTCCTGCTGGTTGAAGAACTTGGACGCGGGGCGTTCGCCCGCGCGTTTCTGGCCCTCGAAGGCTCGATGAGTGACCGCCCGGTGGTCGTCAAGATCGCACGCGAAGCCGGAGCGGAAGCCGGCACGCTGGCGCAACTTCGGCACACGAATATCGTCCCGGTCCATTCAACGAAACGCGATGACGTCAGTGGGTTCACGGCTCTGTGCATGCCGTTTTACGGCAGGGCCACGCTGCACGACCTGATTCAGGGTTTGCTGGCCAGCGGACCAATGCCGACCAACGCCCGCCGTCTGCTGGACCTGGCGGCAGATCTGAATTCTGAGCATGCGGCTGCCGCCGTGACGAAAGACGCTGACCCGATTCTTCACTCCGGGCGGTTCGAGGACGCTGTCGTCTGGATGGGAGCCGAACTGAGTGACGCTCTCGAATTCGCCCATGAACAGGGCGTCTTTCACGGGGATGTGAAGCCGGCCAATGTACTCATCGACAGGCACGGGCATCCGCTTTTGTTTGACTTCAACCTCGCCCGTACGGAGGACGACGACGGCGGTGTCGGCGGCACATTGGCCTATATGGCTCCCGAACAACTGGCACTGCTGTGCGAAGACGGTGAAGCCGAGAGCCTGCCAGTTTCAGCATCGTCCGTCGACGTTTTCTCTCTAGGAGCGACACTGTACGAGGCGCTCAGCGGGCAGCGGCCATTCGATCTCAACGGTCCCGTGGCAGAACAGAATCCTGCCGTCGCGCTTTTGAATCTGCAGCGACGAGGTCCCCGGCCTTTGAGTGAATTCTGCGATGCCGTCGACCCAACCGTTGCCGCGGTGATTCAGTCGTGCCTTGCTTTCGATCCCGCTGGCCGTCCCGCTTCAGCGGGAGAACTCGGGGAACAACTGCGGCTGTTGCTGAGACCAGTGCAGCAGATTTCCCGACAACTTCGGCGGCACCCACGGCTTGTCGTAGCGTCACTCAGTGCTGTTTGCGTGCTGGTTCTTAGTGTCGCAATCTGGCTCACAGTCCGCCCGCCTTATCACGAGCGTCAGTATCAGGTGGCTTTGGGTGAGTACAGCGACGGAAATTACTCGGATGCGTTGCCGTTCCTGGAGAATGCTCTGGAGTCATCGTCCGGATACACGAAAGCTTTTGAGTTGCGGGCACTGGTACGTTTACGAATTGCCGAAACGATGCGGACAGAAGGAAACGAGGACGACAGCCATGCCGAGTTTCTTCGGGCAAAGGAGAGTCTCGAAGCCGCCCGACAGACGGGTGATTCTGATCCACATCGGGAAGAGCTAATGGCGTATTGCAACCAGCGGTGCTCTGACTTTCCTGCGGCTGCCGCCTATTACAACGCAGCCCTTCAAATGGGGCTCGACACTGCCGAGTTGCGGAACAACCTGGGCGTTCTGTCCATCAGCGCGGGCAAGTTTCTTGCGGGCCGTGAACATCTCGATTCCGCGATCCGGCTCAATCCGAATCTACAGGCCCCATGGTTCAACCGAGCGACCTTAGAACTGGCGGAGGCTGTCCGGCAGAAGCAGGTCGTTACGGATCAAGGTGTGTCGGACATCGAAACGGCAGTCTTGAGGGGGCGAGCAACGATCGAGCTGCACATAACAGCGGCATACCTTCACGCACGGACGGAATCGCCCGACATTGGGGCCGTTGTCCGACATCTGAAAGGCGCTGCCGCGTGCGGACTCGTCATTGAGGATTCTGGCATCAACGGAATCGCGCAATTTGCCCAGGACCGGCACGCATTTCGCCAGTCGCTGGAAAACGAACCGGAGTTTCGCCGGTTGCGCGCGACCAGGCCTACCGCTGACGTTCGCGAGAAAACTGACCGGGTTCTCAGGCCATCCGGTATGGATCAGGAAGACGTCGCACGAATTTTCCGATCGCTCTAATGATTCGGAAAGAATCTCCCAGGAAATTCTGGGAATCAGTGTCGTGATTCACCGCGAATTGCCAATCAGAATAGTAGATACGGTGATTCGCCTCACCCTCACGCCAGACGATGCCCTGCGGGCAGAGTTCTGTTGGCGTGAATGATCGCCAACGGCTTCACCGGTCGCCGCCCATTCGTCGCGCTTGACCCTTCTGCCAAATGAGGTCCGAGATGCTTTCACTGTTTCGCCGTCTGCGCAGACCATGCGCGCGTCGATCGCGCTCTATTCCCATGCACACTGAAGTGCTCTGTTCCAGGATCATGCTGACGTCGGAGTTTCCGGCCGATGATCTCCCGGCCGATGATCTCCCAGCAGATGATCCGCCAGTCGAAAACTTCGCTCCGTACATCTGGGGCGACGTTTGGACGACCAGTAGTGGGACAACTGTCGAAATCAGCGGATGGGTGATGGATGAGTATCCTGAGGGACTGACCGTGACATTCAGCGGAGCCGTCTCGGGAACCACGACAACTGACGAATTTGGTGGCTTTTCGCTGATCACTGACATCAGCGAGTTGGGACCGATCTATGCGACAGTTGTCGATGCGGGTGGACTCGTGGGCTCAGATGAGATGTTTTTCTTTGACGCCGTACCGATCGATCCACCACCGATCGATCCACCAGCAGATAACCTCGCTCCATACATCTGGGGCGACGCTTGGACGACCAGTGTTGGGACAACTGTCGAAATCAGCGGATGGGTGATGGATGAGCATCCTGAGGGACTGATCGTGACATTCAGCGGAGTCGTCTCGGGAACCACGACAACTGACGGATTCGGTGGCTTTTCGCTAATCACTGACATCAGCGCGTTGGGACCGATCTATGCGACAGTTGTCGATGCGGGTGGACTCGTGGGCTCAGATGAGGTGTTTTTCTTTGACGCCGCACCGGACATCAACGACTTTTCCGTCCTGCAATTGGGACCCAACGAGTGGGTACTCAGGGGTACTGTTGTCGACGAGGCTCCGGTAGGACTGATCGTCACTTTCGGTGGTGTCGTGCCGGGTGGCCTGACTGCAGTCGTCGAGGCGGATGGCACGTTCGAACGATACTTCACCTGGAACAACCCCAGCCTTGGCATGGCGACTGCCACTGTTGATGACGTGTGGTCCCAGACGTCCAATCTGGCTGAGGGTTTTGTCTTCGTTTGACGTTGCAACGTAGTCAGTTTCTGAAGGTTTGCCCCGGGGCGAGCGACGGTGAACTCCACCAGTGAAGTCGCTCGCCCCGCTCTTTTGAGCAACTTCGACGAAACCGCCCGAGTCCGCATTCGCTGGGACACGGATGGTGAAGAATACTCTCAGTCTCACTTCTGGGCCGCGACTCCGGAATTCTGACGCCGGTCGCATGTCCGCCCTGCCGGCCGCTCGCTTTAACTGGTGGCCGCTCGCCTGAGAATCGCCGACGCCGCGTACCGCGTTGGGACAGCTCGGTCCATTACTTTCCGCCCGCGAGCCCCGGAACCATCGGCATTCGCGGACGATTCTCTCGATTTCGATACTGCATTGAAATTACCTATTCTATGTGGTTTACTTATTTTGTCGCTTTTGCGGGTAGTGCATATGTGCCTGCTGCAGCTCATGACTGTCATCCTGAATCTCTCAGCAGCAAAAGAACGTCAACATGTTGAAGTACCGACCCTTCGAGTGGTTCCTGATGCGTCTGTACGGTGGGTCTTACAGGCGACGACCACGGCACGGTGTCGCTCGACGAAGGCTGGATGGTTCGCAGGTTCGGTCGGCCATGGTTCAGCCGCTGGAAGACCGTGTGTTGCTGACTGCTGAGATCGGTCTGATCGGGAATGGCGCTCCCGTTGACGATGGCGACCTCGTGCCTGGCACTGGAGACGGGACCGACTTTGGTTCGGCCGACATTGCGGGCGCGACTGTAGCCCGCACGTTTACGATTACGAATACCGGAGATACGTCACTCGATCTCAGCACGGGTGTCACGATCACGGGAACGAACGCGACCGATTTTTCAGTGACGTCAACGCCCGCCGCTTCCGTCGCGTCCGCGGCCAGTACGACGTTTACGGTGACGTTCGATCCGTCCGCGACAGGGACTCGTTCGGCGACGATCAACATCGTCAACAACGACAGCAACGAAAACCCGTACGACTTTGCGATTCAGGGCAATGGAATTTCCGTTCCGAATACGCAGCCGTCGATCACATCGTCCGCCACCGCGTCGGTTGCCGAGGGAACAACGACGGCGCTGACCGTCACGGCCACTGACCCGGAAGCTCCACCCCAGAACCTGCTGTTTTCGCTGATTGGCGGGGCCGATGAGGCGGATCTGAGCATCAACGCGTTGACCGGCGTGCTTCGGTTCAACACGGCTCCTGACTTTGAAGCTCCCGCGGACGCTAACACCGACAACGTTTACGAGGTGACGGTGCAGGTCACTGATGGCACTGCCGCGGTGACGCAGGCAGTCACTGTGACAGTGACCAACAGTCTCGAGGGAGCGATCTCCACGACGTTGCCGACCGGCGGCGGCAATTTCACTGTGCAGTTGGTGTCGGGAACCAACCTGCAGATTGTGAACGGAACGACGACGGTCCTGGACACGACTCTGGGGGACGCCGCCACGATAGCCATCTCCGGCCAGAGCGCCGGCGAAAACCTGACCCTCGACGCATCACTTGCCAGCTTCACAGGAACTCTGTCGTTCAATGCGTCCGGTGGAAGCGACTCGCTGGATGCGTCCGCAGTCGGTTTCAATGTGATCTTTGACGGTGGAACCAACGCCGACACGTTCGTTGGCGGATCGGGCAACGACGTCGTCAACGGCAGTTCTGGTGACGACAGCCTCGATGGCGGAGCGGGCGACGACACGATCAACGGTGGTTCTGGCAAGGACACAATCAATGGCGGTGCTGGTGCCGACAGAGTGCGGGGTGAAACCGGCAACGATGTGATTAACGGTGACGACGGCAACGATCTGCTCAATGGAAATAGTGGACGCGACACGATTCGCGGTGGAAACGACAACGACACGCTGCTCGGCGGGGGAGGCCGGGACAACCTGAATGGCGAGGCCGGCAACGACAGGGTCAGTGGTCAGGGCGGTCGAGGGGACGTCGTGAATGGTGGCGACGGTGAAGACCAGTTGTTCGGCGGAGCGGGAGACACCGTCGAGGACCAGCCATCCTCTGGTGGTGGCGGCGGAACGACCAGTGGGACCGTAGTGCTCAACGTGATTCTCCCAAGTAGTGGCGGGACCTACACGCTGCAGCTCAGCAGCGGCCAGGTGCAACTCGTGCAGAACTCCACCGTGATCAGCGATCAGACGCTGGGCACTGCCACGCGTCTGCTGATTCAGGGCAACACCAACGCCGACCGAGTCACTCTGGATGCCTCACTGGCAACATTCACTGGCGTGATCGAGTTCCGCGGATCAGCTGGCAATGACCTGCTGGATTCGTCGGCTGTTGGAAACGTCGTTGAGTTCAATGGCAGCGGCGGAGCCGACACATTCATTGGTGGTGCGGGCAACGATGTCGTGAATGCCGGGAGCGGCAGGGACAGCATCTCCACGGGCGCGGGTAACGACACGGTGAGAGGCGGCTCCGGAAACGACACGATTGATGCTGGCGCCGGTAATGACTCGGTGCGTGGCGAAGGCGGCAAGGACAGCATCATCGGCGGTGCTGGCAACGACTTCCTGAACGGCAACTCCGGAAGCGACACGATCACGGGCGGTGACGACAACGACACGTTGTTCGGCGGTTCCAGGAACGACAATCTCGATGGTGGCCTGGGAACGGATCTGGTCAGAGGTCAGGGCGGGCTGCAGGACACGGTTTCCGGCGGGGGTGGCGCGAATGACGTCGTGCAGCAGTAAGTCTGCGATCGACCCGCGCCGAACTGCGACCTCTCAGCCTGCGACCGGTCAACCTTCAGGCAAGCAGTTCTTCGACGACCCGTGCCTGCCTTCCGGCGGTCACGATCTGCTGCTGCCCGTTGTGGTGATACACAAGCTCCTGCCAGTTCAGACCGAACAGGCGGAACAGCGTTGCCTGGTAGTCGTTGGGTGTGACGATGTTCTCGACCGCACGATGACCGACTTCGTCAGTGGCTCCATAGGCCATTCCAGGTTTGAAACCGCCTCCGGCGAACCAGATGCTGAAGCCCTGCCCGTTGTGATCGCGGCCGTGCTTCTTCGGATCGCCCTGGTCTTGCGTCACCGGCAGGCGTCCGATCTCGCCGCCCCAGTGGACAATGACTTCATCCAGCATGCCTCGCTGTTTCAGGTCTTTGACCAGTGCGGCCGACGGTCGGTCCGTACGACGACAGACGCTGGGCAGTGCCGTGCCGATGCTGTTGTGATTGTCCCACGGCTGACCGGCGAGGAAGAGCTGCACGAACCGCACGCCGCGTTCCACCAGACGACGGGCGATCAGACAACGCGTGCCGTATTCCCGCGTGACGTCATCGTTCAGACCGTACATTTTTTGAGTCGACTGAGTCTCCTGGCTGATATCCAGTGCCTCGCCGGCGGCGGTTTGCATGCGCGCGGCCAGTTCATAGCTGGCGATGCGGGCATCCAGATCAGATTCTCCGGGAAACCTGGCTGCGTGCTTGCGGTTGAGAGCCTGCAGGAACGTCAGGTTCTGACGCTGCGGTTCGCCACGCAGATGCGCGGCCGCATCGAGGTTCAGGATTCGCGGCTCCCTGGGCCGTAACACCGTCCCCTGGAACAATGGCGGCATGAACCCGCTGGACCAGTTATTGACTCCATCCACCGGATGCCCGCCGGGGTCTGTCAGCACCATGTATGCCGGCAGGTTCTGAGTTTCCGATCCCAGTCCGTACAACAGCCACGACGCATAATGCGGTCGACCGAGGACGCCCGGAATTCCGCCGTGGAAGTAACGAATGGAAACTTCGTGCCCGTTGGCACCCGTGTGCATGCTGCGGACGAGACAGATGTCGTCGGCAATCTCGCCGATGTGTGGCAGCAGCTCGGACAACTCAGTGCCGCAGTCACCGTGTTTTCTGAATTTCCATTTCGTGCCCAGCAGCTTCTTACTCGCCGCATTCGCAAAGCTGTACTGCACGTCACCGGTGTAGTCCATACCGTCGAACTTCGACAGCTCCGGCTTCGGATCCGTAAGGTCCATATGAGCCGGTCCGCCATGCTGGAAGAGCGAGATCATTGCCTTCGCCCGCGGCTCCAGGTGCGACTGCTTTCGGTCGAGGTCGAATGTCGGCTTCTTTTTCGGGACATTCTTCGGCGTGGCAAACGCCCGTTCCTGGTTGAGCAGCCAGGCAAATGCCACGCTACCAATTCCCAGCGAGCTGTTGAGGAACTGTCTGCGAGTGGGGGGGCAGGGAGTTCGGAATGGGGAGTGCGGAGTGCGGAGTCTTGCTTCGCTGTTGTCTGTGCCCACGTTTGACATGTTACTTCTCTGACTTTCGGCTTGTTCGAATTGACGCGACGACCATCGACAGGATTTCGTTGGCTTCTTTGATCAGGTCCGCCAGAAGTTCTTCTCGCACGACTTCCGTGTCGATGAGCAGTTCCATCCAGTAGATCGACTCGTCCGCTTCTTCTTCCACGATACCGAGCTTCGCCCGGAATTCTGCCTGGGAACGTGCACGACACGCAGGTGTTGTCGACCTCCGCGCGTAACAACGATCGTCATTTCGCAAGGTCAGTCTGATGGCAGCAGCCTCCTTGATCGTGGCGCACTTGGCCGAGTAGGCGGGTCTGAGATGACATTCTTCGCGCACAGCCTGCAAAGCACATATCGGGAAGTGCCTGTGATTCGATATGAGCCGTCAACATGTATGTACATTACATGATCGACATACGAATCCGTAAGGAGACATGGGGAATGCAGGAAACACAAACACGCTGGCATGGCTCGGTTCTCGTTCAGGACAAGGACCCGGACCTCATGGCAGTCCTTCCGGACTCCAGGGATTCGTCGACCGTTATGATCGGGCTGGGTGCGAGAACGTCAAAGCGGAGTTTTGCCGATTTCTGGATCTGGCCTGCAACGATCGGTCCAGACGGAACGATTCAGTAATTCACGAAGGGCAACTATCACACTCACAACCAGAACATAGGAGAGAAAGATAAGGGCAAGTTCAAACCTGATCTGGAGGTCATCCTTCCACCGGGATTCATCGCAACGGGCTGGTCAGTCAAAGTTGAAGGCAACACGGTAGCCAACCTGAGGCTGTACGCTCGCGCGTGGGACCCTGTGACCCGTCAACTGGTCGGGCCCGTGAAGAAGTTTGTTGCTAAGGATGAAGACAAGTGGGACCGGGACTCGCCTCCTAAGAAAGAAAACCACGTTCTGGTCGGTGTCGGTGCCCATGTGCATCATTCCTCGAAAAAGAAGGATGACTACTGCAGTCGCATCGCCGCCCGCTACGCCAGTCTGGTCACACCGACGGTCCCGCGTCCGCCTGTTTACACTCTCAGCGAGGAGATACTGCGCCATTACGCTCCTCTCGTTTTTCTGAACTCCGAGGAGGAGTTCTTTCCCTGCACAACCGAGTTCTATCTCAGCAACGCTGCTCTGGAGGATGAGAGCGGCAAGACAGTTCTGGACCCGGTCATTGACCCAAAGGCCGGAAGGCGTGATGCCAGTCAGCTGCCCGGTACCACGCTGGGCAAACGTGACAAATATCAGACGCCCTTGCATGACGGGAAGATCTGGCGCAACGGAGAATTCAACGCACCGTGTTACGGTTATCATCAACCAATTTTCTGGAAGAATCAGGACTGGGATGTTCTGCATTACTTCTTCTTCTACGCCTACAACGGCGCAACTGACATCATCAAATCCTTCGGCAAGCATGAAGCTGACTGGGAACAGATGATGATCCTCACACCGAAGAATTCCACGCCGGGAAACTGGACGCAGCCAAAGTACGTCTACGTTGCCGGACATACCGGTGGGAATCGTCTGGAATGGAAGGACGTCATTAAGTTCGCAGACCCACTCGATGGTCACGAGCGCCCCGTCGTGTTTTCAGCTCAGTCGTCTCATGCGACCTATGCTGATCCCAAAGATCACGGACGGATCTTCAATCTCAAGTGGTTGCTGATGTTGATCCCCGGCACTTTTGTTGTTGGTGACGTGTATGTGGCCACGGACCGAACGGACACGGGATGGCCCTGGCCCACCTGGGATCGGATTGTCGATGTCGGATGGGATAAAGATGCCTTCAGCAACCAGGCTGCCTACGACGCCTATCAGCCGCCAGCGGGATGCGAGTGGATGAAGTACTACGGGCGATGGGGAGATGAGAATATCACCGGCCCCGCACACAACGTCGACTGGCGTCAGCAGGACTACGGAAACCGCGAGTGGCCGGCGCGCGAATGGTGAGTCTGGCGGCTGATTCAGGTTGGTTCGCTGGCTCCGAGATCTTCCACGTGGCTGGCAAATCGCTGGTCCTTCCTGGCCAGTTTGTGCCAGTGAGTCATTGCGATTGCGGCCTTCATTCTGAAGCAGATGAAATCCTCGGCTGAATGGGTTGCTCTTGGAGCCCGCAGCCGGCCGCGCTCCTCAACAGCGGTGTTGACGCGGTCGTCATCTGGGAACAGCACCTACAAGGTACAGGATCTGCTGCGGGGTAAGGCCGTCAGACTGGACACGTCCCGCATTCCTGGCAGGTGCAGTAACACTTGGACGAGGCACTTGATCCCTTCGAAGAAGTGACGCGAGCCGCACGATCCTCTATTCACAGCTGAGTGAACTGAGGGACGAGGACGGCAAGCCTATTGATCCACTGGCGTATCGCCGGCTCCTTAGTTCGACTTCCACAGTAGCGGTCACCACTTGCGAACGCATTGGAACGTGACATTCAGGAGAGCACGGGAAGCTCGACTTCGAACCGCGACTCGTCGTCCGTTTCGGTGACGGTAGTGTCCGGGGTGCCGAATTCAATCGCGTCTCTTGAAGCGTCGACGGCCGCTATGACCGGAGCGGGCTCAGCGGATTTGCTGACGCCCAGACCGAAGAGCGTCAGTTTGACGGTCCGCGCGAAACCACTCAGCGAACCGAATGTCGCCGCCACCGCGCTCGGTTCGTAGCCGGAATGCACCATGCAGTCAGTACACTTCGCGTTTCCGCTGCAGTGACCGTACGAGTCCCAGTCAGTCGATTCCATCAGCTCGCGGAAGGTTTCAACGTGGCCTTCCTGCAGCAGGTAGCATGGCTTCTGCCAGCCGAACAGATTGAATGTCGGGTTGCCCCACGGCGTACATTCCAGTTCGACGTGCCCGCGCAGGAAGTCAAGAAACAGCGGCGACTGATTGAATCTCCAGCCGCGTTTCGCGCGATCCAGAATCTGCCCGAACAGACGCTGCGTTTCGCCGCGATGCAGAAAGTGCTCCTGGTCCGGCGCTTTTTCGTACGGATAACCGGGTGAGACCATCATGCCCTCGACACCGATCTCCATCAGTTCGTCAAAGAACTGGCGGCAGATCTCGGGATCGGCATCGTTGAACAGAGTCGAGTTTGTCGTGACTCGAAATCCGCTCGCGACAGCGGCACGGATGGCCTGCACGGCGACTTCATAAACTCCACCGCGGCAGACGGCGCGGTCGTGTTCGATCTGCGGTCCGTCCAGATGCACGGAAAACGTCAGGTACTTTGAGGGCGTGAAGCGATCGAGATGTTGCTCGAGCAACAGGGCGTTCGTGCAGAGGTAAATGTACTTCTTTCGCTCGACAAGTCCCTCGACGATCTCGTGAATCTGCGGATGCAGCAGCGGCTCACCGCCGGGAATCGACACCATTGGCGCGCCGCACTCTTCGACCGCGTGAAAGCACTCGTCTGGCGTGAGGTGCTTCCGCAGAATGTCGACGGGATGCTGGATCTTGCCGCAGCCGGCACACGCCAGGTTGCAGCGGAACAGCGGCTCAAGCATCAGTACCAGTGGATATCGCTCGATGCCCCGCAGCTTGTTGCGCAGCACGTAACTGGCCACCGTCCACATCTGCGAAACCGGAACCGTCATTCGTGTCTCCGTCAGGCCAGTTGAGTCCCGCCAGCAGGCGGCGTGTGCCAGGGCACGCCGCGTGAAGGCGGACTCCGGCAACAGACGGCGGGCTGATATCAGCTTTGCAGAAGTGTGTCAGCGCGGATCCGGACACTCGCCGCAATCCGCTTCGAACCGTAGACTTCGGTCAGTTCAGCGGCCAAGCCGTCGCGTTGGGGTTCGAGTGTCACATTAGAAGCGGAATGCGTCATGCCCGTGTGGCTGGCAGTCGGAATCGGAGGTTTTCTGGGGGCGATTACCCGCTACCGGATCAGCGAATCCCTGTCTCAATGGTGTGAGCAGAGATACGGCCGCCCCTATCCGCTGGGCACATTCGTGGTCAACGTAATCGGGTGCCTGCTCATTGGACTGCTAATGACGGTCGTCCTCGAAAAACGACTGTCGGAGAACACGCAGAAACTGCTGATCACCGGTGGACTCGGTTCGCTGACGACGTTTTCCACGTTCGGGCTGGATGCGGTTAATCTGTTCCGCGAGGGCAAAGCGGTTCTTGCACTTGGATACGTGGCCGCGAATCTCGTTATCGGGCTGTTAGCCGTCCTGGCCGGCCTGAGCATTGCGAAATTGTTCATCCGTTAAGACAACCATCCTGGCCCGCGAGTCGGCCAGACTGGAGACACACGTTGAGTCACGACACGTACGCAAATCCGCTGATCTCCCGATACGCGTCGCGCGAGATGTCCGAGTTGTGGTCGCCACAACGTCGCCACTCGACATGGCGCCGGTTATGGGTTGCGCTGGCGGAAGCCGAACGCGAGCTCGGTCTCGACATCTCCGCCGAGCAGATTGCGGAGCTGAAGGCTCACGTCGACGACATTGATTTCGACGCGGCTGCGAAGCACGAGCGGAAACTGCGTCACGATGTGATGGCGCACGTGCATGCGTATGGCGATGTTTGCCCAGGCGCGAAAGGCATCATTCATCTGGGCGCCACAAGCTGTTTCGTGACCGACAACGCTGACCTGGTTCTGCTGCGTGAAGGACTGGAACTCGTTCGCAATCGTCTGGTCGGAGTCATCGACGCGCTGGCCAGCTTTGCGGACGAGTATCGCGACCTGCCGACACTCGGATTCACTCACCTTCAACCAGCTCAGCCGACCACAGTAGGAAAGCGAGCGACGCTGTGGTGTTACGATCTGGTTCTGGACCTGGAAGAGATTGAGCATCGCATCGCCGCTTTGCAATTTCGTGGCGTGAAAGGCACGACCGGAACGCAGGCGACATTCCTGACACTGTTCGGCGGCGATCACGGCAAGGTCGAGCAACTGGATCGTCTGGTCACGCAGAAGCTCGGCTTTGAATCGACGTATGCGGTGACAGGGCAGACCTACAGTCGCAAGATTGACTCGCAGGTCCTGCGGTCTCTGTCAGGTGTCGCCGAATCCTCACACAAAGCCGGTTCCGACATCCGCATTCTGCAGGGACGAAAAGAGATCGAAGAGCCGTTTGAGAAGAACCAGATCGGCTCATCGGCAATGGCCTACAAACGCAACCCGATGCGGTCTGAGCGAATGTGTTCGCTGGCCCGGTTCGCTTTGAGCCTGCAGTCCAGCGCCGACCAGACGGCGGCTACGCAGTGGCTGGAACGGACACTCGACGACAGCGCGAATCGACGATTGACCATCCCGCAGGCGTTCCTGTCGATCGACGCTGTCCTCATTCTGTACCGCAACATCGCCAGCGGGCTGGTGGTATACCCGAAGATGATCGCAAAACATCTTGCCGAACAATTGCCCTTCATGGCGACCGAGGAATTCCTGATGGCTGGCGTGCAGGCCGGTGGTGACCGTCAGGACTTACACGAACGCATTCGCCTACACAGTCAGGAAGCGGCGCGACAGGTCAACGAACATGCGGAGGCAAACGATCTGATCGAGCGGCTGCAGTCCGATCCCGCTTTCGCCAGTGTCGACCTGACGGGAGATCTGGATGCCCGTCGATTTATCGGCCGTGCTCCTGAACAGGTTGATGAGTTTCTACGCGACATCATCACTCCCATCCGCGAACGGTACCCGAACGCCGACACTCAGGTGACCGGTGACGTGACCGTGTGATGCAAGTTACCAGTTCGTGAAGAGGTCTCCATCATGAATCAGACCTCAGACATCCCCATCGTGGACGTTTCGCCGCTGACGGAATCGACATCGAGTGCCGACGCCGTGGCCACGGCGATCCGGAATGCGTGCTGCGAATCCGGCTTCTTCTATGTCACAGGTCACGGCGTGAGTGACACGCTGCAGCGTCGTCTGGAAGACTTGAGCAGCCAGTTCTTCGCCCTCGATCAGGCGCGGAAAGACGACATCCGCATGGAACGAGGCGGACGTGCCTGGCGTGGTTACTTTCGTGTCGGTGAAGAATTGACGAGCGGTCGACCCGACCGGAAGGAAGGGCTCTACTTTGGGGCCGAACTAAGTGACGACCATCCGAAGGTTGTGGCCGGAGTGCCGCTGCACGGCCGCAATCTGTTTCCGGACATCCCGTTGCTTCGCGAAACCGTACTGGAATACATGGATGCGATGACGCGGCTGGGGCATACGCTGATGGCTGGCATTGCTCTGAGTCTGGGTCTCGACGCGTCGTACTTTCGCGACGACCTGACAGCCGACCCGTTGATTCTGTTCCGCATTTTCCACTATCCGCCGCAGGTGTCAGCGAGTGAATCAACAGACGAGTGGGGCGTCAGTGAGCATACCGACTACGGACTGCTGACCATCCTGCGACAGGATGAATGCGGAGGGTTGCAGGTCAAGTCGCGGTCACGGTGGGTCGACGCCGTTCCGATCCCGGATGCGTTCGTCTGCAATATTGGTGACATGCTCGACCGTATGACCGCCGGCCTGTACCGATCGACTCCGCACCGTGTCAGAAACGTCAGCGGTCGCGGCCGGTTGTCGTTCCCATTCTTTTTCGATCCGGGCTTCGACGCGATAATCCGACCAGTCCCGACCAACCACGCCGCAAGTCTCGATGCCGATTCACGCTGGGATGACCAGAACATTCACGAGTTCGAGGGAACGTACGGCGATTACGTTCTCGCAAAAGTGTCGAAGGTATTCCCCGACCTTGGTGGCAATGCACTGTGAGAGCGTGCAGCCTGCGGCGCTACTCGCGGTATGTCGCAAACGACCTGGCAGTTTCCCATAGCGATACTTCGATCACGGGAAACCCCTGGTTCTTTGTGTAATTGTAGATGAGCCGCGCGATCGTCTCGGCGGTCGGGTTGTCCGGCAACAGAAACAGTGGCTCACCCAGTTCCCGCAGGAACGGCACCGCCGGATCGGTTTCGTTGAGGATCATGCGATGATCCAGCTCATTGTCGATCCACGCGCGGACGGAATTCTTGATGTCCGAGAAATCGATGAGCATGCCGCGATCGTCGAGGCCCTCTCCTTCGAGCACGATGACCGCCTTGCCATTGTGTCCGTGCAGATGCCGGCACTTCCCCGAATAATTCAGGAGTCGGTGGCCGTAACAGAATTCGATGTTCTGGGACACTCGGAACATTGCGTTTCACAATAGTTAAGCAGGTCTCGCTCAGTCGCTGTTCTGAACGCAACGAACTATCTGCGGCCCTTGCCTCGTTTTCCGCCGCCCTTCTTGCCACCTGCCTGGCCCGGACCCGTCGGCGGTGTATTGCCTGTTCCCTGGCCGCCGCGCTGTGGTTCAACCTGCTGCGACATTTCGGCGGCTTCCTGGAGTTGCTTGAACAGTCGGGCGAGAATGCCATCCTTCTTCGGCGGTTTGTTCTTCAGGGCTTCCTCGTCAACGGGCTTTTCCGGCAAGTACTCCAAGAGCTTACGCTCAGACATGCCCCACAAGCTGGAAGCAATGAAGTACACGCACAGACCGGCCGGCACGTGATAGAACATGAAACCGAAGAGAAACATCATGCCATTCATCATCTTCTGCTGCATCGCCATCTCGTCGGTCGTGGGCGGCGGCATGAACATCTTCTGCTGAGCGTAGAACAGAGCCACTGTCAGGATTGGCAGCAGATTGAATTCGGAACCGAGGAATGGCAGCTCCGGCATCGACGACAGTGCATCGGGTGCGGCCAGGTTGTCGATCCACAGGAACGGCGCCATTCGCAGATCGACCCAGTTATTCAGCGCCTGATACAGGGCAATGAAGATGGGGAGTTGCAGGAACACTGGCAGGCAGCCCGCGAATGGATTGAAGCTGGCTTTGCGATACAGCTCCATCTGAGCCTGTGCGAGCTTCTGTTTATCGTCCTTGAACTTTTCCCGGATCTCCATGAGCTGCGGCTGCAGCTCTTTCATTTTCTTCGCACTCAGAGCCTGCTTCTTCGAAATCGGGAACATGCAGCCGCGGACGATCATCGTCAGCATGATAATCGCCACACCGAAAGGGGCTCCCCAGCCATGGAACGTGTCCAGTAGCCAGACCATTACGTGGCTGATGCCCGCGAACCAGCCAAAGTCGATGATGGCATCGGCCTCGTAGGTCTCCAGCAATTCGCGACGCTTCGGTCCCAGGAACATCTGAAAGCGGTGTTCCACCACACCGTCCGGCGGCAACTCGAGTTCGACCGAGGTCAGCTCGACACTGATATCACTGCGATCACGGAACTCGGTATTCACCTTCAGAACGGTAGGCTTCGATCCGGAGAACCATGAAAGTTTCTGCTGTGGTTCCGCGGGAACAACAATCGCAGCGAAGTACTGAGTATCAACGCCGATGTAGCGGAACGGCTGTGACCAGGTTTCGACTTCCTCGTTCTCGTGATCTTTGGTGAGCTGTCCGGCGGTCAGAGTTTCCGCGGAGATTGAGCCGGACTCGCCGCTCAGGAAGCCGGCTTTGATGTCGCGGAATTTACGCGCGTTTTCTTCGTTCTCAAGTGGCAACCCGGCCGGCCCCTGGAGAACGTAGGTGGCAAGCTGCGGCTTACTCGACAGATTGCGAATCTGTAGTTCGACATCAAGTTGTGAGGCCAGTGAGCTGGTGTCCCGAATATTCCCCGCCTGAAGCTGCTCGGGTGGAACTCGATTCAGCCGGAAGATCTTTCGAATCTCCAATTGCTCGTCTGGAGAACGGATGCGGAAGGTCGCCGTGGCCTTCGTACGGGCTGCGTCCGGGTCATCGATCGTTTCCAGCAACTCCCAGTCAAGCGTGCGCAATGACGCGGTGGGGGCCAGGTTTCTGAACTGATCGTCAATCACAGCGATGTCGACATCAAACGTGTGAGCGAGTCGCTTTCTGGCACCTTCGTCGTCGATCCGGATGCGCAGGTTGTTGCCCAGGAGCTGAAGCTGCGGCGGCGGATCAAGTTTGTCCGGGTTCTTCGCAACGGGATAGCGAGGGTCATTCAGGGTCGCCGATACGACAGCTGCACCCGTGCTGGTCAGCTCAATCGCCAGTGTGTATCCCGTGGCCGGATCAAGCGAACCGAGTGTGACCGTTTGCCGTGGATGATTCGGAAGACGACTTTCGGGCTCTGCAGGATCTTCCGGTTGATCTGGTACCGGCTCAACCGGTGCTTCACCAGGATTTCCGGCCTGCGCGATCGCGGGTCCCTCTGGCTGTTCGCCAGGCGCAAGCACATCCTCGGCCTGTTGCTTTGGCTTGGGCGGGGGAAACAACCCCGGAAACAGCACTGGCCCGACTGAAAACCAGCCGAGCCATGTCACTACCACCAGGACGCTGAACGTCAGCAGGCGTCTCTGTTCCATTGTCTTGTGCGTTAGCGTCCGTCTTTAAGACGGTCTCCCAGGAAGTTGTCGAGTTCGGGGATGGCGTAGATCTTTTCGGCAGTCTGATCTACGTCGTAAACGACTCGGCGGTACGTGAGCTGAGTTCCATCGAGAATGACGTACGACGAATTCGGGACGCCGTTCCGCGGCTGCCCCACCGAACCGACATTAACGAGATGCTTCTGTGTTGTCCCGAGGTCGTATGAGAAGTCCACTTCTTCCGGCGTAAGGAAATTCATGTCCTCGGTAAAGATTCCCGGGATATGCGTGTGCCCCTGGAAACAATCTTTTTCGACCAGCGCAAAAATCCGCTCCATCTTCCGCTGGTTGTAAATGTCCTCAGGGAAGACGTACTCGTTCAGCGGATTTCTCGCCGACCCGTGCACAAAAAGCCGTGTTTCTTCTTTTGTTGTGCGGGGCAGTTCACCCAGAAACTCCCAGCGGCTCTGACTGTCCTCACCTTGCTCCAGCACCGATCGTGTCCAGAAAATGGCGCGTTCGGCTCCGGCGTTAAAGCCCTCGGGATCGAACAGAGCCCCCTGGTCGTGGTTGCCCAGCAAAGACATCGCACAGTGTTCGCGGACGCGGTCGATGCACTCACGTGGATTGGGCCCGTACCCGACGATGTCGCCCAGGCAGTAAATCTCTTCGATTCCCTGCTCTTTAATGTCGGCCAGGACCGCCTCGAGGGCTTCGAGGTTTCCGTGGATGTCGCTGATGATGGCTCTCAAGGAAACACTCCGTTCACACTTCGGCACACGGCCTTTCCGGCAACTGATGACACGGGACGGTCGTCTTTCGTTTGTCGGCAGTTTCGATCCGGGTTCGACCGGAATCTGTGGCTGCAACTCAGAATGTGAAAAACCGGTGTACGGAGACAGTCCGGAATCTTAGTTGTCCTGCTCAGAACCGGTCAAGCAGCGCACTCCAATCCGCGTATGCCACATACGTTCATATCCGACTATACTTGCCGCAATGTTACAGTTTGTCTGTAACTGTCGGCAAGTGCGACAACCGGAGACCACCCCACCGCCCTAACCCGTCTGGGTTGATGCAGTTGCGTTAATGCGGCCAGCCGCACTCGTGACAAACCGTCTCCCCGTATTCTCGCTCCACCACCGTGTTGTAAAACTTGCCTGCGCCGACCAGGACAAGGCATATGTCCACCGTTGATTCTCACTCGGGTAAGAACGTCACAGTGTGACATCTCCGCATCAGTCGTCCGGTCAGGGTGGCGTGATGCCGGAAGCCGACATCTCCGCGTTGACCAGACGCAACCGCGACCTATGTTTGCGTGCGTCTTGACAACCGATGCAGCCAGCCAACGGTGCGGCGGCAGCACAGGTTGGAAGCAGGCAACAGCTCGCGTGCCGAAACGCGGGATTCCTATGAGGACAACGGTCCAGTTGGACCTGAGGGGGATGAGATGACAACGGAAGTTCACGGTTCGCTGCTGGTCGTTGATGACGACCGACACATTCTGGATGCCATGGCCGATTACCTGCGTGGGCTCGGCCACCGCACAGAGACGGCTCAATCATGCCAGCAGGCGATGGACCGCATGGCCGAATTTCCGTTCCAGGTCGTGATCTGCGACGTCAACCTTCCGGATCGTGATGGCTTCCATCTGCTGGAATGGTCCGTCGAAGCGTGCCCGGATACATCCGTCATCATGCTGACCGGCTACGGCACAATCGAGAGTGCTGTCGAAGCGATTCGCGTCGGGGCATTCGATTATCTGACGAAACCGGTCATCGACGACGAGCTGAATCTTGCGATCCAGCGAGCCCTGGGCCAACGCGCGATTGTCGAAGAGAACAAGCAACTTCGTCAGCAGCTCAACGACCGCTTCGGACTCTCCAGCATCGTCGGTCGCGACTACAAGATGCAGAAGATGTTCGATCTGGTCGAGAGTGTCTCCGACACGCGAGCCACCGTGCTCGTTCTGGGTGAAAGCGGGACAGGCAAGACGATCACCGCCCGTGCGATTCATCAGCTCAGTTCACGAGCGGATCAGCCATTCGTCGAAGTCGCTTGCGGAGCACTGCCGGACACTCTGTTGGAAAGCGAGCTGTTCGGCCACGTGGCAGGCGCTTTCACCGGAGCAGTGCACGACAAGATCGGAAAGTTCCTGCAGGCCGACGGTGGCACAATCTTTCTCGACGAAGTCGCGACCGCTTCGCCGAGTCTCCAGGTGAAGCTTCTCCGAGTCCTTCAGGACCGCGAGTTCGAACCGGTCGGAAGCACGACAACTCATAAAGTTGACACGCGATTGATTCTCGCCACCAATGAAGACCTCGAAGAACTGGTCCGCAAAGGTCAGTTCCGCCAGGACCTGTTTTACCGCGTCAACGTCATCTCCCTGACGCAGCCGCCGCTGCGTGAGCGTCTGGGGGACATACCGCTGTTGGTCGAGCACTACCTTGAGCACATGAATGAGCGGAATGGCAAGAACGTGCAGCGATTCGAAGACGCTGCCATTCAGCTTATGCAGCGATACAACTGGCCGGGCAACGTTCGGGAGCTGGTTAATGTCGTTGAGCGAGCGGTCGTGCTTTCACAGAGTGAAGTGATCGGCGTCGACGACCTTCCGGAATCACTGCGACGCGAAGATCCGAACCGCAACACGGTGGAATTGCCGGGCGGACCTCGTTCGCTGAGAAACGCACTGGTTGCACCCGAGCGACAGATCATTCTGAACGCCCTGGAAACAAACGGCTGGAATCGCCAGAAGACATCAGCCGCTTTGGGCATCAACCGGACGACGCTCTACAAGAAGATGAAAAAGTATGAAATCTCGTTCGAGCACCAGCTCATGCACAGTTGAGTGAAGGCCAGAGATTCGAATCACACGCAAGCCCGGTTCATTGAACCGGGCTTGCGTTGTTTCTACAGGTCTTCAGGAACCGGCGTGAGACTCAATCCAAGTGCAGCAGTCGCGGCATCAAATCCCACACCAGCCATTGACGAGATATCAAGCATTTGCCCTGTGACCGGATGAGCGATCTGCAACCGGATTGCCGCCAGCAAGAGCCGGTCGATGTGAAACGTCTCGTGCAACATCGTGTTGTGCCGGTGATCACCATGCTTCGGATCGCCGATAATCGGGTGAGAAATGTGCTTGCAATGCCGACGAAGCTGATGTCGTCGACCTGTTAACGGATGCAGCCGGACCAGTGAGTAGCGACTCGTTGGGTACCTGCCCATTGAGTTGGGAATTTCACAGCGGTCGAGTGTCTCGAACTCTGTGACGGCATCCTGCGGCAGTTTGTCGCGGTCCGCATCCGGGTGCGTGATGCGGTCGGGATGCTCTTTCAGTGGCTTATCAATCACGCCTGAATCGTCCGTCCAACCACGAACGACAGCCAGATAGTATTTGCTCGTTGTGCGTTGCCCGAACTGAACCGTCAGATCGTGAGCCGCCTGGGAATTCAGGCCGAAGATCAACACTCCGGAGGTCGGACGATCGAGGCGATGCACAGTGTAAACACGCTGGCCAATCTGCCGACTCAGTAGAGACACTGCATTTTCGCGGGCATGCACGTCGATCTTACTACGATGCACCAACAGCCCGGGCGGTTTGTTGATGGCGACGCAGTCGTCGTCGTGATAGAGGATCTCAAGCGGCACGATTTATAAATCCTGAGATCGATCGATGCGTCCGGCGATCATCGAGCCGAGTAACCGCAGAAATCCGTTTTCCACCTGCATACGAATACGAAAACCGTTTTCAATGGCCTTCGCGTCGACGCGCAGAACATCACTGCCGGCTTCGTTGAATGCTTCCAGAGCCATTTCACCAAATCGTCCCCGGTTGCCCCGTCTCGGATTTTCACCGCCCGGGTTTTCACGTTCGGGATTCCGCATGCGAACGAAATGGTTCATGTTCAATACGAATTGGAACGGTTTCGTGTCCTGAAGTGGTGGTGGCGAGCCCTGGCTGTCCGTGACTTTGTCAATGATTGCTTTCAGCGTGGGAATAGCATCGTCCCCTCCGATGGCAAACCACACGGCGTTGTTGCCAGTCCCAACATAAAGTGCCGGCTTGTCACCAAACAGGCGCCGGTCGCGCTGGTTCGGCTCTTCCTTTCCAATCAGACGATGAAACACGACGTCGCCGTGCGAGGCGACAGACAGTTCAATGTCAGTGTTGCTTTCGCTCTTTCGGGCGCGTTCCAGCAGGTCCGTCAGGCCAATGCCGAAGTCACTGGCATCCAGCAGTTTCACTCCACCCAACAATACGAATTTCTCCGGCGGCTCGCCGAACATCTGCACGAATCCATCCAGATGTCCTTCCCGGACGGTCGCGCGTAGAGAGCTGAACATCGCTTTGATTGTCTCAAGCTGTGGAATGTCTTCCGGTAATGTGTCCGCGGGGAGTTCTGCGATTCCGCGATTCGCTTCCGGTTCACCAAACTTGACCATCGTGAGAAAGGTTTTCCTGTCCGCTTCAGCCAGATTCGCTGAGTAGGAAAGCGACATGGGCACGGTTTCGTCGATTGCCGCGTGGAAGTAACTGGGAGTTCCAGTTGCCTCAAGAAGTTGGCCGGCGAAATCTGAATCAGGCACGGCGCGAACAGTCACTTCGAGATACGCATGCTGCTTGAGCTGATCCAATTTGAAGCCCAGCGTGACTTCCTCACCATCGGTCAGCAAGTTCTCGACGAAGCGGAAATTGGATTCGGCACCGGCCCGTCGCATTTCATACGCGGCGACAGGCTCGTTGTCTCGCTGCTGCATGGAGGCTTGTGATGAAGCCCGAATCGTGGCGAGCACCAGTTTGCGGACGGACTTCGACGTCTTCGCCAGATTCGCCGAAATGCAGATGTCGTATCGATTACTCAGTCCACCAGCGAAAGCTTCCGGCCGAGCGAAATCGCGGTCGACGCTATCGAAACTGGCTCCGATGTAGGCGTATCCGTCGTGCAGCATGATGTGCTGTTTTACGCCATTTCGCGGAGTCAGTTCGTAGAAGCCCTCCTCGTTGGGAACGGCATCAATCTGCGCACCCACTGTAGCCACGGTCTGAGTCAGCTCGCCGATGTCACTGACCGGCAGGTAAGCGACCGGAATCGGCAGCGGAGCGAGTCCTTCCGACAGGAAGATCATCAACCCGGCCGGAGACTCGTGATTGAGTCCCTTGAGGTCGCGAAAGTTGGCCAGTTGGGCGTTTATCAGGTCTGAGATTTCCGGCCGGTCGATCAGATTGAACAGGAAATCAACGTGACCTCGGGCCCGATCGATGCTGGCCAGGTTGATCGTCAGCACTGGCCACGCAGCGGTTTCATCGGTCGCTTCAGCTTCCGTGTCCTGAGCGTGGACGGCGACACTGCACAGGCTGACTGCGGCCAACAGCAGACAGACCCAGACTCGGTAAGTTGTTTTCACAGGAAATTCCTCATGCAATATTAGTCATGATTCGCGAACAAGCCCATTGAACAACACTTTGGCGTGTGGGTTTCTGGCTGGGCGAGAAGCAAAACAAGAAACCGGTACGCACTACCCGACGTCCCATTGCACAGTTTCATTGGACAACGCACAACCGACAGGATTCCGCGGCGGTTGGCACGAGCCAGGTCGCCTGTTCCGACAGCAATTCCAGAATCAAATTGCCGCAGCGCATGGAAAAACCTGGCTTCGATGGTCATCAAAAGCCGGGTCTTGTTGTGCCAATCAACTGCCGCCGATGTCAATCGTCAGCGAAGCACTTCGAATCTTGTCGCGTCGCCGGTCCGCACCAGGAGCAGCAGGCCTTTTTTCAAGTCAGCGTTTTTCAGAGCTGCGTTGAACTCGTCCGTGCCTTTGACCGCCTCGTTTCCGACTTTCTCGATCACATCTCCGGCGCGTAGCTTGCCGTTTGCTTTGCCGTCGCCGTCCACAGAACTGACGACGACACCACTGTCAGCTTCAACTTTAAGCTGTTCCGCAAGTTCCGGCGTGATCTCTTGAACCTCGAATCCAAAGTCCTCGACTGTGATTCGATCGTCCGCCTCTTCCCGACGTTCGCGCTGCGGGCGTCCCATCACGCGGGCCAGCGTGTAATCGTTCGGCATTTCCTGGAGCACTATCGGAAGTCGCTTACGGTCACCATCACGCAGAATCTCAACGGTGTACTCTTTGTCGAGCTCCAGCTTCTCAACGATTCCCTGCAGACTGCGGGGACTCGTCACCTGCGAACCATTCAGGGACAGCACGACATCGCCTTGCGTCAGACTGGCTTTGGCACCCGGCGACTCCGGGAGCACCTGAGTCACAATGGCTCCCTCACCAACTCGTACACGCAGTTGCTTCGCCAGGTCGCTCGAGATCTGCTGAATGCTGATACCGATGTAGGCTCGCGTGACGCGGCCTTTTTCAACGAGTTGGTTGACCACCCACAACGCCATGCGGCTGGGAACGGCGAATCCGATGCCGTCAAAGCCGCCGCTGCGTGACGAGATGGCGGTATTCACGCCAATCACGTCGCCGTGCAGATTCAGCAGTGGACCGCCGCTGTTACCGGGATTGATCGCGGCATCGGTCTGCAGAAAATCCTCACGTTCCGCAATCCCCGGTCCGCGACCCTTCGCGGAAATAATGCCCGATGTGACAGTCAATTCATGACCAAACGGGTTCCCGACGGCGATCACCCAGTCACCGATTTGAGCGCCATCGCTGTCGCCGAACTTGAGTGTCGGAAGCGGACCGCCAGCATCGATCCGGAGGATCGCGATGTCGGTTCTCGCGTCGGTCTTAACTTCGGTGCCGCGAAATTCTCGCCCGTCGTGCAGACGCACAACGATCTCGTCGGCGTCCGCCACGACGTGGTTGTTCGTCGCGATGATGCCGGATGCATCGATAATGAATCCGGACCCCATGCCCTGCTGTGGCGGAGTCTGACGCGGC
Source organism: Planctomycetota bacterium (assembly GCA_963579025.1). Lineage (GTDB taxonomy): Bacteria > Planctomycetota > Planctomycetia > Planctomycetales > Planctomycetaceae > CAUZFZ01. The sequence goes on along the minus strand of CAUZFZ010000036.1, from coordinate 15,688 downwards.
ATACGGCGAAAGAACTCACGGAGTCGCGGATCCGCTCGGAAGAACTCGTCAAGCTGGTCCGGGATCTCGTTGTCGGCAATCTCCCGTGCGTTCTGGCGCGTCTCGATCGTGACGACACAGGGCAGGGTTTCGGCAGCGACGCTGCGGAACACGGTTGAGAGTTCATGAGCGTCTTGAGCCACCACGGATGCCGGCAGGCTGGGTCGCTGGGCCACACTGACGGCAGCGGCTACAAGACAGAATCCACCGATCAAGGCAATCATCCAGTGTGCCTGGGTCCGTAATGCTCGCATGGTCGTTTCTCCCCCATAATCTAACTGTCGAATCCGGAAGCCCCGCCGCCCTCCCACTCCCTGCGACGAGGTGGGTGATCGAAAATTAGCGATCAGACCGGTCGCAGTGAAGCCGGAATTGTCAGCAGGTCCACCATTGATGCACTGGTTACGTTCATCGTGAGTGATTTGTTGAATAACAGCCGTCGAATACCGAGATTCCGTCCCAGAGTGGCGATCATCCGCCGACCGATTTCGGGACATCATCCTCATTCAAAACGACCATGCGCCACGCCCGATCTGAGCCGTGCGAGCCGGACTGTCAGAATCTGACCCATTCTTGACGAAATCCTGGAAGTCCTGGTGATTGACTCATCGTGCCGGCCGCGGAACGGGTAGCCGAGCAACCTCACCGCCGCCACCAGCCACAATGATCTGCCGACCGTCCGGCGTCACCACAAGGCACCACGCGTGAGACTTGATCGCCGGCAGTCGGTGTTCGATCTGAACAGTGTCCGGGTCGATGATCCGTACCTCGCCATCCAGGCCAGCGACCACCAGTCGCGAGCCGTCTGGATACCACGCGACACTTTGCGGCCGTGAGTCGAGCCGTACGAACCGCACCATGCGCCCGATCGTCGGTTGCCAGAGTCGCACCGTCCGATCATGACTGACCGAAGCGAGCATCGGCGGACCGACACTCGTCATTGGACGCACGGCAAGACCAGAGACGGGCCCCGTGTGGTTTTTCAGTGTCCGCTGCAGTTCACCGTCCTCGACCCGCCACACACGGATTGTGTGATCGAGACTGGCCGTGACCAGCACTTCGTTAGACAAAAACTGCACCGCTGCGACGCCGCGCGAGTGACCGCGAATCCGTCGCACGATCTGCCCATCGCCAGGTCGCAACAATGCACAGCTCCCATCCAGACTCGCCAGTGCCAGCAACAAGCCATCCGGCGACCAGACCGCCGCGTAAATCACATCGTCGGCCAGTTCTGCATATCGCCGCGGCGGTGGTGAATCGTCAGCAGTCGGGAACAGTTCAATGCCACCACTCTCCGCCGGTTCGCCACCGGTCGCAGCCAACCACTTACCATCCGATGAAAACGCCAGCTCATGAATGTGAGGTATCCGTGTCTCAAAACGCGCGTCGTTGATTCCGTTCTGACCACCTGAAATCACAGTGTCGCCATCGGGAGAAATGGCCAGTGCCGTCACGGGAACGTGACTCTGCCCAAGTGCAGTGCCGGAAACCAGCAGCAAGACAATCACCGCAGAGAAGGGCAGGTTGGCCTGAGGCTGTCGGTCGACGTGGTTGATCTCTGACATGCTCAGATTCTCTGCTCCCCAAAGCCAGGCCGTTACTTCGCAGCCATCGACGGCGTGACGTGGTATCGAACTTGCGCGGCTCTATGATGCCGTGGCTGAACTCGAAAAGCTCCGAGTCAATATGGAGCGGCCAGAGCCAATAAATATGGAGCCCCACATGAATGATCGCCTGATTCTACTCATACTTACACTCTCGTTCGTCGCATGTGGCTGCAAGGGTGAAGAGCCGACTCCTGTCAAACCGCCGACAGGTACACCTGTGGAATCCCCGCCGGCGAAGCCTGTTCTGAAATCGACCGAGCCGCATCGTCTGCCGCTTGAATCCGAGCCAGTCATTCAGTTGACCGCCGAAGAAATTCGTGACGGATGGATTCAGCTTTTCGACGGTCAGACACTGGCTGGCTGGCAACCGAATAACGACATCAACTGGCACGTGACTGAAGACGGTGTCATCGAAGCCAGTGAAGGCGAGCCTGGCTTGCTGCTCACAACAGTGCCGTTTGCCGACTACGAACTACGCTGTGATTACTGGATCGAGAAGGACGGCAACAGTGGTGTCTTCCTGCGGTGCGTGCCCGAATTCGCCACCACACCACCGGGACCTTCCGCAGTGACGACGCAGTGTTATGAACTCAACATCTGCGACTCGCATAAGGAGTTCAAGACGGCCTCGCTGGTCGCTCGGGCTCAGCCAACGCATGTGGTCACGGGCGAGGAAGTGTGGAAGTCGTTTCATGTGCGCTGCGAAGGCAACCGCATTCGCGTCAGCCTCGATGGTGAAGAAGTGCTCGATCACACGGACGAAACAGCAGGCGTGCGTCTGAGCGGGCTGATCGGTTTGCAGAAGAACGCCGGGCTGATCCGCTTCCGCAATGTCGCCCTGCGTCCACTTGGCACGAAGTCGATCTTCAACGGGACTGACCTGACGGGTTGGCGTGAAGTGCCAGGATCGAAAAGCGAATTCGCCGTGGTCGACGAGTCGATCGCCCTGAAGAACGGCCCTGGATTTCTGGAAAGTGAGACAGCATGGTCGGACTTCGTGCTCCAGTTCGAATCGAAGATCAACGGTGACGGGCTGAACAGCGGCGTCTTTTTCCGTTTAATGCCTGGAACGGACGAGGCACCATCGAACGGTTACGAATTGCAGCTTGAAAATGTGTTTGCCGACGGCGATCGACGTCAGCCCAAAGACAAAGCCGGTACGGGAGCCATCTTCCGCCGGACGACCGCACGCTGGGTCGTGCCCAACGACAACGAGTGGTTCACAACCACGCTGATCGCAAACGGTCCGCGAATCGCCGTCTGGGTCAATGGCTTTCAAGTGACGGAGTGGCAGGACGAGCGGGAACCGGATCCGAATCCACGTCGCGGGCGGAAGACGGACGCTGGTCCGATCAGTCTGCAGGGTCACGATGAAACGACCGACCTGTCCTTCCGAAACCTACGGGTCGCGGAACTGCCCTGAGAGTTCGTCTCCACAGTTTGTAGTAGCCGGATTTATCCGGCTCGCCCGCCAATGTCAGTGGGCCGAGAGACGTTTCGGAGAACCACCGAGGCCGCTGGCCTTGAGCAGCGTCTCCTGCACTGTCAGGTCGTGCTCGTAGTTGAAGTCGGCATCCTTCTCTCCGCGAACGATCTTCGCCAGATCGGCGGCATCGCCGACATAGCGGCGGTAACCGTTGAATTCGATCGTCTGATAGCCCTTGCTGTACTTTCCGCGATTGGTCGACAGCGCAACGCGGACACCGGGATTGTCCAGCGGCTGAATGTGAAACGTGCCCTCAGTTCCGCACACCACGAAATGTCGCCGCGCAAAGCCGTCAACCTCCATAGCACTCGACTTCACAGTGGCGATCGCCCGCGGATAGACGAGCGTTGCGAGCATGTTGTCGACCAGCGTGTCGTCGATGGACGACGAGTGTTGATTGAAGCCATGAACCTCCGTCGGCTCACCCAGGACGCCGACGACCAGGTCGAGGATGTGGCAGCCCAGCTCGAACATGGTTCCGCCTGCGTATTCAGCGAGCCCGCGGCGGCTGGAGGCGGCAATGACTTTGCTCATCACCGTGTGCACTTCAAACGGTTCGCCCAGCCAGCCTTTCTTCAGAAAATCGCGCATCATCACAACGGCCGGGTTGTATCGATACATGTAGCCCATCTGGACGGCCAGATGCACCTTCGACGCAGCGTCCAGGATACGACGGAACTGCGGCAACGACTCGCCGGCCGGCTTGTCGATGTGAATGTGCTTCCCGGCCGCAACGCAGGTTTCGGCGGTGTCGAGCAAATCACGAACGCGAGTCTCCACCCCCACGACCTGCAGTCCAGGCACGTTCAGCAATTCGTCCTGCGTCATCCACTTCAGATCCCGGTAGGCCGGCTGAGCTTCAGCGCGACGACGCAGCTCAGCATCCGGTTCGACGACACCGACAACTTCGTAATCGTCCGATTCGCGATACACGGACATCTTGCTCGCGTGCGCGTGTCCGACTCCGACCTGCCCGTAACGGATCTGGCTCATGGATTGACCCTGCGTGCGGTAAATATGAATTCTTTACGTCAACCATCAGAATCGTCGCTCATCAGCAGTCCACACCGGCATTATGCGGCCGTCTGGACTGAACTGAAACAACTGGCACGTCCCAGCAGTATCCGGTAGATGATCGAACTTGTCTGATCAAATTGCACGCCCGAATTAATCGCGTCATTTCGCAGGAGTCCCCTGATGTGGAAGTTACTGGCCGTTCTGACTGCGTTCGTTCTGGGGTCCACTACATCATTCGCCCAGGAGGACCGCACCCAGGCTCCCGTTCAGTTCATGACGGACCTGGTTCCGCAGTCGGCTGTCGGAGCATTGCTGTTTCGTAATGTCAACGAGCTGAAGGCGCGAGGTGACGACCTGAGCGCCGAATTCGGCTGGGTTGCCGCGTTCTCCATGATCGGCCAGATGGTCGGTGCGACGCTGCATCTGGGCCCGCAGATTGATGACGATCGCCCGTGTGGCGCGGTCTGGTTTGAGCGTAAGTTCGTGGACGGGTCACGGAGCGGACGATATCCGGTCGCGGTGGGTGTCGCGGTTAAGGACCTCGACAAGGTCGCAATGTTGCTCAAGACCACTCGGGCCGAGCTGGAGCAAGGCACAATCACCGAGGGTAAAGGCGAACTTGGATACAAGAAGCGGTACTGCCAGTTGCATGGTGATTACATCTGGATTGCCAGCGACAAAAGTCTGTTTCCCATCGTGCGAGCCCGGAAGCCGTTGACCGAGCTGATCCCCGCAGCACGCCGCGAGGCAGTGCTTGCTGCCGACATCATTGCCGCGGGGAACGCCGCCTCCGACGAAATCGATGGCGGAGCCATGTTTGCAAAACAGTCCGGCGACTGGATCGAAAAGAACGACGACCTCGACCCGGAAGAAAAAGAAGCCGTCAAGGAGTTTTTCTCGACGTTCAAGGCCGTGACCTGGGCTCTGCTCAGCGTGCGCGTCGATCGGGGGCTGGCGTTCAACTTCGACGTCATCTTTGATCCGAAGTATCACGACGCGATCCAGACCGTGATACGGCGATTCAATCCCAATGACATTCCATCGACGTTACGGGGGTTGCCAGATGCGGACGTACTGGTGACTCACGCAGCCCATGTCGAAGGCGAGACCTCGCTGCCGGCGATGGCCGTTCTGGCTCGCGAGGCATCTCGCACGTTCACCCCCAGCCTGAAGGGTTTTGATCGGCACAAGTTTCTAAGCGAGGTCCAACAGCTTGAACTGCTGGGCTTGTTCGGCGAAGTGTGGGGACGCGTCCGCGCCTATCGCACGGCCCTGTATCGCAACGCGACGCCGGAAACACACGGCATGGCCAGTCTTGTCGCTGTGCTGGATTCCGACGATGCCGAACAACTTCTCTTCGAGATGCGTGACCTGGCTGGACTGATCGACGGAACCGGGCTGCCGCTCACACCGCCGGGCGAAGCCCTGCCACCGGTAACCGAACAGGTCATTCGGAACCTGGTCCGCAAACTCGGAGATCGAAGCTACACCGTGCGGCAATCCGCAACGACCCGTCTCACGCTGATTGGAGAGCCCGCGCTGTCGATGGTTGAAGCCGCGCAGCAGAGTCGTTCTCTGGAGGTCAAACGCCGAGCGCAGCGAATCGCCGAGCGAATTGGTCTCAAAATCAAGCAGGCCCGCGATGAGGCACTGAAGCCTGGGATCATTCGCGAGGCAAAACCAACGTTCGTGCTTCACAGCTCGGCGGAGCGGCGTGTTGGTCACGCAGTCCACGTCGTTGAAATGCAAACGGCGCCGGGATCAAAGGTCGAGGCGCAGTTACGAGTCCTCCTCGGTCCGGGCTGGCGACAGATTCGACTCGTCCCGGATGGAGAACGCCTGGTGGTGCTGCTCGGTTCCGATGTGTCACTGCTGGATCGTACGTTGAAGAATCTGGACACCAACGCTCCCGGCCTGGCTGCTGCTCCTTCGCAGCGAATCGCAACAAGCCCCCTGCACCCGCGCCGTGGTGCGGAGTTTCGGATTGGAATCAGCCGCCTGATGGATTTGGTGACGCCGAAGGCTCCCAGCGAGGAAGCCGATGACAAAGCTGACCAGGCTAAGAACGGTGACCAGGCCGAAGATGCAGAGCTCACGGGAATCGGCCTGACAGTCCAGCCGGACTTCGTACTGCTTCAATGGCGAATTTCGATTGCCGATTTGAAGCGGGCACGCTCCTGGTGGTTCTGACGAGAAACAACAACGCTGGCGATTCTGGCCGGTCATTCCTGACCGCCTGCGGAACACCCTTGTCCAATTGCCTTCTCTGTGGGCATCATTACATCCGCGCTGGCGGTCAGTTCGCGGCGCAATCAACTCATTCAACCCGATCGGGGTCCGTCATGGCTCTTCAGTCCCGTTGTCCACACTGCCGCAAGACACTCAAGCTCAAATCGAAGTCCGCGTTCGGGAAGCAGGTTCCGTGTCCGAAATGCGGTGAGCGATTCACCGTCAAGCCGTTCAAAGCGCCTGCACCAGAACCCGAAGATGAGTGGGAAGACGAAGGCTACGAAGAGGCCGGCTACGAAGACGACTACGGTGATGATTACGGCGACGGAGACGATTACGGGGCGCCCGCACCAAAGCGTTCGTCCGGTTCGAAGTCTGGCTCGAAGAAGAAAAAGAAGAAGAAACGGGGCACGGGCACGCCCGCGTGGCTGGTGGGCCTGGGCATTGGCGCTGGAGTCGTAACGGCTTTGGGGCTGCTGGTCGGACTGGTCATGTTTCTGATGGGCGGCGGCGGCGGTGTTTCCAACGTCATTAACCTCGCCTGGCTGCCGACCGACGCTGATGTTTTCGTGCAGGCCAGGCCGAAAGAGATGTGGAATGCCCCAATTCTGGCACCACTGCGAAACAGTGAGCTGATGAAGCTGGCGATGCAGAATGCCACGCAGCAGGGACTGCCCGTCGAGTCGAGCGATATTGACTCGATCACGCTGGCAGTCGTTGGCGCCGGGGACCTGTACGAGCAGCGACAGAACCTGTTTGGCGGGGCGGCTGGGCAACCGCAGATGGTCCAGGCGGCCGATCCGAAAATGGTTGCCGTGATGCGACTCAACAAGGAGTTAACCGAGGACGATTTTTCCAACCTGCCCGCCGTGGAGAAACGCGATCACAACGGAAATGACCTGTGGGTGAGTCAACAGGGCGGCAAAGAGGTCGCGTTCTACCAGGCAGACTCAAGGACCCTTCTGCTTGGCGAAACCGCACAGGTGACCTCGGCCATCGATCGTGGGCCGACAGAAGAACGCGTCGAGCGAATCGACTTCATAAACCCGGACCATCAATTCATCTTTGCGTTCGTTCCGCAGCAGATCCTGCCCAGTCAGGACCAGAGTCTGGGCAACTCGCCGGGCGATGAGCTGGTCAACAGCCTGAACAAATCGGCGAAAGGATTCTCGATCGGTCTGTCACTGACGTCAGATATCGAGTTGGAAGCGCGCGTGGCGTGCAATGCATCCGGCGATGCAGAGACGATTCAAAGCGATGTCGAGACAGCCCTGAAGGAAGCACTGTCGAAGTTCGAGGAGCTGGGATCAGCCGCGTCGCCCATGCCGTTCATGGATTTCAGCAAGTTCATCGACATCGGACAGGAAACTGTGGAATCGTTCAAAGTGACGCGTTCCGGCGATCAGGTCACGATTGCGGGTCAGGTGCCGGGCAAGCTCTCAGATGCCATTCAGGAATTGACGAGTAACCCCATGATCGCAGCGATGATCGAAGGGGCGATCCAGCAGGCGGGCGCTGGAGGGATGTCTCCGGGCGGAGCTGGATTCGAAGGACCACCGGGTTCAGGCGGTTCGGGTGCGGCAGGTTCGTACAATCCAGGCGATCTCGCGGACGGGAATTCAACCCCGCCAGCTTACAACACGAGTGCGGACGCGGCCGAGCAGGCCAATATCGATGCGGTGAATCAGGAAAAGGTCGACACGACCGAAACGCTCGATGGCATCAGAGACAAGGTGAAGGACACGACTGGAACCATCCTTACATTTCCAGGCGGAGGGCAACGGAAGCTGCCGACGGGAACCGCCGGCTCCGGCGGAGTCAAATAGCAACTCTTGAGATGGCTGTCACAGTCCACAGATAAGGACACCGGACCGTCCGTTCGCGAGGCCGCCGTGGCGGATTTCGCACGGAGGGAAGGTGCCCATGTCAGAAAAACAGCCGTTGTCTCGGCGACAGAAGCAGATTCTGGATTTCATCGTTGATGAAATCCGGGCGCACGGCTACGGACCGACTGTTCGTGAGATCGTTGTTCATGTGGGTGACAAATCACCCACGAGCGTCCATCGACATCTCAAGACTCTCGAAGCACGCGGCTATATCAAGCGGCAGGCAAACAAGTCCCGCTCGATCCAACTGGCCGAAGAGCTGCGAGGTTTGCCCCTGACTGGGACAATCGCTTCCGGAAGCCCTATCCAGGCGACTGAGAGGATCGAACATTTCGATCTTTCCACCGAGTTTGATCCGGCGCAGCACTTCATGCTCCGAGTCCGCGACAACTCGATGCTCGAAGACCACATCGACGCCGGGGACCTGATCATCGTCAGGCGGCAGTCCGACTGGCAGGACGGCGATACAGTCGTCGCAGTGATCCACGGCGATCAGGCGACGCTGAAGCGTCTTTATCGTGAGGACGGTCGAATCAGGCTGGAGCCCGCGAATCAGGCCCCGAATCCCATCTACGTTGACAGCGACCGGATACAGATCCACGGCGTTGTGGTCAGCGTGATCCGACAGATCGAGGCGTCACCGGCCGAGTGAGTCGGCCGAAGTGAGTTCGCAGGAATTCAGTCACCTTAGCTGCGGAACCGGGATCAATCGCGGCACGGGATCGAAGATGACCGTCTGCGGCGGGTCGCCGGGAATCACGATGCTTTCCCCGGTCACGAATGGGCGTCCATTGGCTCCCGTCTGCGACTTGGCTTTAAAGATCCCATTCAGTTGAGCGATCCGCGGATCATTCGGGCCATCGAATGAGCCAACAGTGACCATCGACTTGTAGCGGTCATGAAAGCACCAGGCCTCAAATGTGCGTCCCTTCTGAGTGCCATCAAAAATACCCTCACGCAGCATTTCGGTGACCTTCCAGGCCCGCAGCGCGGCATCGTTCAGTGTGCCACTGATTTTGAATTCCTCGGCCCGGCCACGTTGGCTGCTCTTGCCTACCTGCATCAGCGATCGCCCCTTGAATGACGCCACAACCAGCGTGTATCGACCGGAGTTGTTGACGATCGAATAGTCGCCCGCGGCATTCATACTCAACAGCAGCGTGTCGCGTTTCTGAGCTTCAATCTCTTCAGGCGTGAACAGCGGGTTGTACGTCAGAAACGAGCCGCTGAACGGTCGGGGCTGCCCTGGAGTGGAGTAGAAAACGCTGTCGTCTTCCCAGTCCAGATTCAGACGTGCCATCTCCAGACTCTTGATGTACTTCAGAGTCCGCTGAGCCACCGTGCTTTTGGAGTCGGAGTAGTTGCCAGCCAGAACGCAAATACTGTCCCTCGCAGCCCGATAGCGGAGATTGTCACCGCCGCCCTGTGAGGCCATGCCCAGGGGGTTTCCCGGGTGATCGCTCAGTCGAAACGCGTACGCGGGAATATTCCGTTTCCGCAAAGCGTAAACCAGTTGATCAGCCGCCTCGGCGGGCGAAATGCCCGGTCGGCGTCGGTCCTGGGGCGTTTCAGACAGACTGGCCACCATGATCATCCAGGGACCATGCTGTTTGGTGATCCGGTACTGTCGGCCCTGAGTCGCATCGATCCGCGCTGCGGACAGTTCCGACAGACTCAGGCTGAACAGACAGACCAGCGCCAGCACACAGGCGGACGGGATACGCATGGCGAACTCCATTTCGTCAAACGTTCGTAGTCACCCGGTTGACCGGGTTCCTGAGATCGAAGGGGACTGAAAATGTGGGGAGAAAGTAGCCTGGAGGGGTAATCAGCAGACATCAGATCAATTGCAAGACTGCAATCGTGCCGATCAGCGAGGGAGCTGAGGTCGGGGATGGGGGCGGGAATCTATGCCGTAGGCCGAATCGGGTCCAGACCGGTGTCTCTCGCTCGCTACAGGCCGCCGAGTCCACGAGATACTCTGTAAGGCTTCTGCTGACAGCACTCAGGAGCCTTTCGATGGCCTTTCCCCGGATGATGCGGATTCGTCAGAAGTTTGACGCCCCGAAACTCGAAGACATTCCCGCCGAAGTCGACGCTCAGCTCGCTCGGCTGAACCTTGGCGAGCAGGTGCGGCCGGGACAGTCCGTAGCCATTACGGCGGGAAGTCGCGGTATCGCCAACATTGCCGTGATCATCAAGGCGATTTGCGATCACGTAAAGGGGCTCGGAGGAGTCCCGATTATCGTGCCCGCGATGGGCAGTCACGGGGGCGGTACAGCCGAAGGTCAGCGGGCGATCATCGAAGGCTACGGCGTGACTGAAGAATTCACCGGCGCCGAGATTCGATCCAGTATGGAAACCGTTGTCGTCGACGAGACCTCGCACGGCATCCCGGTGCATTTCGATAAAGTCTCGTTCGATTGCGATCACGTCATCGTGTGTGGCCGCGTCAAGCCGCACACCGGCTTTGTCGGTCCCATCGAGTCCGGTCTGCACAAAATGATGCTCATCGGCCTGGGTAAGCACGAGGGCGCCAAGATCTATCACCGAGCGATTCTGGACTACAGCTTTCTGGAGATCATTCGCGCCGTCGGCGTATCAGTCCTGCAGAAATGCAGTGTCATCGCCGGCGTCGCAATCGTCGAGAATGCGTACGACGAGACTGGGATGGTCGATGCAGTTGCTCCGGCCAACTTCTACGAACGCGAAACCGAACTGCTGAAGATCGCAACTGCCTGGATGCCGCGATTGCCGTTCAAAAAGATCGGCCTGCTGATCGTTGACGAGATCGGCAAGAACATCAGCGGCAGTGGCATGGACACAAATGTTGTCGGTCGCAAATACAACGACCACTCAGCGACAGACAGCGACGTCTACCGGGTGAAACGCATTTTCATTCGCGGTCTGACCGAAGAGACACATGGCAACGCCTGCGGCCTGGGCATGGCCGAATTCACAAACCGCCGCACGGTCGAGAACGTCGACCGCAACATCACACAGATCAACTCGCTCACCGGCAGTCACCCGTCGGCAGCCGCGATCCCGGTGTACTACGACACTGACCGCGAAGTTCTGGAAAACGCGCTTCCCACAATCGGCCTGGTCGAGCCGGAAAACGCGGTCGTTGTGCAGATCCGCGATACACTGCATCTGGGCGAAGTCCTGGTCAGTGAAGCCTGCCTTCCCGAAGTGCAGGAACGAGAGGACCTCGAGCTGATCGACGGCCCATTCGATACACCCTTCGACGCCGACGGCAACCTGTTGCCTGTGTAACAAGGCTGCAACACAGGAGCCGTGCCACGATCATGACTCGGATGACTTGTTCGGCTTCTTTTTCTTCTTGTACGGCTCGGGAAGCGTGACTCGCGTGCCCTGCATGTCGTCCAGCACTGACTGCAGCAGTCGGACAGTGTCGGCTGGTACATCGGCGTTCTTTGCGGCGGCAAGATTGTCCTGCTCCAGATCATCGTTGTGCAGGTTGAACAGGCGGCCGTCGCGATACAGTTTGTAGTGGCCGTTGTGAGCGAATTCCTTGCCGTTTTTTCCGCCGTTTCGCGCGTACCAGCAGTAAATCCATTCTCGCGGTTCGTAGAACGGATCGCTCGTCAACGACCGCAGAAAACTGCGTCCGTCAACCTTAACACTGGGCGGCAGTTTTGAGCCTGCGGCATTGACCAGGGTGGGGAGTACGTCGGTGAAGTCAACCAGGTGTTGATTGACTTTCCCTGGGGCGATCTTCGCCGGCCAGCTCGCGATCATAGGCACGTGCGTTCCGAAATTGGTGGTGCCTCCCTTTCCACCTTTGACACTCCGGCCCTGCCAGCGAGAAGTCACTTGTGTTGCCGTGCCATTGTCACCAGTGAAAATGAGCAGTGTGTTATCACGAATTCCCAGCTCGTCCAGCTTCGCCGCGATCTTGCCCACGATTTTGTCGGTATATGCCACCATCCCGGCGAAGTACCTCGGATCACCAACGCCCTTCAACACGCCTTTGGCTTTCGGATCCCAGTCGTCTCCGTCAGGAGTCGGCTCAAATGGCCAGTGCGGCAGAATCATCGGATAGTAGGCCAGAAACGGTCCGTTTTTTTTCTGCTGCCGCTCGATGAAGTCGCAGATGAAATCGGATGCGATGTCTGGGCCGTATTCGCCATTACTGTAATCGACGGCTTCGCCGTTGATTTCGAGGCCCGGGTTCGGATAGCGGCCGGGCCGACGCGTGAGCTGCCAAAGACAATGCTCGTCGAAACCAAAGCTCTTCGGGGTTTTGAATCCGCCTTCAAGCTGCCACTTGCCCGCGATACAGGTTGCATACCCGTTGTTCCGCAGGAGATGAGCGAACGTCGTCTGGGTCGGATCAAGTACGCCAAATCGAATGTAGTTTCGCTGGTTGTAGAGCCCGGTCATGATCTGCACACGAGTCGGAGTACAGATCGGTTGCGAATGGCAATTCTCGAACCGCATGCCGCCTTTCGCGAGTCGGTCCAGATGCGGCGTCTTGTAAGATTCACTGCCATTGCAACCGAGACACTCGTATCCCATATCGTCCGCCATTATCAAGACGATATTGGGACGCTTACCGGTCGATTTGTCTGAAGTCGTGGCGTCCTGCTCGGTTAGACCTGGCCGACATGGCAATAACGCGCACGTCGTCGACATAATCACCATGGCCGTCTGCCATGGTCGATAGTGTTCACGCATCATCGGATTCTCATTTGGATGGGGAATGAGGGACCGTCAAAGCCCCTGCGATCACGTTCCGGATGGAAGTTCATCGTGGCCTGTTCATCCGGTAGATGACCGCCGAGTATACCACGCGGCCGGTGAGTCTGAGAGCTACACCCCATACGATCCTGTGCGCACTGGGCTGGCTTCAACCCCAGAACGGCATTGCCGTCGATCTCGCGCACAACTGCTGAGGTCTGCCACATCTACTGCACTTTGGCGGACCGACAAGTCGCGTCGGGTGTCCAGCTTCTGCGAGTTAGCGTCGAGTCTAATTACGTTCGGTTTTGTCGACCGACGCGGCGAAAACTGATCACAGGTGAATGCGACGGGTCAGAATTCGTCGTCGTCAATTAGACAGCAATGTGGGATTGCGCCACCAAAACCGATGTGCGGTCGGTCGATCCGACCGGGTGCAGTTTCGGGTGTTTCCGTTCGTGCTGCAGTTCGCGATCACCGGGTGCAGTTGCCCCGTCTGCAGTCGTCGTCCATTTGACTGGAGATCGCCGCAAATCGATGTGCAGACTGTTGTGGTTCAAGCCGTTCCTTATTCGGCAGAGTACCTGTAGTAATCTTCCGCTTTTAGCGTGGCATCAAAGTCGGGATTTGGTTTCATCCTCCGAGCGTTGCTACTCAACTAGTTCAATCCGGTTCCAGTAAGCGGCCTCGAAGGCCCAGTCACTGGCTCGATTTTCCAGTTCGATCTTGATCGTTTCTCCGGCGTGCTTCGTTAGATCAACGCGATACTCTTGCCATGTGGAGTCTTCGATCGATTTGTTCAGAACTTCGTCACCATCGATCCGTACGATCAGTGTCCAGTTTCCTTTCGCGTGATTGTTTACTGCGAAACGGAGTGCGGTTTTCTTGCCGGTGGGTATTTCGACTCGGCGAGATAAAACGCAGGGAGCGTCCGGACTGCGAGGGTGTGTCAGCAGAACATTGCTGCGGCCCTGCCACTTCTGACGCAAACCTGGTTTCATCGCTGGTCCGCCCCAGTTTTTTACCTTCCATCCTGGAGCGAACTTTTCGACGTCTGCTGGCATGCCCTCTTTGGTGGAACTGGCAACCCGCGATCCCGGTGCAGGCTTTGAAGTTGCGGTTTTGGGATAGGGCATTTTGGCGTCGACTTCTTTGCGCCATGCGTGGAGCATCTTCTTCAGCTTCTGGGCGAGTTCTGGTTGTGACTTCGCGAGATCGTTTCGTTCGCCAATGTCATTATCCAGGTCGAAAAGTTGAACGGTTCCGTTCTCGTAGTACTCGAGTAGCTTGTACCGTCCGGAACGAATTGCCCCACCCGGACTTTGGAAACCGTGATTGCTGTAGTGGGGAAAGTGCCAATAGATCGGTCCGCGATCGTAGTCTTCAGCTTCCAAAGCAGGGACGAAGCTCCGGCCGTCTTTGTGTTGTTCCGGTAACGCTGGGAGGTTCAACATTTCGAGCAGGGTTGGGTAGTAATCCGTTCCTGTGACGACCGCATGTGAAGTGGAATCGCGTTGAGTGTTGCCAGGCCAGTGCACAATCAACGGCACTCGAATGCCGCCTTCGTAGTTCCAACCTTTGGCACCCCGTAGCGGCAGATTGGAGCTTGCGTACGAAGAATTCAGTCTCTCGCGAGGATGATTGATTCCGCGATACTGGTTCGAGGCCGCCATGCCTCCGTTGTCGGCCGTGAAGATAATGATGGTGTCTTTGTCCAGACCAAGCTCTTTCAGCTTCGCGCGGATTCGACCGAGGCTTTCATCCGTCGCCTCGACCATTCCAGCAAACTCGACGTTGTTCTGCTTTTGCTTCACCCACCACACTCGCTCACTCTGGTGCGATGTGCTGCTGTCGTTTTCTGCGAGGGCTTTGAGTTTGTCCCCTGAGATCGCAGGGCCATCCGGGTTAGGCTCCAGAATGTAATCTGGGCCATCCTGATGCGGCATCGTCGCAAGTTTCTTCTCGTACTTCTGAACCAGATCCTTGCGGCCTTGAATCGGATCGTGAACGGAGAAGTGCTCGAGGTGCACGAAAAACGGCCTGTCTTTGTTTCGATCAATGAAATCAATCGCAGCGTCCGTCAGCTTATCCGTGTAGTAATCGCCCACTTTTGCGGCCAGCGTTTTCTCGTAGGCTGGTGAAAACGGATGGTAGTAGGATCGAACCCACCCCGTGATGGCTTCATCGAATCCATAAGTCTTTGGGTCTTTATTCAGATGAGCCTTGCCGTAGTTCGCGGTGGCATAGCCATGTTGGCGCAACGTCTCTGCCAGAGTCTGCTCAGCATCTGGCAACGCTGTGAGCTTTTCGCCGTGATGCAGTTTCTCGTAGTCCCGCTCAGGACGTCCGCCCAGCCACTCAGTCAGATTGGTGCGTGCTGGATACTTCCCCGTCAGGATACTTGCACGGCTCGGCGAGCAGACGTGGCATGTCGAGTAGGCATTGTCGAAGAGCATGCCCTCTTTTGCCAATTGGTCGATCGCCGGAGTTTCATAGAACCGGCTGCCGTAGCAACCCACGTCAGACCAGCCGAGATCATCGACAAGAAAAAAGACAACGTTGGGCCGTCTCGTCTCTGCGGCAAGAGTGCCTGCGAAAAGGGTGTGATCTCTCTGAGGCGACAGAACGTGGGAGTTTTGAGTTGGTTTTCTTCGGCTTTTGCCGTGAGTTGAAGTGGTCTTGGAGAAAGCGGCGTCCTTTGCGATCCTGATTTCTGAACG
>CAUZFZ010000035.1:0-73596 GCA_963579025.1 Planctomycetota bacterium | reverse complement strand
AATCAGCCGGTCATCGAAACCGTTGTCCCGAATTTCATGACGGCACTCACGAATGCACTGGGGCGGAGCAATCCGGACGGCGGCGGCGCTAACGACGAAACCGCCTATGAAGCTCTGTTCCAGATCGCGACCGGTGTTGGTTACGACGGCAACGCTAATGCAAACACGACAGACAACGGACCAGCGGGACTGGTTTCGTCACAGATCGCTCTGGGGGGCAGCGGCGACGTACCGGCGTTCTCGACATTCATGCCGGACCCAACCGGACCGGTCCTGACGTCTTCCGGAACGATCGGTGGTGTGGGCTTCCGTACCGGAGCCGATCACATCGTGATTCTGGCTTCCGACGCGTTTGGCTTTGACTTTGCGCCGGACGGTATCGATCCCTACACGGGATTCGCCGGCGCCACCGTCCCGGCAGCCGACCTCCAGCTTTCCGGGACAACCAGTAATCCGGCGGGCGGTGCTCAGATTCAGGCCACGATCGATGCTCTCCTGGCCGAAGAGATCCGGGTCATTACGCTGGAAGAAGCCGGATTCTTCGGCGGCGGACTTCGGGCGCCCTATGAGGGGATCTCGCTGTTGACCGGTGCTCTGAATAACGGGACGACGGTGATTAACAGTGGAGTGATGGGTGACGACATTCAACCGGGCGAACCGCTGTACTTCCAGGTCGATGCGGCGAACCCCAATCTGGGACAGCAATTGACCGACGCCATCATTGCCGGTGTTCTGGGACAGACCGGTGGCATGATGATGCCTCCACCTCCGCCACCGCCGCCGGCACCACCGACGCAGGTCGGAGATCAGGCCGATACCGCCACCGGCGGATCGGGGCGTGACACCATCTTTGCCGGATCGTTCGATGATCTTCTGATTGGCAGTTCGAGCAACGACTCAATCGATGGCGGCGGCGGAAACGACACGATCCTGGGTGGTGGCGGAGACGACACGCTGACGGGCGGCACCGGAGACGATGTGCTGGAGGGCCAGGGCGGTGACGATGTGCTCAACGGTGGGTCCGGTGAGGACACACTGATCTGGAACGGCGTGGGTGACGGAGATGATGCTGTTTCCGGAGACGACGGCGGTGACAGCGTGCAGGTCAACGGAAACTCGACCGCCAATGCGTTTGTACTCGGCCAGAGCATCGACGGTCGCGTGACGGTCACCGAAGGTTCGGCCATGCTGACGGTCGTTCTCGTTGCCGACGTCGTGATCAACGCAGACGGCGGTGACGACTCGATCATTGTGACCGACGTGAACGACCTGCTACCGCTGGTCGTGACGATCAACGGTGACAATGGAGACGACGTGATCAGCGCTGCAAACGCACAGTTTGGTAATACGCGGGTCTTTCTGAACGGTGGTGCTGGCAACGACAGCATCACGGGCGGAGTTGACCGCGACAGTATCACTGGCGGCGACGGTGACGACGTTGTTAATGGCGGTGACGGCGGAGACATGGTCGATGGTGGTGACGGGAGCGACATCATCAACGGCGACGCCGGCAGCGACACGCTGCTGGGCGGTCTGGGCAACGACACACTGAATGGTGGTGACGACAACGACAGCCTGACAGGCAGCTTCGGCAACGATGTCCTGATGGGTAATAACGGCGATGACACACTGCGCGGCGGATTCGGAAACGACAACCTCAATGGCAGCGTCGGCAACGATCTGCTGAAAGGTGGTCAGGACAACGACACGCTCGCTGGCGGTTCCGGTGAAGATTCACTGGACGGCGGCACAGGCGACGACACCGTCAAGGGTCAGTCTGGAGCAGACCAGATCAAAGGGGGCGATGGTAACGACCGAATCGAAGGCAATGGCGGCAACGACACCATTGACGGCGGAGACGGGGCGGACACGGTCGACGCCGGAAATGGACGTGACATCGTCGACGGCGGCGACGGCAACGATTCGGTGAGTGGCATGTCCGGCCAGGACACGATTATTGGTAGCGACGGTGACGACTCGCTGTTCGGCGGCGGCAGTAACGACATGATTTTCGGCGGCAACGGCACGGATGTGCTGCGAGGCAACGCCGGCACCGATCGGTTCAACAGCGGCGAAGGAGGCCAGGCCCCGAAGGACCTGAATGTCACTGCTGGAGAGATCGACGACGCACGTCTGGTGATTCCCACGTCAGTGCTGCAGGCTCTAGCGGAACTGAATGGATTTTGATTTTGTGACTCCAGACGAGTGAACACATAGGAAAGGGCACGACCAGCCGGTCGTGCCCTTTCTTTATGCGCTCAGGGATAGTCCCGAAATAGCTTCCTGGAATTGTCAGCCGTAGCCCGATTTCTCCGAAATCGGGACCAGCCGACATCGCAGCCTGTCGGCACATCGACCGCCGCTCAGTCTTGCCAGGTCCAAGGCAGCGGATTTCGGAGAAATCCGCCTACGGCTCCGCTCCGGACTAGTAAACAGCCTCGGCAGGCGTCAGCCGTAGCCCGGGCCCGAGGCTAGCGCCTACGGCTCAGAGGCCTCGCGGATTCCAGATCGGGAACCTACCTGTTTGGGCGCCGCGATATTTCCGTGGCGGCCCGGGTGGCGCCTGGCTTCGCCGTACGGCTGAGCGCCAGCGCATCGCGTAGCGCCGGTTTGTCACGGCGTTCCAGTTGCATCGAATTATCACGAGTGTCGTGAACTGTGCCTGTCAGGTCACCCGCGTCTGACATCCCGCCCTGAAATGGCAGGCGAGGACGACATGTCACGACTCACTGGGCACCGTTATGTGTGCGGTGGATAACAAATTACCTGTAGGACGGGCACTCCTGCCCGTCGCCCCAGAGACGGGCAAGAGTGCCCGTCCTACAGGTAAGAACTCATCTGTCGCGCGCCTTATGCACCGCCAGCATGCAATCTGGCGCTTTCTCCTGCGCGACTGAACAGATTCCGCAGTCACTGCCCATCAGACCCTGTCACGAGACACCAGGTTGTCACGACGGTCCGGTTTTGCAGTTTTGGGATGAGTGTCACGAGCCGTGGCTGACAGCTCAGAAACATGTGACTTAAGAGACTGGCTTGGCACTCAGTTCCGGCGTGTCACGAAATCCAGGCCAGGTTACTTCTGGAAACAGTGGTCTTGCGGCAATCCCCCATAGTGCCGTGTGACGCGTGTTAACAACACTGTTTCCGCCTTCTCCTTTTCACTTTCACACGAGGAGTCACGGAATGTTTCTTTCAAGCTGGGTCAACTTGTTTCGAAACCGTCTTGCTACACAGCGCCGCATGCGCCGGCGTCCTCTCCCCCGCCATCAATGTATCCAACAACTGGAAGACCGCTCGTTACTGTCCGTCAACGGTGTGCTGGTGGGCACCGAACTGTCCATCTTTGTTGATCAGGGTGACGACGTCACCGTGCGGAACGATGCCGCGACAGCCACAGTCCAGGTCCTGGCGAACAACGTCCCGGTCACAACAATCCCCACAACGGCTTCGGGTACGTTGACCGCTCTGTCGATCTTCGCGAGCAATGACAACAACGTCATCGATGTGAGTGCCGTGACGGTTGCAGATTTCGGGGCACTGTCAGGAACGGGTGCGATTCGCATCGAAGGTGGTGACGGCGACGATCAGATTACTGGCAGCGACGATTTTGGTGAAGTGCTGCTGGGCCAGGATGGCAACGACACAATCACAGGTAACAACGGCGACGACGTCATCGACGGTGGCAACGGTGCCGACAGCCTGGACGCGGGTGCCGGTGCGGACTCGGTCGACGGTGACGACGGGAATGACGTCATCGACGGCGGTGCGGGCAACGACACAATTGAAGGCGGCGACGGAGCTGACAATCTTTTGGGTGGCGATGATCGTGATCTGATCAATGGCGGATCCGGTAACGACACCATCGACGGGCAGGCGGGTGACGACAGCCCGGACACGGTGAATAGCATTGCCGGCGGAATCAACGGCGGCAGCGGGAATGATTCGCTGATCGGCGGCACCGGAATGGACAGCATTCTGGGCGGCGGCGGCAACGATGATATTCAAGGCAACGACGGAAACGACACGCTCGATGGCCAGGGCGGCAATGACACGGTCAACGGCGATGCTGGCGACGACACGCTGCGTGGCGGCACCCAGCGCGACACGCTCGTTGGCGGTGCAGGCAACGACTTCATCAATGGCCAGGGCGGAAATGATGTGCTTTTCGGCGACGACACGCTGAACACCGCCACGGGCAACGACACGCTACTGGGTGGCGGCGGTAAGGACTCGATGGATGGTGGCAACGGGAACGACGTGCTGCGTGGTAACGGCGGCGACGACACGTTGATCGGTGGAATCGGCCGGGACCGACTGGAAGGCGGCGGCGGCTCGGACCTGATCCTCGGCAATCCGCCGTCGATTCTGATCTCCAATGTGAGCGTTGTCGAAGGCAATGCCGGGACGCAGACCGCTGTGTTCACCGCCACGCTGTCCGCGATCAGCCAGCAGAACGTGATGTTCAGTTTCCGGACTGAGGACGGAACCGCACGATTCAACGATGCGGACTATGGTCCAATCACGATGGGTACGGCAACAATTCCCGCCGGGCAGACGACCGCGACGATTGCTGTCACGATCAACGGCGACACTCTGGCCGAACCCGATGAGACGTTCAGCCTCATCCTTTCGAATTCGGTCAACGCGACCATCTCGAATGCTCGCGGAACGGCGACAATACAGGACGACGGCGATACGGTCGTCCGTGTCTCAATTGGCGACGCGACCGTCGTTGAAGGGAACATGGGGAACACGCCCGCCCTGTTCACGGTGTCGTTGTCGGCATCTTCACCCGTCCCGGTCACTTTGAATTTCTCGACACAGGATGGCTCGGCTACAGTTGCGAACATGGATTACGTGGCCGCCACAAATCAAACACTGACAATACCGATTGATCCGGCGACGGGGCTTTCGTTCCTGACCGGTCAAATCAGTATTGATGTCATTGGTGACAATGGAGACATTGAGACTGAAGACTTCACAGTCACGATCGCGGCAACGGGATCCGAGATCGTGGTGGACAATCAAGGTCGCGGTACGATTATCGACGATGACGACACGACCGGTCCGGGAATGTGGGTCATTCCAAATGATGGCACGAGTACGATTGCACTTGTCGACACGGGTTTTGGTACAGAAGCACCTCGGATGAGAATACCCGCACCGGGGCCGCCACTCACTGGCGGGGGAAATGACGGACTGGCGTTTGATGGTACTGACCTGTATCTGCTGAACAGTGGTAACCGGACCATTTACCGGATCGACTCAATCAGCGGCGCCGCAATCAATGGAAGTGGATTTACGGTCGATGGATCCTTTACGATCCCGCAAGGTACAGGGCCGTTCGGGGGACTGGCCGTTCGCAGGATTGGTATGAACCGCCTTTTCTACGTAATGGATACTCAAGCCCGCCAAATCCTTGAACTCGATCCCGACAATGTTGTTATTGTTGGGGGCAATATGACGCCGATGCCTGTCCTTCGGCCTATCACGATCCCATTTCTTGACACACGTGGCGGTTTTCGAGACACGCTTCAACCGGCCCTCGCGGTCCTTCCTCAGCCAGCGAGCGGTGATCAGTTGGTGCTCTTAACCGACGGGGTTTTCGGTGGTGACCAAGTAGCACTCTTTGATCTCACTGGCACTCCCTCATTGGCTGACCTCTTCAATGTTGATCGACCGTCTCAGGGATCAGCACGCACTGTGGGTGTTCAACCCGATCTCCTCGGAACGCCACGAATT
This sequence comes from Planctomycetota bacterium, assembly GCA_963579025.1. Lineage (GTDB taxonomy): Bacteria > Planctomycetota > Planctomycetia > Planctomycetales > Planctomycetaceae > CAUZFZ01. The sequence goes on along the minus strand of CAUZFZ010000035.1, from coordinate 67,854 downwards.
GTCGTGGGCGACAATCAGGGGAATCTCGACTTCTTCGCGATTGACGGAACTGCCACCGGCCCAGGTCTTGGGAGAGTGCCACTGAACGGAATCAGTATTAGTGATCTCGGTGCCGATGGTATCGGAGACGCAATCACGCCTCCTCAGAGTTCCGCACCGTTCACGCTAACCACGGGCACCGGCAACACGTCAGTGACAGTCGGTGTCGACGGTTTTGGCTCCTTCGGACGCGGAATTGGAGTCACCGCCACCGATGCTAATTTTGACCCGACAGGAGCGACTGGTTCCACTGGCACCACAGTGCTTTCCGGCGTGGCGCTGCGCGTCGCCGGCGGGTCATCGGAATTCTTGAGTTCCGGTACGATTGGTAACTCCCCGCCAATGCCCAATGTCACTGTGACGGGAAGTTCCACTCGTGGCACGAGTACGTTCACATCCATGTCAAGCGGTCTCAGATTTAATCTGGAGCAGGTTAGCGATCCGTTGTTTGATGGCGGCGGGATGATGATCGGTTCAGTGCTCACTCAAACATACACGGTTACGAATCCCGGGCTCCAACCGGTTGACTTTGATCTGGTTCGGTATTTTCAAGGTGATCTCTCTGGGTTCGACGGAACCCTTGGTGATGGCGGCGGTCACATTGCAACCGCTGGCGTAGGCGAGTTTCTGTTCGAAACGGCCACCGCCGGCACACCGACCGACGTAACCAACTACGTAGCGATCACTGCCAGTGAACTCGGCGGTACGGGTACGACTGGTTTCGAACTCAGCCCTTCGACAAACCTTCCCGGCAACATCATCCTGGGGAGTGTGTTAAACGGGATGGTCACCGACGATGGCCCCGATCCAGATGAGTTTGTGGATGCGGGCATGGAACTGCAGCCAGGTCTCGCACTGAGTACCGCATTCACGCTCGATCCCAACGCTATGACAACGTATGTGACCCGGACATTCTTTGGATCAGGCGCACCTCAGAGCCTGCTGCCGGGCAACATTCTTGTTGTGAATGACCCGGACACGATCTTCGGTGGTGGCGGCAACGACACATTGCGAGGCAGTTCGGGTAATGACTTCATCTCGGGTGAAGGTGGAAACGATCTGATCCAGGGTGGTGAAGGCGACGACTCGCTGCTGGGTGGCGCTGGTCGGGATACCATCGAGGGTGGTGTCGGTGATGACACGCTCGACGGGCAGGGTGGCGACGACAGTCTGGATTCCGGAACCGGTCGTGATGTCCTTCGCTGGGACGGTGCCGGCGATGGAGTCGATACGGCTGTCACGACGGATGGCTCTCAGCAGTTGATCGTGCAGGGCAACAATACTGCCAACACGTTCGCCATCAGCAGCGTCAGTGGTTCGCTGCAGGTTGCCGAAGGCATGGCTTCGATCACGGTGGGGAATTCCGTGAATGAGGTCAGCGTGCTGGGTGGTAACGGTGACGACACAATCACAATCAGCTCGCTGTCGGATATTCGGCCCATGAATCTGACGGTCGACGGCCAGTCGGGCGACGACACGATCGATGCGTCGAACGTGAACATCGGCCGCATTATGCTGAACCTCCGTGGTGGCGATGGTGCCGACACGATTACGGGCAGCAACGATGTCGACAACATCAATGGCGACGCCGGAAACGATTCCCTGTCTGGTGGAAACGGCAACGATGTGATCGATGGTGGAACCGGTGATGATATCATCAACGGTGACGCCGGCGACGACGTGCTGAACGGCAGTGCGGATAACGACACGCTGAACGGTGGAGACGGCAACGACACACTGTCAGGCAGTTTCGGCAACGATGTCCTGATGGGTGATGCCGGCGACGACCGACTGCGTGGCGGCTTTGGCAACGACAACCTGAACGGGTCCACGGGCAACGATCTTCTCGATGGAGATCAGGACAACGACACGCTGCTCGGTGGTTCCGGAGCGGATTCGCTGGATGGCGGCACGGGCAACGACACGGTCAAAGGTCAGTCTGGAGCAGACCAGATTAAAGGTGGCGACGGCAACGACCGGATCGAAGGCAATGGTGGCAACGACACGATCGACGGCGGAGACGGAGCGGACACGATCGACGGCGGAAACGGACGCGACATCGTCGATGCCGGAGACGGAAACGATTCGGTGAATGGCATGTCCGGACTGGACACCTTGATTGGTGGAGACGGCGACGACTCGCTGATCGGTGGTGGCAGTGTTGACATGATCTTCGGTGGCGACGGCACGGATGTCCTGCGAGGTAACTCGGGCACCGACCGGTTCAACAGTGGCGAAGGTGGTCGGACTCCGGCGGACCTGAATGTGGGAGCTGGAGAGATCGACGATCAGAATCTGCTGATTCCGGTATCGGTCCAGCTCGCACTGGCCGAACTGAATGGATTCTGAACGACGGTTCGGATAACCGTCGACGAGTGAAGCGTGAAAGTGTGGAAAAGGGAAAGGGCACGGCCTGGGGAGGCCGTGCCCTTTTTTGTATTCATCCGGGCGTCGACGTCGGAATTCTGGAACACCAGGCTCTGTTTGAAAACTCGAATCCGCTCGTAGGATGGGCACTCTTGCCCGTCCATTTCTCGATGAATCGCGATGTGGGGACGGGCAAGAGTGCCCATCCTACGGGTTTTCAAACAGAGCCTAATCAGCACTAATCGACGCTCATGACGACAGTCGAGCACATCAGCGGAGATGAGCGCCGATGAGTTTTCCTATGGATGTCGACAACGTGCGGCGAAAAGTCGGTTGCAGCCGAGTCAAGGGACACCGATATTCCGGGTCGCACGTGAACGCTGTAGACTGTCGTTGAGCGGAGTTCGATGGCTCGTCGCTCCCTGCACGTCAGTCACCAGGTCAATTCATGTCTGAGACGAAGAAACAGCCTGAATCTGGTAAGCACCAGTCGTCACCGGAGTCCACAGTGAGTGGATCAAAGGCATCCGGAGATACGGCGCCGAATCGACTGAGCCGATTCTCGGGGATCTGGAAGGACAACCCCGACCTCGAAGAATTCCGCGAACATATCGATGAGTCTCGACGCGAGGTCGACGAGGTTCAGCCGTGACGCAGTTGGTTCTGGATACCGACACGTTGACCCTGTGGCTCAGCGGTCATGACCTTGTTTCATCGAGAATTGCATCGACAGAGGATGACCGACTTGCTGTATCGATAATCACCGTCGAGGAAGTTCTGACTGGCTGGTATACGCAGATTCGACGGGCTCGAGATGACGTGAAGCAGGTGCGTCCCTATCGGTGGCTGCAGGACTCGATCGAAGTGTTTGGACACATGCACATTCTCTCGTTCGATTCTGCCGCCTTACATCGCTTTTGAGACCTCCGCAAACAGCATCGCAGGGCCGGTACAAACGACCTGAAAATTGCGGCAACAGTGCTGGAGAACCACGGTGTGCTGATCAGTCGCAACCAGATTGATTTTCGTGCAATCGATGGACTGGCCTGTGAGGACTGGTCGCAGCCTGAGGCGTAATGGCTGCTTTGACCCGATTGCCACCTTGTCAGACGCATGTCATGACAAGGCGACCTGTCACGCCGTTCCGGTCGCTCGGGCCTGTCACGAGTGACACGAGGCTCTTGTGTCAGCTCAGAAATGTCTGCCACGACAGTCTCAGATGGCAGGCAATTCCAGCGTGTCACGAAATCTGAGCCAGGTTAACTCTGGAAACAGTTGTCGCACAGCAACCCTCTCCCCAGGGGACAGCGTTTCCATTCGGCATCCCCCTGGTCTGTATTAACGAGGCGCATGTCTTTCTGCCGGTAGTTGCGAACCACCGCTCCATGTGCGTTTTATTCATGCAGACCAATCTCCCTATCACTGTTGGAGTCTGCCATGTTTCTTTCTCCGTGGATCAACGGCTTGCGGAACCGTCTCAACCACAACCGCCGGCTGCGTGGCGCGCCACTGTCACGCCGACTCAATATCCAGAAACTGGAACAGAGAACGTTACTGACAACCACGGGTGTCCTTGTCGGCACCGAGTTGTCTGTATTCGTAGATGATGGCGACGACATCATCGTGCAAACCGACGCCACGACTGGCCGCATTGTCGTTCTGGCGAACGGAGCCACTGCGACCGGTGTCCCGAGTGCAGCGGCGAACTCGCTGACGGGTCTGAACGTCATTGCCGGGAACGACGACAACGACATTGATGTCAGCTCCGTCCTGGCTACTGACTTTACCGCACTGGCTGCGTCCGGATCGATCCGTATCGAGGGCGGTGACGGCAACGACAGTATCACGGGCAGCGCTGACTTCGGCGAATCGATCCTCGGTCAGGACGGCAACGACACGATTGATGGCGGTGATGGCAACGACACGATTGACGGCGGCAATGGCAACGACATGTTAACTGGTGGCGTCGGAGCAGATTCCATCGACGGCGACGACGGCGCTGACACAATCGTTGGGGGGTCGGAGGGCGACGTCATCCAGGGAGGAGACGGAGCTGACTCCATTACGGGCGACGCGGGCACGGACAACATTGATGCCGGACAGGGAGCCGATTTTGTTGATGGCGGTGACGACAACGACACGATCAACGGAATGTCTGGAAACGACACGATTATCGGCGGCCTGGGTAACGACTCCGTCCTTGGAGGCTCGCAGGATGATTCCATCAGCGGAGGTGATGGAGACGACAAGCTGGACGGTCAGGGAGGGGCCGATATCGTCGATGGGGCCGACGGCGCGGACTTGCTGATCGGCGGCCAGGGCGGTGATTCGGTCACAGGTGGGGCAGGAAATGACACCATCAACGGCATGGGTGGCAACGACACGATCAGTGGTGGCGATGACCCGGATACGATCTTCGGCGGCGGCGGTCGAGACAGTCTGAACGGCGACGGTGGCAATGACACGATCAACGGCAACGGCGGCGACGACACACTGGAAGGCGGTGCAGGATCGGACCTGCTGCGTGGTGGAGCAGGCAACGACCTGATCGGAACTCCTTCCACGATCGCGATTGATGACGTCACAGTCATCGAGGGTAGTGCGAGTGCGGTGTTTTTCTCGACGGACTTCGAGTCTGGCGTGCCGGCTCAGTTCACCGGCTTTACTGGCATCGAACCTGTGCAGGGTTATGCAGGGATTGGGGATGGCTCGAATCTGTTTAGCGGCAGTTTCCTACGCAACAACACCGGCGGAACCGACCTTAACCCTGGGTCAATCCCACAAACGCCAACCGTACTGACGTTGACCGGTTTACCGGTTCACACGAGCGTCGATTTGGACTTCCTGCTTGCGATTATCGACTCGTGGGACAACGCCGGCGCACCGCTGAGTCAAGGTCCTGACTTTTTCAACGTAACCGTCGATGGCACGTCGGTCTTTCGAGAAGGGTTTGCGAATGCACAGGCCACGCAAGGCTATCAGCCACCTTCGGGCGTTCAATTGACGCCACGCCCATTCGTCGATTTGGGATTTAACGGCTCATTACTGTTTACTGAGAGTGCATACAACATGGGTTTGGAACCGCAGCTGCAGGCGATTCCGCACACGGATTCGTCGCTGACGGTTGAATGGTTCGCGGACGGAGCAGGATTCCAGGGAGGAACTAACGAGTCCTGGGCGATCGACAATGTGGAAGTCGCACTCAATGGTCTGAACCCGAATGTCGAAGCCGTATTCACAGTCAGCCTTGGAGGCGCGAATTCGAGCACGGTCAGTGTGGACTTTGATACCGTCGATGGGTCTGCGATCGTCGGAGAAGACTACACAGCCAATAGCGGCCAATTGACGTTTGCTCCGGGCGAGACGCAAAAGACCATCACTGTCCCGGTGTCGTCAGACGGTATTGAGGAAGGTGACGAGTTCTTTCTGGTGAATCTTTCCAACGCGACTTCCAACGCTCGAATTGTGGATGCGCAGGGAGTCGGGATTATTGAAAACGATGATCGTCAGTTGATCGATATTTTCCTGGTGTTCGATTCCACGACCAGTTTCAACGCCGCGTTTCCGTCACTGGCGGCGGCCTTCCCGATGATTGTGTCCGATCTGCAGTCGAACCTGCCGACTGCCAGCTTTGCCTACGGTATCGGCCGGTTTCAGGAATTCTCTGGTGGGGCGAATTCGAGTCGTCCGTTCATTCTGAATCAGCCTATCGTTGAATCGACAACGCCTCAGTTCACTGCAGCCACGGATGCCGCGATCAACCGGCCAACTGGCGGCGGTGGAAACGGTGATATTCCAGAAACGTTGATCGAAGCTCTGTTTCAGGTTGCGACGGGTCTTGGTTTCGACGGAAACGGCGATGGTGACACTCTCGATAGTGGTCTCGCCGGATTGATTTCCACGCAGACGATGCCGACGGCCGGCGGCGATGTTCCGGCATTTGCGTCGTTTCTGCCCGACGCAACGGTTGCACCACTCGGCCCTGTTCTTGCTCCGTCCGGTAACAACGGCGGAGTCGGATTCCGCGACGATTCGCGGCGTTTGGTTTTGGTCGCGACCGATGCTCCGCTGAAATTCAGCGTAGACGGAATCGACCCGTATGTCGGAGTCAATGGAGTTACCGTCCCGGCCGCGGATATACAAATCAGTGGCTCGTCTGCTGTCCCGGCCGGTGCTGCGGGAATCCAACAGACTGTCGATGCGCTCATTGCCCAGGACGTGCAAGTGATTGGACTCGGCGGAATCACGACGCTGGGCGCTTTCGATCCCAACGATCCGGCCACCGCGCCCAGACGCCCATTGGAGGCACTATCGATTCTGACCGGCGCCATCAATCGGACGAGTTCTCCCATCATCAGTGGGATTCCAGGCGACGACATTGATCCCGGTGAGCCACTTTATCTGACGATCGACACTGCGTCGTCTGCCAACATCGCCACCGCGATAACTCAGGCCGTGCTGGGGACACTGGCACCGCCTCCACCACCGCTGCCACCGTCACTTCCAGATGGCAACGACACACTGTTTGGTGACGGTGGTAATGACTCGCTGTTCGGCGGAAATGGAAATGACTTCATCAATGGCGGTGACGGGAACGACCTGCTTGGCGGCGGACTTGGAAACGATTCGATTCTGGGCGGGGCCGACAACGACTTCATCGATGGTGGTAATGGCAACGACACGATTGATGGCCAGGGCGGAGATGACGTGATTCAGACGGGACTTGGACAGGACCTGGTGATCTGGAATGGTTCCGGCGATGGTGTCGACACGATTCAGGAATCTCCGGGTGCTCAAGAGCTGATGGTCATGGGCGACGGCGGGGCCGACTCGTTCACAGTCGACAGTAACTCGGGACTCCTGCGTGTGACCGAAGGTGCGGCTTCGATCACGGCCAGTAATTCGACAAATGAAGTCACGATTCTGGGCGGTAATGGTGATGACTCCATTACTGTCAGCTCGATCGATGACGTTCGCCAGGTCAGCCTGATCATCGACGGCCAGGGTAACAACGACACAATCACGGCGATGAACGCCCGCCTGGGTGGCGTGCTGCTGGACCTGCGTGGCGGGGACGGTGACGACACGGTCACGGGCAGTCGCGACCGGGAAACGATTTCGGGTAACGCGGGCGACGACTCGCTTTCGGGAGGTGAAAGCAGTGACGTCCTGGATGGCGGCGAAGGCAATGATGTGTTGAACGGCGACGTGGGTGACGATTCGCTGGACGGCGGCTCGGGTAACGACACGCTGAACGGCAATGACGGAAACGACAGCCTGCAGGGCAGTTTCGGGAATGATGTCCTGATGGGCGGCGTGGGTAACGACACGCTCCGCGGTGGGTTCGGTAATGACACGCTGAATGGTGCTGCTGGAAACGATCTGGCCGACGGGAATCAGGACGACGATCGCGTGCTGGGCGGTTCCGGCGATGACTCGCTGGACGGCGGTACGGGCGACGACACAGTGACTGGCCAGTCTGGAAACGACCAGCTCAAAGGCGGCGACGGTAACGACCGTATTGAAGGCAACTCAGGTAGGGACACGATTGATGGTGGTGACGGCGAAGACACGATCGATGCCGGCACAGGCAACGATATCATCGACGGCGGCGATGGTAATGACTCGGTCAACGGCATGTCCGGAAGGGACACACTGATCGGTGGTGACGGGAACGACACACTGCTCGGTGGTGGTGGCGTCGATCGCATCTTCGGTGGTGACGGTGCCGACATCCTGCGAGGCAACGGCTCGATCGACAAATTCAACAGCGGCGAAGGCGGGCAGACGCCGAAAGACCTTGGCGTCGGCGAGACGGATGATCAGAACCTGACGATTGAAGTGTCGGTGCTGGCAGCGCTGGCTGAGCTGAACGGTTTCTGATTCGGCCAGGTAGTAGAACAGTGAAGGGGGAGGGCACGGTCTGGGGAGGCCGTGCCCTTTTTTGTCTGACCGTCACGGTTTGTGGTGTGGACATGGCATCAGCCGGCATTCTTGATTTGCCATCGGCTTTAGGGGGCTGTCGATTTAATGCGGGGCGATTGTCCCCGACTGTTTGTCGACCATCGCGCTATCTTCCCGGTGGTTTCAGTCAGGAGGCTCCGATGGGAATTCATGGACGATGGGCCAAGGCGCCTATTGCTCGCGAGCAGCGGACGTTGCTCGCTCCGACACTGGATGATGTCGTCGCACACAACGATGAAGTGCGTGTGCTTGCTGAGATACCCAGGTCCCTCGACTGGTCCAAATGGGAGCAGCATTATTGCGCCACGCGCGGGAGACCACCGATCCATCCCCGCGTCATGGCCGGGATTGTGCTCTGTGGACTCATGCGACGCGTGCGCACGCGTGGCGTGGTGATGGTGGACACGGGTTGGTCTTCGGCGCCGATCGCACTTTCGACGCCCCAGAAATGAACAGCCCGTGGCTGCGTTCCAGTCGCGTTCTGGAATACATGTGCCTGCGGAATATTGACTTTCTGTGGCTCGCCGAAGGACACCAGCCTGACCACAGCACGCTGTGTCACTTCCGCAACGCACACGAGGTTGAGCTCCGGGGACTGTTCCGGAAAGTCTGCACCATCGCAATGACACTGGGCCTGATTCGGCTGGGTGAAGTCGGCTTCGACTGGACGCGGGTCAAGGCGTCCAACAGTCGGTATGGAACTCGCGGACGTGAGTGGATCAAGAAGAAGCTGGCAGAACTCGACGGGCTTTATAGCGAGCTGCTGGCCGAGTCGCGGGCGGTTGATCAACAGGACCTGTTCGAGCCGTCCACGGGCGGTGTGGTCAGTGGTCCTCTGGCGGACGTCCAGCATCGACGCGACAAGCTGCAGGCGGCAGGCGGCACTCGGGGAACTCGAGCAGATCGAATCGTCTCGTGCCGCAAACGGGCTGGATCCACAGACGGCCCAGCTTCCAATGACAGATGCCGACTCGCGCGGGATGCCCAACAAGGAAGGCGGCTTCGCTCCCAACTTCACGCCGACGTGTGTGACTGATGAAAGCGGAGTCGTGATCGACGTCGACGTATGCAACACGGTCAACGAATCGGGCGAGACACTCCCCTCGTCCGACTTGGAGCACGCGAACAAGGCGAGCACATTGTGGAATGTGGTCGGCTCCACTCACTCAGCGAGTGAGCAGCAGGGCATATCAGTGCGCCGTTCGACGGACGGGCTAACCAGTATCGTGATCAATGATGTGCAGATCGAGATTGCTGAAGTCGTAAGCGGTCCGGACGTGGCGAAGCAATATCTGCTCCGGCAGTTTTCGGGAGCCGATCGCGACAGGAACGGCTATCTCGAGGAAGACGAATCCAGCCGGAACAACGCGTTCCGGTTATCGTTCGATCAGTTCGATGTGGACGGCGACGGCAAGCTGTTTAAAGAAGAACTGACGGCTGTCGTGGATGGCCGCACGCAGCCGCGCGCGAATGAATGTGCGTAACCGCGGACGCGACCTGTTCGAGATCCTCGACGTGGACCGCAACCGCAGCCTGGGACGACGCGAGCTGGCGCAGGCCGTCAAACGAGTTGAACTATGGGACACCGACGAAGACGGTGTGATTTCTGAATCTGAGGTGCCGCAGCTCTATCAGATTTCGTTCGGACCCGGGCAGCCTTAGTTTCGAGGGGTACAACTTCCGGGGCAGACCGCACGAATGCGTGGCGACGACAACGCGACAAATCCGGTCGCACCAAAGTGGTTCACGAGACTGGACCGCAACGGCGACGGCGAACTTGCCCGACGTGAGTTCCCCGGAAGTCGCGCCAAGTTTCAGAAACTGGATCAGAACTCCGACGGCATCGTCGATGCCGCGGAGGCAGAGTTTGTTAAATAACTCTCGCTCAATTAACCCGATTGTCCCCTCTCCCCTGGGGGGAGAGGGGCGTCGATAAGCACGTTTCGATGACTGCATTTCGGATCAGGTCCAAGTGCTTTTCCGCAATCAAAGGAGTACATCAGGATGTCACCGCGACAGGCACCAATTTCATGGGGGCTGCTGGCCGGAGTGCTCGGCATCGGTCTGACAATGACCATCGCCGACGCTCAGAACGACAAACCACAACCGATCGAAGAACTGATTCCCGCCGGCACAGTCGTGTTCCTCGGTCATGACGGGGCCGAGAAGCATCAGGCCGCATGGGAGAAAACCGCGGCGCACGAAGCGATGTATGAATCCGGCATGGTCGGTGTCCTGGAGAAACTGTTCGAGTTTGCCGGACAACAAGCCGGGCAGCAGGGGAATCCGGAATTCGAAGAGGCAATGAAGCACCTGGAGGCGCACGGCGCAACACTCGCCGTTTCACTGCCGGATGCACAGGGACCGCCGATTCCACAGATCACGATCGTGCTGCATAAAGCTGCAAAGTACGAGCCGATGCTTAGCGGACTGGCTCGCAACTTTGGGTTCTTCATTGCCGCTCAATTCGAACAACAGGACGTCAACGATCGCGCCGTGACCAGCGCCGTGATTCCCAACACGCCAGGCATCGAAGTCGGCATCTGGGCGGAAGGCGAGCACCTGATCGTCGTGGGTGGCATGAACGCAGTCAGCACGGGAATTTCCGTCGCCACCGGCGAGTCACCGAACCTCACGACGAACGAACTCTGGAAGAAATACAACTACGACACGGAAGGCTTCGAAACGACATCCGTCGCGTGGCTCGACTTTGCGGCGCTTCGCGCGAAGTTCGGCGAGATGCCGCTTCCGGTGCCGGGCAAAAGCGTCGATGACGTGCTTAAAACGGTAGGACTGCACAATCTGGACACCGTGGCTTATCAGTACGGTTACAAGGGCCGGTCGCTTTGGTCGGAAGCAGTGATCGAAGTCGATGGCCCACGCACCGGGCTGCTGGCACTGACTGATCAGAAGCCAATGACGTTGGACGACCTGCCGCCGCTACCCGCCGGTACGAACGGATTCAACGCCATGCGAATCGACTCGTCGGCCATGTGGGACACACTGACCCAACTGGCTCGCGAGGCTGTCGCGTTTGGACCGCCGCAAGCCGCTGGCCAGGTTGAAGGCGTGCTGGCCAACCTTCCGCAGATGATCGGCTTCGATCCCAAAGCCGATCTGCTCGATGCGCTCGGCGATGTGGCGTGCATCTTCGCCGACCCGGATCAGGGGTTTCTTGGTACGGGCATGGGCGTCATGGTCAGCGTCAAAGACGCGGAAAAACTCGAGGCGACCATCGAAAAACTGCTGCAGATGGGTGAGCAGGCATCGCGTGGCCAGTTCAAGGTGCACCGATCCGACAAGCATGGCCGAGAACTCGTGCTCTTCGAATTTGCTGATCAGGTCCAGGTCGGAGCATTGACGATTGATGACGGATGGCTGATTGCCGGCCTGATGCCGCAATCGGTCGAAGCAGCTCTGTTGAGGATCGACGGCCAGCTCGATCAGTGGCAACCGACACGAGCACAGACTCAAGGTCTGGAAGAACTGCCCAAGTCGTTCACTTCGATCACCATCGGCGACCCCCGCGTGAGCTGGCATGCTCTGATCAAACTGGCGCCAGTGATTATGTCGGGTGGCCTGGCCGCGCTGAAGGAAGAGCGCATCATCCCGCGTGACGCGAGGCTGCCCATCACGGTGGCCGACCTGCCGCCGGCCGAAGTGGTTGTCCGTCCGTTGTTTCCGAATATCTCTGTCACGACGTCGGACGAAAACGGAATCCGGATCACGTCACGCAAATCGCTCCAGGGGATTCCGATCATCGGCGGGATCGGCGAAGGCAACGGTATTGTGACGGCGGCCATTGGAACGGCGCTGCTTCTGCCTGCGGTACAATCAGCTCGTCAGGCGGCGCGTCGATCTCAATCGAAGAATAATCTGAAACAGATCGCACTGGCTCTGCACAACTATGCGGACACGTACAGGAGTTTCCCGGCGGGAACGCATCCCAACGAGAAACTGAAGCCCGAAGAACGACTCAGTTGGCTGGCCACGATCCTGCCCTTCATCGAACAGTCAGCCCTGTTCAAGATAATCGACTTTGAAGAGTCCTGGGACGACGAGGCTAACGAACGCGCGGCGGAAATCCGCATTCCGACATTCCTGAACCCGGGAAGCGTGGCCTCGCCGGCCAGTCATGGCGAAACGCACTATGTCGGTATCGCGGGACTCGGCAAAGACGCTCCGACGCTTCCCGTCACGAGCAAGCGAGCCGGAATCTTCGGGTTCAATCGAAAGACGCGCTTTCGGGACATCACGGATGGAACGTCCAACACGATGATGATTAGCGAAGCGACAGGCGAATACGGCCCGTGGATCTCTGGAGGCAACGCGACCATACGGTCCCTGACGAAGAAGCCTTATATCAACGGCCCGGACGGCATCGGCGGACCATATCGAGGCGGATGCAACATCGGCCTTGCCGACGGTTCGGTGCGCTTCGTTTCGGAGAACATCGACCCAACCGTCTTCGAACGCCTCTCCACGATGGCCGACGGTCAGGTCATTCCGAACTCCTGAGATTCGTCTTACGGATCTCAACTGTCCTGGTGCTCAATCGCCGGGGTCATCGCCGCAGGGCTTTGGCTCCGGCTTTCTTTTTGAGACAGCGTTGATTGAACGCCGTTTCCGGTTCTGCCACAGTTCGGCCCGTTCCTGACCGGGTCATAGCGGAGTCGGATAATGAAACTTGGACTGATCAATTCGGCGTGGGCGCAGGCCGGTCGTGACACGGCCTGGGGCATCCAGAAAACCAAAGAGCTGGGCTTCGATACGATCGACATCTTCGCCGATCCCCTCGACATTGACGTGCGCGAACGGCGGCTGATCAAAACCGAATGTGATCGCAATGATCTGCCCATCGTCTCGATCTGCTGCGTTGCTGTCGGCCTGATTGACTTCAATCCGAGCGTGCAGCGATTCAGCTTGGATCGCTGCAAGGCATACCTCGACCTGGTCTACGAATACGAGGCGCGGAACCTGCTACTCGTACTGGGCGAGTACATCTGGGCGCAAGAGGTCATCCCACCGGAAGAGCAGTGGAAGACGGCTGTCGAAAACTGCCGCCGGCTGGCTGAGTATGCTGACTCGCTGGGAGTGCAGATCGCGCTGGAACTGGAACCGTTTCCGCTGTCGCTGCTGAATAATGTCGAGAACATGGTGCGATTTGTTGACGACGTGAATCACCCGGCTCTGCAGGCCAATATCGATGTGTCGCATCTGCTGCTGGCGGATGTCGCTCCCGAGGAATTGCGGCGGTTGAAGGGCAAAGCGATCCATGTGCATATCTCGGACTGCGACGGCAAAGTGCATGGTGATCTGCCGCCCGGCCGCGGAGTCATGAACTTCGAGCCCTACCTGAGGGAGATTAAAGATCTGGGAATCGACGGGAGCGTCTCAATCGAACTCGAATACTCGCCCGAGCCCGATCGGATCGAGGAATGGGTCGCCGAGGCCTATGAGGCAACGGACCGGCTGATGCAGGAATCTGGACTGCGGGGCTGAAAGATGCCGTGATATCGCCGCGCCGCGTTCGCCTGCTGGTTCAGTTTCAATGACCTTCGCAACAACCTCGCAACTGAGAGACGTAATCCAATGAGTAGTTCGAAATCAACTCTGTTACTGGCCGTGCTTCTGCTCACAACCGGAACCGGCTGGCTGCTGTCCGCATTGGGATTCCTGCCACAGATTAACTGGTTGTGGACTCTGGGTCTGGGAGTGACCGGCCTGGCGACGGTGGCGTTGATAGGATTCGACAAAGTGACCGCGACCGTCGGGCCGTTCTTTCTGATCGCAGCCTTGTTGTCAGTCCTGCGGCAGACCGGACATCTCACGCTCAACATCGAGGTGCCAATTCTGGTCATCTCAGCCGGATTCCTGCTGCTGATCTCAAGATTGCCAATCATCCCGTCTCCCAAATGGATTCTGGAAGAACCGACACCGGAATGATGCACGGATGACCGACCAATCTGCTGCCACTTCACCGTTCGGACTTCTGCCGGAGGTTCGAGATGGAATCGCGTGTGACGCGGCCAGTCGCGTCCCGCGTCTGTTGGTCAGCGTTCGAAATGCCGACGAGGCGCGAGCAGCGATTGCTGGCGGCTGCGACATTCTGGACGTCAAGGAGCCGAATCACGGCTCGCTGGGTCTGGCCTCGTTGTCGGACATTGAATCGATCAACCGCGAGGCGACGAAACAAGCGGTCCCGTGCAGCGTGGCCCTGGGCGAAGCAGCGCACTGGCTCGCGGATTGTGTGGCTGAGGAATTCCACGCGGATGCAGCCCCCGATATCCGGCCAGACTTTCTGAAACTTGGACTCGCTTGCCTGGGCGCATTGCCGAATTGGGCTGAGTCCTGGGAATCCGCAGTCCAGCGAGTCGAAGATTCTGTATTGCGTGTCGGATGTCGTGACGCCCGTTGGGTCGCAGTCATCTATGCGGATTGGCAACGAGCACGTTTTGAGGACGGGCAACCGACTCACGCCCCGAACCCAGATCAAGTGCTCGATGCCGCCCTCGACCAGTCCAATGCGTTTGGTAATCGATTCGCGGGAGTTCTCGTTGACACATACTCCAAATCGTCCGGAACGCTGCTGGACGCGCTGTCGATCCCCGAACTCCGCAACATCGCGCATCGCACGCGGGAATCCGGCCGGTTCCTGGCCCTCGCCGGTCGACTCAATGCAGGTCTTCTGGAGCCAATTCGCGAACTGCAGCCTGATGTCGTTGCGATTCGCTCGGCGGCCTGTCGAGGTTCTGATCGCACGGCAACGATTGATGTCGATCGGGTTGCCCAGTTTCGGACGGAGTTGCAGCGTGTGTTCCTGCCGCGAACCAGCGCGGGTGTCATCCAGTGAAGACCGCGAACCGAGATGACGGCGCCCGGTCTGAACCCATCTTTCGAAATCGATCCTTCTGGGGTCTGACGGTCAGCCAGTTACTCGGCTCGTTCAACGACAACCTGTTTAAGCAGCTTGTCCTGCTGCTGTGCCTGGATCATGCGATGCAGGCGGCCGGACCGAGCGCGAACGCAACGACCGATCGGTATCAGCCGATCGCATTGATCATGTTTGCCTTGCCGTGGATTCTGTTCTCGGGAACGGCTGGGTTTTTGTCGGACCGAACCAGCAAGCAGCGCGGCATCGTTCTGTTCAAGTCGCTGGAAGTCGTCGTCATGGGATGCGGACTGTTCGCATTCCTGTCTGGAGAATTGTGGCCGCTACTGCTGACTCTGTTTTTCATGAGCACTCAAAGTGCGTTCTTCGGACCGTCGAAGTACGGAATCCTGCCGGAGCTGTTTGCCGAGCGTGATCTGCCGCGGATCAACGGCATCTTTCAGATGACGACTTTTGTCGCGATCATCATTGGGTTCTCATCGGCCGGGATCCTCAAGGGACTGCTGCCGGGGCAACAGGGACTGGCGATTGTCAGCGTCGTGTCGATCGTCATCGCCATCATCGGTGCCGGCGCAGCTCTGTTGATCCGACCGACCGCCGCAGCTCAACCCGCTCTGAAGTTTGGCTGGTCGACAGTGGGTGTCGATGCCCAGAACTGGCGCCTGATCGGGCAGGATCGATTTCTACTTGGCGTGCTGCTGGCGTCAGCCCTGTTCTGGTTCACCGGCGCGATCGTGCAGCCGGCGGTCAACGGTCTCGGACGCTTCGATCTGGGGCTCAGTGACGCGCGCACCAGTCTGCTGCAGGCGTGCGTCAGCATCGGCATTGCGTTCGGCTGCCTGCTGTCCGGACGACTCTCGAAGAAACGCATTCGATTTGGTCTGGTCCGCGCTGGCGCCTGGGGAATCGTGCTGGGGCTCATCTCGCTCACGGCGCTGGTGTACCTGCCGGTGTCACACCGCGATGTCGGAGTCGACTCCTTCAGCAGCCTGCTGGTGACAGCCGATCGAGCGGAATGGCTGGCACGTCTCGCATTGATCGAGCTGGGACTGAGTGCAGGAATCTACATCGTGCCGCTGCAGGTCACGCTGCAGACTGTCCCACCGCAGGAACAGAAGGGTCGCATGATCGGCACGATGAACCTCGTCAACTGGATTGGCATCCTGCTGTCGGCCGTATCGTATGGCCTGTTCGAGTGGCTCCGCGGCAGTCTTCGCAATGCCGAACTGGTCAGTCTGCCGTCGGCCACAGTGTTCTCCGTCCTGGCAATCCTGATCGCCGCGGTCGCGGTTTTTTACCGTCCAGGCGATCGAGACCTGGAGTAATCCTCAGTCAGTTGACTCGACGGCTGAGAATCAGTTAGCTGGTCAGTCTCTGACAAATCAGAATCTCATCAGACGTGTGAGGACCGCCATCCAATACGACATTCGCGAACTAACACTGGGAGGCATTCTCGACCAGGCGATCACACTGATGAAGAACCACTTTGGTTCCTTCGTGGCGATCATGGCCATCACTTGGTTGCCAGTGCAGCTCGCGAATGTGATCGCCACCGAAACACTGCTGGCGGACTTGGCAACGCTCGAAGATCCGGATGCCATTATGAGGGCATCTGCTGAATACGCGAGCTTGTTTATAGGACTCTACGTGCTGAACCTGCTCGTAGCACTGATCTCCAATGCGGCGATCGTCTACGCGATTGCAAACGCTTATCTCGGGAAACGAATAACCGTGGGGGGATCGATCGGGAAAGCGTTCGGCCTGTTCTTTCCGCTTCTGTGGACGTTGATCCTGGTCGGTGTCGCGATCATGGGCGGGTTCATACTTCTGATCGTCCCGGGCATCCTGGCGGCATTCTGGTTCTCACTGGCGACCCAAGTTGTCGTTGTTGAAGGAGTGAGTGGATTCAAAGCACTCGGACGCAGCCGCCAGATCATGCGCGGAAATATCGGGACGCTGTTCGTGATGGGGTTGGTGCTCGGCCTGATCGGTTTCGCGATTTTGGGCGGCAGCTCGTTTATTTCTGAGCGATATGTTCAGGCAATCCTAAACGTCACTCTGAACATGGTGCTGGTCATCTTCTCGTCGGCCGCTGGTGTCGTGTTTTACTTTTCCGCTCGCTGTAAGAACGAACAATTCGATCTGCAGTTGCTGGCCAGCAACGTTGGCAGCGAATTGGCTGCTGACGAGGCCGAGGCTTCTGACGAGTTGTTTACGCCAGAGGGGTGAGGTCAGCTGCCTGTTGAAAAACCTGTAGGCCGGCAACAAGGAGCGATAGCGACGCAGTTCCGGCAGGTCAATTCCCGGAGAATTCTGAATCGCCGGAACTGCGCTGCGCTTGGTCCGGCCTACGGTTTTCGTCTCGTCCCAACGCTCCGCGTTGGGACGCATCGCAGGACGCTCTGCGTCCCGTGCATACAAGGCTGGGGACGCAGAGCGTCCAAAACGCCGTTCCAACGCGGAGCGTTGGAACGAGATTGGTTGTGGCCGTAGGCCAACCCAGGCTTGCCCCGACCTACGGTTCGAGTCTTTCAACGGAGCGTTAGCGCGTGCCACCTGAGTCCCGATTGCCAGTACCGGCAGATCAATTGCACGAGAGGATTCGTGAGGTCCTGTCGCGGCCGGACTATATGGACGCTGCCGCGGAACCTTCCAGCGAACTGGCCGCGCTGATCGCCAAACTGATCGGATGGATTCTATCCGCACTGCGGTGGTTCTTCGGGCTGACTCATGGGCTGCCCGAGTTTCTGCGGTGGACGATTGTGGGCGCGCTGATCGTCGTGGTGCTCCTGCTGCTGGGACACATCGCGTGGTCGCTACATCGCGCCATTACGGGTGCGGATGTCAGGCGGCGCGACCGGCGACTTGTCCCCGATGAACAGCCGCAGCTCCAGCCAATAGAACTGGAGCACATGGCCGAACAGGCGGCAGCACGCGGTGAGCTGATTGAAGCGGTGCGGCTGCTGTTTCGAGCCAGCCTGTTGCGACTGGAACAGAGCGAGAGGCGGCCGTTTCGTCGAGGGACGACAAACAGTCAGCATCTGATCCGATATCGCGGGACGCACTTCTTCGATGCGCTCGAGGTTCTCGTCCGAACCATCGAACGAAAATGGTACGGCGATGAGGTCTGTCAGCAGTCCGATTACGATATGTGCTGCCAGGCGCATCGGTCGCTGCAGACGGCCATGAAGGGAGGCCTGCATGGTCACGCCTCGTAATGTCATCGCACTTGTGATCGCGTTGGCGGTGTTCTCCATCACCTGGGAGGTGTTCAGTCTGCTGCAGCCTCCGGACAGCGGCGGCATGCGCGGGGACTCTTACGGGACTCGGTCTCACGGGTATCGAGCGACCTACGAGACATTCAATGAACTCGGCATTCAAACGGATCGCCGACTGCGGCCGCCCGTGCCGCGTGATCTCGAAAACTCAGTGCTCGTGTTCTGGAACCCTCACGCTCAACTGATTGCGTCGGAACCGTCGTGGCTGGAGGACATTGCAAGCGGTGTGCGGGCGGGCGGGCATGTCGTTGTCGGCCACGACGGCTCATCACTGTTTCCGGATGAGATTGCCGCGAAAATGGCGGAGTCGGCGACGATCGCGAACCCGGACCGGTCGGCTCTTGAGTTGCTGGGACTCGATCAAGTGACTGTGACACAGGACGACGATGCGCCCGGTCTGCCCACCAGCGAGACCGAGATCGCCGAGTTGATCGCCGGGTCTCTCACGGGCGCACGCGCGAAGGTCCCGCGATTGAATTACACGGTCCGAGGCACTGGCGCATTCGAATCGTCGACAGAAACCATCGAGTCAATCGAGCTTCCGACCGGAAAACTGAACGTCATCGATATGGGCGACCAGCCAGTCGAGTCGGCGATGTATGCCGTCGATGCGGGCGGAACGGATCACTGCATCGCCGCTCGAGTCCCGATGGGATCAGGCATGATTACGGTTGTCAGCACACCGTGGATTCTGAGCAACGCGGGCATCGGCCAGGCAGACAATGTTCTGCTGGCGGCCATGCTGCTGTTCGAAGACGACCACACGATCGTGTTCGATGAGTTCTATCACGGGCTGGCCGTTCGCGGGAATCCGATGTGGCTGTTCTCGCAGCGCACGTACGGCACGGTGATGCTGGCAGTGCTGGCACTGACCGGCGTTGTCGTCTGGCGAAGCGCCGTGTTTCTCGGACCACCGTTGTCCGCCGTGTCGACCTCCCGGCGTTCGATCCGCGAATACATCGACGCAATGGCTCGATTCATGTGTGAGGGCCGGCATCGTGACCAGTGGATTCTGGGCGAAGTCCGTGATGGCGTCCTGTGGAACCTTCGACAGGAATACGGATTGCCTCCGGAACAACACAATGTCGAGGAGCTGCTGGTTATCATGTCCCGCCGCGACACACAGCGTGCTGATGCGCTACGTGGTTCATTGAACGACGTCGACTCCGTAATTCACAATAGCGACCCACCGGGCCGCATCGCCGTGATTCAACTTCTGCAGAGGATGACCGCTTGTCTCTCCAGGAATGCTACCGCACGATTCGAGAAGAAGTCGACAAAGTAATCTACGGACAGGACGAGGCGGTCGAGTTCGCTTTGGCGGCACTGTTCAGCAGCGGTCACGTGCTGCTGGAAGGACCACCAGGAACCGCCAAGACTCTGCTGGTCCGCACGATCGCCGCGGCACTGAATCTCGACTTCCGCCGTGTGCAGATGACGCCCGATCTTCTGCCCGGCGATATCACAGGTTCGTCGATCTATCGCGAACAGTCGGGCACATTCGAGTTTCGTCAGGGACCAGTCTTCACGAGCTTTCTGCTGGCGGATGAAATCAATCGCGCGTCCGCTCGCACGCAGTCGTCACTGCTGGAAGCCATGCAGGAAGTAGGTGTGACACACGACGGCGTGACGCATCCACTGCCCGATCCGTTCATCACATTCGCCACGCAGAATCCCATCGAGCAGGAAGGCACATATCCGCTGCCACTGGCGCAGCTCGATCGTTTCATGTTCAAGATTGAGGTCCCCTATCCAGACCCCACCGCCGAACAACGGGTGTTGCGCGAACATCATGCCAGCGGCGGGAAGTCCGATCCAACCGCGATGGATGTCCAGGCGGTTGTCACTCCAGAAGACATCATCGAATCGCGAACGACCATACGAGACACGCATGTTCGCGACGAGGTGATTGCTTACGTGTCACGCCTGTTGGCGGCCACGCGCAACGATGAGTCATTGTCTGTGGGAGCCAGCCCGCGAGCCGGCCTGATGCTGCTGATGGGAGCCAAGAGCTTCGCTCGGTTCGCCGACCGTGACTTCGTCATTCCCGATGACATTCAGCGGGCCTTTCTGCCCGTGATGCGACATCGTGTGGTGCTGAGTCCGTCGACCGAACTGGAGGGCATCCCCGCCGACGAAGTGATGTCCGGAATTCTGGAAGCGATCGAGGTGCCGCGATGACGGCGCGCGACCAGGCGTTGATCGACAGGCTGCGCGTGCGGCCCGGCCGCCGTCTGGTCCGGCTGTTCGTAGGGCTGCTCGTGATCTCGCCACTGGTCTTCGTGTTTCCCTGGATGATCTGGCTGGTTGCCGTCCCGTTGCCGGTCTTCCTGCTGGCAGTCTTCGAGTATCGCGACCTTAAAACGAGCATTCGAGGTATCTCGCTGAGACGCGACATGCCCGGTATCGGCGGACGTGATCAACCATTCTCCATCGCGTGGACTCTCGAACGGACCGATGGCCCAGTTCTGTTAGGTGCATGGCGGGAATGTCTGCCAGCCGATGCCGTTCCGGAATTGTTCGGTCAGCCGTTTACATTCGCCGATGGCGAACGCTCGAAGACGTTTACTCACGAGTTCCGCATTCCCGTCCGCGGACAGCACGCGATTGGGCCGTTCTGGATCCGCGTTGTGGGTCGTTTCGGTCTGCTGGAAATGCAGCGCTGCATTCAGGGGCAGTCAGAGATTCGCGTACTGCCAGAGACGTACCATTCGCCGGACGACCTGAGGAAGGACCAGGGCGCGGAATTCCTGCTGCTCGACAAAGCGACGCAGACGCGACAGCACGGAACGGGTACGGAATTTGAATCCCTGCACGAGTATCGTGAGGGTGACGATCCAAGGCGCATCGACTGGCGCGCGACAGCTCGGATGCGACGCCCAATCGTGCGGCGTTATCAGATCGAGCGTCACCGCGACGTTATGGTGGTTGTCGACTGCGGCCGGCTGATGGGCGGCGACGCCGACAAA
This sequence comes from Planctomycetota bacterium, assembly GCA_963579025.1. Classification (GTDB taxonomy): domain Bacteria; phylum Planctomycetota; class Planctomycetia; order Planctomycetales; family Planctomycetaceae; genus CAUZFZ01. Next base: position 46,345 of record CAUZFZ010000035.1, on the reverse strand, counting down.
GGCAGCAAGCTCGATTGCGCCGTTGATTCCGCGCTGCTGCTGGCTCGAGCGGCCTTGCAGGGTGGTGACCGCTGCGGGATGGCCCTGTTCGACGATCAGGTCGTCGGTTACCTGCCCCCGTTAAGCGGCGTGTCGTCCATGAACGCCATCGCCGACTGCGTCTACAACGTCCGCACGCGATGGCGCGAATCCGATTTCACCCGCATGTTTACGATGTTGCAACAGCGACAGCGCAAACGCTCACTGATTGTCATTCTGTCCGACCTGGTCGATGCGGAAACGACAATTCGGTATCGCGCGTCTCTGTCCGGACTGGCGCGACGTCACGTGGTTCTGTTTGCCGCTCTACAAACACCAACCGTGCAACACATCGCAACGTCGCCAGTGGAAACTCAGATCGACGGAGCCCGCACAGCCGTGTCATTCCGACTGCTGCGTGAACGTGCTCAGGCATTGCACAGCGTGCGGCGGTCGAGTGTCACTGTTCTGGATCTGCCGCCATCTCAGTTGACGATTCCGTTGATCAACCAGTTCGTGGAACTGCGCCAGAGCAGTCAGATGTGAATTCACGCGGACGGGATCGTTTCGCGGATCCTCACAACCTGTCCCGTTCCACGTTGACCGCACAGGCCTTGTAAGACGGCTGTTTGGAATACGGGTCGAACACGGCATCGGTCAACCTGTTCGTTGCCTCGTAATGCATTGGAATGAAGACCTGCCCTGGCTGCATCGTGTGCGAGATGAACGCAAAACAATGGACGCGTCCTCGCTGTGATTCAACGACCAGCCGATCGTGATGGCTGACCCCCAGCTTCCGAGCGTCCACCGGGCTGATCTCCACATAGATGCTCGGCGGGTACAGCTTCCGCAGCACTGCCGACTTCTTTGTCCGTGTCTGAGTATGCCACTGCGACGCCGTCCCGCGACCGGTCAGCAGAATGAACGGAAACCGATCACTAACCGGTTCCGGCATCGGCCTGGGCTCTTCGAAAAGAAACTTCGCCCGACCATCGGAGTGGTAGTAGCGGCCATCTTCGAAGAGACGACGCTGATTCGAGTGATTCGAGTGCGGAGTGGGGAGTGCGGAGTGGACGGTATTCCGCATTCCGCATTCCGCACTCCCCACTCCGCACTCTGGAAATGGCCACTGAATCCCTCCGGCTCTATCCACATCCTCATAGTCGGCGACGCCCGTGAAGTCACACGGCATCCCACGACTGCACTCTTTGAGGATCTGGAACACCGCCTCCGGCGAGTCCCACTTTGCAAACATATCTCCGCAGCCCCACGAGTCGGCGATCAGTCGAAAGATCGAGAAGTCCGAAAGAGCCTGCCCAGGTGCCTTCCTGACTTTTTTGATCACTCCGATGCGGCGCTCGGAATTGATGAATGTCCCTTCCTTCTCGCCCCACCCGGCAGCCGGCAGAACCAAGTCTGCGATCTGAGCGGTCTCCGTCGAATGATACATGTCCTGCACGACCAGAAAGTCCAGCCGGTCAAGGATATCGAGGCACTGGTTCTGGTTGACCCATGAATGGGCGGTGTTCGTGCAGATGACCCACAGGCCTTTGATCTTACCTCGCAGGATGCCTTCGATAATCTCGTTATAGGCCCAACTCGGCTCATGCGGGATCAGTGATTCTTCAATGCCCAGAATGCCAGCGACCTTCTGCCTGTGCTCGGCGTTTCCAAACTCGTGACCGCCCAACAGGTTGGTCGTATTAGAAAACAGCCGAGAACCCATCGCGTTGCACTGACCGGTGATTGAGTTCGCACCAGTGCCCGGTCGACCCATGCTCCCCGTCATCAGAGCCAGGTTGATGATGGCTTGAGCCGTGCGCACTCCCTGGTAGCTTTGGTTAACGCCCATTGTCCACCAGAACGACACCGCTTTGCCTTTGTGGATTGTCTCGGCGAATCTCTCGATCTGGTCGGCTTCCAGGCCAGTTTCCTGGACAACGCGATCAAGATTGAAAGCCTGGACAAACTCAGCGAATTCGTCGTAGCCGCTTGTGGACGCTGCGATGTAGTCCTCATTAACCCACCCCTTTTCAATCAGGATGCGGGCGACACCATACAGGAGCGTCTGGTCGGACTTGGGAGCCAGTGGCAGATGCTGCGTGGCATTCATCGACGTCTCGGTCGTCCGAGGATCAATGGTGATGATCTCCGGACTGTTCGGGTTGCGCATCACACGTTCCCACATGATGGGATGCGCGAGACACAGATTGCTGCCGATCAATACGATCACGTCGGACTCTTCAAAGTCCTGATACGTGTAGGGCGGAGCATCGAACCCGAACGCCTGCTTGTAAGCCACGACGCTTGTGGCCATGCACTGCCGTGTGTTCCCGTCGCCGTGTTTGATACCCATTCCAAATTTGGCGAGTGCTCCGAGGAACGCCATCTCTTCGGTCGGTATCTGCCCTGTGCTGATGAAGGCAACAGAATCCTTGCCGTGCTTCTCCTGAATGGCTTTGAATCTCTCGGTGAACGTCTTCAGAGCCGTGTCCCAATCGACAGGTCTATGCCGACCGGATCGCTCATCCTTTAACAGGGGTTCCGTCGCTCGATCCGGAGCATCCAGCACGGTGAGCGCTTCCCAACCCTTCGGACAGGCCATCCCCATGTTGACGGGATAGTCGGTCGACGGAGTCAGGCTGACGGCTTCGCCGTCCTTCAAATGAATATTGAGACTGCATCCGGTGGAGCAGTAGCCGCAGATCATCTTCGTCGTCGAATCGGGTTTCACGAACGTCGGAACCTGCCCGAGTCCGAAACCACCCGGTTCACGCAACAGCTCGCGTGTCAGTGGGCCTTCACGCCGATACACAAGCGAAGTTAAGGTAGATTCACGTTCGGTCTGAATAGACATGGCCGGTCATTACTTATGATTGGTCACGGGGAACGCGGTCACGCCCGTGAGGAGAACGCGATGAGTGATTCCGTCGGAGAAATGACGAAATCTGAATTCTGTCAGTTAATCGAGACGGTTGTCGAACAGAAACTCCTCGATCTACTAGGGAATCCGGACGAGGGCCTGAATCTTCAGGACGAAGTCCGTGAGAGACTGCGGAAGCAACAGGCAGTCGTGGCAGCCGGCGATCGCGGCGTAGACTTCGAGAGCGATGCCGCCAATCCTGGACTGGGCTGAGTTCGTGTACGACGTGACGTCTATCGGCGTTGAAGATCGATCCGTTCATGATCTCAGACTTCCCGGCATGCGTGCGGATGAGACCGCAGCAAAGAACAGAACGCGTTCCAGCAGTTCACCTGCCAGGCAAGCCAGAAACAGCATTGATACGACGACAATCAATACGACCGGTTCCGGTTCACTGTTGCCCCCGATAGAGCTCAACAGGAACGTGGGCATAACGATGCCCCCCAGAAACCCGGCCGCGAAACGCGCCATTGTGAAACTCGCAAGCCGGCCGATCATCAATTGAGCCGATCGATTCAACGGCGTGCTCTGTTTTTTCATGAGGTGTCGGAAGACGGTCGCTTCATACAGCAGTTTCACACCCGCACACACCATTAACGAGCGGCAAATCAACTCACCTTTGTCTGCGATTAGCGTCGCGGCGGCCGGGTCACCACCGGCGGACAGGACCAGCAGAGTGAGCCAGACCGCGGCAATGCCGAGCAGACCAGTCGTCAAAAAGAACTTTGTTGCAGTAATTGAGAAGCTCCAGAATGTCCGCTGAGTAAATGCATAAATCATCACGGAGCAGAACACTCCGGTCAGGCCAAACGTGGCCACACCCCAACCGAGCCAGGACTGCCAGTATGGGCTGGAGACCAGAGCTTCCGGTCCCATCCAGTTTCCCGCCGCGTACAGCACAGCCACTCCGGCAAACGCACCGAAGGCAACGATCTCACGGCTGAGCCAGGAGTGCCTCAGCCCGATCACTGCGCGAAAGGCATACTGCGGTCGACCCAGGTGCAAAGTGCTGGCGCCAAGAGCCGTCAGACCAAACACCAGCGCAGTCAGCGTGTGCAGAGGTCGAATCGCAGCGAACAGGGTTTCGCTGATCACGGCTTCCAGAGCCATGCCCGCCAGAAACGCGCCGACCGAAAGCTGAGTCAGCACGAGCATGACGATCAGTGGCCAGTGTGAATGTTGCACGGCAACCGAGTAGTAGTCCACAGGCAGCAGGTTTCGCGGAAAGACACGCTTTGTTCGATAAGTGGTCGTGGGAAGCGTGATACCTGGCTCTGGAGTCCCGGGTAGAAACACATCGGATTCCGAGTCCTCGATCACCTGCTGCGTCTCGACAATAGAAATGGCAATCGCCTCATGCGGGCAGGCCTGCACACACGCCGGAGCCTCACTCGCCGACAGGCGGTCCGAGCACATGTCGCACTTACGGACAATCCCTTTCTTACTGTGATATTTCGGAACATCGTATGGGCAGGCCAGAGTGCAGTACTGGCAACCAAAACACTGATCGTCGAGGTGCTTGACAATCCCCGTAACGGGATTCTTCTCGTACGCATCGACGGGACACGCCGTCATGCAGGCCGGATCAAGGCAGTGATGGCAGGCCGTCGTGACATGCTGCATCACAGGGTTCTGACTCGTCCCGCCAACCAACAGGCCGACGTCACGCCACGCCTCGTTGTCGTCGAGCCCGTTCAGCGAATGGCAGGCGGTAACACACGCCTTGCAGCCTGAGCACCGGTCGAGGTCGACATCGAACGCGTACTGCTGTCCCGGTCCGGGTGCCGTCGCGGGAATCAGATGTGAGTAGTACTGCGCCTGCGCAGGCAGACTCCCGTGGTCATGTTCCTGAGCAAATCTCTCGACCGCGGTGAGCTCCTGCTGTTCGATCAGCAGCCGATCAAGCAAAACGGAACCAGTTGTCGAAGGCGCGGCTGTTGAATCGGACTGTGCAGCGATATCACCGGCAGGCAATTCGACGTCTGGCTGATCCTCTGTAATCAGGTCGGTGCTCATAATGACTCGCCGCTGGCTCCCTTGTTCTCATCTCAACATCAACTGGTATCAGACTTCGATTGGTTCACACTTCGTTGCACATGACGTCGCCAGACTGCAGCCGATTTCTGTCGCCAGCAGTTGGTCGAGGAATTCTGTGGGTGGGAGTTCCAGAAAGACGATCTCGCCTTCGACTCTTACCGGGAACGTGCGGATGTTGTAGTCCTCGCCCTGCAGAGATTCACCGGATTCCAGCGAGAACGTTTTCTTGTGCAGCGGGCAGGCGACTTTCGGGGTGCCGTCCTGATCGCCGACGATTCCCCGGGACAGGACGAACGCTTTCTTGTGCGGGCACATGTTCTGCGAAGCGTACCACTCACCGCGGGAAGTGAAGTTGAAGACCGCGATCTGCACTTTCCCGTACTTGATCGTCGCTCCGCCATCCTGCGGAAAACTGGCGACCGTTCCAACTTGAACCCACTTTGTCTGCTTGATCAGTTCGCCGCCGCCGCCGTTGCCGAGGATGCTCTGTTCACGGTCTTTCAATTCGTTGAACTGCTCAAGCGAGACCAGTTCGTCATTCCAATCCCCGGGACGAGACTGGCCGCGTTCTGAAACAAACTCAATGACGGGCTCTTCTTCTTCTGTGTTGACGAACTGCGTGAAACGAGCCCGCTGTGCCGGATCGTTGACGACTCGCGCCCACTCACACTGATACGTGTCGACCAGGCGCTGCATCATCTCTTCAAGCTCGGCGCAGATTCCAAGTCTGTCTTCCACCACCACTTCTCTTATGTGGTCGATACCGCCTTCCAGTTTCTCACACCAGACGCTCGTACGCGTGAGCTTGTCGGCCGTCGTGATGTAATACATGAAGAAGCGATCGATGTATCGAGTCGCCGTCTCCTCATCGATGTCCGCGACGAGTAGCTCAGCATGCCGCGGCGTGGCACCACCGTTTCCGCACACATACAGGTTGTAGCCGTGTTCGGTGGCGACCAGTCCGACGTCTTTGCACTGAGCCTCCGCACATTCACGCACACAACCGGACACTGCCATTTTTACTTTGTGTGGAGCACGGATGCCCTTGTAGCGGTTCTCGACACGGATCGCGAAACCCACCGAATCCTGCACGCCATAGCGGCACCATGTCGAGCCGACACAGCTCTTCACCGTTCGCAGGGCTTTCCCATAAGCGTGTCCGCTTTCGAAACCGGCTTCGACAAGTTGTTCCCAGATATCAGGAAGGTCTTGCACTTGAGCACCGAACAGATCCACACGCTGTCCACCGGTGATTTTGGTGTAAAGACCATACTCCTTCGCAACAGCACCGAGAGTGATCAGCTTGTCTGGGGTAATTTCTCCACCCGGAACACGAGGGATGACTGAGTACGAACCACCACGCTGCATGTTCGCGAGGAATCGATCATTCGTGTCCTGAAGCGTCTGGCTGCCGGACTCCTGAATGTTCTCGTTCCATAGTCCAGCGAGGATTGACGTGATTGCAGGCTTGCAGACTTCGCAACCGTTGCCGCTGCCACACTCACCGAGCACCTCGGCGAACGATCTCAGCTTCTTCGCCTTCACAATGGCAAACAGTTCTGTGCGTGAATACGGGAAGTGTTCGCAGAAGTGGTTATTGACGATCTTGCCGGCAGCCTTCATCTCGGCATTGAAAAGATCGGTCACAAGCGGCAGGCAGCCACCGCATCCGGTGCCGGCTTTCGTACAGCTCTTGACCACTCCAACAGAATCCGGATCTTCGTCACGGATGAAGCTGCAGATGGCACCTTTCGTCACGTTGTTGCAAGAGCAGACCTGGGCGTCATCCGGCATCGAATCAACGCCACCAAGAGCGACCGTACTGGAACTGCCGACAACCAGTTCGTGCGGTTCACAGGGCAGATCCTGATCTGACTTGCTCATCATCAGATACGTGCCGTATTCAGACGCGTCTCCGACGAGTATCCCACCGAGCAACCGCTTGCCGTCGGTTGAGAAGAACAGTTTCTTGTAGACGCCCTTGAAGGGGTCTTCGAATGTGAGCGGGGTGGCGACGTCCGGACCGGATTCGTAGTCGCCGAAGCTCGCGACATCGACGCCCATCAGTTTGAGTTTTGTCGAAAGATCAGTGCCTTCGAATCTGCGGTCTTCTCCGCAGAGGTTGGCAGCCACGGTCTCGGCCATTTCGTAGCCGGGCGCGACCAGTCCGTAGATCATTCCGCTGTGCAATGCACATTCACCGATGGCGTAGATGTTGGCGTCGGAGGTCTGCAGGTGATCGTTGACCAGAATTCCGCCGCGCTCTCCGACTTCGATTCCACAGTCGCGTGCCACGTCATCGCGCGGGCGGATGCCAGCCGAGACAATGATCATGTCGACGTCGAGCGATTCACCATCGTTGAATTCCATGCGTTCGACGTGGCCGTTGCCATGAAGTTCCTTCGTGGCCTTGTTCAGATGGACGCTGACACCGAGGTTTTCAATCTCCTTGACCAGGACCCGGGAACCAGCCTCGTCGATTTGACGGGGCATCAGCCGGGGTGCAAACTCGACGACGTGCGTTTCAAGGCCAAGGTCGTATGCGGCCTTGGCGGCTTCGAGACCCAGCAGTCCACCACCAATGACGGCACAGCGTTTCGCCTTCTTCGAGTACTCGATGATGTGCTGCAGATCCTCGATGGTGCGGTAAACGAACACGCCTTTCTTATCAACACCGGGAATCGGCGGAACAAACGGAAATGAGCCGGTCGCAAGAATGACTTCGTCGTAGGCGATCTCGACTCCCTTCTGAGATCGGACCATTTGTTTCTCGCGATCAATCTCGTCCGCACGATCGCCGAGGTGCAGTTCGACGCCCGCTTCTTTGTACCACTCAAGGCGAGCCAGCATGAGCTGCTCGGCGTCGCGGTGGGCGAAGAAACTGGTCAGTCCGACGCGGTCATAGGCAGCTCGGGGTTCTTCGCAGAACGTGACGATTCGATACTTCCTCAGTTCGTCGAATGCGACCAGCTTCTCGCAGAAACGCAACCCGACCATGCCGTTACCAATTACAACGACGGTCTTGCGATCTTCCTCGGGTGTCATGATGTCGACGTCTTCCGTAGTGTCGGAATATTCGGCTGGAGTGATCATGCGAGTGTCCTGTGAGAGCAAATTCGCTGTTTCACGATTGGGGCGATGCGTGGTGCCTGTCTCACGATGTCGCCGCGGCCAACTGGTTGTCACGTTGCGTCTGAGCCGCTTCTGTTGCGGTTCGGGCTTCGTACTCTGCTTCGCGGCTGAATTGAATGGCGAAGCTCAGGAACGAGCACGCCGTGACGATGGCACCGAGAATGAAGAAGGCGGTCGGCCAGGTGAATGCGTCGGTCTTGAAGAGGAATCCCCACGCAACTGCTCCGGCGTTTCCACCCGCTCCGACGATACCCGCAACTGAGCCGAGTGCTTTTCGATTCACGAAGGGAACAACGGAAAACGTCGCGCCGTTGGACATCTGCACGCAGACGGCGAAGAGCATCAATGTTGGAATCGCCAGCAGCAGCGTGTCGAGCTGCGAGAACAGCATCAGCAGCAGGCCTTCGCAGAACAGAGCGATGAACAGGAACTTGACACGACCGCTCAAGCCCCACTCACGTCCGCAACGGTCGCTGATCATGCCACCACAGGTGCGGGCGAAGAGATTCATCATCCCGTAACCGGCCGCCACAAAACCCGCCAGCCGCGCGGCATCCACTTTGTTCATTTGCTGGAAGTAATCGAAGTAGTCAGCGAAGTAGAGCGCTCCAAAACTGGCAAACGTCAGCTCGACACCAAAGCACACTCCGTAAATCGCGAACAGCACCCAGACGCGGCCATCGCGGCAGGCCGCCAGGAATGAGCCTTCGACCGTTTTGTTCGAGCCCAGTCGACCGGAAGCCCTCAGTTCGCGGAAGTTGCCGTCCGGTGTGTCCTGTGTCAGGAAGAAATAAGCGACTCCAGTGACAGCACAAATCGCACCGGCAACGAACATCGCGACCCGCCACCCGGCTTCCTGGGAGAATCCGAAGATGGTCACGAGTAACGCACACAGCAGCGGCATGGCCCACTGCGTCACGCCGGCACCCAGATTGCCCCATCCAGCGGTCGTGGCATTCGCCGTGCCGACACAGTTGGGAGCAAACATCATCGACGTGTGGTACTGCGTGATGACGAACGATGCTCCAATCGCTCCAATCAGGACGCGGAACAGTAGAAACGTCTCGAAGGTTTGAGCCAACCCGATTCCCATGACTGGCAACGACCCGATTATCAACAGCCCACTGTAGGCGAGTCGTGGTCCGATCCGGTCACACAGCCAGCCAATCAGCAGTCGGGCAAGCACGGTGATGGATACTGATCCGATGCCGCACCAGCCGATCTGTTCTTTTGTGAGACCCATTTCTTCGCGCACGAGGATCATCAGCGGCGCCATGCCAAACCATGCGAAGAAGCACAGGAAGAATGCGAACCACGTCATGTGGAACGCGCGCATCTGAGGAGTGCGGACGGTGAAGAGGTCGATGCGGGTTGCTTTGTTCAAGTTGTCCATTTCGGTATCCGTGCCTGATTCAGTTCGTCGGCAACAGGCGCGACCTCGCGGTGCGGGCGCGCAACAATCCCTGTGTGGTTGAGCGACTGACGTCGTCGTGGAGGACGACGGTGACTTCCGAGCGCAGAAGCCGATCGATGTGTCAGCGGATGGCGGAGCGAGCGACGCGATCGGAAGTCGTCATCGCAGCTCAGCCGGGTCGTCCGCGAATTCTGTGGCCTTCGCGGCTGCCCAGAGTTTGTTGAGTTTCCCTTCTCCACCTCTGAACGTCAGCAGCCTCGTCAAGCGCGATTTGAGGCTGCCGGATTTCGATCTATTGCCTTGTGTTGCAACGACCGTGCCAGTTTAGCGTGCAGGTTCGATGCATAATCTGATCAACCGGTGCATCCATCCTCTACTAAAGGAGTTACGACAAGACGACCCTTCTCGCCAACGGCCGACCATTCAGTCGGCATGCACGATCTGAAAGCACGGCTGTCCGATACGTGGTCAGCCATTCCTTGTCGGCCGACGCCAGTCGTTTCACAAATACGCGCTGACTGCGCAGTGGGCACGCATTTCTGACTTGAGACAAAGCATCGGACATGGCAGACATTGAGCCACGCGAAAGAGCGTTCTGGTTCCGACGATGAGTCTGGCGTAAACTGATTCATCGACCACTGTCTGGAAGTCTGGAGTGAGATTATGAATTGCCCGTTCCCCGGCATGGACCCGTACCTTGAACGTTCGGCCCTTTGGCCTGACTTTCACGATCGGTTAATCACACACATCGCCGAGCAACTCCAGCCCGTCTTGCGGCCGCGATATGCGGCTCTCACTCAGGACCGACTGGTGCTGGTCGAGCACGAGCGTCCCGTGTATCCGGACGTATCCGTCATCGAGACGGGGACAGCAAATTCCGATGGCGGAACAGCGGTACTGGCTCCCCCCGTTGTCGACCAGCCGCTGGTGATCGAACTGGAAGAGTTCCGCGAACCGGTCATCCACATCATCGAGCCGGCGGCCGGCAATCGCGTCGTGACATCGATCGAGATCCTCAGCCCGGACAACAAGTCGGGGGGATCGGGGCTGGACTCGTATCAGCGCAAGCGTTCCGAACTGCTTGCTGCCGGAGCAAGTCTCGTTGAGATCGACCTGCTCCGCGCGGGTCAACGACGGTTTCCGGAAAGCGGTTCCGTCGCAGACCGAATCAGCAGCCCGTACGTAGTGCTCGTCACGCGGCGCTCGCCCGCTCAGTACGAAGTGTACGAGGTCAGACTGCAGGACCGCCTGCCGCGAGTCTCGATACCGCTGGCAAGCGACGACACGGATGTGCGTCTTGATCTGCAGGCCGCGTTCGAACGCTGCTGGACCGCCGGGCCGTATCCTGCACTGCTTGGATACGACGCTGATCCGCCGGGCTCTGTTCCATCTGACGAGCTTGAATGGTGTCGCACTCGGATTGCCGAGGCTGGTCGTCCAGCGTAAGTAAGCCGGCCTCGCTATCGAACCAGGACTGCGGAATACACCAGAAATCCCGGCAACCGAAAAATGATGCGGCCGTCCTTGAGCGCGAACTCAAGCGGCTTGGGAGCCGACGCTTCCGGTGTGATGACCGAAACAGTTTTCGGCTGCAGCCCTGTGGGCAGAACGACACTGCATGGGCCGCCGTCACTGGCGATCGGCTTCTCATCGACGATCCCGCGGCCTGCGCTCGGCTTGCCCTTACCGTCCTTCGGCGGCTCGACGCGGTTGTAGTTCACGAAATGCAGTGTCAACTCGTCGCCGACAGGCGGGCGACTGGCTGAAACTCGAACCGTCCAGGGGAGATCGAATCGGCTCCGTCCGGCATTGCCAATGACCGTATCGACGTTGCCCGATTCAGTCGTCACGACGGATGAGTACTTCTGCAATCGGTCCTCGTCGGCCAGGTCGTCGGGAACGATGTCGAACAGGACGTGCTCGTCGAGCAGTTTTGCTCCCAGCGACCGAAACGTCTCGACAACTTTCACGTCGCCCTTGTGAACCGCTTTGCGCGGGAACAGCAGCACGGCTTCCGCGTGGGATCGACTGGCACGGTAGATTGAGTCGTAGCGCTTCAGGAACTGGTAATACCGCGTGATAACTTCGCGGGCCGCTGGATCGGTGAAGCGGGTATAAAAGCCCATTGGTGCCCCGCCGTTCGCCGCGAGTTCCGAGATGGCCGCTCGGATGCGAGTGCCTTCGTACTTCCCCAGCGTGAACGGCTTGTCGTCGAACGCACCGCGAATGAATCGCGCCTGCAGAGTTCCCTCGCCCAGATATCGCTTTTCGATGTCTGTGAAGAAAGCCGCGCTGCCAGTGCTGTACCACAGGTAAGTTTCGTCTTTGCCCCACACATCGCCAGCCAGCATGCAACGCTCGTCTCCGCGAATTTGCGAGAAGTTGCCCAGATGATTCCACTGAGCTGTGATCAGATCGGGCTTGAGTGAGCGACCGTATTTGTGGAAGACCTCGTCGAAGACCTGTTTGTTCGAGATTTGCGACCAGCGGAGCATTTCACGCTTCAGCGGTGTGGATTCGTCGGGGTTGTGCCAGAAACCGATCTCTTTGAATTTGTGCTTCGTGACGTCTGAGATTCCGAACTGCTTCTGCAGTTCGTCAGCGCCGAAGCGCTCGCCCATGTAGCCACGGAATCCTGACTGACAATGCTCGCACAGGCAGTTGTGGCGATAGAAGTAGTTGGCGATGTAGCCGTCCAGGCCTCGGTCGATACCGCGCTTCACCCAGGCTTTCAGGACCTTCTGCCAGTTCGGGTTGCGAAGGCATGCCCAGTATTCCCGCATGCCGCCGATCGAGTAGCTGCTATTGGTGATCGGCGTACCGTCGGCGTTCTTCTCCATCATCTCAAGCGGATCGGCGACAGGCTTCGGGCCGAGCTCGTCTTCGTTCCAGAGGTTCCTGTAGAAGTGAAAGAAACCGCGCGGCCCCTTTTCTCCGTCTGGTTCACCGACCAGGAACTCGACATTGAAGTGCCCGACGACCTTCGCTCCGATCCCGTGAATCGCAGCGTTCTTCTCTTCGAACCACCCGCCGGTTTCCTTCAGACCCTGATGCGGAAAGTGCGCCGGGTAACCCTTGTACTGCGGCGTGTGAGCGAGGCTCCAGAAGTGGCCTCCGTAAAAGCCGAGCTGTACGACTTCCGGCTGCGCCTCCTTCAGAAAGGGCAGATATTCTGCATCGGAATACGTAGCCCAGTGAGCCACCATGCGCGTGAATTCGAATCGCGGGGGCTCTGCGGCAGATGCGGCAAGACTGGATGCGGCCATCGCAATGGCGAGACAGACTCGGCGAATATTCACTGAGGACTCCATCGAAACTCAGGCATAGTTGAACAGCACACGTGCGGCATGCACGTGAGTCGCAAACACGTTCTGGAGTCTAGCAAACGTGCCCGTCAACGGCCTGTGGTTCAACAATGGTCGACTTCCATCCTCATCTCGACTCAAAATTCGCCGACGAAGTTGTCATCGTTGCGGCTGCCCAAGTGGTGGAATGTCTCGATATCGATTCTCTCATTGAGAAACCTGACCGAGCCGTCACCCAGCGCGAACTGGCCACCGCCCGTGTGCCAGCTGCCGAATCCACCGACAACGGTGGCGTCTTCAAACTCGGCCGGTTTCTGCGTGCGAATATTGATTCGATTGCCTCGAAGCATCAGTGAGTTGGGTACTGTCCCCGTGTTACGGAGCGTCGACCTTGTACCGGACAGCCAGTTCAGATCACCCAGCGTGAGCTGCTTCTCGCCCAGGAAAATGGTGTTAGAGCTGCCGTCGCCGATGTCCCGATAACGAACCGAACTGTTCAGGAAAAGGACTCCGTCATTGTCGACGTCAATCTGTGCTTCGACGCCGTTGTGGCAGCCGGCATAGCTGGATTGCGCGACGTCCGTGTGGTCACCTGGATCACTCGGACACAGCAGGACACTCATCCGCGCTTCATTGATCCGTTTGGTTTGCTCATACGCACCTTTGTCAAAATCAAAATCGCGGAACAGCGGACCTTGATCGAGATACGGCAGCAGATTCACCGTCCACGAAATATGGTATCCCTCGGCCGCCGTCTCGATCGGGCCGGTGGTGTTAACACAACCCGGTGGCAGCACGCCATGGGCCATCTCGTAGTTGAGCATGGCCAGCGCCAGTTGGGCCAGATTGTTTTTGCACTGCGAGCGTCGAGCCGCCTCACGGGCCTGCTGCACAGCTGGAAGTAGTAACGCAATCAGGATGGCGATGATCGCGATCACTACCAGCAGTTCGATCAGCGTGAAGCCTTTGCGTTGCAACGTACTGTCCAATGCTGAACCAGTTGTATATCGTTTCATTCTGATGACTCCTGCGATTTGCGGGTTCGTTTTGTGATGAGCAGATGGCTCACTAATTTGCTTCGGTCGCCGAGACCGTGACTGGTAGAACTCGTGTCGCCCGAACACGATGTGGACCTTCGGGTGGATAATTCACAGTGATCGTCACAAGTCGCCGAGTCTCAGATTCGGGATCGGTCGCGACCTGAATGTTGGCCAGTGCAGCATCGTGTTGATTCAACGCCTCCGCCGGAATGGACCACTGCTCACCGGTGTAATCAGTGCTGATCCGCAGTTGAGATGCGGCTCTGGCCGCTGCCGAATGAACGAGCCAGTCGGCCTGCACACGCTGCACGTCACTGCGTACCAGGCTCCGCTGAGTCACGGTTGATCGGATCAGTACTCCAACTGTCAACGACAACAGAAGGAGGCTGAGCACGAACAGGATGAGGATGGTCCCCCTGCGCTGTGTGCTTGCTGTATCCGATAAGTATGACTGGTTTCGTTGCATGATTCGTCTGTAGCAATAGTGCGGGTTAACTTCGCAAAACTAATAACTGACCGCTCGGTGCCCCTCTCCCTAACCCTCTCCCCAGGGGGAGAGGGGACTCCAGCCAGGTAACTATCGAACGATCCTTAGTTGGTCGGGTTCTCTGAAGTAGCAACATCTGGAGGTGAATGGCGGAAATCGAGTGATACACGAGCGTGAAGTGCTGCGGCCGGAGGCGGAACGGAACCTGGCGGTGCAGGTGGAGTAATCTCGACGACTGCTATATCTGCCTGAGCTGTTTCCGTGAGGAGTGAGAACGTCACCGAGGCCTCGGGAAACACATAACGCTCACCGGCCTGGTCCGCTGATACGTCGACATCGGTGGCACCACCTGCCTGCTGAATTCGCCGAATCTCATCGTCGTGCACGAGCCACACGACAGTCCCATCGGGTTTGTCGAGAATAAGCCGTGTCGTGTTGTCTTCGTCGATGTTGACCGTTCGCGCCGCATGCACGTCGTCCCGGAAGTCGCGCGCCAGACGCTGCCAGGCAGCCGTTAGAGCAACGCGTTCCAGTTGCCGGCCGTGCTGTCGGTACGTACGAAACAGCGCAGTTGCCGCAACAGTGAGCAGGACGCTCATGACGGTCATCGTCACAGCCATTTGAATCAACGCCGAACCGCGCCGCCATCTGCGGCGGCGGTCGAGTGCTGATGACTGGTTGTTTATTTTACGCCTCATGGCCGTCGTTCACGAAGGTTGATGGATTGTGTCCGCAGTTGGGGCTGGTCACGGGATTGCTGCTACAGAGTCTGTGTCCGCTGGTCCCGCTGGAAACCACGCTGTCAGGCGAACGGGTGCAGTCTGATTTGTCGTGTCAGTGCTCCAGGTCAGTTCGCATGTGATCTTCTGCGTGCCGGCATCGGCTGGGCTTGCGGTCGCTGTCAGTTGAACGTCGGGCAATTGTGATTGTGCGACCAGCGAGGGTTCCAGTGACGCCAGGTGTTCGGCATCGATGCTCCCAGCAGGCAGAGCCGCGAGGTGTTCCATCTGGTTGGCAAGTTCCTGGTTGGCCGACTGGTGTTGCTCGTTGAATCGACTGGCGAGATGCACCGAACGGAGCATCGGAACCAGGCCCGACAGAAAAACGCCAAGCAATGCTGCTCCGACCACCAACTCAAGAAGCGATGTTCCCCGTCGTCTGACGGACATACTCCTGGACGACAGATGATGTCGGCGCGAAGTCGTTCGCATCTGATTGTTCCAAAGGGTCTTCATGACAGATCATCCAACAACTTTGACAGCGGTGAGAACATGGCGATACAGACGAACCCAACCGCGGCGCCAAGAAACAGCACAAGCGCGGGACGGAGAAACTGCATGAGAATGTCCAGTCGATGCTGCAGTCTGCGGTCGCGCAGATTCGCCACGGCACGGATTGCCCAGGGAAGGTTCCCGACTCGTTCGGCGGTATGTATGACAGCCAGATCGCGACGATTAATAAATCCGCCATGATGTAGCAGCGACCAGACGTCGTCTCCACTTTCGACGTCCACATAGATGCTGGCCATTGCCTCCTGTGTGCTGGGTCGATAGTGGCAATTCGCCAGCGACAGCAGACCCTGAGAGAGCGGTTGCTGCCTCTCAACCGTGCGCGCCAGTTGCCTCAGGACGCTCGATGCATCAAACAACGGATACAGCCTCCTGAGGACACGCAGTCTTAATGTGCGCCAACCTCTGTGGTCGACGTGTACCACCCACAGGAGAAAGATCGGGAACAACATAAAGATGTAGAAGTAGTTGGCGACCAGCTCGGACACTTCGATGAACAACTCAGTTCCCCAGGGAAGTTCCGTCCCGAAACCATTAAAAATGGCTTTCAGCTTGGGCACGATCCAGATGCACAGGAATGCGACAATTTGACTGGCAATCGTGAGATACGCGACGCCGTACACGACCAGGCCGCCCGGCGAACCAGCTCGAAAACGGTCTTTCATCATGGTGACATGACCGGTGGCGGATGCGGCCAGTGCTTCCGTCAGCGCGCCGGTTTCTTCGGCTGACTGAATCTCGGCGACGATCCACTTTGGCAGCAGCTCCGGAACCATCTGCAGCGCGAAACCGAGCTTGCGACCGGACTGCAGGTAAACCACCAGCTCACGAAGTCGGCAGGCGTGAAACCCGGTCCAGCCGCGAGCGTGATGCATGACCTCGCGTGCAAAGTCGCGGTTATGACGTGCGGCCAATGCCAGCACCCACAGGAGCTGACTTTCGCGGGCTCGCCGTCGCTGCCAGACCAGCGCCGGGACTCCGAAAAGTAAAAACAGCACGGCGACGATAAACAGCGGTGGTACGAACAGGCTAAGAGCCAGTCCCACCACGATCAGATTCAACCAGCTCCAGCGTTCGACCCAGCCGGCGCAGCGGTCGATGGTGAGTTCAAGATTGTCCTGGTTTTCATCAACGAGGTTTCTCAAGTGAGTTGCGAGCTGGAATGTTGGTATCTGGCACAGTCCACACAACAGACCGGCCATGCCGAGTGCCACAAATCCGAAGATTCCAGGGTCACTGAACCCGGAGTTGACAATCATCAGGATGACGCCACCAAGTCCAACGACAACCGCCGCGCCAGGGACCACGATCGCAATCGATGCGGCAATGGAAATGCGACGCGCCGACCGCAATGCTGTACTGGGAGAGCGTCGCGCAACATTCCGCACAATTCGCCAGTTGCAGAACACAACCAGTAGAATCGGCAGCACGCTGAACAGTACGCCAACAAACACATCAGACATGGGTCGCCCCATCAGGACAGGTCGTTAAGCAAACTGACCAAAGGCATGAACATCGCGAGGACAAAAAAACCGACGCCAATCGCGACTGCCAGCACCGCCACTGGTGCAACGAAACCCGCGATCGAGCGAGCGGTGACCTCGGACTGAATACAGAACACATCGCTGGCAGCTCGCAGAGAGTCGGCCAGGTCCCGCTCACCGGATTCCCAGCCGGGAATCCGCAGGAGTTCGTCAGGTAACTCTGGAACAAATGCTCGCAGGCGAGTTGCTGGAATTCCTCGTGTGAGCTGAGCGGCGGCTTCCGCAGCCCCCAACGACAGGTTGGGATCGCGAACGCCCTGGGACACAAGATCGAACGCCCTGGGCAGCGGTGTCTGATTCTCAACGAGCAGAGCCAGCAGGTGGCAGAATTCGGACAACGCGGTGAATTTCATCATTTGTCCAATGATGGGCACTTCGTACAACAGCCGACGCAGCCCGCTCGGTCCGATGAAGGTGCGTAACAGAGAACGCGTGACCGTAAACACGACGATCATGACTGGCACGGTGATGTACCAGTCCTCAATGAGCGGCACGACTATGTCGGAAATATTAAACATTGCTTCAGTGGCCCCGGGCAATTGTGTTCCAAAGTCTTCAAAGATCTTACGGAACATCGGGAGGAGCCCCATGAGTAGAAATCCGGTCATCACGAGCGCTGCCAGCACGAGAATCGCTGGATACAGCAGGCAGACAGCGAGCCGACCAAGCTGGGCCGATCGCAGACGCGTAAACTGCACATAGTGCCGAACGCTCTCGGCAACTCGGCCTGTTTCCGCGCCGGACTTCAGGACGGCGGAGAGCCATCGCGGTAACGAATCCGCATGGCCCGACAGAACGTCATCCAGTGAATGCCCCTCGTCGAGTTGCAAACTCATACTGCGAAAGACCGCTCGCGAACGTTTGGACGGCATCTCTTCCGCAAGCGTCCACAGGCCGGCACTGAGCGGAATCCCGACGCTGATGATGTCCCCGATCTGGCCGATAGCTTCGGTCTGTTCCGATCGAGTCAACCGCGCCGATGTCTGTTTCTCAGGTACAACTGCAGCGGAGTCGTCAGCCGCGGGCTCGATCAACTCCGGTTGAATGCCGCGAGCCTGGAGCTGATGGCGCGCCGCTGCCTCGTCGTCGGCTTCGACGAAACCGACAAGGACGTCACCGTCAGGTCCAGCGGCTGAGTAGCGGAATTTCATGAAGGGCTAACGGAATGAAGGCTAAGAGCTAATGAATCAAATGGACTCGTTCACACAATCGGTTGGCCGAGTTCGCTGTACAACGCGAACACAGGAGCGAATAGTGCCAGGGCGTATAAGAGGGTAACTCCGCCGGCGATGAAGATCGTCAGGACCGACGGCAGGACCGTGCTGAGTATGTCTGCCTGTCGATTCGCTCGCGAAAAATAGACGTCACCAGCGAGTGTGAGGGTTTCTTCCAGACGGCCGTGTTTCTCTCCGCTCGTCAGCATCCAGCGAAGAAACTGCGGCAATTCGTCCGCTTGCTGTATCGATGTCTGAAGCGACTCGCCGGCCTCCAACTGCTCGGCCACGCGAGTGGCTCCCGCCACGATGGAGCGATTGCCCGATGCAAAGCCGGCAAGCAACAGGGACTCATGCAACGACGTTTGATTGCGGATGAGCAGGGTCAACGTCTTCAGGAATATGGCGCGGTCAAAGTTGTTGACAATCCCCGGATACCACGCGTACCGGTGCAATCGACCGGACATCAGTCGACCGGTCCACGGTGCGCCGCGGGTCGACGAATAGAACAGCAGGCACAGCCAGAATCCCAGCAACAGACAGGGCGGCACAATGATGATGTACTCAAACGAGTCAGCCAGCAGGTTCAGAAAGTCCAATGCCATGCCGGGCCTGAGTCTGAGATCAGCCCACAGGTCCTGGAATCTGGGAACAATTCCGCGCACGAATCCGATCAACAGTCCCCACGTCAGGATGACCACAAGCAGCGGATAAATCAGGGCGACCGTGACACGTCGCTGCAACTCGTGCAGTGATCGCGCCATGTCGGTCAGTGCCTCCAGAGCCTCGGGGAGACGGCCGGATCGCAGACCGGCCTCGACCACGGCCCGGTAAACACCCGGCAGGTGATCGCCCTCTTCGTCGAGTGCTTCACGTACGCTGGCTCCCGCGGACATGCGCTCCGATAACCGACTGGACAGTCGCGACAAGCCCCCAGTGGTGGATTCGCTGATCTGTCGCAGCCCAAGTTCCAATGGCACACCAGCACGCACCAGCGCGGCGATCTCTTCATTGAGAGCCAGCAACTGATCAAGTCCGATGGGACTTTTGGAACCGTTGGACATGGCGAGCCAATTCGAGCCACTAACTCGAGGCGTCAGCGAAGATTCGGTTCCTCGCTGACGCTTCGGGTTGGTTTCGTTTTTTCTATCGCGTCAGTCCGAAAACACGACGGACTTCCGCAGGACTGATTTTTCCGGCACGTGCGGCATCCAGTGCCCGCTGCCAGTGTGTCACCATTCCGCTTTCGATGGCCAGCGACTCCAGTTCACTCGCATCGCTGCGGGAAAGAATCGCTCGACCCAGTTCGGTCGGTTCCGTCCGCAGGAACTCCGCCAGCAGCACTCGTCCGATGTATCCCGTTCCCCGACAGCGATCGCAGCCAACGGGAACGCGAAACGACTCGACATCCAGGCCCAGTCGTTCCACATCATCCTGTGACTCGGCGGAACAGTCACATAGCCCGCGTGCCAGCCGCTGGGCAAGAATTCCCAGCAGTCCGGACCGCAACAGATACGGTTCGATGCCCATGTCGGAGAGTCGACATATCGCTTCGGCCGCACTGCCCGCATGGAAGGTTGTCAGGACCAAATGCCCTGTCAGAGCCGCTTGAAACACGGTTTCGGCTGTGACCCGATCCCGAATTTCTCCGACGAGGATGACTTCCGGATCCTGCCGCATCAGCGACTTCAGCCCAGTCTCGTAATCGAACCCGGCGGTCGGGTTGATCTGAGACTGAGACACTCCGGGAATCGCCGCCTCAATCGGGTCTTCCAGACTGACCAGACTCCGCTGGCCCGCCGTTTTGTCTACAAGTTCTCGCAGACACGCATAAATTGTTGTGGTCTTCCCGCTTCCGGCTGGTCCGCACACGAGCACCACGCCGCCGCCTTCCAGCAGCAGTTGACCCAGCCAGTGTCGGATTTCGCCCAGACCAAGGTCGTCGAGCAACCGATAGCGTCCGGATCCGACGAACAACCGGATGACAGCCTTCTCGCCGTAGAGTGTCGGAAATGTGCTCAGTCGCATTTCCACCGAATCGACTTCGTTGCGAATGCGTCCTTCCTGAGGGACTTCCGTGCGGTAGGTCAGTAGTTCGGCCAGGACTTTGAGTCGCGCGATTACGTTCGGGGCAATGTTCGCATCGATCTGTGCAACCGAATGGAGCACGCCGTCGATCCGCCAGGACATGTCGAGTCCCGACTCAAGCGGAGTCAGGTGCACGTCGCTGGCCCCGGCGTCCTGTGCTGCCTCCAGCACCGCGTCGACAACGTCAACCGCATTGGGTTCGCCGTTAAGGCGGGCGGACAGCGCTGACTGAAAGCGTTCCGTGAGTGTCGTCAAGTGGCAGCTCCGTGAAGTCGGCTCAGATTGCTGGTTGATCCATACCGGTCAGCAGATTGTCTACAGAATCAGTCTAGTGCTTTGTCAGAGTCAAAAGTCAGGGTGGCTGGGGTCGAACGAAGTGAGCCCCCAGTCCGACAACGCTGGGGGCTCGCTTCGCTCGACCCCAGCCACCCAACCCTGAGTTTCCACCATGACAAAGCACCAGGCGGAGCAATTCCCGACTATCGTGTACCTCGCGATTGGCGGCTCACCGAATCTCGTCCGGTGACTCGCCTCATGACACGTGATCCAGGCGCTCCCGATCAGACGTTCGCTCTCGAATCTGCCCGTACGCGATGTAGACGATCCAGAAGACGGCGGAACATCCGGCGAACGTAAAGCGGGCGTTCGTCGATAGATGGCTTTGACGCAGGTAGCTCTCGATGATGGCGGCGAAGACCAGCATGATGGCCACACCGATCGCCGTTCGGCCAACCTCGGGAGCGACGGCTTTAATCGAGTCGCCTCGCGTCAGTACCCCGGGTCGGATCACGGCCCAGCCCAGTTGCAGGCCCATGCCACCACACAGCACGATGGCTCCCAGTTCGGTCACACCATGCGGCAGCAGCCAGGCCCAGACTTCGGCGTAAATGCCCGCCTGATGATGCACTCCGATGAAGGCACCCAGAATCATTCCGTTGTAGAGCATCAGAAAGATCGTCGGCACGGCGGCCAGCATGCCCAGTGACATGGCCATCAGGCCCACCTTCAGATTGTGCTGGAACAGGAACGAAGCGAAGACAAACTTAAGCCCGCTACCCTGTTCACGACCGGACCGCAGCACTTCCAGCAGGAACTCGCGTGGTGCGCCGGGAACTCGTGGATCGCCCGGAGGCAGTAGCGCGTACAAAGCAACGGGATCGACCGAACCGGCGAAGTAAGCCAGCAATCCTCCGGCGATCATCAGCAACCCTGACACCGCATGGAATATCCAATTCCGGGCGATGGTCCGGCCAAAGCCTTCTACCAGGAACTGCAACATGCCTTGTAAGGCCGGCTGTTTCGGCGGCAGATAAATCAGACTGTGAGCTGCCGCGGTCAGCGTGTTGAGGTACCGGGCCAGCCGGACGTCAGTCGTCCGCGTCTGCACCTGGGACAGGTGCACGGTGGTGCGACGATACAGCACATCCAGACGGGCCAGAGCTTCCGGCGGGAGCTTCTTCACGGACTTTCGGGCGCGGTTAATGAGCGATTCCAGCTCATCCCAGTCCTGCTTGTTGCGGCCAATGAAATCGCCCATACTCGAAATCGCCCGGTGAGTGCTCGTCCTGCGGGATTTCGATCATAAGCCGCCGCAGTGCATTCGACGACTCTGCCAGGCCGACACGCGAGCAACGAACGCGACCATGACGGATTCGATCCAGTTCGAGACGCCTGAAAATATCCAGATCGCGTACCAGCAGGCGGGGCTCGGCACACGTTTCCTGGCGTGGTTCACGGATATGCTCCTCCTGTTTCTGATGGGCGTGGGCGTGTTTCTGCTGCTCATCTGCGGCGGCCTGATCGCTGAGCAGACTGTCCAGGATTTGCTGCAGCCATTGGAAGACATGGCTGGTGGTGGCGGTGGTGCCGACGACGAAGCTGGCCCGGCTGTGTTTTCCTGGGCGCTCGGCATGTTCATTCTGCTGATGGGCCTGGGCAGCTTCTTCTACTTCGGAATGTCCGAACTGCTGCTCCGTGGCCAAACGATCGGCAAGCGGATGTCAAAGATTCGTGTCGTCAAGGCCGATGGGTTCGCGCTCGATGGAGTGGGCATTCTGGTCCGGAACATCTTCCGCGTTGTCGACCAGATACCGGTCATGTGGATCGTGCCTCTGCTGTCAGCGCGCGGTCAGCGGTTTGGGGACATGGTCTCGGGGACGCTGGTGGTTCAGGATCAGGTCGAAGAACTGGCCGGAGTCCGCGAACGACTCAGCGCCCGCAAGGCTGCTGACGCGCTGTTCCGATTCGACGCCGGCTTACTGAAGAAGCTGCAGCCGAGTGATTTCGAGTCGGTGGAGCGTATTCTGGAGCGCTGGCCTGAAGTCTCGTTGCAGCAGCGCGATCAACTGCTCGACACGATCATTCCGGCACTGACGACGCGGCTCGACATGGAGCCGCCCGGTCTCCACGACCGTCAACGTTTTCTGGAAGAGCTGCTGGCCGCCGAGTATCGCCGCCAGAACCGGGAGCTTGGTTAAGAATGGTTCGGGAAATAAGTGGCGTACGCCACTACGAGACTTCAACTCACGACAGACCCGCGGTAGCCGACGTCGCCAGACTTCGGAAAAGTGACCTCATTTGTCCAACGTCTGGTGACGTCGGCAATGCGAATACTGGAGTGCTCAATGCAACTGCCCAACCCGCTGGCGTCTCGCTGGGGTCGGCTGATGGCGTTCTTCTTCCTCTACGTGACAGAAGGAATCCCGCTCGGCTTCACGGCGACAGCGATGGTCGTGCAGCTCCAGAATGCGGGGGTTCGTCCGTTCCAGATCGGCGTGTTTGTGGGCTCGCTGTATTTTCCCTGGGCCTGGAAGTGGGTCGTCGGACCCGTCGTCGACCTGATCTATTCGAATCGACTCGGGGCCCGTCGCGGCTGGATACTCGGCATGCAGTTCTGCATGGTGTCGACGCTGTTGCTCTGCATGCCCATCGAAGTGACGTCAGAGAATCTGCGTCTGCTGACTGCCGTCATCATGATTCACAACATGTTCTGCGCGACCCAGGACGTTGCGATCGACGCGTTGGCCTGCACTGTATTGCGCGACGACGAGCAGGGGCTCGGAAACGGGCTGATGTTCGCAGGCCAGAAGATCGGCTTCGCGATGGGCGGCGCGTGCGTGCTTTTTCTGACTGAGGGATTCGACATCCCCTGGCTCCCCGAGCTGCTCCAGAAAGGACTCCCGTTCGAGTGGACCTATCCCTATGTCGTCGGCTGCATACTTATGGTGACGTTTTTCGTTGCCTGGCCCATGCGCGAGGAGCGGAAGGAACGCGCGCCGATCAATGTGGAACACCTCAAGTCATTCTATGGGGAACTGACGGCACGCTCGGCTTACCGTGCCGACGAACGGCACACGCCGCTGATACGGGCCGTGATTTCGTTCGGAGCCCGCGGTGGTTCCGCCATTGTGCGAGAGATGCTCCCGCGTGATCTGGGCTCACGGATTTCTCAGGTTCGACTGCGGCTGGCCGAATATGTTCACACGGCCGGTCGGTCGGTATTTGGAAGTCGCGTGGCGTTTTGCGCGCTGCTGTTGGCGCTGTTGCCGCCGGGAGCCATGGCTCTTGATCTCGCGCTGCAGAAGCAGGTTGCCATGGAGATCGGATTCACCGACGGAGACGTGGGTCGGATCGATCTGGTTTCCAGCATCGTCTGGGCTGTTTCATGCGTCGTGGGCGGACTCGTTTCTGACAGGATCGGGCGATTGAAATGTCTGGCCGTTTTCTTTTTCATGATTTCCATCCCGACGTTCTGGTGCGCCTGGAAGATGGACGAGGCCGGGATGAACGTCCCGAAAAGGCCAGTCGCTGCCGAGACGGCGGCTCCCGATAGTGTGAGCACTGGAGTGGACAAACGAGAAACGGACGAGGAGAAGGAAGCCGACAGCAATCCTCCGACTGTGGACGCGGCCGACAATAAAACGGCAGACGTCACTGACACTGCAGAGCACCAGAAGCCAAAGCCGCCGGGCATCTTCGAGCGTGATGACACACCGGCCATGGCAGGCTACTTCTGGTGGGCGGTGATGGCCTACATGGTGTTGCAGGGGCTCATGTATGGAACGCGGACGGCGGTCTTCATGCGAATCGCGAATCCCGACGTCGCGGCGACGCAGTTCACGGCCTACATGTCGATGATGAACCTCGTCACCTCGTACACGGCAGTGTGGCAGGGTT
Source organism: Planctomycetota bacterium (assembly GCA_963579025.1). Taxonomy (GTDB): domain Bacteria; phylum Planctomycetota; class Planctomycetia; order Planctomycetales; family Planctomycetaceae; genus CAUZFZ01. Next base: position 21,678 of record CAUZFZ010000035.1, on the reverse strand, counting down.
ACACCATTGAGAATTACGGGTTCGCTCAGACGCTCTACATCGACGGATTCTTCGGTCTGATCTGCATCGCGTTGTTACCATTCCTTCGCCAGCGCCCAGGCGACGGAAAGCCCCTGACTCCAGTCACGTAACGTTCCAAATGACACAGGGCTGATTTCGCCGTTGCGGGCGGGTAACCTGATGCACTTCTCATCAGTCCGTTTCGACTGCTGTACCGCAGTGCGGGTAGCAGGCCGTGAACCACACGGGAACGTCAGAGTGCACCGATATCTCTTCATTCTGCCAATCGCTGCTGCGGTATCAGTGACGTACGGGCAGGGCACGTCTCAATTCGAGCCGGATGCGTCGGGCTACTCCCGGACTATGCAGCCATTTCTGAAGAAATACTGCATCGGCTGTCACGGTCCCGATGATTCGCAGGGGGAATTCCGTGTCGATCAGGAACTGCCCAATGACTTCCTGAATCTCGCCGCGAAAGGGAAATGGGGCGAGGTCGTCAATGTGCTGAACAGTCACGAAATGCCGCCGGAAGACGAAACTCAGCCAACCGGGCGTGAGGTTTCGCGCGTGGTCGACTGGATCACCGCGCAGATGGCTCGGGCTGAGCTGTTCCGCCGCGATACCGTCATCGTTCTGCGGCGGCTCAATCGTGCTGAGTATCGCAACACGATCCGCGATCTGGTCGGCATCGACTACGACACGTCTCGGTTCCCGCAGGATTCTCCGGCCGGCGGGTTTGATAACAATGGCGGGGCCTTGACGCTCTCGCCGCTGCATCTGGAACTTTATTACGACGCGGCCCGGGAGATTCTCGACCGAGCTCTGGTCGAAGGTCCGCGGCCTTCAACAATCAAGTGGCGGTTCGAACCGGAAAGCGGAGACAACGATTCCAATCGCGTCGAATACGACGGACAACGTCTGATCGTCAACGGCGGAAACAACCCCGTCGAGAACGGCTTCAAAGTCATGCACCATGACAACTGGGACCGTCACCTGAATGCCCGCACATTCAGACTGCCACATACCGGCGACTATGTGATCCGCATCCGCGCAGCCGGCATCGTGCCCACACGAGACCAGGCCGTCGCAACCGCACGCACATTTCTTGAAAAGCGTCTGCAGGACCGAATCCAGAAAGACCCGGCTCGCGAGGAGTATGCTCGGCGTGAATTCGATGAAACATTGGCGCATTTTCAATCCGACCGAATGTACGACTATGGACCACCACGGTTGAAACTGCTTCGAAAGCTGGCCGGCCAACCAAGCGTGATTGCGGAACTCGACATCGACGCGAAGCTGACGCAGCCGAAGGTGTACGAGGTGACGTCGCGCTTCACGACAGCCGGTGCTGGCCTGACGATTGAGTACGCGTACGACATTCCAAAGGAACTCGAGAACTTCTGGTTCCAGACCGGTGACGACTTCGCTCGCCCGGAACTGCGAGTGGACTGGTTCGAAATCGAGGGCCCGATTGTGGAGTCGTGGCCGCCGCCGAGTCATCGTCTGATCCTGTTCGAATCACCGGTCCGGAACAGCGACGAGCGTGACTACGCTCGCGACGTCATTGCCCGTTTCATGCGACGCGCCTGGCGGCGCCCGGTAACAGACGCCGAAATCGACCAGAAGATGGAGCTGTACGATCTGGTACGTGAAAACGCGCCGTCATTCGTCGAAGCGATAAAGACACCGCTGATCGGTGTCTTGATTTCGCCGCCGTTCCTTTACCTGACTGAACCAGCGGACGAAGGTCCGGCAGTCTCGCAACAGGTTGCGTCGTCTGGCACGAACACCGGCCCGCCGCCGTCCTCGCCCGCTATCAAGGGCGGCGTGATTCCCGAGACAGTTGATCCGGCACCGCAGACGCCGAAGCCAGACGAACATCAGCCGCTGCCGTTCCGGCTGTTCACCGACAAACGCGGCCGGAAGATTCGCGGTCGAGTTCTGTCTTTGTCCGGTCTGAAGGTCCGCCTTGAGCGCGTTGGCGGCCAGACTTTTGTAGTGCCCCTGACAGAATTCATTGCCAGAGACCGCACATGGATTCGCAACGCGACGCGTCCTGAACCGGCCGCGATCTCCACAACCGTTCCGCAGCCGAACCCTGCTCCGGCCGAGCAACGTGCCCCAGTTCCAAAAGACGCCACTTCAACGACGACCCAATCGGCGGGCACATCGACGCCGTCGCTGCGTCGGCTGACCGGCCACGAACTGGCCAGTCGATTGTCGTATTTCCTGTGGAGCAGCATGCCGGATGATGAACTGGCGGGCCTGGCAGACTCCGGAGAATTGACCGATCCAACGGCACTGACTTCGCAGGTCCAACGGTTACTCGATGATCCCCGGTCGGATGCATTCGTCACCAACTTCGCCGGCCAGTGGCTGGGACTGCGCGAGGTGGGTTCCAATCCTCCGGCAAAGGACCTTTACCGGCGATACGACCGGCATCTGGAAATCTCGATCGTGAAAGAGTCATTGGCCTTCTTCAACGAGATCCTGCGAAACGATCTGAGCGTGATGAATTTCGTACAGTCGGACTTCGTCGTGATCAACGAGCGGCTGGGTCGCTTCTATGGCATCCCCGGCGTGCGCGGTGATCACTTCCGTCGAGTTGACGTTCCGCGCGACGTGCAGCGCGGTGGAGTACTCACTCAGGCGTCGATCCTTTCGACAACATCCAACGGCACTCGTACGTCGCCCGTGAAACGCGGCACGTGGGTGATGAAAAATGTTCTCGGCATCGACCCGGGATTACCCGTAGCGAACGCCGGGGAGATCGCTCCCAAAGTGCCGGGCCTCGACAAGGCGACCGTTCGGCAGCGACTGGAGATTCACCGTTCGCTGCCGCAATGTGCCCGCTGTCACAACAAGATCGATCCGCTCGGGTTCGCACTCGAGAACTTCGACGCCTCGGGTAACTGGCGCGAGCGTGAAGGGCATGGTTACAAAGGCCGCATCGGGCCGAACGACCCGCTGATTGATGCCTCATCGAGCCTGCTGGATGGCACAAAGATTGTCGGAGTCAGCGGCCTGCAGGATGCACTGATGGATCAGGACGAGTTGTTTCTGGGATGCCTCGCAAACAAGCTGATGACGTATGCTCTGGGACGTGAACTCGGTATCGCGGATCAACTGCACGTCAAAGCCGCCGTTCAGCACATGCGCCGACGGAGGCAGGACACGTTGAAGTCACTGATCACGTTTGTGGTGGCATCAGAACCGTTCTTGACGAAGTGAATCAGGGTGAAGACACCGTAAGTCTTAATCTTAATCCTACTCTTAATCTTAATCTTAATCCCCGCAGTGTCACGGGGCCGGTAGGCCAAGGGGAGTAAGAGTAGGATTAAGATTAAGAGGAGGTAGATCATGAATATCCACCGGACACAACGGCTGTCGCGGCGTCATGTGCTGCGGGGGCTCGGCGCGTGTCTCAGCTTGCCATTACTCGACGCGATGCGATCGCGTGTTGAGGCTCGGCCTTCGACGTATCGGCCTCTGCCAAAGTCGCTTGGTGTGCATCCACGGATGATTTGCTGCTATGTCCCCAACGGAGTCAACATTCAGGAATGGGTGCCGGCCGACTCCGGGTCGAACTACAGGCTGTCGACGACGCTCGAAACACTGCAGGCGCACCGCAACGACTTCACTGTCATCTCGGGCGTCGGTCACCCGGCGTCGAAAGGCGGACATTCGGGAGCCGATACCTGGCTGACCGGCGCCGACCTGAGCGCAATGCCCGGCAGCGATTACTCGAACACCGTTTCGGCCGATCAGATCGTGGCCGAAGTACACGGCAAAGAAACCCGATTCCCGTCACTGCAACTGTCGGATGGTTCGGGAACGGGTGCAGCCGGGCATTCGCACACACTGTCGTTCGACCGCAGTGGAACTCCGATTCCGGCGGAAAACTCGCCCCAACGACTGTTCGAGCGGCTGTTTGTTCCGGAAAACGCCAACGATCGCGCGGCGACACTTCGTCGTTACGCGGAAAAGAAATCGATCCTCGACAGCGTCCTCGCCGATGCCAGCGCGCTGCATCGTCGGTTGGGAAAGAAAGACCAGCAGAAGCTCGACCAGTATCTGTCGTCCGTGCGGCAGACCGAACAGCGTGTTGGTCGACTGGAATCGTGGATCGATGTGCCGAAGCCGGAAGTCGATCCGCAAGGGCTGCAGCTCACGATGCAACCCGGCAATGCTCACGACCGACCCATGTTCGTTGATGTGATGATGGAGCTGTCGTACCTGGCATTTGTGACGGACACGACCAGAGTGATCACTTTCGAATGGTCACGCGAAGCGGGTGGTTATGGCGGCGGTGGAGAGAATCACCACGAACTGTCGCATCATGGCGGAGACGCCGGCATGCTGAAGCAACTGGGGGTCATCGATCGATTTCATCTCTCGAAGTTGTCTCGCTTCATGGATTTCCTGAAGGCGACAGAAGACGGCGAGGGTCACATGCTGGACCACACGCTGGTCATGTTTGGCTCGGGCATGAATTCGGGCAAAGGCGGAGAGCATTCACCAAAGAACCTGCCTCTGTTGACGGCCGGCGGTGCAAGGCTGGGTGTGAAACACGGCCAGCACCTGGCGTTCGACAAAGACAAACACCCGCCACTGTCTAACGTACTGCTGACTCTGATCCAGCGTATGGGAGTAGAAACGGAAGCGTTTCGTGACTCAACAGGGACCCTTCCGGGGCTGGTGTAATCATCGACCGTTCGCCTTACAGCATGACTGGCCTGTCTTCCCGTCAGCGATTCGGGCTTAGGTTCTCCCGTCGTCGGACATGCGCGCCGTGCGCGCATCGTAGGATGGGCACTCCTGCCCGTCCGTCATTCCGGGACGGGCAGGAGTGCCCATCCTACTTTTGGTTGCGGCTACGCCGCTTTAGGGAGCGTGTGATAACGCGCTGGCTCGAACCTGTACGGAAACCGAACAGAACAAACGGAATCGAGCAACTGTTCCGATTCACATTGCTGCCGTTTGTGGTCAGCGTGTGCCTGATCGCCACCAATCTGGAGGCTGGGGATGCGCCGTCGAATGCGGAGATTCGCGCTGCGGTCGAGAACCTCGGCTCTGCAGAATTCAAGACTCGCGAACTGGCGACGCAGCGGTTGTGGCAGATGGGGAATCCAGCACTGCCGGCGCTTGAAGAGGCCAGAAAATCCCGTGTGCTGGAAGTCGGTCGCCGCGCTCGGTGGCTGATCGAGCGAATTGCATCCGGAGTGACACCACAGACTCCGCAACCGCTGGTCGCGCTTGTTCGCTCGTGGCACATGTCAATCCGGAAGCGTGAAGCCATCATCAAAGAGCTGGCGAAGCAGGGCGAAGCGGCTCTGCCGATTCTGCGAGCACTAGGTCGAAGCACAGACGACTCGCGTCTGCGGGACCAGTTGGAAGACGCAATCTATGAAGCCATCCGTCCTCAGATCTGGTCGGCCCTGGAGTCCGGTGACGACCAGGCGGCTGAGTCCATACTTCGGCGAGCGAGAACCGACCGCAAGACCATGCGACATTACGCCGCATTCTTTTTGTTGACGGGCCGGATCGAACAGGAGATCGAACAGATCCGGAATGACTGGGCTTCGACCAGAGACGACGCTCTGGGAGAACTGCTGATGCTGTGCCTGCGGGCGGCCGGGAGACCTGATGAGGCTCTACAGATCGGCCAGATCGGCCAGCGAGTGTGGCTCGATGGACTGCAGATCGAGGCCGGCCGCTGGTCCGAACTGGTCCTCAGCGAAGCGACGTGGCCCACTGACGCTGTTCAACGTGTGCGTCCAAGTCTTGCCTTACGCACTGTACGCGACAAGGGTTTTTATGCGGCCTGTCTGCGACTGGCGGGAATGCGAGCGGACTCCGATCGGATGCTCGCTCAGATCATTCCAGGGACTCAGAACGACCCATTCGATAACCGACCACCTGATGTTCGTGACCTGGCCACCATTCTGCTGGTCAATCACCGACCTGCCGCTGCAATCGACGTCCTGACCGATCATGCCCGAAAATCGCACCTGCAGAGATCGCTCGCCTTTAATCTGCTCTGTCTTCAGGATCGGTATGCAACAGCTTTCGAGCTGGCAGAACTAAAAGTTCCCGATGCCCGACAGAAGGCCGTCATGAAGTCGGCATTTGCGAAACAACTGGCCGGACTGGGCGAGCAGGATCGCGCGGTCGCTCTGCTGACGCCGATGATCGAGCAGGCTGGAAACGACAGTTCGAACTCAACGCGCACACTGATCAAAACACTGATTTCAATCGGCGAAGTCAGCGAAGGACTCCGGCATGTCGCGCGTCGACTGAAAGCGTCGATCACAGACAGCCAGAAACGTACGGAGCTGCAGGCTGTGTATACGGCGTCGGCACACTATGGACGGAAGCCCTCTCCCATCGGCTGGCTTAAGCCGGCGAAGAATGTGATCGCGATTCAGCGGCTGTGGGAGCTGATGCCGGAGTGTTATCCCGAAGACCCCACCGACTGGCAGTTGGCTCGCCTGCGACATCTGATTGGTCTGCCGGTCGAGCAGGAGTGGACTCAGGAGGACCGACTTCAGGCGGCGCAACAGCTCGGAGAACTGTCCCGCCGAAAAGGTGGTGAGAAACTGCCCTTTCGTCTGCAGGCCGTGGCCTATGCGTTGTTGCGTCTGAATGAACCGGATCGGGCTCGCGAACTACTTAAGGCCGCTGCCGGCCTGACAGAGGACGCTGCGCCGGTCACTCGCATCGCCGACTCGCTGGCCGCACAAAAGAAGTGGAGCGAGGCCGCCGACTGGTATCACCGCGCTGCTGAAAAATCGCCAAAGTTCACGTTTCTGGAATTCGCGGAAGGCTGGTGCCGTCATGAAGCTGGCGATGCGACCGGCGAAGACCTGATGAACCGAGCGTGTTTGTGGTTCCTGGGCAAGACGGAAGATCGGTTTCGGGCGATCGATACTCACGTGACCGACCGGGGATGGAACGGCGCCCGGCATCGATTGGCGCAATTGACGCTGCGGACGGATGCGTATGGCAGCGTCTACACAATGAACGCGGCCGGCACGCTGGGAAACACTGTGAGCCAGACTCAGCCGCGTCTGGCTGTTCAGATGTGGGAACGACTGCAGCTTGGTCTGACGGCACCGGGCACGTACGTGTCTGAGTACGAGCAGATTCTCGTTTCGCAGGAAACACTGCAGCGCGTCAAAGCTCGCGACCTGACGAATCGAGGGCGTATGTCCGAATTACTGACCGCCATCGAAACAGCCCACCGAACGATTCCTGGCAGCGAACTGGTGGCCCTCGAGTTCGTCCCGGTGCTGCAGGAATGGGGCTATATCGCGGAAGCCGATCGGCTGCTGGAACAGATCACCGCCAGGAATCTTCATGTTCTGAGTCAGTATCCGAACAGCCACCGACACCATTTCCGTCTGGCTCGATTATCGGCGCAACTCGGCTGGCGAGTGGATGACGGACTGCGGCACGCCCAGGCAGCGGTTGATCTGGTGCCTCACCACCCGGCCTATCAGCGGACTCTGCAGAAACTCAGCGGCGAATCGGCTGAGCCGCCCGCGCGATAACGGCGTACTTCACGATTCGATTCGAGCGTACTTGTACATCGTGAGTTCGTTGCCCGTCTCGTTGAAGCTGACGTTGTCCATAAAGGTGCGGATCAGCGTCAGCCCTCGGCCGTGAGGACGTGCGAGGTTCTCAGGATCCGTGGGATCGGGCAGCGTCGATGGATCGAACCCGGGGCCTTCGTCACGGATCGTGAAGACGGCTTCCGTTCTAGTGACGTTCGATGTAACGAAGACGCAGCGCTCCTGATAGGGGGACATCTTTCTGCGTCTTTCGGATTCCTCGTAGTAGGCGTTGCCGTCCTGGTCTCGGAGTTCCGAATTAAGTTCGAGGTTTCCGTGATCCATGGCGTTCACCATGGCTTCCGTCAGCGCTGTGCCAACTCGAACCAGGTCACCTTCAACGCAAATGTCGCCGACACGTAGCGTGTCCTGGAGGTAGCTGACGAGCGCGGACACGGCAGACCGATCGTTCTCGATGACAAACTGAGATGCGGTGCGAGTCATGAATGCGTGGACGTGCTGCCGTCGCAGTCGTGACTCCGCTGCCTCAGCCACAATTCGCAACGCGGGCATCAATTCCTGTCGCAGTTCTCGCTTCGTGACATAACTGGCGGCACCGGCTTTCAAAGCGTCAACGGCAATCGCTTCGCTGCCCTTCGCAGTCATCAGAATGACAGGGACTGTCGGGTCGAGTCGCTTAACCTCCCGCACGAGTTCCAGCCCGTCGCATACGGGCATGTCAAGGTCCGTGAGAACGATGTCGGGCGGATCACTCGCGATCATCTCAAGGGCCTGCCGACCGTCCTCGGCATAGCGGACAGACATCTGTTCTTCTTCCACACAGCCGCCGGCCATTCGGCGGTCCATGGGATTGTCATCGACAACAAGCACGGTCGTCATGGCATTCAGCCCTCGGAGTTCCGTGTGCGAGACCAAGAGTCCTTGATTGTGAAATTCAGAACACGCGGAAATGCACGCCTCAACTACGCCTGATTTTCATCCTCGCCCTGTTGATCCGCAAGGAAGCTCCTGAGTTCTGCGATCAGACCGTCCATCAGCGACCCCATTTGGTGGAACATTGGCTCGATTTCGTCGAGCTGGCCGTCGCCCGCACAGGTCTCGATCTGCTGAGCGAGCTGTTGGAGAGAGGTCGCTGCCATGGTTCCGACGCAACTCTTCAGTTTATGGGCCGCCCGACGCACGGCACTCAGGTCCTGTTCACTGATTCCCACGCTCATCTGCTCGTACAGGTTGGGCGCCTCGGCGAGCAGGATTTCGACCATCTCTTTCAGGAAATCGTCTCCGCCGGGCATGTTGGCGCGGGCGACTGGCCAATCAATGACGGACGTTTCGTCAGTCATTCCTGGCGTTTGCGGATCGGAGGTGGTCACTGTGACTGTGTTGGCACTGGACCGGCCCGAGTCGTTATCGCCGTCCGTCACCTCGGTCACATGGCCGTCGAGCTGAGTGCCGGACAACACGGTCGCCGGTACAGACTCCACCGCGCGATACAGCTCAAGGTACTCAATGGGTTTTGAAACATAGTCGTCCATGCCAGCTTCAAGACACCTTTCCCGGTCGCCCTTCATCGCGTTAGCCGTCATAGCGATGATGGGCAAATGTCGGCTGGTGCCCTGCTCGCCATCTCGAATCGCCGCCGTCGCCGAGAATCCGTCCAGCACGGGCATCTGCACGTCCATCAGTACCAGATCGAACTCTTCTGTTCGCAGAATGTCCAACGCCTGCTGACCGTCACCGACCACTTCGACCTGATGTCCTCGCTGCTCCAGGAAGCCGCGAGCCACTCGCTGATTCACAACGCTATCCTCGGCGATCAGAATTCGTCGAGGCACGGCAGTGGCCAGTAATTGTGGTTGTGTTGCGGCGTCGGGATCACTGGCACTGCCGAAATCAAGCTCAGCGAAAATCACGTCGAGCAGTTCGGACTGAATGATTGGCTTAGACATGCACCGCGCGATGCCGAGTTGCTGACAGCGATCCGCATCACCGGAACGGATACCCGACGAGATCATGATCATCGTGCAGTCCGTCACACCAAGCTCTGATCGGATGCGCCGCGCGACCTCGAAGCCGTCCATATCGGGCATCATGCAGTCGAGCAGCACCAGCCGAACGGGCCGACCCGCGTCGTGTGACTCCTGCATCATTCTCAAGCCATCTGGGCCACTTGCCGCCAGAATCGGGCTGAGTTTCCAGTTGAGCAGGATCTCCTGCAGGATGCGCCGGTTGGTGGCGTTGTCATCGACGACCAGCACCGGCGCCCCCTCCATCGACGACAGACCGCTAACGCGACTTCGCTGCTGGTCGGCCTCAATGCCAAACTCGGCCGTGAATCGGAAGGTCGTGCCCTTGCCCACTTCGCTCTCGATGCGAATCTCTCCGTGCATCAGTTCGACAAGTTGAGAGGTGATCGCCAGGCCCAGACCGGTGCCACCGTATCTCCGAGTCGTCGATGTGTCCGCCTGGCTGAATGCTTCGAAGATCGTCTGCTGCATTTCTTTCGGTATACCGATTCCTGTGTCGCAGACGGAGACGTTCAGAACAAGCCGATCCTCGCTGAGCGTTTCGGCTTCGACGTCGATCAGAACTTCTCCAGCATCAGTAAACTTGATCGCGTTTCCGGCCAGGTTAACCAGAATCTGCCCCAGCCGGCCGGGATCACCGTGCAATCTGTCTGGAATCTCTGGCGCGATGCGACAGACAAGTTCCAACTGCTTTTCCGCTGCCTGAGTCGACAGAGTGCGTCCCGCGAAGCCGATGCAGTTGCGCAGGCTGAAAGCGATCTCTTCCAGTTCCAGTCGGCCAGCTTCGATTTTCGAGAAGTCCAGAATGTCGTTGATCAGTGTGAGCAGCGCATCTGCTGACTGACGCACCATGCCCAGGCATTCGTGTTGTTCCGGCTGCAGCTCGGTGCCGGACAGCAGGTCGGACATGCCAATGATGCCATTCATGGGAGTGCGAATCTCGTGGCTCATGTTGGCGAGAAACGCACTCTTCGCTTGACTCGCCTCGACGGCCGTGTCCTTCGCGACACGAAGTTCTTCCGACTGCTGCGCCAGTCGTGCTTCGGTACGTTTCCGTTCCCGCTGATCTATGATCGCGGCAAGCACGGCTGGACCGTCATCGGTTTCAATCGGCGTGAGCCCAATCTCCACCGGTATTTCCGTCGAATCCTTTCGCACGCCGTACAACAAACGCCCTTCGCCCATTGCGCGGGTCCCAGGATTCTCAAAGAACTGCTCGCGCAGCGTGACATGGCCAGCGCGGACACTCCCAGGAACAAGTGTCTCAATCGAACGACCAATCAGTTCGTCTCGCGAATACCCGAATAGCAGTTCCGCCTGCCTGTTGAGCAACACGATGTTGCCGGCTCGATTTGCCACAATCAGTGCGGATGGCGATGACTCAATGACCGTTCGGGACTGCGCTTCCTCGCGTTCCAGCGACTGCGCTGTAAGTTGCAGTTCGGTTGTGCGGTCGATCACTCGCTGTTCGAGTTCCTGCGACGCGCGTCGCAGTCGCCCGATGACAACGACCAGCCCCAGCAATCCGATTCCCCCGATGCCGCTCAACAGCAGCAGCGATTCCCGCTGATTCGCAGACATCTGTTCGGTCGCCATGTCCAGCGGCAGCATGACCTCGAGCACGCCGCGGACATCGCCTTCTCGCCAGTCACGTTTCGGGCTGTCTACGTGTTTGTTGTGACAATCCACGCAACTGGCACGCATGCGATCGGCGATGGCGTACCGCAGCAGCAGGCCGTTTTCGGTGTCGTCGAACTGCTGAAATGCTTCGTTCGGATTCTGGTTAAGCGCATCCCAGGCATCACGTGCAAATTGATCGCTAAGACCGTTCCGGTTCGGATAGGGAAACGGGAACTTGCTGTACAGCCGGGTGCTGCCACCATGCAGTCGGGCCCCCAGCTCGTTACCGAGTTTCATACTCAGCGTCGCGGGCAGCGGGATCGCCTTACCCCGCTTCGACGGGCTGTCGTAGTCATGCGTGACTTCAATGCCGTGATTCTTCGCGGTCGCCACAACTTCGCTGGTATACAGCGTGCGAAATGCTTCCAGTGCCGCGGCGAATCTTTGAGCCTCTGCCTGCGCGGCAGAGCGAATCAAACGCTTGTGCAGCAGCTGCTGCTGCCACAAAACGACGGCCGCACCCAGACAGAACATCACCACCAGGGCAGGAATTGTTCGATCCGAAAACCACCGCATGAACGCCGCACTCCTGAGTTGCGTGTGAAACCCGTCTCACTCGCCGTTCGCGTCCTGGACGGGGACCGGCTGAGTCTTACCCGACTGGCGGAAGGCTCCATTTTTCAGGAAGAGTGCGACCGCATCGACAACCGTTTCATTGAACGGCAGAAACGAATGCAGGACCGGGACCTGCAACGAATCGACGGCGCCGGGCAGGAAGGCGCTGCTAACGGTAACGATGCTGTCATCGTCTCCGGGAATCAATGGGTTGTAACCGTTGGGCGTGCCTTTCCCTCCGGCGATAACGGCGTAAGGGAACTCGGGGACCGGCAGTGTCGCAATCGCTCCTCGCGGATCAGAAACAAGTTGCTGACCCGATGGTCCCAGGATCAGTCGAAACAGATGATTGTTGCGCAGCATGTTCGCCAGTTCGGCGCCGTGGTTCGGTGTGCCCATCATGACCAGTGTGCGCACGCGTTCGTCGGAGTTTTCTTTCAGCCACGAACGAACAACCAGACCACCCATGCTATGTGCCACGAAGCTGATCTTCTCAACACCGTCCAGCGACTTGATGACGTCGTCCAGAAAGCTCGAACACTGCTTGAGATCGACGCGCGTGCTGGGGTAGTCGAATGGGACGACCAGATAACCATCGTCTTCCAGGCGTGTCTGAATACGGTTCATGGCTTTCGACGAACGCACAATTCCGTGCAGCAGAATCACCGCTTCGCCGGACATGGGTTCCAGCTTCTGCTCAAGGCGGATCTCGTCCAGCTTCGCCTGGCAATGCTCGAGAGTTCCCCAGGCATGCCGGAAGTCCCGCGGGTCCAGCAGACGATGGTGCCCCGTGAAAACATTGCGCTGAATCGTCCAGCCGCGAATAAAAGCGACGTCGCCCCAGAACTGTCGTCCGCCAAGAGTTTTCATCGTCAGGTTCGGTGGTGCGGGTTCAGGTTGTGGAACCGGCTCGGATTCCGATGCTTTCGGTTCGGAGCCGTACAGCGGGTCGACTGCCGGAATCAGAAACGTTGCCACGGCCAGGCTGCAAGCGATGACGCGACTGATAGCATACCGTCGGCGGTTCCAGGTACGGCCGGCTAATCGATGCTCTAGGCAACTGTCCATTGGGTTTCTAACCTGCGCCATGGCTTAGCCTGCGATTCTGCTGAAAGTCCAAGCATACCGCGCGCATCACGCAGTGAGCACCTACGATGATCTGTCCATTCTGCCGCGAAGGCGAGACCAAAGTTGTCGACTCGCGCGCCAGCGAAGACTCGGCCGTGCGTCGGCGTCGCGAGTGCCTGGATTGCGGACGTCGATTCACGACCTACGAAAAGGTCGAGCAGACAGCGATCCGAGTGATCAAGAAAGATGGCACACGCGTGCCGTTCGATCCGGTCAGGATTCGAGCTGGTCTGGAGAAAGCCTGCTGGAAGCGACCGGTCAGCCAGGAACAGATGGACGACCTCATTAACGGTGTCGAAGCCGAAATCTACGACAACTTCGAGAAAGAAGTCCCGTCGAAGTACATCGGCGAGATGGTCTTCAACATGTTGCGCGAGATTGATCAGGTCGCGTTTGTCAGGTTTGCATCGGTCTATCGTGAGTTCAAAGACGTTAACGACTTCGTAGAAGAATTGGGGCCAATGCTGCGAGAAGGCATCGGAGCGTGAGACAATCAGTCCGACCGCTTGTTTTCGTGGAAAAACGCCCCAACAATGTTCCGCTTGCGAGGCGTTGAGCTGCCTCGCCTCATCCGTCAGATCGGCCATTCGTGCTGTCTCTGGCGGAGAACGGTCAGGGATGACCCCGATTCCACTTCAGTAGTCGCCCACGGACATTCGTCCAATTGCGGCGAGGCCGGCGTTTCTGCCGGAGTGACAAAGTGCAAGGGGTGCACACTTATGGCGACTGTTCTGGTTGTCGACGACTCAGCGGTTGACCGCAAACTGGCGGGAGGCTGCCTGCGGGCCCGCGGGTTTGACGTCGAATATGCCGAAAACGGGGCCGAAGCTCTGGTGCTGATTGAGCAGCATTTGCCGGACATCGTGCTGACCGATCTGGTCATGCCGGAAGTCGACGGGCTGGAACTCGTCAGCCAGATCAAGAAGTCGTATCGCAGCCTGCCGGTCATTCTGATGACCGCTCATGGCAACGAGGAAATCGCGGTCACCGCCTTGAAGGCCGGTGCCGCCAACTACGTCCCGAAGAAGAATCTGGCGCGGGATCTCGAAGAAACCGTGCTCGCCGTGCTGTCGGTCGCCCAGATGGAGCAGGCGGAACAACTGGTGTTCGACAGCCTGAGTCGGGTCGATCTGACATTCGAACTCGGCAACGACCTGGCTGCTCTGCGTCCGCTGATTGCCTACATGCAGTCGCAAATGCGGCAGCTTCATCTGTGTGAGGAATCCGATGTTATCCGCATTTCGACCGCGTTGCAGGAAGCGCTCGTTAATGCAATTGAGCATGGGAATCTCGAGCTGGACTCGGCACTGCGCGAGCTGAAAGACAACACGTATTCGAGACTGGGCGCGGAACGGCGTGGGCTGGACCCGTACAAGGATCGCAAGGTCCATGTCACTGCCGTTTTCGACCGCGATCAGGCGACTTGGACGATCCGGGATGAGGGCGAAGGTTTCGACCCGAAAACGCTTCCCGATCCGACCGATCCGGCGAATCTCCAACGAGTCAGCGGTCGCGGTCTGCTGCTGATCCGCACGTTCATGGACGAAGTCTCGTTTGGTGGCCATGCCAACGAGATTCGCATGACAAAGCGTCGGATACGAAACGGCGAACCCGTCAGCTGATCACGATCGGCTTCGGCCCACTGGCCAGACACCCGGGTCCTGGAGGTTGCACTGTTCTGGAGTGCAAGACTCCAATGCGTTAGCGCCGGACTTGCCTTGTTCGGGCGCGTTCACCCATGGCACGGAGAATCCGATGCGGTATCTGTCTGCGCTGATCGTTGTCCTCGGCGTCACGGTCACAACAGTGTCTGCCGAGGAGCCCTATAAGCTCGGTCCAGACTCGATGCGCAAGACCGATGTGCCGCGCGGGACAATCACTCAGCACACATTCAAGAGCACCATCTTCGCCGACACGATTCGGGAGTATCACGTCTACGTGCCGCAGCAGCACGACGAATCAAAACCGGCGGCTGTGATGGTGTTTCAGGATGGACATGCCTACGTCGGGGAAGAGGGTCAGTTTCGCGTGCCAGTCGTCTTTGACAATCTGATCCACGCGGGTCGGATGCCAGTCACCATCGGCATCTTCATTGACCCGGGACACATCGCCGACGAACTTCCCGAGAACCCGTGGCGATCATCAAACCGCAGCTTCGAGTACGACTCATTGACCGATCAGTATGCCCGCTTCGTGATCGACGAAATGCTGCCTGAGGTTGGAAAGAAGCATCGCCTGTCGGACCGTGCCGAGGATCGGACGATCTGCGGCATTTCATCCGGAGGCATCTGCGCCTTCACGGTCGCATGGCATCGACCGGACGTCTTCCGCAATGTCCTGAGCCATGTCGGCAGTTTCACAAACATCCGCGGTGGACACGTCTACCCCGCGTTGATCCGCAAGACAGAACGAAAACCGATCCGCGTTTTTCTGCAGGACGGTTCCAACGACCTGGACAACGCACACGGCAGCTGGTGGCTGGCCAATCTGGAGATGGACGCTGCACTGAAGTTCGCCCGATACGATTACCGTTTCGTTGGCGGCGAAGGCGGTCATAACGGGATCCACGGCGGGGCCATCCTGCCGGAGTCACTCGAATGGCTATGGCGCACCGAGTGAACGTCTCACGCCTCGACGGAACTAGTGCGTCTTCAAGGCTAAGAATCGGGGATGACCGGGGTAGCGAAAGTCGCCAAGACTTTCGGCAATTCGCGGGGAGCCGAAACTCGTGGCGACTTTCGCTACCCCACAATCAAGACTTGAAGACGCACTAGATTCAGAAGCCCTCCACCTGGGAAGACACCATGACGCGCATTGTTCTCACACTCACCATCCTGCTGCTCCTGTCCACGATCGCGTCGACACAGGCCGCCGATCCCGTGGCCATTCCCGTCACGCGTGACAGCGAGACAATCGACCTGCTGGCCCGGCTGCGGCCGAACGTTCGATCCAAAGTCCCGGATGGTGTCACTGTCCGGCAGACGACGCTGCACGGAGGCAAACAGGAAGGCGTTGAACTCGTCACGATTAACAACGGCCGACTGAGCATCACCGTCATTCCCACGCGCGGGATGAGTGTGCTGGAAGTGGTCTCGGGCGACGTGCGCCTCGGATGGGATTCACCGGTCAAAGATCCCGTGCATCCGTCATTCGTCAATCTGGAAGGCCGCGGGGGGCTCGGCTGGCTCGACGGTTTCAACGAATGGATGGTCCGCTGCGGACTCGAATTCGCCGGACACCCAGGCCTCGATCGCTTCACAACAAACACCGGCGACGCTGCCGAGATGATGCTGACCCTGCACGGCAAGATCGGAAACATCCCGGCGAACGATGTCCAGATACTGCTCGACGGAAACCGCATCGGAATTCGCGGCGTCGTGGATGAGCGTCTGTTTTTTGGACCGAAGCTGCGGCTCGAAGCCGAACTGTGGACGGAAGCCGGATCGAACACGTTTACGATCAGCGATCGCGTCACGAACCACGGCGCCGGCGATCAGGAGATGCAGTTGATCTACCACGGCAACTATGGCCGCCCATTGCTGGGGAAGGGCTCGAAGATTCACGTCGCCGCGAAATCGGTGCATCCCATGAACGACAATGCGGCAAAGTCGATCGACAACTGGCCGGTCTATGACGCACCGACGCCCGGCTACATCGAACAGGTCTATCTGATTCATCCGCTGTCCGACGCGGACGGAAAGACACAGGCAGTGCTGGCGACTGCCGACGCGAAGACCGCCGCATCGATCCGGTGGTCGACGAGTCAGCTGCCGTTCTTGACGATCTGGAAGAACACCACGGCAGAGGCAGACGGCTACGTCACGGGCATCGAGCCCGCAACGGGGTTCCCCTACAACCGCAGTGTCGAGCGTAAGTCCGGACGATTGCCGAAACTGGCGGCAGGAGCGTCGCGCACGTTCTCGCTGGATTTCGCGATTCACTGGGGCAAAGACGAAGTGGCTGCAGCCATAGCAGAGGTTGCGGAGATCCAAGGGAAAACGGAGACTGAAGTCTTCGATACACCGCTTGAGGATCTCACCGAGTAGCGATCCAACTGAGGACTGCAATGATCCGAATCAGTGTCACTGCCCTGTTGATTTTCGGTTGCCTGAATCTCGCGCATGCTGACGAACCGCTGCACGCTCGGATTGATCAGCTCATCACGCAGCAGGCGAACGACGTCGCGCTCGCCGGTCGATCGAATGACGCGGAATTCCATCGTCGTATCTGGCTCGATCTGGCGGGTCGGATTCCGACGGCTGCCGAGACGCGGGCATTTCTGAGTGATGCGTCGACCGGGAAGCGGCAGCGGCTGATCGATGAACGCCTCGAAAGCCCCGAGTACGCGCGACGTATGGGCGAGCTGTTTCACGCCGTGCTGATGGAACGTCGCAACGTCAACGAGGAATGGACGCGATTTCTGCGCACGGCGTTCGAACGCAATCTTCCGTGGGATCAAATGGCACAGGCATTGATCCGGGCGGACGCCGAAGATGCCGACCTGCGAGGTGCCGCGTTCTTTCTTACGGCGCGGCTGGTCAGCGAAGGGGCGATGGCTCCTGTCGATATTCCCGGACTGACGCGGGACGTGGGTCGCCTGCTGGCCGGAGTCGATCTCCAGTGTGCTCAATGCCACAACCATCTGACGATCAGCGATTACGAACAGCAGCATTTCCAGGGCCTGCACATGATCTTTGAGAACATGCAGACTCGCCGAGACGTCAAGTTTCCAGCTTTGTCTGAGAAGTTGATGACGCAGAAGAAGGAATACCTGTCAGTCTTCGACCAGATCCCGATGCAGACGGCCCTGACCATTCCGGGTGGGTCGGAAGTCGAAATCGCGGTCTTCGAGAAGGGCGAAGAGTTTGCGCGTCCGCCCGATACCAAAACCCGTACGCCGGGCATCCCGAAGTTCAGCCCGCTGGGAGAACTCGCGTCGGGACTGGCGACTGCCGACAACGAGCTGTTCTGCAGGAACATCGCCAACCGTCTGTGGTTCGTGATGATGGGCCGCGGACTCGTCGAACCACTCGACCTGCAGCATTCCGCAAACCCACCGACACACCCGAAACTGCTTGATCTATTGGCTCACGAGTTTGCGGCACACGACTTCAACATCCGCTGGTTCCTGCGCGAGCTGGCACTGACTGAAACCTACCAGCGCACCAGTCATGTCAAGCCAGACCAGACAGCTCCGCAAGTGGAGTCATACGCTGTCGGTCTGGAAAAGCGGCTCAATGCCGAACAGCTCTTCTGGAGCATGCTGGTCGCTACTGACGAACTGGCGTATCAGGCGTCAAAGCCGGCGGAACCTCCGGCACCAGCAACAACTGAAGAGACAGAAGCAAAGGCTGAAGAGCCCGAAGAGCCGCCGCGCGAACCACTGAAGTTGACGGACATCGAACAGGTCCAGGCCGGCTCCCAGGAGCTGACTGAACTGCGTGAACTGTTCCTGGCTGCGTACGCGAATGCAGCGAAGGAACCCGAGATCGAATTCAACCCATCCGTTAAGGCCGCCCTGTTCCTGATGCACGAGGAAAAGGTACTGACGTTATTGCAGCGACGCAGTGGCAACCTGGTGGATCGCCTGTCCGGGATTGATGATCCGTCGGCAATCGCCGACGAATTGTTCACGGCCATCCTCGGCCGGACACCGTCAGACGAAGATAGAAAAACAGTCATCGACTTTCTTCAGATGCGCACCGATCAACGTACCGACGCAATCAGCCAACTCGCCTGGGCGATGCTGGCATCGACTGAGTTCTGCGTGAACCACTGAGAGACACATGATGCATCCATTCCCCTGCCAGCCAGCAGATCACCTGATTTCGCGCCGACGAATCCTCGGTACGATGGCCGGATCCGCCGCCGGCATGGGCCTTGGAGCGCTGGGTGGAATTGTCCAGCCCGCCATCGGCGAGGAGCTGAAAAAGAACGACAGGCAGGTTCTGCTCGTCTGGCTGGATGGAGGCATGAGCCAGCTTGAGAGCTGGGATCCAAAACCGAACACGCAGTTTGGCGGTCCTTACCGTTCCATACCCACGGCGATTCCAGGCGTGCATGTCAGTGAGCTGTTTCCCCGCATTGCTCAGCAGATGGACAAGCTCGCGCTCGTGCGGAGTATGAAAACTGAGGACGCAAACCACTCATCCGGCGTCCCGAAGATCATGCGCGGGCATCCGAAGAATCGCGGCGTCGCCTATCCGTTCTGGGGTTCGGCCGTCTCGAAGTTGATGGGATCGACAGACAGTGGAATGCCTCCGTATGTCTGGGTGAAACCCGGCGATGGCGGATTCATCTCGAAGTACGCCGGTTTCCTGGGAGCAAAGTACGGAGCACTGGCTCTGGGCGATGGCAAACCACCGACCAATCTGGAGCGGCCAACAACGCTCAGCCTGGAAGACGACCTGGCCCGGCAGGAGTTGCGCGAACTGTTCAACCGACGCTACGCGGCTCAGCACCGCAAGGCTTCCAACGAAGCCAACAGCTCCGTCTACGATGTGGCTCGCATTCTGATGAATCACGTGGACCTGTTCGACGAGTCCAACCTGCCGGTCAAAGACAAGGAACGTTATGGCGATCATGACCTCGGCAGGCACACGCTGCTGGCCAGGCGGCTGATCGAAGCAGGCGTGCGATTCGTCCAGGTCTCGTCGATCGGCTGGGACACGCACGGTGACAACTTCAACGCACATGCCAGTCGAGTGCCCAAAGTCGATCAGGCGGTGTCGGCTCTTCTGGAAGACATGTCCGATCGTGGTTTGACGGACAACGTACTGGTCGTCGTGATGGCCGAATTCGGTCGCACGCCGCGGATTAACGGTTCGGTCGGTCGCGATCACTGGCCGAATGCCTGGTCAGTGGCCATGAGCGGCGCCGGGATCAAGGAAGGCGTTGTCGTTGGCGAGACACTCGCGGACGGGACGGACGTTAAGACCGAGCCGTACGACATCGGGCACATGTTCCACACGTGGTACCACGCCCTCGGCATCGACTCGAAGCACGCTGAGTTCATGAATGGAACGCAGCCATTGCCGATCGCGCATGACGACTTCGCACCGGTGAAAGAGCTACTGAGCTGACATCAGCGGGCTCAATCCACGTGTAGCTGAATTCGCAAGAATTCAGTCGAGTTGCTGGAAGCTGAATTCTTGCGAATCCAGCTACCTGACTTGCGCTTCGCCTGCGTGCGTCACACCAGCAGTCGATCGATTGGCTCGGCCGGGGGATCGCCCTGGTCCGTCACCGAAATCGGTCGACCGATGTCGGTCTGGAACTCGTGCGTGTGATCGATGCCCAGAGCCTTGAACACGGTCGCGTATAGGTCCTGAACTCGAATCTCATCAACCGAGTCGTTCTTGCCAGTCGGGTCGGTTTCACCGATGACCTGACCCCGTGTGAAGCCGCCGCCGCCGACCACGCAGGGGAACCACTTCGGCCAGTGGTCCCGTCCACCCAGTGGGTTGATATTCGGGGTACGTCCGAATTCACCGATGCACAGCACCACAGTCGAGTCCAGCAAATCGCGTTTCTTCAGATCGCTCATTAATGCGGCGAAAGCCGGATCAAGCTGAGTGATCTGCGTCGTACAGCCTTCGAAATTCGACGCGTGTGTGTCCCAGCCGTTCAAAATGACCTCGATCGCGCGCACTCCTGTTTCGATCAGGCGCCGAGCGACCAGGCAACCGCGACCAAATTTCGAGTCTCCATAGGCTTTCTTCTCTGCATCTGGAACGTCGTCGAGTTCGAATGCCTTGAGCTGCTCGGTGTTCATCATCTGCAGCGCTTGTTCGACCGTCAGTTGATGCAGTGTGCGATCAGTGACCAGTTTGCGTCCACGGGCGAAGGCACGAGTCACGACATCAAGACTCGTCAGACGCCGCTTCTGCCGCTTGTCATTCACCGGGGCACGCAGGTTGTTGAGATTGCCGCCCGGGTTGTAAACACGAAACGCATCAAGCGTGTCGCCCAGAAAGCCACCACGTGCCGGGAACGGTCCGTTGCTGAGTGAGACATGGGCCGGAATCTTCAACTTTGCTGTCGCTGGTTTCCGCTCCGTCACAATAGACGTGATCGACGGATGCACGAGTTTCGGAATCGGTCTGTATCCCGTTTTAACGAAATACGAACCGCGTTCGTGGTCACCCTCTTTCGATGTCAACGTGCGGATGACATTCAAGTCACCCATCATCTCGGCCATCTGCTCCAGCCGACTGTCGATCTGCAGGCCGGGAATGACTGTGTCGATGGCCGACGCTTCCATGTGACTGGTGGTCGAATTTGGATGCGGATCCCACGTTTCAAGCTGACTGGGCCCTCCGGACATCCACAGGACCAGCAGTGACTTTTCGCGTTTCGGACCACGATCTTCCGCCGCGCGGAGGTTCATGGCCGGCATCAGAAACGACAGACCCATTCCGGCGGCGGACTGCAGGATCGAACGACGTGTGATTTCGATGGACATGAGTTGCTCCGAAAGACTGCTGTCTAAATCAGTGAGCATGTTTCAGCGACAAGCCCGAAGCGTAAGTTCTGGAGTTGCACACTTCAGTCCCGAAGGGACGTAGGCGAATAGCCCGGGGTTTCAACCCCGGGAAAATCAGCCATTTCTGAACCACAGCCCCGGCAGGGGCGACGGCAATTTCGTGTCGGACTCTGCCGTCGCCCCTGCCGGGGCTCATTGAAGCTCTCACCGCTTGTTTCCCGGGGTTGAAACC
>CAUZFZ010000034.1:0-75400 GCA_963579025.1 Planctomycetota bacterium | reverse complement strand
CGATTCGATCAGTTTCGTAGAGGTCGGATTGAGTCATGGTTGCTGAAGTTCCTGCGATCGCTGAGGCGCGGCGAGACCAGGATGTGCAGAGTAGAGTTTCATTGTCGCACGTGGCCAATTGCTTCGGGGTGTGTGGGAAAAATGTCAAGAATGGTGTCTAACCGGGCAGCCGCCAGAATTTCCCGGCCAAACGGAGACAGACAGCAGACGGCCATTCTCCCATCGCTCGTTTTCAGTCGGTTCCATAGCTGCGTCAGAGTATTGACGACAGTGGAGTCGAAATGGGTCGTTCTGTGGAAGTCGACAACAACTTTCGTGGATTCATTGTCCGCAACGTGAGCATCGAGTGCCTGTTTGTCGGACATCAGATCGGGACCGGTGGCGCCAGCCATACTGGTCTTCGCAATGATGACCAGTACGTCGCCTTCTGATTCGATTTCGTAGTGCTTCAGTCTGGACATGGTGTGCTTCAATGCAGTCTCCGCCGCGGTATCAGGTTCACAGATCGCCGGCCGGGCTGGTCTGCCTGAGACGCTTGATCATGGTGATCTCAGTACCGTTTTCGTTGTGCGAGACGCTGTCCATAAAATTCTGGATCAGCATCATTCCGCGACCGTGAGGTCTGAGCAGATTCTCCGGATCCCGGGGATCGGGCAGCGTCGACGGATCAAAGCCCCGCCCCTCGTCGGTGATGACGTACCTGATTTCATCCTCTGTGAGCAGCGCCCGCAATGTGACACGACGACTGGCATACGGTTCCAACGCGATCCGCTCGTCCCCGATCTGTCGGTAACTGTCACCGGAACCGTCTTCACGCAGTTCGGAACTGAGTTCCAGGTTTCCGTGGTCAATGGCATTCACCAGGGCTTCTTTGATACCCAGGGCGACCCGAAACACTCCTGTTGCATCGGCCATATTCAGCTCTTTGAGCTGCAGTTCGAGACGCCCGATCAGCGCATTGGCCAGGTCGTGGTCGTTGGGCAGGCGGTAGGTCACGTCGGACGACACCACCGTACTGGTCACTCGATCTCTGGTTTTCCTGGACTGCAGCATGTCGACGATATCGCTAAGCGTCGGCAGCAGGTCTCTTGCGAGCATATCCTTGGGGATGTAACTGGAAGCACCGGCGTTGAGCGCCTCCGCCGCGATCTCTTCACTTCCCTGTGCGGTCATCATGACCACCGGGACTTCGGGAAATTCTGCACGCACGGCTTCGATCAACTGCAAGCCATTCATTTCAGGCATGTTCATATCAGTCAGCACGATATCTGGAACGGATTCCCGGATGGCCTGGAGTGCCTTCAGGCCGTCCAAAGCCGTCGAGACTTCATAGCCGGCTTCCAGCAACTGGATCTTGATTAGAGCCGTCTCAGTCCGGCTGTCTTCCGCGATCTGAATCCGCGCCATTTAGGGATCTCCAACTGATCCGGGTCGGCAGCTCTATCCAGCACTTCTGTGGTGAGCCGTGTTCGTGTCACTGCGGAGCGCTGCAGCTTAATCGGATGTATCTATTTACAGGAATGGTAGCGAAAAGTCCCGCAGCGGTCGTAAGAAATACGTGGATTGCTCGGAGTCATCCGGTCAACGTTCCGATGGTGACGATCTGCGCCCTGCCGGTTACCAGCAACAGGGAAACGTCTGGGGCTTCAGGGTATTTCTGCGTTACACGGGAGGCCCGACCTTGATGACGATGGCGGTGATGTCATCTTTCTGAGGTGCCCCCTGGGCGAACTCGCGGGCCGCGGCGTGCAGTGATGCGACGATTTCACTCGCGGACTGATCCCGATTCTGCTGAAGAACGTCGAACACGCGGTCCTGGCCAAACATCTCGCGGTCGGGCGAAAAGGTCTCGTCAATTCCATCCGTTGCGAGCAAAACGATGTCGCCGGTTGCCAACTGGATGGCCGGGGCGACGGGAACCGACTCCTCTGGCACCACACCCAGTGGCAGCGCTGTCGATTCCAGTTCACGACGTTGACCGTCGGCGGTCAGCAGGCAGCCGACATGACCGGCGGCGGCGTAGACCAGTCGCCGTTCGGCAGGATCGAGCCGAGCCAGCAATGCCGTGACGAATTTGGTGGACACGTCGCGCGCCAGCAGCTCGTTGGTTCGGGCCAGAATTCTGCCGACATCCTGTTCCTGGATCGCAATCGACCGCAGATAGGCGCGGGTCTCGACCATGATCAGTGCTGGTCCCATGCCGTGTCCGCTGACGTCGGCGATGACGAGGCCGATCGCACCATCACTCATGGGCAGGAAGTCGAAATAGTCACCACTGGTTTCTTCAGCGGGAAACGCCGCGCCGGCGATGTCGAATCCAGGCAGCTCAGGAGCGCTGGTCGGAAACAGGCTTTGCTGCACACGCCGGGCGTCATCCAGTTCCTGCGCCTGGCGGATCCGCTGATAACGATTCGTGATGTCGGTGATCGTGCTGAGCACGAAGTCACCGTCGTCGGTATCGATCGGGCTGAAGGCAAGCTCGGCCGGAAACGTGCTGCCATCCTTCCGCTGCAATTCGAATTCGACGTGCGTCCCGTCACTTTCCCCCGCGTGCGATGTGAGAAAGTATTTGCGGAAGTCACTCCCGTCTGCCGGACTGGAATCTGGCAGCAGAACTCCGATGGACTGATTCAGCAGCTCACCCGGCGAATAGCCGAACAGTTTTGCCGCGTGTGGATTGTTCAGGACGACCTTCCCCTCTGCGTCGACCAACACCAATGCAGTCGGCGAGGATTCGAACACGACCTGAAACCGGCGTTCGGCACGCACTCGTTTCAGTGTCTGCTCGATGGTCAGAGGCAGCGTTTTGAGATAACTCCGCTCGATGTCCTTAACGACGTAGTCGTAGGCACCCAGCCGCATCGCCTCGGAGGCAACCTTCTCGTTTCCGGTTCCGGTCACGATGATCGACGGTATGCCACCCAGGTGCGGAATCAGCTCCAGGCCCGATCCGTCACGCAGGTCGAAATCGATCAGGGCGATGTCGAAGTCCTCGGGTCGAACACTCTCCCGTGCTTCGCCGATCGATCCATACGTTTGCAGGTCATAGGGGAGTTTGCGATCACGGATGGCGCGTGAGATCGCCATGCGGTCGATCTGGTCGTCATCGACCAGCAGCAAACGCACTCTTCTGACCTGGGATTTCTCTGGCATGACGGGAGCATCCGGTGACGGTTTGCGGGGAATGTTCACTGAGCGGCTTCGCTCAGCTTCCAGTACTGGTCGATCGTCGCGACGATCTTCACGAAGTCGTGGTAGTCAACCGGCTTGACGAAGTAGCCCGCGACTCCGCCGGCGTAGCACGCGAACCGATCCGATTCAATGTTGGATGTGGTCAGCACGATGACTGGAATGCTCTTCAGGTTGTCGTCCGATTTGATTTCACGCAGAACTTCGATCCCCGGCATCCCGGGCATATTCAGGTCCAGCAGGATGATGCCTGGCCGGCGCTCGTGACCGGTCTGGAAATCGCCCTGTCGTCGCAGGAAGTCGAGTGCCTGGGGGCCGTTCGAAACGACGTGCAGCGGATTCGTGACGTGCGCGTCGCGGAAGGCACGTTCGACGGTTTTCACATCGACGATGTCGTCTTCCACAAGCAGTACGGGCAGGTTCGAGATCATGGCGTCTCTCCCTGTGGCGGGCGCTGAATCTGGGACGCGAGTTTCAGCGGTACAGTGAAATGAAACGCGCTGCCCTTGCCGGCGGCGGACTCCACGTGGACCTGTCCGCCCTGACGCTCGACGATCCGCTTAACGATCGTCAGCCCGATGCCGACCGTCTCCAGTTCGTCGCGGGCCTGGAGTGTCTGGAAAATGTCGAAGATGCTGCGGTGATGTTGCGGGTCGATTCCGACTCCATTGTCGCGGACACAGAACTTCCAGTCGGATTCGGAATTACTGCAGGAGACGACAATTTCGCCCCGCGGTTTTCCCATGTGCCGGATGCCGTTGTCGATCAGATGTCGAAACACGGTCTCCAGTTGCGACCAGTCGTACACGACGATGGGCAGGACGCCGTCGATCCGTACCGTGATATGTTCGGATGGTTCAAGTTCAGCAATCACGTGACGTACGAGTCGATCGCTGTCCTCTTCAGACAGCGTCGTCAGGTTGCGATCCACGCGGGCACATTCCAGCACACCCTCGATGAGACTATTCATCCGGCGGGCACGGTCACACATCAGTTGCAGGCTGTCCCGGCCGGCATCGTCCAGCGCATCGGCGTAGTCGTCGGCGAGCCACGTGGCCAGTGAGAAGATGCCGCGTGCCGGCGCTTTCAGGTCGTGAGCGATGATGTAGGCGAATCGTTCGAGTTCGATATTGGAGCGTGCCAGTTCCATCGTTCGCTCGTTGACACGATCCTCCAGCACCTCGTTCAACTCCCGCAATTCTGAATCCGCGCGCTTTCGCTCGATCGCGTACTGGATTGCGCGTTCCAGCAGCAGGCCGTTGATTTCTGCCTTCGGCAGATAGTCCTGCGCCCCAAGATGGACTACGTCCATGCCGATGGAGTCATTCTCGACACCCGTCAGCACAAGCAAGGGCATCGCGGGAAACTCAGACGTGATGGCCTGCACCGACTCCAGAAGTTTCGCGTCCGGCAGTCCAAGATCCGTCACGACCGCGTCGATACCGCCCCGGTCGAGTCTTGCCAGACCATCGGACAGACAAACCGCGACCTCGACATCGATCGCAGGCCCCGTCGTCGCCGCCAGCAATTGCTGGAACACGGCGACGTAGGTGCGGCTGTCTTCGATCAACAACACGCGAGTATGGCTATTTGGCATGTGAGTACACGGCCCGCGTTCGAGTCAGGTTTGCACAGCGACTGTTGTCGAGGGATTGTCGCCTTTCGCTCCGCGAAAGAACGCACTTTCGCGGAGCGAAAGGCGACACTAAATGATCGAACGATCCTTGCGGTCGTGGACTGTCAGTCGCCGGAGTCGCTGACCTTCTCACGCCGGAGAATTGCCGTTGCCTGGGTAACTACGAAGAAGAGGCTACCCACACTGTTCGTACTGACGCTCACCAATTCCCATCCATCGTCGGCCAGTTTGTTGAGTTTCTTCTCATAACTTCCGCGGCCAATCTGGTCTCTCGTCTCCTGCGACGCCCAGGGCATCAGCGCGGATCCTGCAGGCGAGCCGCACAGCACCTTGTATTCATAGTTGGCCATGGGATTCCTTTTGATCGGCATTCAGGAAGAGGCATCAATAGTAGTAGTAGTGCATGAATACGGCGGCCGAGCACAGCAGGCTGGCCCAGAACCGTTCGTCACGCACCAGTTCCACGGTCGCGCCATCAGGATCTCCATCCATCTTCATCCGGTTGCCCTGGATGTGGAGATTGAAGATCACCAGCGTCCAGGCGGCTCCGGCGCAGGCGGCTATTCCTGGCGACAACACGGTTATCACCATCGCGATCCCCAGCAGTGCGAAGACAACGAGTGAGACCAGAATTTTCGTGACCAGTCGTCGCACGGTTGCCGGAGAATGCCCGCCCAGGTCAGTCCATGTCAGCCGGCCCTTTTCGGCATCGGGCTGAGTCAGCAGGCTGACGACGACGTGAATGATTCCTGACAGCAGCAGCACGAAGACAACGCGGTGGAAGAAGTTGAGTTTCTCACCCAGTACGTCCGCAATGTGCGGCCACGTCGCGGCGATCCCTGCGAGTTTGAACGGCGTCTCGAATTCCCAGCTTCCAAGCGAAATGATCCCGGTACATCCGTTGTAGAGAACCTCAATCAGCCACGAGAAAAAGATGCCGCTTAGTATCGTGGCGAACGCGCCGGCTGCCGTGCCACGGCGCCAGAACATCCCGAGGAAGAATGCTACTAGCAGGCCCGGCGTCAGATAGTTCTGGTAGTCTGCGATCTGCAGGAAGAAGCTCTCCTTGGAATTCGGATCCATGATGAACAGGGCCAGCAGCGTCGCCAGAATCACGAAACCAACGATCGACAGCCGGCCAGCGGCGATCATCTCGCGGTCCGTCGCCTCTGGCCTGATGTACTGCTTGTAGAGATCGAACGTCACGATGGTCGCGGCCGAGTTCATCATCGAGTCGATCGACGACAGGATCGCTCCGATCAATCCGGCAGCGATCAGCCCGATGAATCCGACGCCAATCGGAATCACCAGCTTGACAATTTCCGGAAACGCAGCGTCTGAATCGATTGTCTGATTGGGCAATTCCTGTTTGAAGACATGAAACGCCGCAACACCAGTGCCGATCGCGAAAAACGGAATCAGCAGTTTCAGGAAGCCGGCGGCAATGATGCCCAGCCGGGCGTCGCTGTCTGATCGAGCTCCCAGAGCTCGCTGCACGATGAACTGGTTCGTGCCCCAGTAGAAACAGTGCATTGCCATCAGGCCGGTGAACACGCCGGTCCACGGAAGCTTGGGATGATCGGTTGGCAGATAGAGGTGCATTTTCTGATCGGCTGCGTCGCGAGCCGCGTCCAGGGCCATCATCTCGCCCCAGCCGCCAATCCTGGAGAACGTCAGGACGGCGATCAGTATCCCCGCCGCGAGCAGCAGCATGGATTGCATGAAATCCGTCCACACAACCGCCTTCAGCCCTCCGAAGATCGTGTATGCACCCGAGATGAACGCCAGAGCGATGACGAACACCGCATACCAGCCCCATTTGACGTTGACCTTCGTCGGGACCTCTTCCGTGACGCCTGCGTCCGATTCGCCCTGAGCGGCTTCGATGTCAATGACTGTCTCGACGAAGTCGCCACCAAGCAGCGTGCAGATCGTGCGGGCTCCGATGTACAGACCAGGAACCATCTGCACGACGGCCATAATGATCACCATGATGATTGCGTAGGCGACTCGGCTGCGATCGTCGTAGCGCCGGCCCAGATACTCGGACAGCGTGTAGACCTTGAGCTTTCGATAGACCGGCAGAAAGCCAAAGCACAGCACCATCAGACCCAGGATAGCACCCAGTTCGAAGTGGCTCTGAGCGAATCCAATGGTGAATCCGACGCCCATCATGCCGACCATGTGGTTGGCACTGACATTGCTGCCGTAGATCGACCCGGCAACTCCCCACCAGGGGATCTTCCGGCCGGCAAGGAAGTAGTCTTCGGACGTATCCTCTTTGCGCCCGGCAATCAGCCCAACGACCATGACTCCGATTAGCGCGACGAAGAACAGGACATAATCGAGAGGCGTGAAAACTTCGTCCATGCGGTCGGGTCCCGGGATTGAGTCGTTGTGACCTTGATCCGGCGAGAATAGGCCACTCGCATGCGGCCCAACAACTCAGCCGGAATGGCTGACACTTGTGAGTTCAGCTCCGAATCGTGCTAGACTGCGATTCACCAAACTGACCCTCCGGCCGCCTGATCGTTCCTTCCAGCGGCGGCCTGCTGACCTCACGATGTGCCTGCCTGCATGAAAATGCGACGTAACTCCAACCTGCTGATTGAACCGCCGGCCAGTGCGACCGGGGATATTGCGTTTAATCTGATCGTGTTTTTTCTGGTATGTGCTTCCGTTCAACCTGACAGCGGTCGGAAACAGACTCTGCCGAAAGCTGAAGAGACCGAGGAGCAGAAGGAAGAATCCGAGAACATCGAAGTTAATATCAAGCGTCAGGCTGTGATCATCAACGGCGATGCTGTGCGGGACGAAGAATTCTTCGTACGCATCAAGGCGAAGCTGGACGCCAAGCCAAATCCGGATGAAAAGGTCGTCATCGTCAAGAGCGACAAAGACGCGCCTTATCACTACTGGATTATCGTCACGACGCAGATCGAGGCGGCCG
Source organism: Planctomycetota bacterium (assembly GCA_963579025.1). Lineage (GTDB taxonomy): Bacteria > Planctomycetota > Planctomycetia > Planctomycetales > Planctomycetaceae > CAUZFZ01. The sequence goes on along the minus strand of CAUZFZ010000034.1, from coordinate 67,625 downwards.
GCGGGATTGTCACGCTCCAACTGGAAGAAGAGCAGACTGTCATGGTTCCCTGACGAAGCCCACTTTCTGACTGAGCGATCATGAAGCTGCAGCGAAAACGATCCCGAGCGGAAGTCCCCAGCATGGCGATGGGGGATATTGCGTTCAATCTGCTGATCTTCTTCGTCATCCTGGCCCGGGCTCAGGATGACAGCCATCTGCAGTGGACTCCGGCTAAAGCGAAAGACTTGGAAAGTGCGGGCCACGCGACAGTCAGCATCGTGATCGACAAGGACAACAAACTGTATTTGAACGGCCAGGAAATCGGAGTATCCTCACTGGCTGGCCAAATCGGTGACATACTGGGAGACACGCCGGCCGGTGAACGTGTCGTGTTGTTGAAATGTCATCAGGACATGCTGGCTCAACGATTTGAACCGGTGATTGAGGCCATCAGCGAGGCCGGTGGCGACCTCGTCCACATCGTGGAAGAAGACAGGGATAAATAGACATGGACCAGACACGAGAACAACTCGAGCAGCGGGTCGAACCGTCTACCGGCGATGTGCAGCGCCTGAAGTCAGACGCGTCGGCATCGGTCGATGAACTCCGGGAATTCGTCGCCGGTCTGAAAGGCCGCAGTCCGCAGGAAGTCCTCGGAATGGTGACCGGCAACAGCCTGATTCAGGGAACCATTCAAGCGACCGTCCTGTGCGTCGTGGTCCTGGCCGCGGCAACAGTCGGACCGTGGTTCCTGGCGAGTGAAGACGCGGCGACAGTGGAGGCTGCCGCAGCCGATACAGAGGCTCCGGCCGATACGGCTGACGCTCCGGCCGCGGAAGCGGATACAACAGTTGCCGCGACCGGTGATACCGGAACAGGAGTGGTCGACCCGGCAGGTGCTGCCACGGCAATGGGGATCGACGAGGTGAAGGCCGCTGACCCGAACGCGAATCCGCTCGACGCCAACCTGGACAACCTGCTCGACTCTCTGGACGACTGAGTTGGCCACTCGGCGAAGCGGACGTAGGCCGGAACAAGCTTCGCGCAGTTCCGGCATCGATCCGACGGCCGCGCCGGAACTGCGCTGCGCTTGTTCCGGCCTACGATGGTCTACGTCGAATGAATGTCGCTCACCTGCGAACGTCCCCGCGCGATTGTCAGTACGGCGGGCAGCAGCACAAGCGAGACGAACAGGCAGCTCCCCACGCCGATGACCAGCACCATGCCCAGGCTGTAGAGGCCCCGATGGGCTGCCAGCATCATGCTGCCAAAACCGATCATTGACGTCAGCGACGTCAGCACGATCGCATTCATCGTGCTCGCGGACATGCGATACGATCCGGAGCCGCGTTGACTGCCGTAGTCGTGCAGGACATGCACGCCATCGTCGACGCCAATACCCAGAATCAGCGGCAGCACGATCAGGTTCGCCGGATTGAAGTCGACTCCCAGCAACGCCATGACGCCGTACATCAGCAGACCGCCAGCCAGCGGCGGCTGCAAAGTCAGTAAGGTGAACGCCACGCTGCGCCAATTGATCGCCAGCGCGAGCGACACCATCAACGCCATAAATGACCCCAACAGAATCATTCCGTCCAGTTTCTCCTGCGTCGCCAGTTGGGCCCCCGCGATACAGACTGTGATCACTACGGACGGCAACAGTGTCTGCAGAGCCGGCCGTGGACCGAGAAAGTTGATCAAGAGAACGAGCGAAACCGCCGCCAGTGCGTACACGGCCGCGTACTGATAACTCTGCATGATCTGCTGAGACGCCTCATAGTTCTGCAGCGGTGTACCCGTCACTTCCGGGTCGACGCTTCGCACGTCTGTAACGAACTGCCGCAGCGGCTCGATATCCCACACCGGATCGCGCGGGTAGACCTGCAACAGCCACTGCCCCGTGCGGCTGACGAACCGTGATGTCAGCTCTGTGGGCAGATCGTCGAGGCTGACTGGTTCCGGATCGGCAACGTCACGCAGCATACGAAACTGACTCAGCAGTGCGGCCGTCGTCCGCTGCTGGAACTCGACCAGCACGCGAACCTGATCCTCAAGTTCGAGCGGATCGATCTGATCGAGCAGTCGGTTGATCGACCCTTCGGCCTGGCGAGCCACGGGTGACTCGAACGAGGGCAACTGCTCGAGCAGTTTCTCCAGAGACTGACCGACCAGGATCGGATTCACGGTCGGCGCTTCGGGCAAGGTGTCCGGCAGTCTCGCCAACTGGGCCTGAAAACCCTGCACCAGCAGTTGAGTCTGGTCGGCCGAAAACTCGGGCAGCCGCGTTGCCAGTTCCTCGACGTGATGCACTGTCGGCCGTTTCAGAAACTGCTCACGCAACTGCCTTGCCTCAGCCGGTGAATCGGCCAGCGAAACCGCGTACAGCAGCGAGCCCTGACCCGCCCGGTCCTGGCCGTCCGCGTTGTGAAAGATGCGTTCCTGAACCGCGACGGATTCGAGCCCTTCATCCTGCAGGTTCAGCAGGTTGTAGTCATACGCCACACGCGATCGGATCCTGCCACCCCCGATCGACACGCCGTGCCAGCCGACCACACCTACGATTGTCGCGGACAAAAGAGCAACAGACTTTGGCCAACGACGAATGGCGGCTCGGAGCGCGTTGCCCTGAAACGGCGTCGGAAGCTGCTGTGGCGTGAGCTGGCGATCAGACACAGCCACGAGCGCCGGCAGCACCAGAAACGTTGCGGCCGCGCACAGCACGACGCCGCCACCGGCGATAATCCCCAGTTCCGCGACACCCAGGAATTCCGTCCACGTCGCGCAGAAGAACGCCAGCGAAGTGGTGACCGCCGCCGTTACGATGCCGACGCCGACACCCGCTGAGCTGTCCCCCAGTGCTTCGAGCAGTCCCTCATCGGGTCGCTCATGACGGAGTTCCAGATACCGCGCGAGGTAGTGAATCGCGAAATCGATTCCCAGCCCGATCAGAATCGCGGCAAATGACACGGACAGGATATTCAGATGTCCGACGACCAGCGTCGTGTACCCGAACGCCCAGCACATCGCGATGGCCAGCATCAGCATGGCAAGCAGTGGATGCCGCCAGCCGCGGAAGCCGGTCAGCAGCAGCACGCCCACGCCCAAGAAAGAAATCAGCGACGCTTTGATCATGTCGCTTTGTGACCGCCGCATTTCATCACTTTCAAGCACGGGAATCCCCGTCAGACCAATGTGGACCGAGCGGTGTCGCGGAGCCGTCTCGGCGATCAGAACGCGGAGCCGATCGATTGACGGCGTCGCTCCATTGAAGTCCTGCTCCTGCTGTACGGGCCGGGCTTTCATAAACCCGATCGTCCCGGCTTCGTTCATCAGGTAGATGACATCTCTTGCCGCCTGTCGCTGGTCGTCCTCAACCGAGACGAACTCGGGCCAGGGATTCGCGAATTCACCATTGCGCAGAAAGCCATCCAGGCTGCCGGCGAGACGAGCGACATGCTCCAGTGTGGCGTGAGTCCGTTCCGTGTCGGCTGCCGTGACCTGATCACCGGCAGCATCCAGCTCACGACGCCGATCCTGAACCTGAAGTTGCAACCGCAGAACCAGCAGGTCCAGTCGCATCCGATCCCAGCCGCCGTCGAGCACGGGCCGAAAGGCCTGCAGCCGATTCAAAGCCTCTTCAAGCTGTTGCGGACTGAGATACTGCAGTCCCTTTCTGCGCAATTGCCCGGGCTCGATCTTAAATAGCACGTGACTGAACCGATCGGGCTCAGCGGCGAGCCGGCGCCCCAGTTCTTCCATGACTGCCTTGATCGCGTCGGTGTCGTCACCTTCGACGACGACCACAAGATCCGAACTGGCACCGAACGCTTCGGTGTAGCTGGTCCAGCGACGATGGAAGTCCGCATTCGGATCGATCAGGTCTGCGCGTTCGGTGCGGAATTCGATCAGAAGAACGGTCAACAGGGCAGAGACAAACGCAGCGGCGAATGTCAAAGCGAGCGTCAGCCACGGCCGGGACGCCACCGCTCGCGTTAGCGCACGCAACGGTTCGCTCAAATGAAACGAGCGAGCGTCAGACCGCGAAGGATGATGTTCGTGAACCATACGAGGGGGACGCGTTGAAACCGCCCGGGCGGCTGGACACGATCAGTCAAATAGCCCGCTGACGGATTCGTTCCGGTGGATCCGCCGGATTGCCTCCCCGAGCAACGGAGCAACGGAAACACACTGAATCTTGTCAATCAACTGCTCCGGACGGAATGGCAGACTGTTCGTGACGACGACTTCCTTAATCGGCCCCTCCTGCAGTCGCTGGATTGCCGGGCCGCAGAAGACACCGTGTGTGGCGCTGACGTAGACATCACGGGCGCCGTTCTCGATCGCGATCTCAGCCGCACCGACGATCGAGCCGGCGGTCGAGATCATGTCGTCAAACAGCAGTGCGACTTTGCCGTCGATTCTCCCACCGATCAGATTCGCCTGTTGCGTTTCCGTGGCGCTGGACCGACGCTTGTCGACGATCACAAGCTGTCCACCCAGGTGACCCATGTGCTGGAGCGTCCGCTTGATGCTGCCTTCATCCGGGCTGACGATTGCCAGTTCATCCGGCGGGATATCCAGCGACTGGAAGTAATCATCCAGTGGTTTGGCCGCGTAAAGGTGATCGACTGGAACGTCAAAGAACCCCTGGATCTGCGCGGCGTGCAGGTCCATCGTGACAACGCGATTGGCGCCAGCTTTTGTGATCAGGTTGGCGACCAGTTTGGCCGTAATGGGAACCCGCCCCGCGTCTTTGCGGTCCTGACGGGCGTATCCGAAATAAGGTATCACGGCCGTGATCCGCTCGGCGCTCGCGCGGACGCAGGCGTCGATCATGACCAGCAGTTCCATCAGGTTGTCGTTGACCGGCGGTCCCGTCGGCTGAATCAGGAACACGTCACGGCCGCGGATGTTTTCGTTGAGCTGGCAACTGATCTCGCCGTCCGGAAAGTCCTCCAGCCGCACGGCACCCAGGCTCAGTCCGAGATATTGGGCGATCTCGGCCGCCAGGGCGCGGTGAGCCCGTCCGCTGAGCAGAACCAGTCGTTCGTGCATGATTTCCTCAAGGTGCGGTGAAACGGTCTGCCCGACGCAGTCTACTTGCCGTAAACCTCTTTGGGATCAAACACGCGTTCGCCGATGACTTCCACGTCACCGGTCGCCGGATCGAGCTTGCGAAAGAAGCAGCTTCGATACCCCTCGTGACACGCTGCTCCGCCGACCTGATCGACGCGGATCAGCAAAGTGTCCGCATCACAGTCATAGAAAATGCTCTTCACTTCCTGGACGTTGCCGCTTTCCTCGCCCTTGCGCCACAGCTTTTGCCGGCTGCGGCTGTAGTAGACGACCCGACCCGATTGCCGAGTCTCGTTCCAGGCTTCTTCGTTCATATAGGCGAGCATCAGGACATCGCCGGTGGCGTCGTCCTGGGCGATCACAGGGATCAGGTCTGACTTCGAGAAATCGGGGCCGCTCACAATCGGATTCCTTATGTATTGCTGAATGAATCACAGCCATCGACAGCCTGTGATGGTCCCCTCTCCCCTATGGGGAGAGGGTGCCCGAAGTCCTTAAACAAGCGACCTTTGGAGTGCGACGATGCATCGTCGCTTTCCGTTGCGGCGAAGCCGCTTTCTTTCCATTCACTCGAAACGCTGGTCTACAGGAAAATGGAAAAGCGGCTTCGCCACTAATGGAAAGCGGTGATGCATCACCGCACTCCAGAGCTCGCTTGTTTAAGGCCTGGTCCTGTCTGCCAAAACAAGACCGCCCAGGGCGAGCTGGGCGAGCTGTCATCCCTGGGCGGATTGGTGAGTCCACAGTTTGAACGGGAAAACTCCCTGAATTCCCGGTTCCGGGGAAGCTATCGAAAACGGCAGTGGCCTGTCGAGCCACCCGGCAGCTTGACGTCCCAGACCCGATCTCACAGTCTGCGGTTCGTTCCGACACCGGCGTCGCACTCGTTCCGGAGCACTCCATGAAAAACATCCTGCCAATAGTCATTCTGTTCGTGTCAGGCACGTTTGCCTCAGCGCAACAGGCCCGGACCGAGCGTGTCAGTGCCGAAACCCAACTCGACTGGGTTTTCGCAATGGCGAACCAGAGCCCTGCCGAGCCGCCGGCCGAGTGGCTTGAGGGCTACACATCAACCGACCAGTCCTACAGCCTGTACGCGCCCGAGGGTTACCAGAAACGGAAAAGCTGGCCGCTGGTCATCTTCATCTCACCGGGCAACGGTCCGACCGGGTTTGCTCAATGGAAGGACGCGTGCCAGAAACACGAGATACTCTTCGCGAGCCCGAATGGAGCGGGAAACAACGTTCCCGCACCGCGGCGAATCCACATCATCGCCGACGTGTTGGACGACATCCGGCGCAAGTACAACATCGACACGGACCGAACCTACATCGGCGGTCACTCCGGTGGCGGGCGAATCGCGTGTTCGATCGCATTTGCATTGCCCGAGTACTTCGGTGGAGTCATTCCGGTCTGTGCCGGAGGCGAACTGCGGCCAGAATCATGGCTGCGACAGCGAGTGATCGATCGGCTCAGTATCGCCCAGCTCACGGGCGAGACGGACTTCAACCGTGGCGAAGTTAATCGCATGCATCAAACGCGGCACACTTCGGTGGGCGTGCGCTGCAAAACCTGGGTCGTCGACGGGCTGGGTCACAGCATTCCGAACAGCAGCGTATTTGCTGAGGCGTTTGCCTGGCTGGAAGACGATCTGCCGCGCCGCCGCAAGCTGGCCAAAGACTGGCCGGCTTCACGTATCTCCGACACGCCCACTCGATCGGAATGGGCTGCGAGACTCACGCGGGAGGCGGAAGCCAGGCTCAAGCAGAAGGACCTTGTGTATTCGGGACTGATGCAACTCAAGGGCGTCCACGCGCGCTGGAACGATCTGCCCCAGGCAAAAGCGGCTCTACAAACGCTGACAGAATACGACAGCCGCCCGGAACGGCCATGGGACGCGGACGACATCGCCGAACAGCGGCGTTTCCTGATCGCGCGGGCTCGCGGAGTCGACGCGTACGCGTCGGGCGAGATTCCGCGGCAGTACCAGAATCAGCGGGAGGCCATGTTGCAGGCGGCCATCAACCTGTGGGCCCAGGTGTTTCAGGACGGACAGGACAAAGTGGCCGTCGCCGAAGCTCGCGAACGGATCCCGAAACTCAAAGCCCTGCTCGACCGTTTGTAGTAGCCGGACTTGTCCGGCTGTTCTCGATCCGGCTACCTCGTCCGACGGTCAACCCAGTTCACGCACCCGACAGATAAACCGCACAAGCGCGGTTACTACGAACATCGAACACCGGAGCCAACGATGAACTTAAATTACGCACGAGCACTGCAGTGTATCACGGCACTCGTCGCGGCGCTTGCCACGGTTCCAGCCCTTGCCAGCGATCTTACCTGGCCGCCGAAGCTGCCCGGTGGGAAAGCATCCGTTTCCGACACGTCTCCGGACTTCCTTAAGTCACCCGCCAGTCTGTTGCCAGGCGTGACTGTGGCGAAGACGGCGCCTCGCGTTGACATGCTGTACTACCCTGAGCAGGACTATCCCGGCTCGCCCTGGAGCGTCTGGGGCGACAGTCTGGCAGTCGGCGACAAGTACTACTCGGCCATCGGTGATCACGCCGCTCCGCAGGGCAATGGATTCGTCTACGAGTACGACTCGACGACCGGCAAGCTGGTCACTCTGGTCAATACCACCGACATCCTGCATCTGCCCGAAGGCCACTATATGCCGGGCAAGATCCACAGCCGGATCGACATGGGCAGCGATGGCTGGCTGTATTACGCGACGCATCGCGGATCAACTCGCGTCACGACAGACAAATACCATTACAAGGGCGACTGGATCTTTCGCACTCATCCCGAGACGAGGAAGACAGAAATCGTCGCGCACGGCCCCGTTCCGAAGCATTGCATTCCGACCAGCCTGCTCGATCCCGATCGACTGATTTTCTACGGAGGCACGGCCGCGGGAGAGTACTCGGACAAGACGGTCATGTTTTTTGCGTACGACGTACGGAAGAAGAAAGTCCTGCACACCGCGGTCAATGGGCCTCGGCGATACATCATCTTCGCGCGATCAACCGGGCGCATGTACTACATGGACGAGGTCAACAATCGCCTGATGCGGTACGACCCGGAGTCCGGTAAACCGCCTCAGGTCATTCCCGGCACGATCGGCCTGCGGGCAGCCTCGGAAGAGACCGCAGATGGCTATGTCTATACCACGGGGCAGAAAGATGGCCGCATCTGGCGCTTCAACACGAAGACCGAGAAGATCGAGGATATCGCAGAGTTGCCCGTTGCCTCGCAGACTTACACGACGACATTCGATCTCGATCCGACCGGTCGCTATCTCTATTACATCCCGGGTGCCCATGGCGGGAGTGAGCGGGATGGGACTCCGGTCGTGCAGTTCGACACGCAGAAACGCACGCGCAAGGTCATCGCCTTCCTGCAGCCGTTTTACGAAAAGAAGTACGGCTACGTGACGCTGGGCACATTCGGTTCGGCCGTCAGCCCGGATGGCAGCAAAGTCTACGTCACCTGGAACGGCAACCGCGGTGGCAAAGACCCCCGACGTGGACGCTACGCATTCGACACCTGCGCTCTAACCGTCATACACGTCCCGGAATCCGAGCGAAAGTAGCCATCGATCTCTCCAGAAAAAAATCGGGCGCCGATCGAGTTGCCGTTGCCCCGGATAACTCCATTGCACGCTCGGTGCGCACGCATGGCGTGTTTCTTGTGGACCCGTTGCAGACCTCCGACGTCGAAAACTCGTCAACACTTGAATGGTCCAGCCATTTCAGGGTGCGAGTGCGTGCCCGATGGTGCGGTGGCAGTTATCAGGCCTGAAGTGAGCGTCCGGACTCAGGTGAGTTCAGTTACGGAAGTGGTTTCTCCACCACTCGCCTGAGTCGTACACCGTCTGAACCATGTGCCATTTGTCGTCCGCTGCTAGGACAGGATCAACGTCCGGCTACGGACTGATGCACAGTCGATCCCTGTCATCGAAAACCGGATGAGCCCGGCGTTTCCGGGACTGCTGTCATCCGCCACAGGCGATGTCCGAACGCGTCCTGCTGTATAACTCCGTCCGAGTTTTCGGTGATGAAGGCGCGACGGTCACAGCGGACGCGGCAAAGCTGCGGCCTCGCACGCTGTCGGGTAAAGTGCCCATCGACGCTGCTACTTGAATCCATCGAAGTTTGCCGCATACATGGAGTGGATTGTGACTGATCCTGACAAGCGGAACGAACCGGATGCCACAATCGCACGCGATGAGCCGGATGTGGATGCCACAGTGGGCCCGGACGACGATGACGCGACGGTTATCCCGGATGAGGACCCCGCCTACGCCGCTAAGACTGTCACGCCCGAAGTCGCTTCGGGTAACGACGACGCTCCGGGTAACGACGATGTCACGATGCATCGGGATGACGAGGATGACGATGACGCAACGGTCATCCCTGACGACGATCAGACGGTCAACACCGACATGGGGCCAGCAACGGTCGTCGAGGAACCCATCGACGGCGATCAGACACTCGTTCGTGAAGAGGAAGAGGATGACGACCTGACCGTCTACGGCGACGACGCCGAGGATGACGATCAGACCGTCATGAGGGACGAGGATGATGACGATCAGACCGTCATGTCGGACGAGGAGGACAACGATCAAACCGTCATGTCGGACGACGACGAGTCGGCGGCAGCGACACGGATTGACGTCAGTTCGCCCGGGGAGACCCTGGGTCGGACTGTCGACAGCGAGGCTGGGTCCGTCGGGGCAACGTCGACCGGAGAATCCCTGTCCGGAGGCAAAACGCGGCTTAGCTTCGGCAAGTCCAAAGCCCCCAAATCGAAAAGTGGTAAGGCACCCAAGCCGAAGAAGTCCGAACCCGACAAACCCCGCTACGATCTGGTCGACAACTTTGCACACGGCGGAATGGGCAACATCTGGAAGGCACACGACCAGCGGATTCACCGCGACGTGGCCTACAAGGAACTGCTGCCGCGAGCGCTGCGGCGACCCCGAGTTGTCGAACGGTTCGTGCAGGAAGCCCAGATCACGGGGCAGCTCGAGCACCCCTGTATCGTGCCCATATACGATCTGGGCAATCAGGAGAACGGCGCACCGTTCTACGCCATGAAGTTGATTCATGGCACTGAGATGAAGGACCACATCGAGGATATGCACAAGCTGCCGAAGGACTCGACCGAGTACCGACGGACGATGATCAAGCTGCTGCACAGTCTGATCGACACCTGCAACGCGATGGGCTTCGCACACCAGCGTGGAGTGTTGCATCGAGATTTGAAGCCGCAGAACGTGATGCTTGGCGGGTTCGGAGAGACCCTTGTCCTGGACTGGGGCCTGGCCAAGATCCTCGGTGGGCACGAAGCGGCTGGAGACGGCGGCATGATCGTCAGCGGCGATTACGACGAAAAGTTTGATGCCGACGAAGAATCACCGGGCGAGTCACTGGGTGATCTTTCGCAGGCAACTGATGCGACGAAAATCCTGGACGAGTCTTCAAGTCCCGCGCTCGCGGCAACTCAGATGACAGGCACGGCGGTGCAGACCGATTCGCGGAGCGCAGGCACGGAGACGAAGTACGGCTCCGTGATGGGGACGCCTGCTTACATGCCACCCGAACAGGCCGAAGGCAAACTCGACCTCATGGACGGGCGCACGGACATCTATTCTATAGGGGCGATTCTGTACGAAATCCTGGTAAACGACGCGCCCATCCCACGCACCAAGATGGACCAGATGCTCGATCATGTGATCAATAAGCCAATCAAGCCACCTATCGAAATCGTCCCATCGACGCCTCCTGCTCTCAGTGCCATCGCCATGAAGGCGCTTTCCAAACGGCGTGAGGATCGGTACGCGACGGCACTCGACATGGCACGAGATGTTGAGGACTACCTCGCGGATGAACCAGTCTCCGCGTATCCCGAGCCCTTCCTTGACAAGGCGCTCAGATGGGCCAGACGTCATCGCACAGCCGTGACGGCGGCTGTTGCGGTTGTTGTTGCGGTTGCGATTGGTTCCATCGCGTGGAGCAGTCTCGAATCGGCCAGGATTGGCCGATTGCAGTCGACCGCCGAGGCCAAAATGACAGAGGCCAGTGGTCTGTCGGGCGAAAGTAAGTTTGAAGACGCGAAGCTGGTGCTCAACGAAGCCATGGGCCTGCTCGGAAACGAAGAGTCTCTGCATGCACTGCGAACGGGAATCTCCGGACAGTTGTCTGCGATCGATCGTCTGGTGGAATCAGCCGAGCGCGATCGTATCAACGCGTTGACCCTTGAGGTTGAACAGGCGCTGACCCAGGCGAAAGAGCTTGCTGCATCCGGGAGCGATCTTAATGGCGCGCGCACCGCGCTGACAGAAATCGTCACCCGTCTGGCCGACGAACCGGGGTTGTCCGATTTGCACGGCAGGGCAAATGCGGAACTCAACACAGTCACGGATCAGATTGAAAACCAGGAGCGACGGGCTCTCGCGCAGCAGGAGTTCTCGCAGTTCCTCGATCTGGTTGATCAGGCGCGATTCTATGCCACGGTGTCAACCGGCGATGACTTGGTTTTAAACACCAACACGGCACGCGACGCTGCCGATTCGGCATTCGAACTTTACGGCGGAATGACAAAGAATTACCTGTCGTCCGCCCCGCCATTACTGTCTGAAGCACAGGCAGAAGATGTCCGCAGCGGCTCATACGAACTTCTGTTGATCAAGGCAGAGTCGGAATTGACGCTGGTCCAGAACGCCGACGAGTCGGCTCGTCAGGCGGCGGCAGCCAGGGCGCTTGAGGCATTGGCGCAGGCCGAGGCACTCGGCATTGAATCACGGGCACTCGTTCTCCGACGGGCGCGGTATTACGACATCGCTGGCGATGTGAACCAGAGAGACCTGACATTACTTGCTGCCGAGGCCATTACTCCGAAATCGGCTCTCGACTTCTTTCTGATTGGTGAAGAGCTGCGTCGGGCTGGCCAGTTGGAAAAAGCGCTGACGTCCTATCGCCAGGCCCTGCAGATTGATCCGAGTCAATTCTGGTCGCTACATCAGATGGCACTCACGCATCTCCTGGGTGGTCAGGCGGAAGCGGCGGTCGCTGGCTATACCGCGTGTATCGCCCGACGGCCTGACGAACGAATCTGTTACCTGACGCGGGGCATCGCGTATGCCTCGTTGTCCCAGATCGAACCGGCACTGGCCGATCTGAATAAGGCTCGCGACCTCGATCCGAATCTGTATGCGGTCTATCTCAACCGCGGAGCTGTCTACGTCGCCAAGAAAGATCTGGAAGCCGCCATAGCGGACTTCAAGCACGCTGCCGAGTTGCGTCCGGGGCATGCCGGTCCGTTCGTCAATCTTGGTGAGACCTATCGAATTCAGGAGAACTACGACGAGTCCGAAGCCGCTCTGACGAAGGCACTCGAACTCGACGCCAATAACTCGAAAGCTCATCGCATCCGCGCGCTGACTCGACTGCAACTGATGAAGGTGGACGAAGCCCGCGCAGATTTCGAACAGGTTATTGCGCTCGACAAGGATCCGCTTTCGCAGGCGGACGCGTGGCAGCAGATCGGCAAGACGTGGCACCGTGGCGGAGAACCGGACATGGCACTTGAGGCCTATGACCAGTCCATCGCAGCCAATCCGAAAAACTCGGACACATACCGCCTGAAAGCTGAAGTCCTGTTGAGCCTGAATCGAGACCAGGACGCGGTCGACGCATTCACAAAGTTCCTCGAATTTGGCAAACCCGTTGGTGACGTATACCGAGCCAGATCACTGGCGTATTCAAAACTGGGCCTGTTCCGCGAAGCCATGAACGACTACACGCGAGCTCTGGAGCTGGAGCCGTCGGCCAACATGCTGGTGCGGCGCGGTTGGGCCTATCTGATGGAAGCCAACAAGCTGGCACTGGCCGATTTCGACGCCGCAGTGTCTGAGAACCCCGACAACGCCGATGCTTGGAATGGCCGCGGCTATGCCCGAGTGATGATGGGCGACTATCCGCGTGCGATTGCAGACGCGGACGAAGCCCTGACGCGAGCGGCGAAGCAGATCGAAGCCGAAGGCCCCAGTGCATGGCCGCACGTTTACAATGCAGCGACGATTTATGCACAGGCTGTCGGAAAGGTGTTGCAGGACGGTCGTCGCACGTCCGAGGATCGCGAGAAACGGGCCAGTCAACTGACGATCAAAGCGATTCAGATCATCGGACAGACGCTCAAGGCGGCCGGTCCAGGCCAACAGGCTGCAGTGATTCAAACTCTGCAGACCGACACGGCGATCAATCCCATTCGCAACCGACCGGAGTTTCGACAGGCGTTCGCACCGAAACCACCGCCGAACAACAACTGATCGATCCCGGTAGTTTCAGGATTGAGTCTCAGGGCCGAGTTGATCGTAGCTGGATTCGCAAGAATTCAGCCGATTTCTGTGGTAAAGCTGAATTCTTGCGAATCCAGCTACCTCAATACTGGAACTACTGAATCTTCCGGGGAGAGAAGAACATTGCTTACTGATTCGCGTCGCTGTCTTCCTGGTCTTTCCCCTGGCGAATGCTCATGAGTTCGCGCAACTCGCGTTCTTCCTCCTGTTTTTCTTTTACTTCTTTCGCCTCCCGCTGCTCTTTGATCGACATCAGGCCAGGAGTCTGAACCGCCACTTCGAAGTCGCGGTTCACTTTCGCGGCAAAGTCCCCAATACCCATAAAGAGTGCAGCGACGGTGACGGCGGTCACCAGGCCGAATTCGGCAGTGGTCGACCCAACCTCGTCGTTCCAGAGTTTGTGATAGAGACGCACCATTCATATGGCTCCAGAAACGGTCACCCGCCGAAGATGCAGACCGACCCTGAGAGTTCGACGTCCGTCTGCGAGACGTGCTGACGCTCAAACTCAACCGCGGTAACCAGCGACAGAGATGCCGTGGCCGTCACATTGATCAGCGTGGTCATGGAATCCGCTGCCGCCGTAGGCGCCTTTGTCGTCGTCGAACAGCCCGTGATAGCGGTAGCTCTGATTGACTGAGCCGAATGCAGAAGCGACGTCGCTGAGTTCCTGATTGATTGCCGCCGAGACTTCACTCAGACCCACGACCATTCCCAAAGTCAGAATGGTCGACACCAGGACCAGCTCGCCCGAAATCAGGAAGCCTGCTTCGTCTGCCCATAATCTGGTCAACAGTGTGCTCATCGTTCTCCCCCGTTTGAGTCGCGTCCCGACGCGGAACAGGGAACCGTTAAGCAGATTGAATGCCAGAATTCGACTTCTCTGAGAGTCGATGGCGGCGGCGTGTGCGTAAGTCACATGAATTCAAGCCGTTATGTCGACGGACGATCCGGAGACACGGTCCTGAAACATGACTTCATGTCGCAGGGACATGTTGCCACAGCACCACAAGGCAGACCGGATGCGGCACGAGGATTTGACGTAACTACCTGCTTACACGGCAGATATCGTCAGCGCGCGCTGCGCGGCAACGAGATGTTGCCAAAGGTCAACCACCGTGTCGGTCCGCGTGCCATGAACATGTGGTGATTGACCACTGCGGACATGCAACGTGTTTTCGGACGTGCATGTCCGCCTTCGAGGTCGAAGCGAACCGCCTGCATTCACGGCGGTATCGAGGCTTAGATTCTTTCTCCGATACACGAGCGCGCCGTGCGCGCGCATGGTAGGACGGGCACTCCTGCCCGTCCCCGGTGACAGACGGGCAGGAGTGCCCGTCCTACTTTGGTTGCGGCTTCGCCGCTTATCGAGCAGGACTCAACAACCGTCGCTTACAACTGCCTGGGCGAAATCCTGAAGCTCATGGACGGAAGATCGTGTCGAGCAAATGGTCAACGCGGTCCTCGATGCGTTGCAGTTTCCGCTCATTCCGCGGAACGATGAGTGCGACCACTCTCCGTGGGCGCGTTTCCAATGCTGCCGCTGGCGGAGCCAGTGCCTGTGTTGCGGTGGCGTTGTCCGGATCGAGGAGCAGCACCATCTCAAACAGCGCCTTCGCTTCGTCGGCTTCTTCCTGAGCTGAAAGTGCAAGAGCCAGCTCAAGCAGGAAACTGACATCCGACGGGTACAGTTCGAGCATCCCGCGGACCAGAGGCACGGCTACGTCGAGTTTGCCCTGCAGACGCAGTGCGAACGCCAGACGCACGTTGGCGTAGTAGTTTCGTGGGTCAAGAACCATCACCTGACGACAGGCCTGTTCCACATCTTCGTACCGCTCCTGCGCAAGTAGCGGCAGCACGTATCCATTGCGTGCTTCCACCGACTTGGGGGAAACGCGAATGGCTCCGACGTAAAAGTTCAGCGACTCCAGTTGCTTGCCGGCGAGGTAGTGCAGCCAGGCCATTCTCAGGTTGACGATGTAGTCGTCCGGCGTCTTCTCGACGAGTGGCTGAATCGCATCGATCGCCTCCTGATACTTCAGCGCTGCTTCCGATGCATACGACTTGCGGAATAAATCCGCGGCACTTTCCTGAGCCGAAGCGGAATGTGTCATCACAAACAGGAGTACAGGAATCAGGCTGGATTGCAGCAGTCTCTTGGCAGTCATTTCAATTCTCCAAATCCCAGCAGCCACGGAAGCTACACAGAACCTCAAAATGTGAACGAATAAAGCAAACTGGCCACCAACTGATGGGTGAGCACGTCGTTGAAGGAATCCCGCACGTGTTCGTTGTTAAGTCGAGCGATCAGGGCTCCGTTGCGTGTCAACGATGCTCGCACCTCTCCACCGTATCCGGCCACGCGTTCGTCGCCCAGGTTAAACACAAGGAAGCCGCCATTGCGTACGGGAAAGACCTGCTGGCCAGCCCATCCGAACAGCGATATTCCCATCGAACCGGATTCCACGGACCAACGCAACTCACCGGAAAAAAGGTCGCGCTGTCCGATGATATCCTCGGACGTGTGGATGTAATGGACTGCCACCTCTCTGCGCACCGTGTAGTCATCGCTCTTCGTTCGGTAGCTCCCGTATCTCCCGGAGAGCTGCAGCACGGTGACGTCCGGGCGGAACTCTTCATAGGTTGAGACAAAGAAGTCCAGGTCTGCGTTCCAGCGGTCTTTCTCATACCACTGAACGCCGGTGATCAGTATCGAGACCTCATCTGTCGTGATGTCATTGCTTTGGATGAAGTGCCCACCGATTGAATAGCCAACACCCTCGGTCCAGAAATCTGTGTACTTCACTGTGTAGTCGCGCTGGTGCAGATCGAAACCGCTTCTGAAGCGAATGTCGGTGTCGTCGAATGAACCTTCCAGCAGCCGTACACCGTAACTCAGTGAGCCGTATATCCCCTTCGCCTCACCACGTTCCTTAATCGAACCGTCGCCGTACGAAATGCGGCTATAGGAAGGCAGGAATGTAATCGGCGGCTCGTTTCCTACGTAGAAGTTCTCCGTGCCAACGGCTGGCATTGGCGAATTGAACGTAGTGTCGGATGCCCATGATGCCGGCGGCGTGGACCAGGCATCGATCGTGCGCGTTGGAAACGACGTGTGTGCGTAACCGGGTGCCTGTCCATATTGCATCAATGGAAGCCCCGATGGCTCACTGCCCATCGAGGCAGTTTGTGGTATCTCCTGGACACCGGGCGGAAGCACCGCCAGAGCGGGTAAAGACAGGAGCACGAAAACGGAGAAGACGACCAGTGGCGCACACACCTCGCGCACGCGAAACGATCGAATCCGGTTGAGTTCATCCATGAACATAGGACTTCCTCCGCAACTGATATGGTCCGACTTCGATTCGGGCGAAACCCTTGTGCTCGTCGAACGTTGTGTGTGATTCGATCGGTCCACTGAAACGGGACGCTTCGATGCGGCAGTTGACTGTGTGGTGATCCTCAAACTGCAGTTTGCATCTCAAGCGGGCGATTTCTGGCACGAACATGCTGACAGACTGCACGACTGCCCGCGGCAGTCCGCGCGTGACCAGGCCGGCGGCCAGGCTGTCGGTCCATTCGAGCCTCGGCTGCCAGGTCAGTGGTAACCGCGGTAACGCCTGCTGAAACAATGGCAGCCAGGGATCAGCACCTTCTGTCCGGTAGAAATAAAATGTGCCGTTTGACTTGCCGAAATACAGTCGGCCGCCCCGCTCGGATTCGAAGTACAGCGTTCCGTCGACAGCGATATGCACCGACAGACGCAACTCGTCAACAAGGCGGTCATTGTGATGGACTTCGTAGACCAGTACGTCATCAAGAAGGAACTCGGTGAGTGCATCGAATGGACTGTCTGCCGCAGCTGCAGTGACCAGCGAGTCAACCGCGGGAGTGCCATCGGACTCGAAGGTCCCTTCGGAAATGTACGACGTGAAGCAGAACGGTAGCGTGACTGCTCCGGTCTGCTGCGTTATCTGAACCTGCACATGCACGTGCGGCTGCGGCGAGTATCCCGAGTTGCCACACAGTCCAACGACGGTCCCCGGTTCAACCCACTCGCCCTCGTGCACTTTGATGCTGTCACGCGAGAAGTGAGACAGCTCGACGTAGAAGCCGCGTTCGTCGTGGATCAGAACAAGGTTGCCCCAGTTGTTGACCGAATCCACTTCTCCGGGCTGGTTATCCGCAAGGTCCGTGACGACTTTGACCACACGACCGCGAACCGGCGAACTGACCGGCTTCTGAAAGCAGTAGTAGTCCGACGGCCGGGCTCCGGTGCCTGAGTACGTTGAGCCGTCAGAATCTTTGATGACAAAATCGTACGCGTAGCGTCCGGGGCCCGTGTGCGTCCACGGCCCGTCGAAGCCTTGCCACACCGTCCATGTTCCAAAGAACGGCAGTCGCAGCGTGCGATAGTTGCCTGGAAAGCGCCAGCGGGTCGAGAGGCTCAGGTCCAGCGTTTCTTCCGGAGTCCGTCCCAGCACTGCGGGAACGCCTCGGAATTCGACCAGTCCCAGCGTGTAAATGAATCCCATCGCGACAACATTGAATGGCAGTGTGTAGGCCGGAATTCCGAACCACGACCAGAACACGGTTGTGGCATCGAGTATCACTGTGGCGACGGCAATCGCCACAAAGGCCACCACATAACTTGTGATCGAAGGCACCAGGAACACGCCACCGACCGCAATCGCAATCAGCATGAAATTGAAACTGCTCAGGTCGGCCAGGGCCTGTTGTGATGAGCCGAGCAGAAGAGATCGCAGCCAGACGCCGGACGCAAAACCCGACACGGCCAGGCCAAACAGAATCCTCGACCGGAACAGCAGCATCGCCGCAATCCCTGCACCAGCCAGCGGGTGTGGGACGAACAGGATTGCTCCCAGTGAACGCAAAAAACTGTCGACCACGACGGGAAGTTGGGGGAACGATTCGAGCCACAGGCCCGGACTGCCGGTGGACAGCACCAGGTTCGGATATCGAAGCGTCGCCAGATAGGCGACCACCATGCACCCCACGAATGGCAGACTGAGTGCCGGGAGTCGCAGGAATGTCCGAAACACGTGCGCCGTCGCCACTGTGACGATCAGGGTGAAGATGCCCATCGCTGCAACGAAGAACACAGTTGTCGGCGTGATCGAGAGGAACGAGCCAAGCCCCAGTCCAACCAGAAGCGGATTGTATGTACAGAATCCGGTCTGCAGGAAAGAGCGGTCCATGCCAATCAGCCGGGCAAAGACGTAGGCAGCAACAATAGCCAGTAGTCCACACAGCCCCACATTCGGCCGCAGGAAAGTCGCTGCGGCAAATATGACGCCCGGCACCGTTCCGTTAAGGAACAGCACTTCGGCATAACTCTCAAAAATGGATGCGAGCCAACTCTGCACGGCACCAGTTCTTGATCCCAGATTCGTTTCGCGAGCCATCTCGTGTTCGGGCCCCGTGTTCGCATCTCGGGTCGCGCCAACGCCCGCAGACCCGGTCATTGAATAACCGGTCTCCGAGCGCACAGTGTCCGCACGCTGATCCGAGGATGTTCTCACTTCTGTCATCGGCCGAGGCTATCGATTGAATCGACTGAAATGGATGGAATGGGTGCGACCAGTCTGGAAGACTGGGACATCTGCACAGAGTTTCCGGCTGCGATACTGAAACTGACTATCCAAATGACTGATATCTGAAGCTGAGTGCGATCGAAACTCTCTCTCGTGTGATCGACCTGACCGGATCGCTGCAGGCTCACGCGGCGAATCTGCTGGGACCTGATAGAAGCGATCCGAATCAGCCTGCGTCGCCACGCAACCGCTCGGGTAGTCGCTCTCGACGTTCCAGATCGCTCAGGTCTTCCGCTTCACGAATCAGCTCGACCTGTCCGTCTTCACCGACGAGAACCACGTTCGGACGGTATTCAATGAACTGCAGCCATTGAGTGTTGTTGTAGGCGCCGACGGGTGAGAGGATCAGCCGCTGTCCACGATTCAGAGGCGGAAGCTGCACGGCCTCTTCGATCACGTCGATGTTCATGCACATGGGGCCATAGATCACGCTCGGCTCATTGAGCCCGCTGCATTCACGGTCTGTTTCGATGTGGAACTGATACCAAGCTGCGGTGTACAGCAGATTGATACCGGCGTCGGCCACATAGGCCCGGCTTCCGTCGGGCAGTTGTTTGGTGGCGACAATCGTTGAGACCAGGTATCCCGACTCATCGACGATGGCTCGACCGGCCTCAAGGATCAGCTGTGGTTGATGCCCCGGACGAAGATTCGCGTGGAGAGATCCGCAGATAGCCTCGGCATATTCATCGACCGACGGAACGACCACGTCCGGCGACAGGTATGTACTCTTGAGCCGACTGCGGCTGGCAAACCCACCACCCACATCGATCTTCTCAATCCGCCAGCCGAATCGGTCTTCAATCTCGTTCGCGAAGGCGATCATCTTCTCGACCTGCCGCGCGTAAGCTGTGGGATCGAGGATGTAGGTTCCAATGTGGCAGTGCAGCCCGGTGACTTGCAGGCGACCTCCGTGAGACATCCGCCGCACGGCGTTCATGGCATGTCCGGATTCCAAATTGAACCCGAACCTTGACCACAGTGGGTAGATGCCAGCATCCAGATTCAGTCGCAGGCCAACGCCAATGACCTCTCCGGTCTGTTCAGCAATCTGTTCGAGATCTTCGATTTCGCCCGGGTGGTCGACGTTGAGTGTGACACCAGCGCGCACGGCTTCTTCCAGCACGGCGTATGGCTTATGCGGACCATTGAACACAATCCGTTCGCCGGGAATACCCAAAGCACGAGCCTTATCGAATTCCATCCGCGAGACGATTTCCGCCAGTGCTCCCTCATCATGCAGAATCGCACAGATCGCCTTCAGATAATTCGTCTTGTACGACCACCCGAATGCGACGTCCGGGTAGCGAGTCGTAAAGGCTGTGTGAAACTGGCGATACTTCTGCCGCAGATTGCGCTCCGAATAGACGAATAGAGGTGAACCATACTGGCTGACCAGCTCGTCAATCGTCGCACCGTCGATGTCTTTGCGGACGCGTTGCGTACCCAGCGTGCTCGTCCCGAACTTGTTAAGAAAGCTCGCTTCCAGTTTCTTGATGACTGGTCGTTCGTAGGGGCGTTTCATTGAGTCTCACGATTGATCGGACGTAACACGCAGGGACAAAATGCCGAGGCAAAAGAACTGCGTTCCGTCACGGTCAGTTCGTTTCTCCCTGAGTGAGGACGTGTTGAAAACGCTCCATCGTTGTGACCATTTCCCAGCTGTATCGCAGGAATTGCTGGCCGACTTCATAGTCGGAAGTCGTGTCCACATCTTCGCCACGGATGTGCCGGATAAGACGCGCCGGCAGGTTCACACCTACTGCGGCGGCAAAGTAAACCCATGCGGGAAAACGGGGGTTGATCTCAATTAGAAACACATCATCACCATTGACAATGCACTCCAGCTCGAACGGTCCGCGCCACTGACACACCTGTAACAAACGCTCGGCGGCTGAGATCATCGCCGGATGACGAACTGTCACGCCTCCCCACATTTTCCCCAGGCTGCTGAGCGCTGTTTTCTTCACGCCGACCATGCCCAGGCAACCACCCTCTCCATCGCCGACGCCGACAACGTTTAACTCGTCTCCCTGAACGGCCGCCTGCACAATGACGGGCAGACCCCAGACTGCGGCGATTTTCCGAAACTGCGCAGACGCCTCGACCGCCGTCTGCACTCGGTAGGCCTCGTAAAAGATGCCTTTCACATACAGCGGAAATCCAATGCGGTTGACAGCGGCATACAACTCGGCCTCGCTGGTAACCGCGATCGTTTCCGGCAGTTGGAGGTCCATTTGACCGGACAGTTCCTGCAACCGGTCCTTGCTCCGCATGCGGAGCTGACTCATCGTTGGCAACAGCGAGCGGATTCCCATTCCCTTCAGTCGATCTTCGAGCCGCACAAAGAGCGGTAGCTCGACGTCGAGACAGGGTATGACAAAATCGAGACCGGTCTGCTCCTGCACATAGCTCAGCCGGTTGAGGTACTCGTCGGCACTACCGCCCGGGTAAGGCATTGTGAATGCCCGCCCGATGATCCAGTCCATGTAGAGTCCAGGTTCCAGGGCATCGTACGCCAGGCCAACGACCGCGACATCCAGCTCAGGATCCTCACACAAACACCGTGCAACTCCGACTCCCGGCCCCGGGTTGTCGGTGGCATTGATGGCGCTGACCGCGACGTGAGTCTGGCTCATGAGTCCACAGCCGCCAGAATCTGCAGGCCTCTTAGGTGAGCGAGAAATTCCTCGACATCCACTGCGGCCTGGTCAGGGTCGACGTCGAATTCGTCGATCACTCGCTGAGTCAGCTCTTCCTCGCTCAGGTCGGCCTGCAGACCATGAAAGATGACCAGGCCGGTGGCATTAAGCAGAAAACTCTGTCCGGTCGCCGGGTCAAAAACGAACCCTTCGTCACTGACCGCCAGGCGACGGACTCGGGATGCATCAGACACGCGAAGAACTCCAACAACAGTTCGGCCCAGTTTGCTCCAGCGTCGCTGTCTGTCCGATGCGCAATTAAGAACCGTCAGACAGAAATCTCCTGCATCAACCTGCTTATACGTGCGTCATGTGATGCTCATTACCAGGAAACACCGCGATTTCGCAAACCAATGTTCCGTTCAGAGTTGGCGCGGGATGTCCGAACGCACACATGGTTTGGCGCCAAATAAAAAACCGGCAGCCGGGAACCAATTCCCGACTGCCGGTTTCGCTAAGCAGCAAGTCGTTGACCCAGAGGTCTACGACAGTCGTTCAATCAGATCGAGTGCTTCTCGAACCTTCGCGATACCACCGAGCTGATCGGCCAGCCCTTTGGCAGTGAGGAGCTGTGCGGCCGACAGACCACCTGTAGCTCGTGCCGCTGGCGCGGCTTTCTTTGCCTTCGCTGCCGGTGCGGCTTTCTTCGGCCGGCCGGGACCTCGCTTTGCAGCCGGTTTGCCGCCACTTGCCTTCACCTTGTAGTACACGGCGCTGACGAGTGAGTCTTTTACGGCGATGCCCTGGCTCTGCACACCGTCTCGAACGGCGGAACGGCTGGCACCCGGGTTGGCAGTCATAAATGCGCGAATGGCATCGCTCATGCTGGCTCCACCACCGGGCCGACGACCGCGTTTCGCACCCTTTTTCTTCTTTGCGACAGCCTTCTTGCGCTTCGCAGGGGCCTTCGCGGCAACTGGCTTCTTCTTCTTACCAGATGATTTCAGTCCGCCTTTGATCTTGGCAATCATTCCAAGCGAAACACTCACGCCACCTTTGGCAACGGCTGCCTGAATCTGCTTGGCGGTCGCACCAGGATTCGCGGAAAGAGCTGACGAAATCGCTCTGCCCTTACTGCCGTCACGCTTACCACCCTTTTTAGCCATAACTTAACTCCACAGTGAAAGAATTCCGGAATCAGATTCCGGCGTCCCGATTTTACCAATTGTCGCCGAATCAGAATCTTGGTCTATTCCTCGACGAATCGCAATTGCCAGATCGCAACCTGGAGGTGTCTTTCAACAATTCGTTGCCGGATGCAGCGGCATGAACGAGCATCACATCCAATGCTTACCTATGCAATGACGATCGTGCCTCACGCACCTGAGCCTCTGCCAACTCTGTGGTTTCATCGAGGACAGTGAGATGTCCCATCTTTCTGCCTGGCCGAGCTGCTTCCTTTCCATACAGATGCAATTGAACGCCCGGGCGTTCCATCAGTTTTGACCACTCAGGTGGTGGGTTCCAAAGATCCCCCAGGAGGTTAGCCATTGCGGCCGGAGCGATTTGCTCGGACGAGCCAAGCGGCAGACCACAAATACTGCGAACCTGTTGTTCAAACTGGCAGCACTTGTGTGCGTCGATGGTCAGATGCCCCGAGTTGTGCGGCCGTGGGGCCAGTTCATTGATAAGCACCTGACCGTCGGTCGTCACAAACATCTCTACACACAGCACTCCGACGACATCGAGCTGTTCAAGAATGGTGCGAGTGATTTCAACCGCGGCCCTCTCCGTTGTCTCACGTAGACCGGCCGGCGCCACAGTCACATCCAGAATGTGATTCGCATGTGTGTTACGGAACGGGCCGTAATGTGTGAATTGTCCCTCGCAGTTGCGAACACCGATCACGGAGACTTCGCACTCGAATGGTACGAATTCTTCCGCAATCGCTTCAGCAGTGTTCAATTGTTGCCAGGTCGACTCGCAATCGACTGCTGCGCGGATAATTGCCTGGCCCTTGCCGTCATATCCACAAGTTGCGGTCTTAATGACGCAGGGCGTCCCCAACTGGGTAACGGCGTCGTTAAGTTCACTCGCACTGCGAACAGCACGAAACCCTGGCACGGGGAGTCCGAGATTCTGCAGTGTCGACTTTTCTACCAGGCGATTCTGCGCGATGCCCAGAACACGTCCTGATGGACGGACCGGCGTCGAACGCTCGATGCAGTCAGTCACGGCTGACGGGACATTCTCGAATTCAAATGTCACAACATCGACACTGCGTGCAAACTCGCTGAGCGAGTCGAGGTCGTCGTACCGAGCCGAGAATTCACGGTCGGCCACCTGTCCGGCGGGGGAGCCCGAATCTGGAGAATAAACGTGCAGGCGATACCCGAGTCGACGTGCGGCGATACCAAACATACGCCCGAGCTGCCCGCTGCCGAGTACTCCCAGAGTTGCACCTGGCAGTATCTGTTCCGTCATAGCTGCGAATCCGAGATAACTTTTTCCGTCTGTTCCAGGTGAAACTCTTCGAGCGCCGAACGCAACTGCGCATCATGATTGGCCAGAATCCGAACTGCCAGCAGTCCGGCGTTCTTTGCACCGGCCGCACCAATCGCAAGTGTGGCGACCGGAACACCACCGGGCATTTGGACAATCGAAAGCAGTGAGTCGAGTCCCTGTAATGCACGGCTTTGCACGGGGACACCCAACACCGGCAGAACAGTTTGAGCTGCCACCATTCCAGGCAGATGTGCAGCACCGCCGGCTCCCGCAATAATTACCTGGAGACCGCGATCAGCAGCCGTCTTTGCATATTCGTTCATCCAGTCTGGCGTCCTATGGGCGGACACAACCCGGCATTCGTGTGGGACATTGAATTGCTCCAGTATGTCCGCCGCGTTCTTCATCGTGTCCCAGTCAGAGCGACTGCCCATGATGACCCCGACCAGAGGTTGCGATTCGGATTGTGGCATAATCAGCCTCGATGAATTGAGGGCGCAGTCACCCAGAGTGGCACACGTACCGGACTTTAGGTGGATTCAACCGATTCTCAAGTGACATCGGGACCTGCCGGAAACCCGGCTCGCAGCAGTGAAATCCTCAGCACAAGTCGTTAGTCTCGTTAGCACAGTCAGACTTCCCGGTGCGGCAAGGTTCGAATGACCAGGCACCGGAGTGGGAATCGCGACAGTGAGCTGGCACGCCGCCTGGCCGTAGTGGCCGCATCACAGTGTGTTCCCAACGCTTCGATTCCAGCAAAGTCGCCGGAATCCGGCCCAGCGCCGTAATTGAGACGCCCTCTTCGGGCACACCACTCAGCTCGCAACGCACCAGCGATGCGACAAATCAACTGACACTGATGTGTCAGTTCCACGGAATTGTTTTCAACTCACTGAATCCTCGTAGAAATTGTCAGGACTCCAGCATGCCAATCGCCACTCCGGCCCAGTACGCCGCCATGCTTGATGCGGCTCAGCAGGGCAGTTACGCCTATCCCGCGATCAACGTCACTTCGATCATGACCATCAACGGCGCATTGAAAGCCTTCGCCGACAAAAAGTCCGACGGCATCATTCAATTTTCGACGGGCGCGGGTGAGTTTGCTTCGGGATTGAACGTCAAAGACGCCGTGCACGGGGCCATCGCTCTCGCGGAAGTCACACATCGACTCGCGGAAAAGTACGACATATTGATCGGCCTGCACACAGACCACTGCCAGCCAAAAAAAGTCGATCCTTTCCTGCGTCCGCTCATCGCCGCCACTGCGGAACGTCGTGCCGCTGGCAATGGTAACCTGATGAATTCGCATATGTTTGACGGTTCAGAGCTGCCCCTGGGTGAGAATCTGGCAATCAGCAAAGAACTCCTGCAATTATGCTCCGACAATGAAATCATTCTCGAAGTCGAGGCCGGCGTCGTCGGTGGCGAAGAAGACGGAATCGACCACAGCGAGGTTGCCAACGACAAGCTGTACACCAGCCCCGAAGACATGCTTGAAGTTTACGAAGCACTCCACGGGATTGGTCGCTACATGTTTGCCGCGACATTCGGAAATGTACACGGTCATTACAAACCGGGTGCCGTGAAGCTGCGGCCAGAGATTCTCAAAGAAGGTCAGGCGGCCGTGATCGGAAAGCACGGCGCGGCGGCTGAATTCGATCTCGTCTTCCACGGCGGTTCCGGCACACCGCAGAGTCAGTTGCAGGAGACGCTCAACTACGGTGTCGTGAAGATGAACATCGACACCGACACGCAGTACGCATTCACGCGTCCCGTCATCGACTGGATGATGAAGCACTACGACGAAGTGCTGATGGTAGATGGCGAAATTGGCGTCAAGAAGTCGTACGACCCGCGGACGTACCTGAAACTCGGTGAGAACGGAGTAGCCAACCGCATGGGCCGCGCCTGTGACGACCTGAAATCAACCGGCCAAAGCATCTTTGGAAAGGTGTGAATCGCAGTCCATTCAGTGAGTCAGAGTCCCTTCAATTGAACAGGCCCGGCAGTTCCCGCGAATTGCCGGGCCTGTTTCGTTTCATGGTGCCGGCTGACTGTTAAGCTGAAACGTGGCCTGGCATCGAAGAACTTTCATCGCGAGTCAACGCAATGATCTCAAAGATCAAGAACCGCCTGTGGGGCTACGACTTCTTCATTTCCTACCACTGGGCCAGTGGCGGCGCTTACGCGGTTCAACTGGCCCAGCAACTGCGTGAACGGGGCTTCGAAGTCTTTCTGGACCGGTCCGAATACGCGATGGGAGACGATTGGCAGGCGGTTGGTGAAGTCGCGTTGCGAAACACACGGCGGCTGGTCCTGGTTGCAACGCGTGAGGCCGTCTTTGATTCCTTCCCCGTAGAACGCGAGATTCTGCTGTTTACTGACAGAAACAGCCACATCGTCCCGATCTTCTTCGAGGACACCTTTGCAGCCGAGGAGAAGGCCAACCCGGGAAAACATCTTGTCCTCGAGCGGCTACCGGATGCGACCCTTTACATCGAAGACAGTCTTCACAATCTCGTTGAGCACGGGCCCTCGGCCGAAGTCGTTCAAAAGCTGATATCAACGCACCGCACGACGAGGACGCGTCAGGTTCGCCGAATGGCGACGCTGGTTGCCATGGCACTGCTCCTCGCGTTTTCCGTCGCGGCTGGCGTCTCACGAGTCAATGCGATTCTTGCTCGGGACGCCGCAATTGACGCCCGAAACACTGCGATCGAGAAAGAAAAATACGCAACCAAGCAGGAAGGAATTGCTCGATCCGAGCAGCAGAAGGCGTTGAGCAGCGAGAGAGAGGCATACGGTCGTCTAGCCGACACCTTCTGGCAGCAGGCGTTTACCGCTCGCGACTACGGGAAGGACGAATTTAAGGCGGCCCTTCTTTTTGCAGAGGCTGCGGTTGCCACAGAGAAATCTGACAAGCCACAACATGCCAGGAGTGCACTCCTGGCGATTGCCGACCACGATCGTGCATTTCTTCACGACGGCCCAGTCCTTGGCGCCGTGTTCAGCGGCGACGAGTCGCGTGTCCTCACATGGAGTTCTGACAACACCGCGCGACTCTGGGACACCACACAGGATCAGCCACTCCGCACATTCAAACACGACGGCCCGGTCAATGGTGCCGTGTTCAGCGGCGACGAGTCACGCGTCCTCACATGGAGTGATGACCACACCGCGCGACTCTGGGACACCACACAGGACCAGCCACTCCGCACATTCAAACACGAGAATGCGCTGTTTGGAGGAGTGCGTGGTGCTGTGTTCAGCAACGACGAGTCGCGCGTCCTCACATGGGGTGGCGACGGCACCGCGCGACTCTGGGACACCAGCCGCGAAGAGCCACTCCGCACATTCGAACATCCCCTACTCCTTGGTGCTGTGTTCAATGGCAATGAGACGCGAGTCCTTACATGGGGTGACGATGACACCGCGAGACTCTGGGACACCACAATGGACCAAGCCATACGCACCTTCAAACACGACG
The DNA here is from genome assembly GCA_963579025.1 of Planctomycetota bacterium. Taxonomy (GTDB): domain Bacteria; phylum Planctomycetota; class Planctomycetia; order Planctomycetales; family Planctomycetaceae; genus CAUZFZ01. The sequence continues at coordinate 39,959 of CAUZFZ010000034.1, read as the reverse complement.
ATTCGCTGTACGGCGTCCTTGGTGCCGTGTTCAGCGACGATGATTCGCGCGTGCTGACATGGAGTGATGACAATACCGCGCGACTCTGGGATACCACACGGGACCAGCCACTCCGCACATTCAAACACGACGGCCGTGTCCTTGGCGCCGTGTTCAATGGCAATGAGACGCGAGTCATCACGTGGAGCCATGACACCACCGCAAGGCTTTGGGACACGAGTAGCGAAGAACCGCTGCGCACATTCAAGCATAACCGCCATGTGATGGGTGCGCTGTTCGCGCGCGACGAGATGTTCGTCCTTACATGGAGTCTGGATGGAACGGCAAGGCTTTGGGACACGGCCCGGGAACAGCCAGTCCGCACATTCAAACACGAAGGTATGGCCTATGGTGCGATGTTCAGTGGCGACCAGACCCGCATACTCACATTGGGTGGTGAAAGAGCAATGCTCTGGAACGTCATCAAGGAAGAACCGCTCCTTACGCTTAAACACTACGGCGCTGTGAATGGAGCCGTGCTCAGCGGCGATGATGGGCGAGTCCTGACATGGGGTAATGATGGCACAGCAAGGCTCTGCGAAACGCAGGAGCAGTCAATCCGCATCCTCGATCATAATGATTCAGTACGTGGTGCGGTGTTCAACGGCGACGAGACGCTCGTCCTTACACGGAGTGATGACAACACCGCAACGCTCTGGGACACCAGCCGCGAAGAGCCGATCCGAACATTCAAACATGACGATTCTGTCGGGGGGGCGGTATTCAGTGGTGACGAGACGCGTATCCTCACGTGGAGTTCGGAGGCCGCATGGCTCTGGGACGTCAGCAAGGAAGAGTCGATCCGCACATTCAAACATGTCGAGTCAGTCGGGGGTGCGGTGTTTACCAGCGACGCAACGCGATTGCTTACGTGGAGTGATGACAAGACCGCGAAGCTCTGGGACACCACACAGGAACAGCCACTACGCACATTTATGCATGACGATTCATTCTCTGGAGTCGATGGAGCGGTGTTCAGCGACGACGGGACGCGGGTCCTCACATGGAGTGACTACGCTGCGATGGTCTGGGACTCCGGCAAGGAACAGCCACTCCAAACATTCGAACATGGCTCGGTTGTCGGTGGCGCGGTGTTTAGCAGCGACGGAATGCGCGCCCTCACATGGTGTGAGGCTAGTGACTTCGTAAGGCTCTCAGATGTCAGCCACAAATATGCAATCCGTGTCTTCAAACATGATGACTTTGTGGATGGTGCCATGTTCAACGGCGACGCGACCCGCGTCCTTACGTGGAGTCAGGGCGGAACGGTAACGCTCTGGCACTCCAGCCAAGAACAGCCACTCCGGACATTCAAACACAACGACCGGGTCCATGGTGCCGTGTTCAGCGACGACGAGTCGCGCGTCCTCACATGGAGTGAGGACAACACCGCGCGACTCTGGGTCACCACGCGGGACCAGCCACTCCGCACATTCAAACACGGGGGCTCGGTTCTTGGTGCCATGTTCAGCGGCGATGAGTTGCTCGTTCTCACATGGAGTGCTGACGGCACCTCGCGACTCTGGGACACGACCCAGGACCAGCCAATCCGAACATTCCGACACGACAGTTTCATCAATGGTGCAATGTTTAGCGGCGACGAGTCGCGCGTCCTCACATGGAGTGAGGACAGCACGGCGCGCCTCTGGGCGCTTCCGACATTCGACGATCGATCGGCGAAGAGGGTGCAGTTGGAGACGGAAGTTCGACTCGCTGCCGAGATCATGGACAACGGCGCCTTCCGCGTGCTCCCCTACCAGGACTGGGAGGCCAAAGTCACGGAGCTTGAGGCGTTACGTTAGGCGGATTGATAGGCCACCGAGTCCCACAACCACGACACAGCTCCGACAGTCTCCACACCAACGGAACCGTCTCCGGAACTGCGTGCCGACGAGAACCCGCCCGAGTCTCCACCAGCGCGTCGAGTCCCGGCCAACCCTGGCAAGCCGACGGACCTGCCTCTAATCTGGCTGATTGCCATCCTCGCCGCAGTCATCTCCCTGCTGGCGGTCACCTCGCACCGGCGTCAGCCCTGAAGTGGCAGATTCGCCACTCAACCGGCGTGGCACGCAGGTAACAGGTCAGAAGGCGCGGTAGAGACCGAACCAGAAGACTCCGGTGTCGTTGGTCACGGAGCGGCCGTATTCGACGCGCACTGTCAGGTTTTCGACGAAACTCAACAGCGGGATGTCGTAATAGATTCCCAACCCGATAGCGTGGTCGACACCTTGAGTTTCGTCAAACAGGAATGACTCTCCCACGTCGTAGAACAACGCGGCATCGATCGAGCGAAGTGCCGCCATGTTGTCGACGACCTGGTAGTCGAGTTCTCCGGTGATTGGAAAACGCCACTCCAAAGTGCCCACCCACCATGCGTTGCTGGCTGTTTCGTTTGGATTGCGTCCACGGAAGCGTCCTGGTCCGCCGAAACGAAAATGTTCGCCGGTGTCGTCCCAGCCGTAGCCGGCACTGATTCGTGCGGCAAGCTTTGTTTCGGACAGCCAGCCCATGTCGTCCGGCAGGCGGTGAACCGTTCCGAATTTGCCGGTGACGCGGTCGTAAGTGGCTCCGTCGTCAAATGCATGGAAGCCGTGCTCGTAACCCGCGTCGACCACAAAGCCGGAGTCCGGGTTCCAGTAGGGAAGTTGACTGTCCGCGTGAAAGGCAAAGCCGAAGGCGCGCACGTCGTCGAATCGTTGGACGCGTGGGTCCGACGATCGCATGGTCGTGCGGTCAGGGAAGAAGTTGTCTCCAAACCGTGTGTAGATATCGAAGTAGCTCAGGTTCGGGTAAATCAGACTGGTCGTGTATTGCAACACCTTGCGAACATAGATGCGGGCCTGGTCGCCGGGATCGTTTTCCAGATTCGTCAGGAGCGCCTTTTCGTATCGCACCCCCAGTTCCCAGTTCGGAGCTGGCACGTTGTAGAAGATGGCGTCGATGCCGGCAGACAGGTAATCGTTGTTCGAGTTCGCGGTGTAGCCCAGGAAGGGCGACACGCGGTACTCGTTCGATGAGATCAGGGCACTTCGCAATCCGACCCGTCCGTCACCGTCGATGCCGAATCCCGTTACCACACTGGCCTTCTGCCACGGTTGCGTCAGGGCGGCTTCATCCAGCGGCGTGTAGAACGGACTGATACGGAAATCGATGTCCGGCTTCCAGCGATTGTTCCGCGGATTGGTATCAAGCACCCAGCCTTCCGGGTCGATCTCAATCTGATCGGGGGCGTCTGGAGAATGCACCGTCACAATCCACTGCGTCTCCGTCGGACGCTCGATCGAAATCGTCTCACTCTGAACCTGCCGCCACGAATCGTCCAACCGCACGATGCGAGTCCGCCCGGCTCCTGTCGGACAGTCGAAGCAGAAAGAAAGATCAATCGGCTCTGTGATGTCTTCGGTCTGTATCAATGTCGCTCGCGTGATATAGCCGGTCTCCGAGCGGGAGACGTCGACGTCGTCGATCTTCCAGTCAGAATCCCGGCCAGATCGCAGCCAGTCGTCAAAGAACGTCTGCCAGCTGTGCCCGGTGAACTCTTCCAGTTCCCGTTGAATGTCGGCGGCGCGCAGAATGCCGAACTGGTACTTGCCATACAAATGCCGCATGAAACGGAAGAAATCCTCGCGTCCCATGCGGTGCTGGATCATGCCGACAACCCGGGCGCCGCGGTCATACACGAGGAAGAACAGGTTGTGCAGATGTCCGATCTCGTCGAGCGGTGCCAGGGCCTGCGCGTCGCCACCGCGCTTCTGGTACAGCGAATACCCGCTATGGACCAGGCTGCGGTAGTGAATGTTGGGAAGCTGTAGTGGCCCGTACCCCTTGAAGTCGAACACCTTCGGGTTGGCGCCGTACTTGTCTTCCAGACGAACTCGCGTCAGCCACTGAACAATGCCCTCGTCGACCCACGGCTCGCGGTACCCGTCCGTGCCGACCGCCGAGTACCACCACTGATGGCAAATCTCGTGACTGATCAGGTGCTCGACATATCGACTCGCCAACTGAGGCGTGTCAAGGATGCGTTCATCGATCATTACCAGTCCGGATGACTCGTTCCCGTTCCAGCCGAAGAACGACTCGACCAGTTCGAACTCGTCATAGGGGTAGGGACCGAACCACTCGGAATACTGCTGCAGGCACTCGCCGGCAATCTGCAGGGCGAGCCGAGCGTGTCCCTGATGTTCGGGGAATGCGAGCACCCGGACGGGCACTCCGTCGACATGCGATTCGTACAGCTCGAAGCGGTCACTGGCGACAATTGTGAAGTCGCGCAAACCCTGACCACGAATCTCCAAGACCTGATGCCCGCTGTCTTCGAAGGACCGGTCCACGACACGTCCGCCCGTTGCCACTCGCTGGCCGGGAGTCACGCGCAAGCGAACCTCGTAATTGCCGGCTTCATTGAGCCACGGCTGGTGCCACGGAACGTACGGCACGGCGTCCCAGCCAGTGTTTCCGTAGACCGCCAGCACCGGACACCAGTTGAGCAGGTTGGTCACACCCTTGAACTGACCCAGCCGCCCCTGAATCGGGGGCAGATCCAGCCAGTAATTCAGCTCGACTTCGGCTGTTTCACCGACCGCGACTGGTTTCGGCAGCGCGATGTGCAGATGAGTGTCGTGATCGGCCTCGAAATGCCAGCGCAGGTCGTCGTTTGACGACTTCACTTCGCGAAGATGAAATCGTCCGCCCTTTTCGTCCAGGCAGTCGCGCGGATCGAGCCGCAGTGACTCGACGGTGCGTCGCGCGATGAAGAGGACGTCCTCGGTCGGCCGGTTATTTGGCACGACATGCAGCACGATGTGATCTGTCGGTTCCGGACCGGGGTTCGTCCAGCGAACTCGCTGAATCACGGCAACCGTGCCAGCTTCGGTGTCGAGATCGATATTGAAGTGGTAGCTGGGAAGTCCGGCCAGTTTGCTGGTATCGAACACTCGGACACGAGCGGGACGGCTACTCGCAGCCGGTCGAGCAGCTTCATCCGTCGAGGCAGATTCCTCGGCCCGCGCTGCCGAGCAGGCAACGGCGTACGCAAGGAAGAAACCCAGGATGTTATGAGCAGATGACTTCACCGTCCGACACATCCTTGACGTCAGCGGGTACTGGGATAAGGACGAAGCAGCAAAACCGAGGTTTGCGCTGCAATGGGCACAGACACACTCTGACGTATCGGTGCTACATGCCACAAAAGTGACGAAATCTGGTCCTGTGGAGCGACCGGATCAGCACCTGGCCCGAAATCCTTTCCTCGCCTGCACATATGGCGCGACTGGATGATCTGGATATCATCGCCCGAATCGCTGTCGAGCGGCCAGTGTATTTCAAGTTCGGCATTGGCGCCAGACCAACAGTGCGACGTGCCATGCCCGTCGGACACCGACCCGTTGCTGAGTCTTCAGGCCTTTTTAGGGTAAATCGCCACGCCTTTGCCTGATATGTCATCATTTGAACGCAACCGTCATTTTATCAAAGAGGCAGTCAATTCCTCAGCGTCCGTCTCGGGCATCAGTTTTACCTGTCGGGCACCACCTGCAATCTGATAAATCGTCCGCGTCCACTCGAAACTCGTCTGCTGTTCCTGACCGGATAGTGACTCACCGGCACCATTCACGCTGCCGGCGATGACCAGCCGTCGCGGTGCCGCCAGAGACGCCAGATGAGGGATATCACCCACGGTCCTGAGGATATCAGGGACCATGATTCCCAGTCGCTGCTTTTCGTAGGGAACGTCGCTGATGTAGCTCGCCAGCCCTCCCACGGTGGCAACTCTGTCGATTCTCGGATCGAGTGCTGCTGCTCCGAGTGCCACAAGGCTGGCGGAACCGACTCCGATCACAGCGGTGGTTTCGGGGGGCCCGCCGGCGTGTTCGTCGACCGTGTCCAGAAGGCGAACGACGTCGTGGATCCACTGCCCGAGCAGCGGTCGGCCCGCCCATAACGACCACTCGCCGGAGTTGTGGTCAGGTGCGCGGCCGATGGAATCGCCTCGGTTCGTGGTGGCGCCGGTTGCCCGCAGGTCCGCCGTGACCACATCCCAGCCACTCTTTAACAGCTCACTGCCCAGGCTGCTGGTCGACGCCTTGCGACCGTTGTCCAGGTCGAGCAGGACCGCAAGGCCCTTCCGCTTCCCGTCCGTGATGGTCCGCGTGGCGAATACGGTGATGCCCCGTTCCGGATTGAACTCGATCGACTGCTTCTTCGGGTCGTCGTCGGTGGTCACCTGAGCATTCAACGGACTGCGTCGCGGAAATCGACCGAGGGCTCTCGGCAGAGACTCCCGCATCTTCGTTTCCTCAGCTTCCCAGTGTTCGGGGTGCTTGGGTAACGGTCGTCGCTCAAGGATCATACGGCCCTGCGCTGCAGCAAATTGTGGCAGCGTGACGAAGGACTCGGGACGGCTGTCGCCGGGGAAGCACCGCAGTACTTCTGCTTCCTCTGTCTCGAATTCCGGTTCATCGATTGGCGAGCCGTCACCTTCTCCCTTGAGGTGGCGTGTCATCCAGCCATACATGGCTTCCCGCATCGGCTGGTTGTAATCGTGTTTCGATTCAAAGGTCGCGTGGCGAGCATTCTCTTCGACGTTGAACAGACGGAAGACGTGCTTCGCCTTTTCCAGCGACTTTTTCGCTTCCCCAATCGAGAACTGAAACGAGTCGCGCGATGCGTTGATCAGCATCAGGCCTCGAGGGGCAACCAGGGACAACACGCCCCACTCTTCGGTGTAGCTCATCGCGGCGGGCACGACTTCGCACATGCAGCAGGCAGCTCCCAGATAGGACTGATATGTCCCGACGGAACACGTGGGGACGACACACTTGAACCGCTCGTCGAACGCTCCCGCATACATCGTCTGGTTGCCGCCGCCACTGGCGCCCGTGATTCCGATTCGTTCCGGATCGACTTCCGGCCGCGACTGGAGGTAATCGACCGCCCGCATGTTTTCGTAGACCTGCAATCCAGACAGCGGCAGACCCGTGGGATACAGAGTGGCAGCAACCATCTCACCGTGGTACTCGCCCAGAGCCGGACCGAGTCCGCGTTCGCCCGCACCAAAGCAATCGACCATCAATACAAAAAAGCCCAGCTTGGCCAGACCGATACAACGTGACTGAACCACCGGTTCCGACTTGGCGAGTCTCCAGTGCCCGTGCACGCACAGCACGGCCGATCGGCGGCCTTCACCGTCCGGCACGTACGCGTTAGCGGTCATCAGAACGCCCGGTCGCGTCTGCAGAAGAAGTTTCTCGATGCGATAGCCATCGCGTTTGACTGTCCCGAGGATGCGAGGCTCCAGCGGGCAGTGATCTTTGGGAAATCCGCCCCACGACTTCAGCAACTGGTTTCGCAGAATCCGTTTCTGCGATGCCCATGCATCCAGTGACTCCGGCAGCGCGTCACGCTCCCGCATGGCCAGCACATTGTTTTGAGTGAACTTCAGGAACTGGCGGGACAGGTCTGCGGCTTGATCCGTCTGTGGCATGAAAAACTCCAAGAGGAAAGACGAACGTGCGTGGCAGGCGGGTCACGACACAACGGACAGCAGGGGATTGCCCGCGGATACCGGAACGGGGCGTCCATCCGGAGTTCTCAGCATCGCGTGCTGATCGACACCCAGCATGTGATAGATCGTCGCGGACAGGTCTTCAGGACGCACGGGATCGCGATCGGGGTAAGCGGCATGACGGTCGGAGGCTCCGTAGACCTGGCCGCCCGGAATGCCCGCGCCGGACAGCAGCACGGTATTGCACGCGGCCCAGTGATCCCGACCGGCGTTGCTGTTGATCTTTGGCGTGCGGCCGAATTCCGCCAGCCACACGATCAACGTCTCGTCCATCAGGCCACGCTGTTCGAGGTCGTCCAGTAATGCCGAAAAGCCACGATCGAGATTCGGCATCAGCGTCTTGCGATGCTTGTTGAAGTTGTCCGCGTGCGTGTCCCAGAAAGCGTCGTCCCGTTCCCAGTTGACCGTCACGAGCCGCACGCCCGATTCCACAAGCCGCCGTGCCAGAAGGCAACCCTGGCCAAACGGTGTCTGACCGTATCGCTCACGCAGGGTGTCGGGCTCGCTGTCGAGATTGAACGCGCGACGCGTCTCGGCCGACGTCAGCAGGTCCAGCGCCTGGGCGTAGTACCCATCGAGACTGGCAGCGACCTGGGATCGATCGGCCAGTCTCGCCTGTTGATCGAACTGCTTGAGCAGTCGCTGACGTTCAAGCAGCCGTTGCGGTTGGTCGACGGGCGGGAACGGTGCGAACTTTGAGTCGTTGGCGTGCTGCGAAATGAACAGCGGATCGTCCCCGTTACCGAGGAACCCGCCAAAGAACCCGGGAAAAATGTGGTTGTTCGCCGAGACCTGGTTAGCCGGAGCATTCAGACTGACGCCGGGCGGCAGGGCGGACCGGCCTGCTTCCAGGTGATTCATGACCGCACCGAAGCACGGGAAGTCGTCCGACGCATTTTGCGGATTGGTCTTCGGTCGCAGATGCCGGACACCGGTCAGCATGTAGTGCATGGCCACGGTGTGCGTGTTGTCCGGATGCGTGACGGATCGAATCTGAGCGAACCGGTCGGTCATTCGGGACAAAGAAGGCAGGTGCTCACTGACGGTGATGCCGGGCACCACCGAGGGAATGGGATCAAACTCGCCGCGAATCTCTGCCGGAGCGTCCGGTTTCAGATCCCAGCAGTCCTGATGTGCAGGAGCTCCAAACATGAAGAGCACGATGCACGACTTCGCGCGACCGTACGATGGGGCATGCAATACCCCCGCATCGGCGGAGACCGAGCCGGCCGCATCACTTGCCAGAACCTGCTCCAGACCAATCCCCAGTGACGACAGACCGCCAACCCGCATCCATTCGCGACGGGACAATCCCTCGCAGGTGCGTGTGTTGCGGCCATGGATGGAGAGCATGTCACGTCTCTGGATGTGATCAACGGGAAACGGGTGACTCGACCGCGAACACGACAACAGGTGATACTGATCAGGACTCAGCTGCAGTACGATTCCGATTGAAGCAGTCTACCGGCAGATCAGTCAGACGTGCCATTCGAGGGTCAGCGATGAACACTGCGAGATGTTGCCCGCTTCGGAAAACGGTCTTGTTCGGTCTTCTGGTTTTCGTTGTTGCCCGAGGGGTTGCGGCAGAGGACGCTGCAGATTCCGTCGACTATCTGCGAGACATCAAGCCTCTGCTGCAGACCAAGTGCTTTTTCTGCCACAGTGCCCGCAAGCAGGAGGGCGGGCTGCGTCTGGATGCGGCCGTTCTGATTCAGAAGGGCGGCGAGAGCGGACCTGCTATCGTGCCGCGCAAATCCCGTGACAGTCTGCTGCTGAAACGCGTCACTGCCGAGGACGACAACCGGATGCCTCCTGCGGAATCCGGGACTCGGCTGACGGCCAAAGAGGTTGACCTGCTTACGAAGTGGGTCACCGGTGGCGCGAAGGCACCGGATGAATCGATCCCACAGGATCCTTCCAGGCATTGGTCATTCCTGCCTCCAGTGCAGTCGACACCTCCCAATGCTTCCGCCGACTGGATTCGGAATGACATCGATCGCTTCATCGCGGCTGAGCATCAGCGTCTTGGAGTCAGCGCTGTTGGTGAAACGTCGCGATCGATGCTGTTGCGCAGAGCATCGCTGGACCTGACCGGCCTGCCGCCGACTCGCGAGGAACGGGCAGCGTTTCTCAATGACAAGTCATCGGGTGCCTTCGAGAAAGCTGTCGACCGTTTGCTCGATAGTCCACGTTACGGAGAGCGCTGGGCGCGCCACTTTATGGACATCTGGCGCTACAGCGATCCGTCCGGATACGGGAAGGAGATCCGGGACGGTCGTGCTCACATCTGGCGCTGGCGGGACTGGATCGTCGAATCGCTCAACGCCGACAAGGGCTATGACCGGATGATCGTCGAAATGCTGGCGGCCGATGAGGCGGCATCCGACGACCTGGATGCTCTGCGAGCGACCGGGTTTCTGGCTCGGAACTGGTACAAGTTCAATCGCGATGTGTGGCTCGACAACATCGTTGAGCATTCATCCAAGGCGTTCCTGGGCCTTACCGTGAATTGCGCCCGATGCCATGACCACAAATACGATCCGTTCGAACAAAGCGGCTATTACCGCATGCGGGCCGTGTTCGAGACACACGACGTGCGGGACGACCCGTTCGTAAACGCGTCCGCCCAGCTCGTCCGCACATACGACGCGCATCCCGACCGCAAGACGTTCCTGTTTTTTCAGGGTGACGCGAACCGTCCCGACAAGGACAACCCGCTCACGCCAGGTCTCCCCGCACTGCTCGGTGAATTGTCGGTTGAACCGGTGCAACTGCCGGTCACGGCCTGGTACCCGGCGCTGAACAAAGAGCTTCGTGTTAAGGCACTGGCCGCTGCCGAGTCACAGATCGCCAAGGCTGATGCATCGTTACGAAACGCTCGAACGGCCGTGGAAACCGCACGCAGCCAGCTCGCAGCTTTCGGCACGCCTGATCCCACACCGAAACGTCCGCCGACTGTTCCCGAATCAGGTGCTCCCGTGTTCGAGGACGACTTCTCGAAACTCAACTCCGAGGAGTGGCAAATTGAGAGTGGAAAGTGGACAGCGGACAACGGGCGTCTCACGCAGTCACTGGGCGAAACAAAGCAGCATCGTCTGATCTCTTCGATCGATCATCCACGTGATTTTCAGGCAACGGTGGGACTGCGGATTACAGGCGGAGATCAGTATCGATCAATCGGGCTGGGATTTGATGGGCACGGCCGAGCGATGAATGCGGTCTACATTTCCGCGTCGGGGGCCAAAGTGCAGGCCACAACTCAGTCGGGCGACGGAACCTGGCAGTATCCAGCAGCGGGAATGGCTCCGTTTCCAATTAAGTCGGGCCAGGACTATGTGCTGGACGTGGCTGTGAAGGATCAGTTGCTGAACGTGTCGATCGATGGCGAGTTAAAAGTGGCCTTCAATCTACCGGCTCGGAAGTCCGGCAAATTCTCGATCTGGACGTTTTCCGCCACAGCCGAGTTTGACAATCTCAGTGTTTCGAGTCTGCCGCCGGGACTTCAACTGAAGTCCACTTCCAAAGGATCGACGGCTCCCGCAAAGACGCTGACCAGACAGGACGTCGAACTCGCACTGGTGGTTGCGGAAAAAACCGAAGCTGTGGCGTCGGCACATCGACGCCTAGTGGAATCCGAATCGGTCGCCTTGGCGGCACGCACCGCCGCCGAGTTGGTCAAGCATGGTCTGGCGGAAGGGAAGTTGGATGAACTGGCCGTGGTCGCGGGGCGCGCGAGCAGACAGGTCGCCGTCTTCAAGCTCGAAGAGCAAGTGGCGCAGAGTCAATTGAAGCTGCGATCAGCTCCGCCGGCATCGCCAACTGACACCAAAGCCATCAAGGCACGGGCACAGATGGAACAACAGCTTGCTGCTCAGATGAAGCAACTGGATACGGCCAGAACTCAGCTTGAAAACGGGTCGAGTGTGTACGCGGCACTTGGACCAGTCTATCCACAGACAAGTTCCGGTCGACGACTCGCCTTCGCGCGGTGGATTACCGATCGGCAGAATCCGCTGGCCGCGCGTGTACTGGTCAATCATGTCTGGCTCAGGCACTTTGACGCGCCGCTGGTCGAACGCACATTCGACTTCGGACTACGCTCGGAACAGCCGCGACAGATCGCTCTGCTGGACTGGCTCGCCGTGCAGTTTATGGAGGACGACTGGAGCATGAAGGCGCTTCACAAGCAGATCATGCTGTCGGGCGTCTATCGCCTGAGTTCGTCTTCTGCCGGCGCATCTGCTGAGACCCGGTCAATCGATCCGGACAATCACGCCTTGTGGAGAATGAACGCTCGGCGCATGGAAGCGGAAGTTGTGCGAGACAGTGTGCTGTACCTGGGCGGAAGCCTGGACCTCACGATGAGCGGGCCGCCGGTCGAACATACGCAGGGACAGACAGTCCTGCGCCGCAGTCTTTATTTTCGCCAGGACAAAGAGCGTCAGATGACGTTCCTCAGTCTGTTCGACGGGGCGAAGGTCAACGAGTGTTACCAGCGAAAGGCTACGGTTTCTCCGCAACAGGCGCTCGCGATGTTTAACAGTCGCATTGCATCGGAGCAGGCGCGGAAACTTGCGGAGACTCACTCGTCGTTTGAGAGCGGCAAATATGTAAGCACGCTGTTCGAACTCGTCCTGTGTCGCGAGCCGTCAACTGCCGAGATGACGGAGTGCGCAGCATTTCTTGCCGAATTCAGCGGCAGCAAGGAAGCCCGCCATCAGTTGGCGCTGGCGATGCTCAATCACAACGACTTCGTCACTATTCGGTGAGCGTGTCGTAACTGCGCTTATTCATCATGACATGTTGCAGCTGAGTCAAGTTTCGTTCCCGACAATGAAGGAACACTAATCGACACTGATTTTCGCTAATCCCGGCGACAGTCGTCACGTGAATCATTAGTGCGGATTAGTGTTCCTTACTTCGGACTTCCGTTCTCCGCCTGACGCGCAGCCTCGCTGAATTGTTCCATCGCCGGAACTGCGCTTCGCTTGTTCCGGCCTACATTCGCGTGGGTAATGCTCAGCCGACCTCAAGCGGGATCGGGTTCCCTTTCGACAGCACGAACGGTCGTCCCTGCTGGTCGTGAGATTCCTCGTGAGGATCGATGCCCAGGAAGTGGTACAGCGTCGCCACGAAATCAGCCGGAGTACACGGGTCGTCAGCCGGATAGGCTCCCATCTTGTCCGATGACCCGTAGAGCTGGCCGCCTTTGATTCCGGCGCCAAGAAACGACACGGTATACACGTCAGGCCAATGTTCACGGCCGCCGTTTTTCAGCGTGACCTTCGGCGAGCGGCCGAATTCTGCCGCCACGACGACAAGCGTCTCGTCCAGTTGGCCAGTCTTTTCGAGATCGGTGACCAGCGCGTACAGCGCTCGATCCTGGGGCGGGATGAGATCCTGCTTGAGCGCGGAGAAATTGTTCCAGTGTGTGTCCCAGGCGAAACCGTTGCGTCCCTGAGTTCGCTGCCAGTTGCACTGCACCAGGCGCGAGCCAGCTTCCAGCAGCCGTCGCCCCAGCATGACCGACTGGCCAAACAGATTGCGGCCGTAACGCTCTCGCTCAACAGGATCCACCGATGAAAGATCGACCGCATCGCGCACTTTCTGCGAACTGATGACCTCGACAGCCTTGGCCTGTGCCTGACTGATCGACTGAGCCAGGTTGCCTTCACGCAGGTATTCCGTCTGCCGATTCAACTGGTCAACCAGACTCAGCCGTCGCCGAATCGCTGCCGGTTCTTCCAGCGGACGCAGCGGCAGGTGATCGAGTTTGAAGTCGTCATCGTTGGGATTACCCGCCGTCAGCATGGGGTCGTACTTCCCGCCCAGCATGCCGGCAAACTGCCCCACCCGACGTCCGCCTGCGACATCCATGCGATGCGGCACGATCACGAACGGAAACATCGGCCCATTGCCCGGAGCCAGCTTCGCGACGCATGCGCCCAGATGGGGCATGTCCTGCCGGGACATGTTGTTCGCATCCGGCACACTGCCGGCATAACGCGTCCCGGTAAACATCTGGTACGAACCACGAGCGTGATCGTTGTGGTCGTGATGCATGGACCGCACCAGCGCCATGCGATCCATCAGTTTGGCGGCACCCGGACAGTGTTCGCCGAATCGAATCGACGGCGTCGAAGTCGCGATCGTGTCGAACTCGCCGCGGATTTCCGGCGGCGTGTCCGGCTTCGGATCGTACATGTCGTGCTGTGGATTCGCTCCGGACAGATAGAGAATGATGCAGTTCTTTGCCCGTCCGAATCCGGGTCCATGACTCTTCGACTGTGCGGCAGTGACCGACCGATTCAGCAGACCCGGCAACGAGACACCGCCCATCGCCAGTCCGCCAATCTGAATCATCTCACGGCGATCAATCCCGCTCCGCAGTCCCGGGCCGAACAGATTCAGCATGCTTGTCTCCGTAACAATTTGGCGCTGCACCATTTGGGCGCCCGCGCCAGAACCGATGTTTCGGGCGATGACTCCAGTATCGATCAACGAACGCTGATCCGTCAGGTTAATCAAACTGAGCGACTCAGATAAGTCCCGATTCTCGAGTAGATCACGGAATCACCGCCTGCGATTGACCGTTGCGTTTGCTTGCCGTCAATCCTGCGGTGTGAATCCTCGCCGCAGATGGACGCTGATATTGCGGAAATAAAACCGCGTTTATCTGCGTGCATCTGCGGCAATTCTGACTGCTTCCAGAGGCCCCCGCGCCCGGCGTCTAGTTGCCGCAGTGCGGAACCGGGCATTGGCTGAGCATCACTGTACGCCACTCGCAGTACTGTTACTCAACGGGCTTCAACTCAATGTCCGCCACGCGGCTGAAGCGTTTGACCTGTGTCGGATCGATCATTGTGTGAATGCCAACGACATCACTGTTCTCGTCGAAGAGTGGTCCACCTGGCCAAGCGCCGGATATCGCGAAGTCCGTGTGAAACAACTTCTCGTCTGAGGAGGCAATGATCGTCAGATAGGACGTCGCACGTTCGCCGCGGAAGACTTGCGCGGCGTGTGAAAAGCCGACATAGATTCCCTGGTGGGGCAGGTTCTTCTTCGGGCTGAGTCTGAGTCCGAGCAACTCCTGCTTCTGGGTCAGCTTAATCAGACCAATTTCCGAGTCAGCCGTGATACCGACAGTCTGTCCTTTGACCTGCTTTCCATTGGAAAGACGAACGCTGGCTTCCCGTCCATTGTCAACCAGAATGCTTTTCGCAGTGAGGACGTAACCCAGGTCGTCGATCAGGACACCCGTGCCCTTGCGGCCTTCGACATCAATCCCGACGACGGCTGGTCCAGTCTTATCAAGGATCGGTCGAATGAGTGCCCGTCGTGCCTGGAAGTTGTTGTCGGCAATTGATGGAACTCCGGCGATGCGCTTGAAGTCACTTTGATTACGGGCCAGGTAGACGTAATCGATCATCGCGTATTCACCATCGGGTGTGCCCACAACCAGGCCGTCCACGTCCACTTCGCCCCATTCCGCAAAGAGATCGACTTCCACCATGACCCATACGTCGGGGATACCGGAGCCCCACTCTTTGTTTGATGGTCCGTAGCTCGGTTCTCCTGCTCCCGCGTCGTATCTGATCGCTCGTTGAGGTTCGGTCGGTTGGTGCAATTCAATCGATACTCTTCCGCCTCCGATTTTGCGGATCGCGAAACGCAAGTAGCGGAAGGCCTCATCTTTCGGTTGTTCCCGAATCTTCAGGACGCTGCGCGTGTTTAATCGGAAGCGACCGCCAGGAGTCAACTTGATCGCTCGCTGGCCGGAAAAAGCGCCGTCGCCGAGCAGGGTTGCCTTTGCGGATTCCTGGTCGTTGACTGGTGTGAGCGTCCCGTAGTCTTCGAACAGTGCAAAGGGCGAAGGCAGCTTGTCGTCGAATGACACGTTTCCCCAATGGATTTCACCCGCGGAAATCTCGCCGAGATGCCGGATGGCAATAGTGACTTCCCGATCTTCCGGTATGCTGAGTGGAATCGGGATCGGCAGTGGTTCCTGCGTGGAAACTCGCACGGGAATGTCGAAAATGCCCGTTGGTGTTTCATTAACGGTGACTTCGAATTGAGCGAGGTCAGGACTCTCAACTGTCCGCCACACATGCAGTAACAACTGCTGAGCCATGAGACCTGCCGGCAAGGTGCGAGTGAGTGCGGCAGGAGTACGTTTGATGGCAACAACCGGGCGAAACTTATTGCGACTGTCCATCCACCACGGATTCGTAAGTTCGTAACTTCCACCAACACCGGGTTGCACATGCCAGCCAGTCAGATCGGCGATAATTTGCGGAGTGCAGGCCGTGATGCTTGATTGCGTACGGTTCGGATCCAGTAGAACCCGCGGCTCCGACCAGTTGAGCATATCACGTATGTGAAACGGATCGGCGCCGGGAGGACGTTCGTCGTGAGCGGAATCGGCGACGAGTTCCAGCATTGTTCCTGGTTCGTTTGATGCAAGCCGCAGGCTGCCCGTCGTGTGCACTTTGTCAGATCCGATCAAGAGCGGGCTCTTGTACAACGCCGTAAGCTGCTCTTCACGACGCAGTCGGACCAGACCTCTTGCACAGCCGCCTCGGCCGACACTTTGATCAAGTCCCAGTTCCGTTTGAAAACCGATTGCTGTCTCGGGCACGGAAAACTGCAGCACGCTATCGGCATGCACTCCGAAGCCCCATTGAAACCTGCGGTCCGCAGTCTTCATAGGCTGCCGATGAACGCTGCAGTCGGGCTGCCAGTGAAACAGCACATTGGTCTGAGGCTCGTATCTGGTTGGTGGAAACAGCGGCACTTCGAAGAACGGCGCAGCATCGCGCAGCCACACGCCGGACTGCGCTACGGACAGCACGTCCAGACTCCATGCCGGCTGAAACGCGTGTGTCCAGTTCCGGGGATCGGTCGGCACAGTGTTGAAGAACGCTCGATATCGCGTCCGAGGGATCGTGAGTCGGGAGCCTTCCACACTACCCACTCGCAGTAACTGTTCGGAAGGCTCGATGCCGGTCATTGCCAGTTGTTCATACCAGGCTTGCCATGGATCAGTCTCGGGTAAGTGCAACTCAGCGATGTCGGCGAATCGGACTGGCCGAATTCCATCAGCGGTCAGTAGGGTGACGCCGCGATCAGTCCATCGCAGCTTCCGAAACGCGATGTCCCGGCCTTCGCGCAACAACACCGTTCCGGGTCGGTAATGCACTGTGCCAGGGCGTCGCTCCCAGACCAGTCGACGCACCCAGTTTGCCAGGACACGCGCCACGCGGGACGCGGTGCCATGCACAGACACGATTGAGAATTCTTTTGGCTCGACCAGCAGATGTGGCGGAATTCCCGGTCGTAAAGTCTCGTTCCTCTCAACGTAGCCGATGACTTTTCCCGTAATACGGTCGCCTCCAAGAATTTCGACATAGGCTGGCGGCAACGTTATTCCCAATGGTGGAAGGAGTCGCAGCCAGTCGACGGCCTGGTCCTGATTGAATGGCGAATCCGGCATCGCGGTGGCCTGTGCCGGAAACCGCTTGACAAGGGCTCTGACGGCGTTGGCTGTACGGTGGCGAATCTCCTCTTCTTCATCGTCGACCAGAGAAAACAGCGACCTGATGGCACTGGCATCTCCGGAGTACGTGAGTGCAGAGATGGCATGAAATCGCACAGTCTTAATGGGATCATTGAGCATCTTCACGGTCGCTGCGCCGGCCTGAATATCGGGCTGCTCGATGAATCGATACACGACCTGACCGCGGACCCCGGGGTCCACGTGGTTGAACGCTGCGAGGGCGGCCTTTGTCGCCTCGTCCCCGGGTGTCCTGCGTATGGCCATGCTTGCATTCAGGCGGACGGACGAGTCGATATCGGACAGACCCTTGATCAGTCCGGGAACGACAGAGGCATCTGGCCGTTCGAAAAATCGCCGCATCGCATGCGATCGCACAAAGGGGTCGTAGTGTTCGAACACGTCGCGAGCGGCAGTCGCGCCCGCTTCGCCTGTGGTCCTGTGCAGTGCCCTCGCTGCGTTTAGACGGACTGCTGCATCCCTGTCTTCCAGTCCTTTGATCACAGCCGGAAGCAGCGTCGCATCCGGATGTGCCGTCAGTCTTACGAACGCATACGAACGGACGGACGGATCGGCATGCTCGAAGCCCGAGAATGCGACCTTCGCGGCCTGCTCGCCGGGAGCGGAAGACAGAGCCATCGCCGCGATTCGGCGGACTCTTGAGTCCGGATCATCGCGAGCTTCCTGCAGCGCGGGCGTCGCTGCGGCGTCCGGAATTTCTAACATTCGATAGACAGCGTACTGTCGCACGAGTGAATCAGAGTGCTTTGACGCCGTAATCGCAGCCCGCAGTGCGTCGTCGCCCCGCATGCGACGCAGTGCCAGTGCGGCGTCCTTCCTGACGTTCGTGTCTCGGTGCTGCAGCAGTTTTTGCAACTGCCCGGCAGTCGATGCCTGTTTCACGAGGGCGGCCGAGTCGACCGGCTCTTTTTCGAGCTTCTGAAACGCATCCAGCGCGGTCCGGGCTTTCGGATCGTCGACCTTTGCGAGTGCCGCGGCCGAGTGCGAACGCACGGTGTTATCGATGTCGTTCAACGCGGTGATCAGTAAGGCAGTCGCCCGCGGATCTGGTTTGGCAGAAAAATGCTGAGCCGCCTGCTGACGGACGGCAACATCGGGATGCGTCAGCGCTGACAGCAGCTCATCAGCTCCACCGACGGAATAATGGAGGCGCAGAGCACTGACCGCAGACACACGAGTTGCGTTATCCGGATCACTCAGGCGTTTCGCGACCAGGCGGACGACCTCCGGAGTCGGATAAAGCCGCAGGCCTGCCACTGCCTGATTTCGAACTGTCGCGTCCTCGTGCTCCAGCAGCCGGATCAGCACGGCTTTCGTAACGTCACCGGGAATCCTGCGAACCGCCGCAACGGCCCGCTGACGAACCACATTGTCCCAGTCGTCCAGTCCCTTCGTGAGGATGTCGAGATGTTCGGGCGACAACTTCGGCTGGAGCAAAAAGCGATAGAACATCGCCGCCCGTACCCCGGGATCGGAGTGCGCGACATGTTTGAGCACGATGCCCATTGCCCTCTGATTGGGAATTGCAGCGATGGCAGCGGCGACACGCTGTCGTGCGAGCGTGTCACTGTCCGACATTGCGGCGGACAGGACATCCAGCAGGCTTGGGTCCTTCAGCGTGATGGCACGATAAGCCGCTGCGGACCTTACCGTCGGGTCCGGGTGTGAAAGGCCTTCGGCGATCCCCGGTACATCGGCCGACACAACCTGCGCCGCGAGATGCGAGGCATGACTGGCAAGCAATGCAGCCAGCGCAACCACGATCAGCCGCGTGAGATCGGTTCGGGATAACGTCTTCGTCACTGAAGGCTCCGTTCGTACGGCATGTTTGCCGTAGCCTGCTTCACTCGTCATCCGAAGGCTGTGGCACTGGTTCGATTCGTCGGATCTCAATGCCCTTAATCGCCGGGCCATCGGATCAGCCAGCAATCCGATCTTTAGCGGAGATTCTTTGACCGTGACCGTTCACCGAAATGCCCACGGGGTATCGGCGCCCGCTTCTGAAAACACATCCAGCTTACCCGCCAGCTCCGTTTCGTTCGCGGTGATCCTGATCGTTCGTTTGCCTTTTACCTGGAAGTTGCGATTCGTCTCGGCAAACCAGAGCGTCAGCTCATATTGACCAGCGTCTACCGGAAGCTGGTATTCCACGTGCCGACTCGCCCAGCGTTCTGTCTGAGTAACTTCGCTCGCCACGTCGGCTGAAACGGCCACCGGCTGTTTCACTGTCCAGACACGCGTTCCACTACTCGTCAGCGACTTGTGCCTCTTCACGTCGTCCTGCCAGTCGTCGCCGTCCCGCCGAACTTCAATTCGATCGGAACGTCGTGCGAAACACCCCCGACCACGAGGAGTTCTACCGCCCGTCGTCGTTCAGGAAACGGAGTCGGCTGCCAGCCAGATACGACGCGGTTCTCCCAGAGAAGTGCCGGCCGCCGATGACTTTTCTCAGCGACGTTACAGATTGAGTCGGAATGTGGTCTGTAACGCTCTCCACAGGCGGCTTCCGAGAGTTGCTGATTGGACAACGATTTTTGCCTGGCCGCGCCGACCGGATTGCAGTGCGCCACTCGTGACAGGCAATGGGACGATCGCCTGGAACTGAGCACTCTGCGGACGCGCGCGGCCCGAGGCGTCTGGAACTGTCGGAATTCTTCCCCCCGAACTGGCAGACATTGCGGTCGACACCGTATCCAGTTCGGTCGTCGCTATGCGGGCAATCTCGCCGGTCACGGTCTTACCGGGAAGGTGATCGAAGCGGATCGAGACGTTCTGGCCGGGCTCAACGAGTTTGATGTCACTCTGATCAATGATCAAAGACGCCTCATATCGTTCATCCGGAGCGATCAGGCACAGTTGCGTTCCTGTTTCGATCCAGCTGCTGAGATTCTGCGGGAGCAGCAGATTGCCCTGCGGCTCTGCAAGTGCGTCGGCGGCACGAGTAGTCGGCGAAACGGCCCGTGCTGATGTGATCATGCCAGCGCGCGAGGTCCGGATCTCAAGTCGTTGACGGCGGGAGACGGCCACAGCCAGTTGATCCTCTACTGTGTGAAGACGTTTCTCTGCCGTTGAGATGCCACCCGCGAGCGATGGTGTATCGAAACTGCGTCGGCGGAGTGACGCGAGTTCGGTCTGCAGGCGGTCGCGGCTGCTGCTCAGAGTAGCGATCTCTGATTCGACCTGCGGATTCGACAGGACTGCAAGCAGGGCTCCGGCGGTGACACGCTGTCCTGGTTCCACATAGACGCTTTCGAGCACGCCGGGCTCCCCGATGTAAACAGGCACCGCTCCCTCAGGCTGAACTTCCAACGGACACAGGACTGTCCGCGGCAGAGGGATGCCGATGGCCAGCAGCAGAACGGCTGCGAGAACACAGATCGTTGTCTGCATTCGGGATCGCTTAATCATGGTGGGGCTCCCGTTGTCTGTGCCTGAGGGCGCGGGCCAGTTCGTCTTCAGATACCGATACAGTTTCCACAGCGGGACGACGGCCATAGTCGACAATGTAAAGACCGCAACGGCGTAACCGATCACCTGCAGCCCGTACGGCTTGAAGACCTGTGTGAGGAACCACAGGATCGAGAACGTGATCATCCAGCGATACACGAACGCGGCGACGCTGTAGACCAGGAACAGTCCGCGGGACTGTTGGGGAAGAAACGGATCGTCGTCGGGCTCGATGCCCAGGCAGACCGACGCCAGCGTTCGACGCACGAGTTTCGACGACTTCTGAGCCAGGTTGGGGATTTCCAGCAGATCGGACAGGACGTAATACCCGTCGAATCTCAGCAGCGGATTCGCGTTGAAAACCAGTGTGCTGACCGAACACACAAACATCAGATTCAGGCAAAACCCGTTGAGCAGTCCGGGCTCAGTAAACCACCACAGGTATGTCGCGGTGGATGCGATGAGCAGATCGATCCAGATACCGGCGGCACTGATCGCAATGCGATGCCACTTATTCGGCATCGTCCATGCATCCGAGACGTTGCAATAAAGACATGGCGTGAGGACCAGAATTAACACGCCCATCTCATGACACTCACCGCCATAGTGTCGGCAGGTCAAGCCGTGTCCCAACTCGTGAATGACCTTGGACGCGGCGAGTGCCAGCATCAGACCAAGTGCGCCGGTGGGACTGAAGAACTGTTCCAGGGCCGGCAGTCGGGACTGCAGCGTGGCGAACTGCACCACGACCAACATCAAAGCCGACAGCATCAAAGCGAGGCACATGCCGATAGCCAGTGGTGAAAAGATCCAGCTCATCACCGGATACAGCCAGCGAAGCAACCGGTCCGGGTTGATCCCACGAAATCGAATGGCCATCAGGCTGCTGTATCGAGCGATTGTCTCGCGGCGCCGGCGCATGTCTTCGCGGCGAAGCAGCATTTCGCTCTGGCCGGTCGCCGCAGAAGTCAGCAGCCCGCTATTGTGCAGCGACGCGATGAAGTGTTTGAGACTGTCGGTGCCGAGTGTCTCGGACGGATTCCGTTGGCGGTATCGCTCGGCGATGTCTGTCAGGCTGCCGGTGCCGTCGAGCATCTGCAGAAGCAAATATTCTTCGTCATTGAAGCGGTAGAATTTCAGCGACAACGGGTCTTTGACGACCCACGAGAGTCGTCCCTGATACGTCTGCTGTCCGATGATGAGGTCGGTCCGCAATCGCAACGGCAGAGTCTGCTCGGCCGGCTGTTCGCCAGGAGCGTTTGATGTTCCGGTTTGACTGGTCGAGACGGCCATCGCGGGATTCCAGCGCACGTCAACGTGTCTGTGTCAACGATTACCACAGGCACACGGGGTGACGCGAAACGGAACCTGGCCGCGATCAGAAATCCGCCCTAGTCAACCTGCGCATCAACGGTATGACCGGTGCACGACGGCAGGCGGGCAGATGCCGCTTAGATTCTTACTCCGAGAAATGTGCGTGCTTCGTCCGGCGAGTGCCATTTGTCATTAGTTATTTGTCATCTCTCACTTGTCATTTTCGGGGTCAATTCAATGCTTCATGAACACGGCGCACGTCTCGCTATCCGCAGGACAGCAATGACAAATGACTATTGACAAATGACTATTGACAAATAACTATTGACAAATAACTAATGACAAATGGCAGCACCAGCGGCACGAGGTTGCGACTGCCATCGTCTGACATACGCGCCGTGCGCGCATTGCCGGAATGAAGAGTCGCCTTTGTTGCGGCTATGCTGCTTTGGGAACGACCTGGCAATAAGTGGCGTACGAGTCGCTGCACTCGAGTGCCGTCACTCAGGGCGCCAGATTCCATTCCGGAAGGGCTGCATCGGTCGCCACTGCGTCCAGTGAGGAATTGCGGCGGCAGGTCTGACGGCGCGCAGCGTGCTGCCTTGGGTGAACCGGATTTGCGACTTCCCGAGGAGTGGCCGATCGCTGCGCTGTTGTTCGTGCAGTCGCGTTTGAGGCTCGACGGATTCCAGCCCGCCGCCGTGCAGTGTCATTGACACCAGCAGTCCGGGGCGCAGCAGCCAGTGTCCCGCCTCCTGGCGATTCGCGACTTCTGCCTGAATCCGGTACTGGCCGTTGGTGTCGATGATCGAGCGCACGAAAGTCACCTCGCCCGGAAATTCCTCGACGCGTCCGCGTTCGAGCACAGCCGTCACGCGTACCTGGCGACCCGTGATCTCCTGCGGACCCAATTCGGTCGGATCGACGAACGCCTCGATGCGCAGCCGGTCGAGTCGCACGACGCGTAGCAGCGGCTCGCCAACGGCCAGCCATTCCCCGGAGTGTTTGTAGACATCGACCACGTGTCCGTTCATGGAGGCCAGCAGCGTATGCAGCTCAAGTTCAAGACTGGTGGCATCCAGTTCCGTCGTCCGGACTTCCAGCGTCTGATGTGTCAGAGCGAGGTCACGTTCAGAGCGTTCGATTGCCAGCGTCGTGCGTTGTGCGTCATTTTCCAGACGACGCATTTCGTTGCCGGCGACGGCGCCGCGCGTCTGCGTTTCCGCATTGCCGGCCGCGGACAACGCCAGTCGAGCCAGACGTGCAGCCGTATGCGCGACACGGACATCGACATCACTGGCGGCCAGCCCTGCCTCACGCAGCCGAGCCTCCGCCACACGCTGACGCATGACCGCGGACCGATCGTCGAGCCGAGCGAGTGGTTGTCCCGCCACGACAACCGATCCACTCTTGATGTGCAGGTCGTCGATCGTTCCCGCCACTGGTGTCGACAGTTCGACCGTGTGGATCAGCGAGACGAGGCAGTGTTCCAGTTGTATGGGTTGCGCTGATGCTGTGGTTGTTGCCGCCGTCGACTGATCCGCCGGTTGTACAGACACGTCCTGGGCGACGAGCAGAGCACAACCCGCGTGGATACACCACGCGCTGAGCCAGATCGAGCGCAACATGAGGACGCTTTCGTCAGGAGTGGACAGAGAAGTGCTCGCGGGCCGGACGCGTCTGTCTGCGGGTGGGGACTGGCGAAGAGCCCGCCCTACATCAGCTTCGGCTGCTTGTGTGCTTCAGCCCGCACTCTTCAGAGGGCAGCTCTACAGCCGGAACAGCACCTGCGTCTGCGAAGACTCATACAGTGCATGGTATCCGAGGTAACCGATCGGTCTGATGGAGTCTGACGGTCACGGCAACTTTGACGTGTCGGGGTAGAAGAACGTCTGCACACAGATGGATTACTGTACGAATTCGACATGTCCGCTCCGATAATTGTCATATGAGGTCTTAACCGCACAAACCGTATCATCCTTTCATGGACGAAATGACATGCAGAAACTCTCCAGAATCCTCGTGCTGGCTTTGTTGCCCTGTGTGCTGTCCGCGTGTCAGCCTGGAGTCCGTGTGCGGAAGAACCCAGGGGACAAGGACTGTGGCATCCGGTATTACCGTCCCAAGCCGTATTTGAAAATTACTCCGTTCGATCAGGTGACAACACTCAGTGACGAATCATCCGTGACGGGTCTGTCCGACGAGATGGTAAAACTCGAACTCGAATACCTTCCGGATTTCACCGAGGAGTATTCGCTTGAAGTGACGCCGGGCCTGGGCACGGCTGACGTCCAAATCACCTTGGACAAGGGCTGGAATCTCACGCAACTGAATCAGGACCTGGACAGCAAATTCGACGAGAACCTGACGGCGGTCACCGGACTGCTGAGTGCATTGGCGCCCAGCGGTGTAGTCGCGGCCCCGGGTGGACGGCAGACGTCGCTGGATGAGTCCAAAGACGGGCCCGTGCCGAGTGCCTACAAGTCTGTCGTGCGAGCGTCCAACGTGCCGATCGGCTACTACGAATCGGTGATCACGGAATGCAACGGTGTCAAACATCTCTGCGGATGGCGATATGTCGGATTCGCTCCATTTGGGTGTCCGGACTGCACTTGGACCAACAGTACTCCACTCTACGGGCTGGTCTTCCAAAACGGCGTAATGGTCTTCCGCCAACTCGATCAGATTGGCGATGGCGATACGACTCGCGATCCGGTCCCCACCGGATTCACGGCGCCTTCGACGAGTGACGAAACAGACGAGACAGAGTCTGTCGAAGGCTTCGCTTCCTTGGCGCTGCTGCAGGGTGGTATCGATGCCGACGTTGCGATCCGAGACACCGATGAACTGCTCATTATTGACGTCAGTGCCCACAACCCCACAACGTACGGTGGCGTGTCGACCGCCTTTGGAGCGAGCCAGGCATTCGTCGATGCACTGAACGAACTCCGCGGTGACAAGCGGATTAAAGTGAATCTGTATCATCTCCCCGTGACGGACCAGGTCGAGACAACCGAAGGACTCGCTTCGCTGGCGCTGATGTATGGCGGAGTCGACGCGGATGTCTCGATTGATGACCTCGACGACGATCCAGGTCTGCTCACCATCCGTGTGACACCGCTTGGTGACGAGCCCGCCGAGTACGCGACAGTCGTCGAAGCGCTGTCCGAAGACGAGTCGCTGAAGCAGGCTGTCAATGACCTGCGCGGCGAACGCAAAGTGAAGGTCGTACTGGTGACAACAATGCCGGAGACCGCGACGGAGTGACAGTGCCAGGCTGCCGGAGGTAAGAATGAAGCCGCCAGAGGATGATGATCCTGTGGCGGCTTCTCTTTTTCTGATGCCGTTTCTTTTTCTTTGTCATGACCGAGAGAGGCGGAACTCGTGGAGACAATTTCTGGCGACCGGCTGTGGGAACTCACCGACACCGAACTCGCGCGGATTCAGGACACGCTGGAACGCCGTCTGCGTCAAGCCGGTGACACCAATGTCGTCGCTGTCGGATTCGGTGCGAAAGTGAAAGGTGGTCGAATCCGGCGTCGCGGAATCATGGCTGCCCGATATCTGGTCCGCCGGAAATCCCTGCCCCGACAACGCATCCGCAGAGTGACGCCACAGGTTAGCGTCAGGCTTCGACGGGGCAATCGGTATATCAATGTCGTGCTGGACACCGATGTCGAGGCGTGCGTGGATGCCAGCGACTCCGGAGCGGAAGTACGTGCACGCAGCCGAGCCGCGACCAGCTTCGTCATGCGATGGCGGATGACGACGACCAGCGTCTGGAGCTGGGGAGTGCTCAGCGTGTCTCATGCTTTCCACGGTTCCGTGGCGCGCCATCCGGACATCGTGCATAACGGCCGTAGAGCCCCTGCGACTCTGATCACCAGAACGCGACGAAATTCGCGACTCGATGCCGCCCTCATTCAGGTCAGTCTTGCCGATCTGCTGAACGTCAGGATTCTCCGTACCGGCCAGCCCCTACGTTCGATAACGCATCGCTCGCGGGCTCAGCTCATGGGCGACGCATCGTCGCAGCGGGCCGGTAAGAGTCATCGTGTGCGAGGTAGCGGATTCACGAGTTTCGTCCGCTTTAAGGCCACCGATTATCTGCCTGTGTACAGGATCAGCGGTATCAGGCGGGAGGCTATTCTGCGTGTCGTGCAGTCGCGGCGAAGTGCATTTGCACCTGGCACGTCGGGGTCAGGGTTCACCATCGGCGGACGACTGGCCGCGCTGCAACTGGGGACCGACGATTCACGAAACAGAACCGGTCTCGGTCAGTCCATTGATACGCTCCTTGAGTGGGCGAAAAAACAATTGCGGACAACTCGTGTCGAAATCGTGCACGTTTTCTGACCGCATCCCCGAAGGCATTGCGCGCCTTGCATCTACAGCCGGAACAGCACTTGTTTCTGCACGAACTCATACAGCTCGTGAAACCAGACGTAGCCAATCGGCCGCCATCCGCACTCGACGCGGGCAACCACTTGGGTTCCGGGTTTGAGCTGCCCGACGTCGTCGCGATTCACATCGACGCTGATCAGGACCGTGTGTCCGGTTTCGTCGTGAACCTCAGCCCGATCGTGGACCTGCCGAATATGGCCCGGAAACCGCTGGCCCGGTTCGGATGCCAGCACAAATTCGACGGGCAAATCATCGCCGTGCGCTTTCTGAGCCTGCTGCAGATGGCCCATGCGATGTCCCGGCATGCGAATTTCCAGCTCCCAGGAACCAGACGGATCGGCGACGGTCATCAGCATCTGGCCGCGACGGACCGGCCGGTTGATCAACAGCTTGCGCACATCCCACGTCTGGACGATCCCGTCGCGCGGGCTGTCAACCTGCAGCGTGTCCACCGTCTGCTGATGAATCGCCAGCCGCGTCTGCAGACCATCCAGTGTGCGTTCGAGTTGTCCCAGCTCCGCGGCAAACTGATCGCGTTCGTTACGCGACTGTCCGCGGTTGCTCAACAGAGTGGCGCGGACCGCGCGCAATCGCGCGGCGGTCGCGTTCCGCTCGCCATTCAGGCGGATCAATTCGGAATCGACGTCGGCATCACTCATCGTGACCAGCAGTTGGCCGCTGGAAACAGACTCACCATGTGAAACATGCACCTCCTCGACGATGCCATCGGTCCTGGCAAAGACATTGGCCCGGTCGACCGGCAGCAGTTCGCCGTGGGCTTCCATGTCAAGTCCCGAGGGAATAATCAGAAGTGCCAGCAGGATTCCAGTCACGATCCCCAGAATGGTGCGCCCCTTGCTTGTCCGCGTACCGCGGTGCATGCGACCGAATCGCTGCATGGTCGACAGGAAAGGGATGTTCTCATGCTCGATCGCGTTGGTCAGAGCCGGAGCTGAGATACGGCCGATCGTTTGCAGTCGTTCGTCCAGACCTGGGGGGGGCAGACGCGCTGAACTGCTCGGCAATGAGAAGCATCGAGAGGGGAGGACGCGGACCGGTCGAGACGCCATGACCATCTGGCTTAGTGGTTTCGTCTGCCTGGGCAACGGGCACAACGACGATTTCACGAGCTTTCGTTGCATCGACGTACTCCATGATGGCGGCTGTCAGATGTTGCGGCGGCGGCGTTCCATTGCCATACCACAGCGGCTGCTGAGAACTGGCGACCTGAGTCGCGAGTTGCTCAAGCAACATGACGGACCGTGAACGGCGTTCGAACCAGCCCTGTCCGCTGACCGCTTCGAGTTCGCAGTGATGACCGTCCCACAGCGCGAGACTCAGACGTTCGCAGCCCGCCAGCAGCCGGCCTTCGTTGACGATGGCATAAGCCGTGCGGCGGCGATCAAGACTCGCATGCACGGCCTGCAGGAACTGTGTGTGCGCCTGGGTGTGCCGCTGTCCGTCGTTCAGGCCCGAGACTTTGTGAAACAGCGCGGCCTGTCGCGCCATGCGTTCGATCAGACGCAGATAATTCTCGATCGCCAGCGGTTCGATTCCCGACAGCCTGATCAGTTCGATGATCCCGAAGGGTTGACCGGACTGTGTGTCCGTCAGAGGAACGATCAGCAGCACTCGCTGCGTCGGATTCCCCGCCTCGCCCGGCAGCACGGCCGTTGAGCGAGCATCATTCCACACACGCTCGATGACAGCCGTGTGCGCCGCATCCTGTCGCAGCAGACCAATTGCTGAGGTCCCGTCCCCATCGCGTTCACATCGCGCGGCCACACGATAGTCAACGTCGTGGCGTGCCGAGTCGCCGCTGTCCGGCTGCTGTGGATCGGAGTCTGGCTGGCGTTGTGTGCCCAGCAGAACGAACCCGGCCTCGGCATCCAGGCCGTGTGTCACGTGCTGCACAAACTCCGCATGGAACTGTGGAACCGGCAGACCGCTCAGCGCAAGTTGCTCGATCGTCGACAGCAGTTCCTGAAGCTGTCGCCTGGCTGCGGATTGTGAATCGGACGAACTTGCGGACATCGACACTCCTGCAGACAGGCGCGCGGCGGGCACCGCTGCGCTCAACAGAGCACGTCTGGAAACACACTTTCTCGTCTGGCAGCAAGCCGAAGGCGTCGGTGAGCCGAGAAACACCGTCGCCTCCGGCTTGCCGTTAAACGAGTTTCAACAGATTGCCAACGGTTCGATGATGCCAGCTTTGCGAAGCAGTTCCATTCCGGATGCGGAATGACAGGGCGAATCACAGCCGCAACACGGGAGCAGCCGGTATGACAGGACAATCCGCAACGTGTCTCTGCCGGCCTCTCTGCCTGTCGTGAAATTCCGGATTGGTCAGAAATTCTGATTTGGTCTGATATTCCGATGCATCGTGTCGGCTCTACAGAAAAGGCTGAAAACACTGGCAAGCCACGTTAGTCCAGTCAGGAGATCTGGTCAGACTTTTTCTCATGGACCGTCGTGTCACTGCGAACACGGCGGGGCGCTCGAGGAGGACAAGCCATTCTGGTGGTCCACCGTACTGTCGTTACGCCCCAATGGCTGACGAACTGCGGTTATGGGACTGCCAGCAGAAGTTGAACAAACGAGGGCCGCCTTATGCTGCTGTCTCATTGGTTGCGCTGGTTGCGTCACTCCTCCCGTCGTCGTCCTGCAAACACATGCGATCGCCCGAAACGCCGCGGTGACCAGTGCGATGACCAGGCTGCGGCCCCATCCCCGGCTCGAAGGCTGACCTTCGAGGCACTGGAAGAGCGGCGTCTACTGACCGCGACACCGCTGGCCGGTGACTTTGGAACCCTGGGGGCCGACAGTCTAGTGTTCGGCGTTCCGGGCGAAGACATCGACGGCGAGCGCGACGCAGGCGCCTTGCATGTCCTGTTCGGGTTGAGTCCGGGAGCAGCCGAGCTGGCTGGCGAAGTGCCCGGCATCACGACGACCGGGAATGGCTCTGCGTTCGAAGGCGATACGGATTTCTTTGGTGCGACCGTGCCGGGGACTGCGACCGATCGGAATCTGTTTGGGTCGGCGTGGACGGTGGGTGACTTCGATGACCGCACGTTTGACATCGATCCGTCTGAGGGCGTGTTCAATATCAAGACCGCCGATCTGGCGATTTCAGTTCCGGGCAAGACCGTCGGCAATGATGCCCAGGCCGGCGAAGTTGTCGTGTTTTACACACGTCCCGGACAGGCCCCGCTGCAGGACCGGTTCAGCCAGGACTCGTCGTCAGTGCTAAACGGGAGTGAGCCGGCGGATCGATTTGGCGAATCTCTTGTCTCAGGCGACTTCAACGGCGACGGCGTCATGGACCTCGCGATCGGGAGTCCGCGCGAGGACCTTGGCTCAGTGGTCGACGCTGGCGGCGTCAATGTGATTTACGGGGACCGGAACGACGGACTCGATGCGACCTCGCGGACGGTCTTCATCGATAGCGTGAATACGGGCATCCTGGACGACCAGTTCTGGAGTCAGGGTGATGACGACCTGGCCGGAGATGCGGAGGCCGGTGACAACTTCGGCGCCGTCCTGGCGTCCGGGGACTTCAATGGCGACGGCAAGGACGACCTGGCCATTGGGATTCCCGGGCAGGATATCGGCGGCATGAAGGACGCGGGTGCCGTCCAGATTCTGTATGGCTCACAGGGCATCGGGCTGCAGGACACGGTCGGCCAGTTCACCAATCAGGTCTTCTTCCAGGGCGGTTCGACGACACTGACACACGGAACCGTGCAGGACACGGCCGAGGCGGGTGACCGGTTCGGAACGACACTGGCGACCGGCGACTTCGATCGTGACGGCTTCGACGACCTGGCCATTGGTGTCCCGTTTGAAGATGACGGTTCGGCCATCGATGCCGGCGCCGTACACATTCTGTATGGAGGAGCGAGTTTCGGCCTGCAGGCCGGGGACAACGGCCGGAACGACGACGTGTTCTTCCAGGATTCCAACGGGGTGGGCGGAACGTCGGAAGCGGGCGACCTGTTCGGCTTCTCGCTGGCCGCGGGCAATTTCAATCTGGCGTACGGGTCATCGACGACGATCAATCAGGAAGCGCAGCTCTCGGCGGACCTGGCAATCGGAGCACCGGGCGAGGACTTTGGCAACCTCGGAATTATTGATGCCGGGGTCGTCTTCGTCCTCGACGGATCGAACAGCGGACTGCTGGGCACATCGACGGCGCGTAACAACTCCCGGTTCTTCACTCAGGACTCGGCCGGAATTGACGGGGACGGTGCTGAGTCCTTCACGTACTTCGGCGCATTGGTGTGGGCCGGTGACTTTGACGGTTCCGGAGTCGGTCAGCCCGTTCAGCACCATGACCTGGCCATCGGAGCACCTCTGGAACCCATCGGTTCCGTTCCCGATGCTGGCGGCGTGCATGTCCTCTATTCTGACTTCAATGGTGTCGGCACGACCGCGAACAGTATCACCGGAGCCAACGATCAGTTCTTCTCGCAGTTGTTGATCGGAGGCAATTCAGAAACCGGCGACAATGCCGGCGGCGCCTCTCCATATCCGTACTTCACGATTCCGAAGCTGGTCAATCCGCTGGAAGGCACTCCGTTCGTCGACTGGACGGCAAGCCGCTATCTGGACCTTGACGCGGGTAGCGGGGCGATCGACTTCCAGGGCGAAACCAGTTTCGTCAGCAACGGCAGCCGTGGCATCGAGTACACGCTGCCGTCTTACAGCGACATGGACGCAGGCGTGAATGCGGTGGCGGCAGCGCCGGGCGTTGTGCTGCGTGCGCGGGACGGGTTCTTTGACCGTGAGATCGGCGAGCGTGATGACACATTGCAGAACGTCGTCACCATCGATCACGGCAACGGCTGGACGACACGCTACGGCAGCCTGCAGGCAGGCAGGCAGGCAGGCAGGCAGGCAGCGTGGTGGTCGAAGAAGGCCAGACGGTGGCAGCGGGAGACGTGATTGCGCAGGTCGGTGGATCAGGCGAGCAGGAGGGCGGACCGCGGCTGCTGTTTGAACTGCGGTATCACACAGCCGAGGGCACGACGCCCGCCGTCTTCCCCATCGACCCGTACCTGGCACCGCATGTCTTCTTTGAAGACCCGGCGGCCTACACGGGTGACAGTCCGCAGATTCTGGAAACGATTGTGTCCAGTGCGAGCGGCAGTGGGTTTACGAGGCGGCAGTTTGAGTTGCCGGCGGGCACGGATCAGTTTCTGGCCGGTGAGACGGACCGTGTGTATGTCTCGTTCCGTTACGGCGGCTGGCGTGACGGCGACGATGCCACAATCGAATGGATCGACCCCGGCGGCAACGTGGTCCACACGGACTTTGATAACAAGGACAACTTCGCGACCGACGCGGACTGGGGTTCGGAGAGCTTTGACCTGCCAGCGAATCCCACCCCCGGAATC
This sequence comes from Planctomycetota bacterium, assembly GCA_963579025.1. Lineage (GTDB taxonomy): Bacteria > Planctomycetota > Planctomycetia > Planctomycetales > Planctomycetaceae > CAUZFZ01. The sequence goes on along the minus strand of CAUZFZ010000034.1, from coordinate 8,221 downwards.
TGGTCCATCGAGATCACTCACCAGCAAACGGAGCAGTTGCTGGCGACGACAACGTTTACGGTGGGTTCAGGAGCGTCGGACATTCGCATCTTCACGGCGGTGGACGCGCAGCTCGATCCGGCTTACAGCGGCGAAACCAGCATTCAGATCAGCGACGGTCGGACGACGCCTGTTGAAATCGGCAGCACTGACGATGTCGACGCCCAGACGGACGAACTGAACTTTACGCCGCGTGAGTTCTCTGTGCGGAACCAGGGCACCACGCCGTTGACCGTAACCGGTTATGACGCCACAGAGGGATTCACGGTCAGCGGATTCACAGGCACACTGGCAGCCCTTGAAATTCAGACCTTCACCGTGTCGCGCGACTTCGGCGTGTCATCCGACGGCATTGGCGAAGTCCGCATCTTCAGTGACGACGCGGACGAATCGACATTCGAGTTCGCCGTGGGCGGACCGGCTGTCCTGGCCGACAACGCTGCGCAGGCCAGCACGCTACTGGTCCGAGTGGCGCAGGATGAACCGGGGAATCCGGCCGAAGTGGTCGAGGCCACGGTGGACCAGCAAACGGTGTGGTCGGCGTCACGTGCGAATCTGACCCGCGGCCTGATCGTGAACAGCCAGCCGACAGCCACGTTCACGGTCGACTCAACAAACGGCAACCCCACGGTCCACAATTCGCTGCACAACGCGCCGTTCGGCAACGTCGTTGAGGCCACGTTGACGGTCGACCCTCCTGATCCAGACGGTGCCATCGGCAGCGTCGATCAGACGTACGTCTACGATCGGGGCGAGTATCAGGACGACCCGGAGAACGACTGCGGCGTGGGCTTTGGCGATATCCGGGATGCTCAATATATCGAACTGACCGACACCAGCAGTGCCATCGGCTCCGTCGACCAGAGCTACAACGTCAGCTCCTCTCGCGTTCGTTGGCCGCCGCTCGAGGACTTCGGGATAATGAGCGTCAACGCTCACAGCGGCGAGTACGAGGAAACCGTCACCGACCTCGAAATCGCCGGACGCGGATTCAACTGGAGATTCGAACGCACCTACCGCAGCGCCGCCAACTTCGAAACCGCACTCGGTCAGAGCTGGGACTTTGCGGATAACCGGCGCATCGTCGAGATCAACGCGGACAACAGTGACCTGCTGCTGAGCACATTCACGACAGCGAAAGAAGGCGACGTCCTGCGCTTCGACGGTCGCGGTCGCGCCGACATCTACTCCCTGAACGCCGACGGCACCTACGGCGCGCCCACCGAGTTCTACACCGCTCTGGAAAAACTCGGCGACGGCACATTCAGCGAACGCGACTCGTCCGGCGCCGTCGCTGTTTACGATGTGGTCGACGGCTTCGGAGACGGCAAACTCCTGTCGATCTCCGATCGCAACGACAACACGCTCAGTTACTCGTACGACGACCTCGGCAACCTCGACTTCGTGACCGACACTCTCGGTCGCGTCATCGATTATCGCTACGACTTAGACGGCCACATCACCGAGATCGAGGATTTCTCCGGCCGTATCATCAGCTTCGAGTATGACGCTAACGACGACCTGGTCGCCGTCACGTCACCGGCCGTCACTGACACGTCCACCGGCAACAACTTCGCCGAGGGCCGCACGACGCGCTATGCCTACTCGTCCGGAAACGCCGACGTAGCGGACAACCACAACCTCGAACAGATCATTCGACCCAACGAAGTGGCCTTTGGTGACAACAGCCCGTACATCACGCTGACGTACGACAATGCCACGGACCGTGTCACCAGTCAGACCTGGGGCGGCACGAACGCCAACGGTGTCGAAGCCGGCGGCACGATGACATATGACTACCAGAACATCGCCGATCCGACCGACGACCCCACCGTCGCCACCCGCCAACTGGTTGTCACCGATCGCGCCGGCAATGTGTCCCAGTATCAGTACAACTCGCTTGGTAACGTTCTCAATTACAGAGAATTCACCAGTGGCATTCGCCCGGACGATCCGACGTTCGGCGATCCCGACTTCTTTGAAACAACGTTCGTCTACAACGGCGACGGCCAGCTCGAGATGGTGCTGCAGCCCGAAGGCAATTTCACCACCACCGAGTACACCACTGAGGACGCCGGCACCGACGACCGCTTCCAGCAGGGCAACGCCACGCGCACGGTCCAGGTGGCCGATGCGGACCGCGGCGGTGACCAGACAGAAATCGTCACCGAACGCCGCTTCGAACCCATCTACAACCAGTTGCGGCAGTTCACCGATCCGCGCGGCACGGACGGCTCGTTCGAATCACCGGTTGTTGTTGAAGAACTCGACGCATCCGTGCGCTATACCACCTCCTGGTTCTTCGACTACCAGGAATCCGACCAACTGGCGAGCGATGCCCTGGCCGGCGCGGCTCCGGAACTCGTCACGACCTTCAATGGACTGATCGCAGCCGACGCCGACGTCCTGACCACAGAAGTGCTGCTTGTCCATGAGCTGGGCCTCGATGCAACCGCCGACGGCCTCAATACGCTCCGCGGACGTCTGACGGACTCCGGCGTCGAACTGGGACTCGGGGACATCAACGGTGACGGCGACACGTCGGCGATTGTGGCCGGCAACGTGGTCAGCATTGTCTACCCGACAGTGAATCTGCTGAACGGTTCCAACCAGTCGGCCATTGAGGGCGACACGTCACAGCAGATCGTCGAACAGTTCCGCTTCAACCGCTTTGGACAGCTCACGTCTCGGGTCGATGCCGAGGGTAATCTCACGCGCTTCGAGTATTACTCGGAAAGCAACCCGAACGCGGACAACCTGCCGGGCGAAGTCATCGACAACCCGGACGGAGCCCCGGACACCGGCGGTTATCTCCGCCGCACAATTATCGACGCCACTCCGGAAAGCAGCGACCCGACGCGCAACTCCGGTTCCGGCGCCGAGGCGACCAACATTGTCAACCAGTTCGTCTACGACACAGTCGGCCATCTGGTCACGTCAGTCGATGGACGCGGGATCGTCACGGAATTCGAAATCAACGAGCTGGATGAGGTCGTCAGTGTCACCAGCGCCGCCGGGCACAATTCCTACACGCCGGACGGTCAGAACCCGGATGAGCCAATCGAACTGACTGATTTCGCGTACGAGTCGCGTTTCTTCTACGACTACAACGGCAACGTCGTGCTGCAACAGGTTGAGGATCGCGGCAACACCTCGTCCACCGACGGCAACATCCCGGACGCCGAACTGTCCGAGTACCTGTTCCAGGTCCGCTCGACCTCCAGTGGTGGAAACACTCCGGCAACGCTCGCCGATACATCGCAAACTTGGCAAATCAACGAGTGGATCGACAAGCTGGTCCGCATCGAAGATGGCGCTGGTGCCGGACAGGTGCGCACGGTGCTGGGTAACATCGACTCGACGCTGTTCGTCGATTCGGCCTGGGACGTCACACCGGACGACACGTCGGTTTACGCCATCCTGCCGAACCCCGACGCGGCCGGTGGCAAGGCCTATGCCGAGACGGCTTTCAAATACAATATCAACGACAACGTCATTGAGACACTACAGGAAGTCGACAACAACACCGACAAGTTCCTGCGCACGCGTTTCCGCTATGACGCGAACGACAACCTCGTGCTGACGATCCTGCCGGAAGGCAATTCCAACTCGACGGTCTTTGACGAACGCGATCTGGTCTTCCAGTCCGCCACCGGAGCCCTCGCTGCGCCGGCCGCCGCTTTACTGGCCGCGGACGATCCGATCAGCTTCGACGTACGCGGCGGCGAGCCCTGTCTGTGCACAACGTTCTACTATGACCTGAACGGCAACGTCGTCGCCGTCGGCGACAGCGAAGACACAGACGGCGACGCTTCGAATAACGTTCGCGTGTCAGCCACCGACCCGACGGCCTTCGGCGACGCGACAACCTTTACCTACGACGGCTTCGACCGACGCGTGTTGACGACGGACGCTATGGGCAATGTCACCCGGGTCAATTACGACCCCGCCGGCAATGTCACGCGCAGCATTCGCGACGGTGCCCCGCTGGACGATCAGGTCGGTTCGGCGGAAAACGTCACGCTGTCGGCGACCGAATTCATTCACGACGAACTCAATCGGCAGATCGCCGTGCAGGAACTGCTGTTCGAGACGCCTGGTGTCGACACCGTCCGCGACGCGCGGCTGGTCGATGGCGACGCCATGGACAAACTGCTCAGCCAGTCGCTGCTGGATGACCTGCTTGATGAGGCTCCGATTGCCGACGCGATCGGCCTGGAAGCCGGACTCATCGGCCGTGTCACAAACCTCACGGAATACGACCGCAACTCGCGCGTCACGTTCCGCGTGGAAGACGATCTGGTCAACCACCGCACGGAATATGACGGGGCGAATCGAGCCGTCCGGACGACCGACAGTGCTCTGTCCACCGGCTATATCGAGAATACAGACGAACTGGGCGTCGTCACGTCTGTCGGATTCGATCCGACTCAGCTCGCAGGCAACACGACGGAACGCACCTATGACGACAACAGCAATGTCATCGAATCGCTGGAAACCGACATTTCGGAAATTCTTCCCGACGATCCCGAGCAGTTCCGTACGACGTACTTCTATGACAGCCTGAACCGGCGGCAGACGACGGTGAATAACATCGGTCAGACGTCGGACATGCGGTACGACTCGCGGAGTAACCTGGTGGCCATGTCCGATGCCCAGGGACCGACCGAAAACGAATTCGGTAGCGAACGCGAGATCCGTCGCCGTGGACTGGGCAGTGACGACGTCGTCACTGATACCAACCTCTTCGGCAACGTGACGACTTTCGCCTACGACGGTGTCAACCGGCAGACCGTGACCGAGCGGGTGATGACGGCCAGTGGTGACGGCGATGGTGTCCATATCGGTGCCACAATCGAGGGCGTGCGTTCCCTGACTCCGACAGCCGACATCAATCAGGGCGGTGGTGATGGACTGATCCGCACGGGCACTGTGTACGACGACAATTCGCTCACGTCCGCAAAGATTGACGATCAGGGCAACGTCTCGCTGTGGCTGTATGACAACCTGAATCGCGTCGTCGCCGAGACGAAAGGGCTGACGGTCGGCACCGATCTGTCTGAAGACCTGGTCCTCGGCGACCGCGTCATCGTGACACCGACGGCGGCGACTCTGAACGCGCCCAGCAGCATTGACGAGTCGCTGATCGACGCTCAGCTTGAAGCGGCCGAATCGCGGCTCGAAGCTGTCGCTGATCTGTTCCCGGGCCTGGCCGACTCGATCGACGACAGCCCGCCGACGACGATCGTCTATGGCTACGATCCCGACAGTAACCTGCGGATCGTCGAAGACGAAAACGACACGGAGACCTTCACGCAGTTTGACGCGAACAACCGCGCCACCGCCGTGCGTGTCTTCCGCGCGGGTCAGAACGATTCACACCTGCTCGATCCGGACTTTGCACCGAATCCCACAGCCGACGCCTCGAACCCGACCGACACGGACAACCTGCCGACAGTCGTCGGCACCACCCGCCAGAATTTTTCATATGACGGACTGTCGCGCCGCACCAGCGCGTCGGACAACAACGGTCCGGAAACCGCTGATGACGACACTTTCGTTACGCACACGTTTGACAGCCTGAGCCGGGTCGTTGAGGAAACTCAGCTCACTGGTAGTGGTGACGCGAATGTCATCTCGTCCGGCTGGACATCAAACGATCGCCGCACATCGCTGATCTACGCCGACGGCCGCGAGCTGGTTTACACCTACGACACGCTCGATCGGCTGAAGACAATCAGTGACGTCGTGCCGCAGCCGTCCGTTGAAACGTTCAGCGTGGCTGCGACTGGCAGCTCCGAATTTGAAAACCGCGCCGGCTTCGCCGTGCAGAACGGCGATTTCATCATCCTGCCGAACTTCTTCACCTTCGACCCGCTGCAGGACGGTGTGGATGAATCCACGCTGTGGCGACTGAATTACGCGGACACAGGTCTGCAGGAGGTGGTCGCTGCCGATCCCGACACCGAATTCAACTCGGCCACTCTGACACTGCAGCTCCGCGCCGGCGATGCGGGCATCTCCAACGATCTGCTGCAGATCGACCTGCCTGGCGTCGAAGCAATCATCTCGACGGCAATTCAGTCGCTACCGGTCAGCGGACCGGGCGACGCACCAGTCACCATTGAAATCGACCTGCTGGAAACCTACAGCTCGGGCATGATCATCGCCGCCCTCGAAGCGACGAACTACGAACTGCCGTTCCGCCTGAGCGACGATGCGCTGGTGTCCTTCGCACAGCTCGACCTGGTCGTGGGCGATCCTGCTGACGTGATTCCGGCCGAGGAACTGCAGATCGTCAATTACGACTACATCGGCCGGTCGCGTGTGCTGAACCGGACGTACGCCAATGGCACGCAGACAACCCTGCTCAACGACGACGGCACGGAGGACATCGGCTACGACGGTCTGCGGCGAGTCGTCCAGACCCGTGACCTGCGTGACGTCGTGACAATCGTCGATGACGAGGAAGTCACAACACGCGAAGTGGTCGTCGGCTTCGGACGCACCTACGACCGCGCCAACAACGTCCTGAGCGAACGCAAACTGCATGACGCAGCCAACAGCGAGCTGTACGAGTACGACTCAGCGTACCGTCTGACGAACTTTGATCGCGGTGTCCTCAATGCCGAGGCCACTGAAGTCACAGCGACCGGCGAGACGCTGCAGCCGCAGAACAGCGACTGGAGCCTCGACGGAACGGGTAACTGGGACCAGGTCGACGGAGAAACCCGCGACTTCTCGTCATTCAACGAGATCACCACCCGCACGGATGAAGCGGGCAACATCACACAGCTCACCTACGACGACAACGGCAACCTGACGTCCGACGGTGACATGCAGTACGAGTACGACTTCCGCAACCGCCTGGTGCGCGCGACCCGTGCGGCGACCTCTGAAGTGGTCGCCGAATACACCTACGACGCGAGTAATCACCGCCTGCAGAAAGTCGTCACCAACAGCGGCACGCTCGATGGTACAACGGAATTTGTCTACGACGGCAACCGCGCCATCGAAGAGCGCGACGCCGCGGGCATCGTCACCCAGCAGTACGTCTATGGTCGATCGATTGACGAAGTCCTGGTGATGGATCGCAACCTGGACGGCGACTCGACAGCTCAAGGCGAGGCAGATCAACGACTCTTCTACCACCAGAACCCGCTGGGTTCGGTTTATGCCGTCACAGACGACTCCGGCGCAACGGCCGAAGGCTATGCCTACGACGCCTACGGCCAGGCCATCGTGTACACAGCCGGTGTCAATGGAGTGGTCGACTTCAGTTCGGACGATGTGATTGTGACGGGTGGTGCAAGCACACTCGCCAACCCGTACCTCTTCACCGGGCGGCGGCTCGATGCGGAAACAGGGCTTTACTACTACCGCAACCGATACATGGATACGGAACTCGGCCGATTCATTCAGCGCGACCCGCTCGGCGTCTGGACGGACGCCACCTCTCTGGGCAATGGCTACCTTTACGCGAGCAGCCGACCCAATGTCGCGACCGATCCGTTTGGATTGTTTGTGGTCCTGGAGTACGGCGGTCTTCTGGGAGGTGGGTCGGTCGAGGAAACGTCGTCGGGAAGCGCATTCTGCTCCAGTGCCGGCGGAATCATCTCGAACGTCGATCAGTCGTGGGTGCAGAACTTGGAATCGGCAGATGTCAGCGGTTTCATCGGATCTATCAAGCAGCAATACACCGTCGGCCCGCCAATCGCTCATCCGGACACCGACGATTATCCGCAAGTCACCAGGGTAATAAGCTGTATTATTGGCGGCGACTGCGTCGGCGGCGGAGTGCCTATCGTAGTGGTAAGTAGCTGTTTCGATCCCTTTGGCGGCAACTGCGGCGGCGGACCGCTTGTCACCCGAGTGGAAACAGACTACTCCGGTTTGGCGGAATTGTTAGGTTCTGATCCCGAGTCCGATCCTTTCCCGAATCTGGCCAGCACGTGGTTAACAACCATTTCGACAGGCGGGTAACTTCTCGCCTGGGAACAAACGGATTGGGAGTGTCTGAATACGTGCAGTAGGGGTCGAAAAGGGGTCGGGAGTGAATGGCACTGCCGGGGAGTTTGCAGAGATCAGCGCAGCAGCGAACCTCGCAGGCATGGCTGCGCTTGTTTTTGTGATGCGCGCCGGTGAGAAGTCAAACAGGGGAGTGGCTGGCCTTCATGGTTCG
>CAUZFZ010000033.1:0-76099 GCA_963579025.1 Planctomycetota bacterium | reverse complement strand
GTGGCGAGGCCTGCGTCGAGTCTTCGACTTCAGCCTCGCCTGGACAACATTCAATGAACTCTCCGCATCCTCGGGCCGCCCTCACTCAACTTGTGTGTAAGGGTGAGGGTTGAAACCCCGGGCTATTCGCCTTTGCCCCTCCGGGGCAGCAAAACTGTGCAACTTCGAAAGGCGTAAGCCCCACCATCCGGACATGCCGTTCTGACAAAGTACTATTCTTCGATCGCAGCGACTTTCGAACCTGATCGTGCCGATTCCAGATGAGCGTCGACTTCCGCCAGCAGGTCCACTTCGTTGATCGACTCTTCCATCATGAGTTCCGGCACGACATCGTGAGCAAGCACGCGTTCGGAAACGTCGAGCCGTTTCTGAAGATCACTCAGAAGCTGATCCGCCTTTGACAGTTTAGTGTCGTTGATCTTCACGCGAGAGCCGGACCCGACCGCCGAAGCTCGCAGCAGCCGATGTTGAGCAACCAGCGATTCGACTTTCTGCGCGAGTTCCCGTTTGCGGTTGCGGGCTCCATCCAGCATCTGCATGGCGGCGGTCAGTGAATTCCGTCGCGTTTCGAGCAGACGCTTCTTGCTGGCGAGAATCATTTCGTCGTCCTTTAGACGGGCCAGACGATGCGACAGCGTTTCGGTGACCTGTTCGCGAGTGACAGTCCGGCCACTGATCTCGAATTGCGAATCCGACTTGTCGAGCTTTGACCGCAGACGGGCCAGTGCCGTGCGGTCGGTTTCGACCTGTTCACCGGATCGCTCGATGTCCTTCTCGAGTGCCGCGATCTCAACCTCGTCCTCGGCGATGAGTCGGACATTCGCGTGAATCTCCGGCAGAATCTCGTCGATCAAATTTCGGGCTCGCTGCAATTCGAATTCGACGGGGACGGAGTCTCGCACTGTCGCACGCAATTCGCCGGTCGACGTGCTGACGTAGCTCAGCAGGTCCGATCCGAACATCAGGGCACCGAGACACAGCATGCCGGCCACACCCGCCAGCCCGTAACGCAGGGGCTTCAAAGTCATCGTGATTCTCCTCGTGTTCTCAGGTTAAACGACGCGGCACAGCCGCGAACCAGGGCTTCATGTGGTCCGGCACGTCTTTTCGGCCCGTTATCCGCTTCGGTTCAGGCAGCAGGGCCGGACGAATGTGCTTTCATGAGGGTGGTCGCGTGTGGCGATGGATTGTTTCAATGAAAACCTGTCCGTCACGGTTTGTGGGGAGCAGGAATGACCAACCGACCTCAGCCGACTCCCGATTGCGACCGACTTCAGCCGGTGGTGGTGGAGAGCGTGCCTTCGGAGACGCGTTTGTTGTCGGGCAGAAAGTCGGGCCGCGAGTCGATGAGCTTTGAACCAATTGATTCCCTGTCGCTAAGTGTGGACTCGTTTCCAAGGGACCGAAATCGAGCTGCCGACGAAGGGCTGTTCGCGATCTTCTGTCAGTTCCGGCGGAAGGCCGCGGAGGAAATGAAAAGTCTGTTACACCCGCCTCGTATATATTCCCGAAGCCCGGACGCGAGAGAGTCGAAAGCGGCGTTCTCGTACGGTGGGACGAACTGGCAGCCTTGGAGTGAGGCTGTCATCAGTGAGGTCGCGGACTGAGCAATATGGCGAATTCTGAGGGGCAGTCCGATTTCGGACGGCGGCTGCGTGCCGGCGACGAGAGTGTTCTCGAAGCGGTGCTGCGCGCTGATGGACCGGCCGTGCGCGGACTGCTCCAGCAGAAATTCGGTGGAATACTCAACGCGGCAGATTTCGAAGACATCGTCGCTGCGGCGCTCTATCGCGTGTGGAAATACCGCGAGCGGTTTGATCCGCAGCGGGCGTCGTTGAGAGTCTGGTTCTACCGCATCGCGGCCAATGTCGCTCGGGATGTGTTGCGGTACGGATGGCAGAAGGCGCGGCAGATGGAGGTTCCCTGCGAGCCCATTGTGCTGGCCTCAATCATCGATGCACGTGAAGAACACGAGGAAACGGGGCCGCAGGATGGCCAGCCAACCGGAATGAAACGCGATTTGCGGGAAGCGCTGGACCTGCTTCCGGATAGCCAGCGGAAGATTGTGATGGCAGATGCCGCCTCTCGCGACGGCAAAGTTTCGAGTCAGCAGCTTTCGAGTGAGCTTGGGATTCCAGCCGCGACAGTGCGGGTCTATCGGAGACGGGCGATCGAGCGGTTGCGCGTCGAGATGGATCGACGCGGCTGGGGGGACGAAGCCTCGTAGATGTCAGTGTTTGTTTGTCTGTTTGTTGAGAGCCAGGTTGATGATTGCGGGGCGTTTGTGCCCCTCTGTCTGTCACCTGGACGAGCCGGAACCTCGGCGGGACGTCGATTTGTCATTAGTTATTTGTCAATTCTCATTTGTCATTTCCAGGCTCATTTTATCGACGGCATCCCAAAGACAATTCATGCCCAAATGGAGAGAGGGTGGTCGAAGGTCGGATCAGGGTGTCCGGTGTGACCATCAACCCCTGTCTCAGCAACTACTCAATTCCGTGTCTGAAAGGGGGTCAGAACCATGACTGATCCTTATGAAAACGACGAACGGCTCCGCAACCGGATTACGGAAGCGGTGCGGCATTTGAATGGCTTCAGCACGGGGTTGCAGTCCGACGAGGACATTGCCGCTCAGCTTGATGCCGTGACTGCCGAACCGCTGAGTGAAGACGAAGTGGGACGGATTATGAACACAGTCCATCACGACCTCGGTCGGTCATCTGTTCAGGAGGAAACTGACATGCGCAAACGAAATAGCGAAACGTCGCAGGCGATCGGACGGCCGACGAAACGAACGACCGGGTCTTCTTCGCTGGTGGTGATCATCGCGACGAGTGCCTGTCTGCTGGCGGCACTTGGCGTCATGCAGGTCACGCGAAAGACGGAGACGGAAGTCGCTGTCGCCGAACCGCAGACCGTGGCACGTCTGGATGCTGGCTCAACAGAGGTCGGACCGAAGCTGGTCGCGTACAGCCGACCGGAAGCACCGCCGGCTGAAGCAATTCAGATCGGCGAATCGATCAGTACGGGTGAACGCGAACGTCGGCGAGTGCGGTTGCCGGATGGCTCGGTGCTGTTCGTCAACGAGCAGACGTCGGTCTCCATTGTGTCGAATCGGCGACTGAGCCTGACACGGGGTGACGTCTTTGTGGAAGTCATTCCGGCGGAGCTGGCAGACGCCGGGAAGTTTGTGATCGAGACACCAGATCGAGCCGTCACGGCGCTCGGGACGAAATTTGCCGTGAGTGCTGCAGATAACGAGACCAATGTGCTGGTGACCCAGGGAAAAGTGAGAGTCAGCGGCGTTGCGTCGGTACTGAAGGCCGGACAGGAAATCACTCTGAATGAACGAATTCAGCCGGTGACTCGCGATGGTGGCATTGTGGCCGCGCGTCGCGCATCGGAGGCGTTGTCGTGGACGCGTGAGTTGATGGCCGCGGCAGAGCCCGTGCTGGTCCCACGCAGCGAACACGCTGGCGGATCGATTGTCGTGGTTGATCCCAACGGGCAGGAAATGCGCCTGTCACTGCGCAAGTTCCATGTAGACGTGCATATTCAGGACGGCTTCGCGCGGACGACGATCGATCAGACTTACTTCAATCACACCTTCAGTCGGCAGGAAGGCACGTTTCACTTTCCGTTGCCGCCGGATGCATCACTGTCGCGACTTGCCATGTACGTCGGCCCGAAGCTGATGGAAGGTGGCATGGCCGAGCGTCAGCATGCCCGGAATGTTTACGAGCAGATTCGGCACACGCGACGCGATCCGGCACTACTGGAATGGGTCGATGGGTCGACGTTTAAGATGCGTGTGTTTCCTCTGGAAGCCCGCCAGGAAAAGCGGCTCGTTCTGAGTTACACGCAGCGACTGCCCAATGACTACGACCGCACTTTGTATCGCTTCCCAGCGGGACACAGCCTGGAGAGCGTCGGTGACTGGACGACCGAGATTCGTGTTGACGGCGGAGCGACTGCGGAAACGAAGCAGCAGTGGTTCAGCCCGTCGCATCTGCTGAAAGCAACTGAGGACGACGGCGACTTGCTACTCGAAGGTGAGCTGCAAAACGCGGCACTCGATAAGGACCTGGTTGTCGAGCTGAAATCGGCGGGCGATGCCAAAGGCCCCTCTCCCGCCCTTCGGGCACCCTCTCCCCCAGGGGAGAGGGGACGACAGCGCGACTCCGGACGACAACCGTCACCGGTTCGTTTCTCCAGCATGCAGCACGAAGGTATGCAGTATTTGATGCTGCGGTATCGTCCGGATTTGACCGGTGACTTGGATCGTCCGAAACGCAATTGGGTGTTTCTGTTCGAGTCGTCCGGTGATCGAGATCCGTTGGTGGCTCGCGTGCAGGTGGACGTGATTCGCACGCTGCTGGAGAACGCCGAACACGATGACACGTTCTCGATCGTGCGGGCGGCCACGCGCAGTGAGTCCTTCCGAAATAAGCCAGTGCGATGTTCACGGAAAAACATTGATCGAGCGGTCGCCTTTCTGGATGAGTCGCATCTTGTCGGGGCACTTGATGTCGGTGCAGCTCTGCAGAGTTGCGATGAGTTCTGTGACGGCGCTGTCGAGTCATGGCTGGTCCACGTCGGGTCTGCGACTCCGGCCATTGGCGAACGGGACGAGAGGAATCTGCTGAAGCGATTGCCGAAGGGGGCAAAGTATGTCGGCGTCGGCGTCGGCAAGCGTTGGGCGCAGTCGTTTATGAAGTCGGCAGCCGGGAAGACCGGCGGACACTTCACGCAGATCAATCCGGACGAAAAGGTCGCCTGGCGCGCATTCGAACTGCTTTCGACATTGAACGCGCCGCGTCTGCTGGAAATCAGTGCGAAGTCCGAACGGAAGAACGCGCGGTGGTTGTCCTTTGCAGAGACCATCGCTCACGGCCAGGAAATCGCTGCGGTCACGCGTATTCCGATGACCGGAAAGCTGCCGCAGTCGGTCACGATTCGCGGCATGATCGACGGTGAGGAATTCGAGCAGACGCTGGACGTCGACGGCATTGCGGAGAACGCGGGCTACTTGCCGCGTATCTGGGCTCGACGTGAAATCGACCGACTGGTGGCAGCCGGTGCAGAGAAGCACAAGGACGACATCATCGCGCTCAGCAAGGCCATGTACGTGATGTCTCCGTTCACCTCGCTGCTGGTACTCGAAGATGAGGCCATGTACGAGCAATTCGCGATCGACCGGGGCCGCAAGGATCACTGGGCTCTGTATCCGGCTCCGCCGACGATCGACGTTGTTTATGAACCAGGTCCGGCCGGTCCGGTGACGGATGACCCGATCGAGGTCGTGCAGGAGTCACTCAAGCGGCAACGTGCGTTGCGTGACGTGGCTCGGGCGAATTTCGATTTGAGTAAACGGGAAGGACGAGTCGACCAGTTGGAGCGATTGACCGCAATGTTTGAGGCGGAGGAGCAAAAGGTCACGTCTCTGGAACGGCAACTTTCACGGCTCAATGAAGTCAGCGAAGACGCCGTGTCGACGACGTTTGAATCCGTGATCGCACGTGGCAAACCTGCAGACGGCGATGGGTTGCACGGGACAGCATCGTGGTATGGCGGCACCCACTGGGGCTTCGTGCCACCTTCGTTAATGGAATTGCCCATTATTGACGGATTCAACTCTCACCAGCGCTCCGTGGATGGGTGGCTCCCTCGCGACGGTAGCAAAGAGGTTTCGGCTGCCCTTGCGGCCTTTGATGCTCGATTCACCGCAAATTTCACGTGGGGTGAGAACACTCGGTTCGGGCGCAACTCCAGGAATGGGCTCGGGTGGATGGAAGATGTGAATGGAAACGGTGTCCTTGATTTTGACGAAGATATGAATGGCGACGGTGTCCTTGATGTTGACGATTACGGGATCAATGTCTGGTCGGCAGACTCGCGCTTACTCAGTATTCAGGACGGTCGGGCCATCACTAACTGGGACGTTTCGCGGAGGGCGGTTCAATTGTGGGATTTGGGAACGAGGCGGCGTCCCGGGGTCGCGAATCTCAATTCTCTCCGAGGTACTGTGCGCTTTGGCGATGAAATGCTCGCCAATCGGATCGCGGAGTACGAGCTCGCCGGGCGCATGCAGCCCGAGGCCAGGGCTATGTGGCGTTCTCGGTTTGCGATGAGAGATTTGTCCAACTTCAATTTCTCGGCCCCGGAGTCCAGTCGGCAATTACTCGAGGATGAATCTCTTCGCCGAAGGGCGAATGGAAGAGGGTTCTCGTCATACTTTTTGAACACGTTTGGTAGACCAACGAGGGAAAAGTTTGTGTTTACCGTGGACGATTCATCAAGCATGGACGGCGTCAGTCCCTTTAATCTGGGAGTTGGATTGCGTGCGGTGGTAGTCGTCTCGGATGGAGATTTGTCGGAGCTTGAACTCTCAGACCCGCTGAGTCTGATCATCTCACAGAGCCAGTCCGTTGAGTCTAAGGCGTACGGTAAGGCATACGGTGAACTGTCCTCGGTCCCGGTATTCACGATGCCTCTGCCGTATCGAGTTTCCGGAAGTTGGGGTCGCGAGTTCGGTCAAAACCGTTTGTTTGCCTCGCATCCGCAGATCAAGAAGTTCCTGTCAGAACAGAAGGACTGGCAAGAGGACGTGTTGCTGTCCCGGTCCTACGCAGTCGATGATCTGATCCTCGGTGGCAGTGTTCGCTCGCTCCAGTCGACACTGTCACTTACCGGGGCGACGAGAATGGCCCTGGATCCCGTGACCGTCCCGACTGTGCGGTATGTCCAGGTACCGGGCAACAACGGTTCCGTGCCGGTGGTCGTTCTGCCGCCCAGTGTGCTGCGAGATCCGGTCAGCTACGCCCCCGGGATGGAGTCCTCGACTGCCGATCTGCTGGCTGTGCTCGAAGCGGAAACCGACCAGGTGTCGGTGAAGCGGGGCGCTGTGGATCGTCGGGCGAAGAAACTGATTGAACGGTCGCGGAAACGCGGCTGGGAAACTGTGACCATTCCAGGCCGGAACGGCGTCGGCGACGTAACAGTGCTCGTCGACGGTGCGGGTCGATACAAGTTCGAACGGCGACTGACTGACGGACTCGTCGAACAAGTGGTGTGCGACGGCGAAACGCTGTGGCATCTGTATCCCGATCTGATGATCGGTGCCGAACGTTCGGTCAGCCGCTTTCATCGTCGTGCTGTGCACAGCCTGATTCCCTGGCTCGTTGCTCAGGTCGATGATCTTGCCATTGGAGCGAACATTGAACTGGTCGACCGGCACACAATTCGAATCGTTTCGATGCGCGACAAGAGTGAAGGCACAGACGAACTGCGGCTGGCTGTCGACCTGGTCTTTGACGATGAGTCACGATTGACGGAACGTCGCGTGGTTAATCTCGCTGATGACAAGGTGCTGCAGCGAGTCTCGTACGGTGCTGATGGCACGATCACTGTGTTCGCTGGTGCGAGCGACAAGTCGCGGTCACTCAAACTGGTCCGCCAGGCGGCGGATGCTCCGAACGTGACACCGTCGACCGATGGACTGGTTGTGCTTCCGTTGCCGTATCGTTCGGCTGAGTCGTACGCAGTTGCCGTGGACGTCAACGGAGACGGCGAAACGGACTATTCGAAGCTGCCCGAAGCCGACGCGATGAAGATGATCGCGACTTACTTCGCAACTCGTGACGCCGCTTCAATGTGGCAGATCATCCAACAACGGTTTGTGGCACGCGAAGATTCCCGGACGGGTTTCGCCACACTGTTGTCGTCGGCGAATCCGCAGGACTCGACGCCGATTCACGAGGTCGCGTCACAGAATCAGGGACCGGTGACTCACGGAACTCCGGGTACGCTCGGCAGTTTTCTGGTGCAGTGGTACGACTGGCAACACGACCGTGATCTGAATCGTGAGTTCGTTATGCCGGAACATTCATCTCCGTTCCTGTTGAAGCTGGCGAGAGCGCATAACGTGCTTGCTCGCTGGGTGAGCGGGCGGGCGACGCAGGATCGATCCAAGGGGCAGATTCGAACGGAGTTCCGTCGGGCGATCGCCATGATCCAGGAAATCGAGTCTCC
Source organism: Planctomycetota bacterium (assembly GCA_963579025.1). GTDB lineage: Bacteria > Planctomycetota > Planctomycetia > Planctomycetales > Planctomycetaceae > CAUZFZ01. The sequence goes on along the minus strand of CAUZFZ010000033.1, from coordinate 68,068 downwards.
CGCCGTTGGATGGCGACTGCTGAATTCGGTCGCTCAGCGTTTTACGACAGATGGCGTGACCGATGCCGCTTACCTTGCACCGCTGGCTGCCGAAGCGGCTCGTTTCGAGAAATACCGCGGTCTGAGTTCACAGGCACGTTTGGCTCGCATTCGCTGGCTACTTGCTGCCGGTCACACAGAAAAATCGCAGGAGCTGTATGCAGAGTTCCTGGATACGGCGGCAAGTTTCGGTCTGTCGCCGATGCTCGATGCCGACATCCATACTTCGTTTGAAGAGAAGTTCGGGAACAACGCCGTCTGGCGCAAGCTGGTCAAGAAGGCCGGAGCGATGCTGGCGACGAAGGACCGGCCCATCGAGTTGATTGCTCTGGCGGCTCAGTGTGTCCGCAATTCCGAACAGGATCTGGGTCAGTCTCTGTTTGAGTCGGCTATGGGGAATCTGGACCTCGACGAGCATCCGTATGTGGCCGTCGCCGGTCTGAGTTACTCGCGACAGGCCGAGGATTGGGCGACGGCTGAAAAGTGTCTCCAGGCTCTCTTCCAGGACGATCGGCGGCTGCGAATCGCGAGTCTGTGGCGGCAGGCGTCTGATATCGCGGCGCAGCTCGGTGATGAAGATGAGTCGCTGCGACGCTACGAGCAGGCCGTCGAACTGGAGTTCGCCGATCTGCCTGACATGATCAACCTGGAGCAGTTGCGGCAGGAGTACGGTCCGCTTCTGGCGAGGCTGGAAGAGTTCGCTCAGACACGCGTCATCGCAGAAGAGTCGATTCCGGACGACCTGGTCGCTCGTGTGATTCGTCTGGCGGATCGCTGGCGATCGATTGATCCGGACAAGACGGCTGCATGTCACGCGGCTGCCCGCATCCTGGAGATTGTGGGCGAACCCGAACTGGCGTGGGATTACTGGACGACTCCCGTGGCGGCGAGTCCTAATGATTCATCAGCATGGATGGCCCTTGGTCGTTCGTTGCGGGATCGCAGCCGTATCGGGGATGCCGACCGAGCCTTCTCGGAAGCGTTTGCGTGTGAGCAGACGAACCCGGACATCCTGATCGAACGAGCCGATATGCTGCTGCTGGATGGTCAACGAAACGCGGCCATGAAGTTGTACGGGCAGATCAGCGTCGGTTCGTGGCAGCCTCGGTTCAACGGAACGAAGTCACGAGCCACAGCCGTGGTGGTTAGAACGGTTACTGGCAGCGACGAAACGCCAGCGGAAGAGGACGAATAACAGTCCTGATCGGTGGTCACGCGAGGATTGGATTAACAACGTGGCCGGCGACGTCCGTCAATCGGAAGTCGCGGCCACGGAACCGGTACGTCAGGCGTTCGTGGTTGAGTCCCAGCAGATGCAGCATCGTGGCGTGCAGGTCATGCACTTCGACAATGTTCTCCGCGGCGTTGTAACCCAGTTCGTCGGTGGCTCCGTACTTCATGCCGCCTTTGACGCCACCGCCGGCCATCCACATCGAGAAGCCCTTCATGTGATGATCACGTCCTGATCCCTGAGCCATCGGAGTGCGGCCAAACTCGCCGCCCCAGATGACCAGCGTGTCCTCCAGCAGGCCTCGCTGCTTGAGGTCTTTGATCAGCGCTGCCATTCCCTGGTCGACGTACTTCGCCGTCTGCACGATTCCATTCTTAATCCCGCCGTGATGATCCCACCCGCGGTGATAGAGCTGAATGAAGCGCACTCCACGTTCGGCGAGTCTCCGGGCCAGCAGGCAGTTGCCACCAAACGTCCCGTCCGCTCCCTTTGTGCCGTACGAATCCAGCGTGGCCTGGGTTTCGTCCGACAGATCCATCAGAGCCGGAACGCTCGACTGCATCCGGAACGCCAGTTCGTACTGACGGATACGCGTCGCGATCTCAGGGTCCTCAACAATCTTTGCCCGCTGCTGATTCAATTGCGTGATGACGTCGATCGTTCCACGTTGGTCGTCGGCTGTGATTCCCGCGGGATTGCGCACATACAGCACTGGGTCTCCACTCGAATTGAAATGCACACCCTGATGCTGCCCCGGCAGGAAGCCACTGTGCCATTGCCGCGATGCAATGGGCTGATTCTGACCGCCGCCGGTTGACGTCATCACGATGAAGCCCGGCAGATCGTCCGATTCGCGGCCCAGTCCGTACATCAGCCACGAGCCCATGGCCGGACGTCCGCTGATCGACGTTCCGGTATTCATGAACGTGTGAGCCGGATCGTGGTTAATAGCCTCCGTTCTCAGCGAGTTGAGAACGCACAGTTCATCCGCGACTTCGCCCAGATGCGGGAACACCATGCTCATCTCGAGTCCGGATTCGCCATACTTCCGGAATCTGTGCTGCGGCGCCATGCACGTCAGTTTCTTCCCCTGCAACTGAGCGATGGGCTGGCCTTTGGTAAACGACTCGGGCATCGGTTGCCCGCCGAGTTCGGCCAGCTTGGGCTTATAGTCGAACGTCTCAAGATGCGATGGTCCTCCGGCCATGTAGAGGAAGATCACGCGCTTCGCTTTCGGAGCGGTCTGTCGCGTCCTGACAGCTGAGGCACCTTCCGCGCGTGTCGCGTCATCCGACATCAGCGATGCCAGAGCAGTCACACCGAGCCCACACGCGGACTTACCGAGAAACGAACGCCGTGCCTGTAGCAGACTGTGTTCAGTCAACATGATTCAGTTCCGTGTAATCGTTTCGTGCAGGTTCAGAATGACTCTTGCGACCGACGTCCACGCCGCCAACTCGGCTACCGAGATGCCATCTGGTTGCGGATGCTCACCGACCGCCACGAGCGCTTTCGCTGCCGTTTCATCGGTTGAGTAACGCGAAAGCTGTTGATCAGCGAACCGCGTCAGCGCCGCGACTTCCATCGCGGACGGTTCACGCGAAACAGCCGTGCGGAACGCGAGTGACAGTCGATCCAGTGCTGTCGATCCGCCGTCGATGATCAGCTTCGTGGCAAACACTCGCGCGGCTTCGACGTAGGTCGGATCATTCAACAGTACAAGTGACTGCTGCGGTGTGTTCGAGATGGGACGTTCCGCCACGCACTCTTCTCTCGCCGGAGCGTCAAATGCCTGCAGGCTTGGATGCCAGTAACTGCGTCGCCAGTACGTGTACAGCCCGCGTCGATACAGGTCTTCGCCGTGATCCTGCTTGTAGTTTCCGTCTTTGTAGAGACGGAACCAGTAATTCGCCGGCTGATACGGTTTGACGCTGCGTCCGCCGATTTTTCGAGACAACAATCCGCCGATGGCCAATGCATTGTCCCGGACGAGCTCAGCATCAAGACGATAGCTTGCCTGCCTGGCAAAGAATTGATTCTCCAAGTCGCGTTCGCGTTGCACGGCTGTCGACTCGGAACTGCGACGATAGGCATCCGTCGTGACGATCAGCCTGACCATGTGCCTCACGTCCCAGCCGCTGTCCATAAACTCCACAGCGAGCCAGTCGAGTAACTCTGGATGCGTTGGCCACTGTCCCTGCGAGCCCACATCGTCAAGAGTTCGACTCAGGCCCTGACCGAAGAACAACTTCCACAAGCGGTTAACAAACACGCGCGCCGTCAGCGGGTTGCCCTTGCTGCTGATCCACTTCGCGAGGTCCACCCGTGTGGCTCGCCCTTCAACATCGAGTGACCCCAGAAACGCGGGAATGGCGGGTACGACTTCCGGACCGGAGTCGTCCAGCCAGTTGCCTCGCGGCAGAACACGCATCACACGCGGCTTGCCAGGAATCGTGATGACTGATTTCGGCCACGACTTCGCGTCGGTAAGCGTCTTCAGTTCGGCCTCAACTTTCTTTATCCGATCGCTATCGGGATCGTCGGCGCGCAGTGACACGAGTTCCGTTTCAAGCTGCTTCCACTGTTCGAGCTGTTGCCGCGACGGAACGGACGTTTCGCCCGGATGTCCCACTCCGCGTTCCTGCAGATCAGCGAAGAAGGCTTCAAAGCTGTAGAAGTCCATGGTTGTGAACGGGTCATACTTATGGTCGTGACACTCGGCACAGCCCACAGTTGAACCGAGGAAGATTGCCGCAGTGTTGCGGACACGGTCCGCCGCATACTTCGCGAGGTACTCTTTTGCCTGAGCTCCGCCTTCGCTGGTCGTCTGGTTCATCCGGTTGAAACCCGAGGCGACCTTCCACCAGTACTGCTCGAACTTCGAACCCTCGAGAAGGTCGCCGGCAAGCTGCTCGATGACGAACTGGTCGAACGGCATGTTCTCGTTAAAGCTGTCGATGACGTAGTCGCGATACAGCCAGATGTTGCGATGTGAGTCTTTGTGGTAGCCGACGGAATCGGCAAATCGCACCAGGTCCAGCCAGGAGAGCGCCATCCGTTCGCCGTAATGCTTCGATGCCAGCAGCCGGTCAACAACTTTTGAGTAGGCCTCAGGTGACGTGTCGTCCAGGAACTCCTCGACTTCCTGCGGAGTCGGCGGCAGGCCGACAACATCGAGCGAAAGGCGACGGATCAGCGTCGCACGGTCCGCCGATGGGGCGAGCGGCAATCCCTCACGCTGAGCCCTGGCGGACAGGAACCGGTCCACCACGCTGCCGACAGTCGGACCGCCAGGCGGGTCAACTCGTGCGGGGACAATGTAGGCCCAGTGTTTCTGCCAGAGTGCTCCCTGCGCGACCCAGCGACGAAGAACGTCGATCTGTCGCGGTGAGAGTTCCCGCCCGGAACCCGGTGGAGGCATGCGTTCGTCGGGATCGCCGGACGTAATGCGGCGGACGAGTTCGCTGACGTCGCCCACTTCCGCCGGGATGACACGCGCTTCTCGGGCGAGATCCAAACCTGCCTTCGTATCCAGCCGCAGGTCCGCCTCACGCTTGCCTTGATCTGGACCATGACAGGCGAAGCAGGCATCCGACAGAATCGGCCGCACGTCCCGATTGAATTCAACCGACGGCTTTGCCGAGTCTTCCGCCAGCGAACTATGGCCGGAATGAATAGCTGCACAGAGCAGAACGATGATCTCGATTCGAAGTCTCATCGAGTGGTCCTCAATTGGTTGACTGGACAGACGAGTCTACTCGCAACATGGCTACTCTATTCACGCAAGCTTATCTTGCCCACGATGACTGCGCTTCAAATCCGAGGCGACGTATTGTTGAACAGAAGGTCGCAAAGGACGCGAAGAAATAAAAAAGCGGACCTTCGCGTCCTTTGCGACCTTCTGTTCAAAGAACTTCGTCGTCTGCAACCTGACCCAACTGGATCACTCATGTTTGGTTTCCGTCCCCGTCGACTCAGACGTCTGGCGTTTCTTGCGTGCCTGTTTTCCGCGGGGACGGCATTCGCGTCACCCGCCCTCAAGGGGATCGCCTGCCGTTCCGTCCATCTGGCGTACGCCGAGGTGCCGCCTGCGGCTGTATTCTACAACGAGGTTAAGGTCGAATCGTCGGCTGACGGCACGTACTTCTGTGTCTGTGGATTCAGCCGTGGCTACTACGGAATCCAGGAGCTGTACGACGGACGCAAGGTGCTGATCTTCTCGGTGTGGGATCCCGGTCAGCAGGACGATCCGAATTCTGTTGACCCAGCCAACCGCGTGAAGCTGCTGCATCAGGATGAATCCGTACGTGTGGGACGCTTCGGAAATGAAGGCACGGGCGGTCAGTCGTTTCTGGATTACGACTGGAAGGTCGGACAGACGTACCGCTTCATGGTTGCCGCTCGACGAGTGAAAGACCGGACAGAATACGCCGCTTTCTTCTTTCACCCGGAAGAGAAGGCATGGAAGCACCTGGTGACCTTCAGCACGCTGACGAAAGACACGCAGCTCAAGGGCTACTACGCGTTCGTGGAAGATTTTCGTCGCAATCGGGTCTCTGCAACGAAGACGCGCCGGGCGGCCTTCCCCAATGCTTGGGTTATGACGTCGGACGCGAAATGGCAACCGGTTGAAAAGGCCCGCTTCACGGCCGACGGAAATCCCGTCGTGAACATCAATGCCGGTGTGAACGAACGGCAGTTCTATCTGGCGACCGGAGGAGACATCACAAACGACGACGTCAAACTACGGGCTGTGATGCAGCGAGACGTCAAAGAAGCAAAAGCACCAGCGGACGCAGAACAGGCGGCACTCGCGTTTCTCCAACCAGCGAAGAACGCTCAAACGACGAAGACGGGGCGAGAGTGGTCGCTGGTTGTGCATGGCGGCGCTGGCACTCCGCCGGAGGACGCAACAGCTGAGCAACTGCAGCAGTACCGCGACGGGCTCACGAAAGCCCTCTCAAAGGGCCGTGCAGTGCTGGCAGACGGCGGAACGAGCTTGAACGCCGTCGAATCGGTCATCCGTATTCTGGAGGACGATCCGCTGTACAACGCTGGCAAGGGAGCCGTGTTCAACAGTCAGGGCGAGCACGAATTGGACGCGTCCATCATGGATGGTCGCACGCTGGATGGCGGAGCGGTCGCTGGCGTACGGACGGTAAAGAACCCGATCGGACTCGCGCGACTGGTCATGGCCAAGACACGTCACGTCCTGTTGTCCGGCGCGGGCGCCGAGGAATTCGCTTCCGAACAGCAGGTCGACCGTGTTGCCAATTCCAGTTTCTCGACCGAGTACCGGCGTCAGGTCTGGGAGCGTGTTCGAACGCGGAAGCAAACCGGAAGTGCCGCACGCTGGTCCCCGGCTCGCGCATGGGATTACGGGACAGTCGGATGTGTCGCCCGGGATTCGCAGGGGAACATCGCCGCGGGAACGTCGACCGGCGGCCTGACCAACAAGAAGTTCGGGCGTGTCGGAGACAGCCCGATCATTGGTGCGGGAACATATGCAGACAATGACACATGCGGAATCTCGGCGTCGGGTATCGGTGAGCAGTTCATTCGTCACGCTGCCGCAGCCCAGATTTCGCTGCTGATGCGACACCGGGAGTGGTCGCTCAAACAGTCGGCGGAGCACGTTCTCAAGACGCAACTCCGGCCGGGCGACGGCGGGGTCATCGGCATTGATCGCACCGGTGAAATCGTGTGGGTGTTCACGACACCAGGGATGTTCCGGGCCGCCGCTGATGCCACTGGCCGATTCGAAGTCCGAATCAGAAACGAGTAGCTGGCAGCTGCGTGAAGCAACGTCTGACCGCGCCCCAACACCCGTCAGAACTCGCCCACCACCTCGCCACCCTGGTGTGTTGCCAGTGACTGCCACACACCCGTGTCGACGTTCTCTGAGACAAAGCGGACTTTGCCATCTCCCAGCAACATGTGCACACCTCCAGTGTGCCAGCTACTGAAATCTTCCATGTGCGCCGCGGGATGGTTCGGTGTGTGGTCCGCCACGCCCAGAATTCTGGCCCATGTTTCTTCTCCACCGGGGGGAGAGCCAGACCATGTCGCGTGCCATGCCATGGTCACGTCGGACCGACGTTCTCCAACAATCGATGTATTACTCAGACCATCCAAGAAGTCGCGAAACCGGGTCGCACTGTTATGGAAAAACGGACCTGTATCCTTGCAGACCTGCCCGCGTGCCAGTCCTTCGCAGTCGTCGATTTCAAGAACGGAACCGGACCCCCAGTTGGCCACATAATTCGCGGACGCCAGTTTCGCCAGCAGGTTGGTTGTTCCTTCTGCATTGAGATTCCAGGCTGACTGGTAGATGTCCGAGGGACAGCGAAATGCCGGTTGCGGTGTCGTCAGCAGCGCGAGATTGGACGGCGCGAGAATTCCGGCCTCAGTGTCGAGCTGTTCAAAGAGAGGCCCCTGGTCGAGCATTGGCAGGATCATGGACCCCCATCCAAATGCATTGTCGCCTTCGACATCCGGCTGATTCCCGGCAACACCGATCCAGCCAGGTGGCAGAGTTCCGTGGATGTCATGGTAATTGTGGAGGGCCAGACCGATCTGCTTGAGATTGTTCTTGCACTGTATGCGTCGGGCCGCTTCGCGGGCCTGCTGCACGGCCGGCAGCAGAAGAGCGACCAGGATTGCGATGATCGCAATCACGACAAGTAGTTCGATCAGAGTGAATCCGTGTCGGGAAGCGCATTTGGCGCGCAGAGTATTCATAAGAGTAGCCTCGGATTGCGCGTGATGGATGGCAGTCCGGTCCGGGTCGTTCGACAAGGCTGGCGTGTTCACGCGGCAGTTGTCTCTCAGACCCGTCGGGGTAGATTTTCCTGTCAGGTGCGCTGTGGGCGCAACGTCGCACGTGATGGCGATAGGCCAGGCTCTGCAGCAGACACCCGATTCGGAACGCGCGACGCGCTCGACCTGTACTGATCGTTCAAGTCAGCTGGAACGACAGCGGTGGTGCGCGGCCTTGCCAGTTGCACTGCAGCGGAGCAACCGGCTGCTGTGCGTCGAGCAGTGAATTCGTTGCGATCTGAAACTCAGCCGTTTTAAGCACGGCGAGGGTGGGGACGACGATCGACAGGGCCAGAAGCTCGCACACCACGCACCTGGCTGACCAGCTCGGAAGCGATTCAGACTCGTCGGTGTGGTTGTGATGGTGTCCGTGCGGACAGACTGCGTGTACCGGAGGACTGTGTGCCGCTGTTGCATCGTGCCGACAGTTGCCGCCGTGCGTATGCAGCGCGCAATACGACGAGGCGACGATCCACGTTGTCAACGTCGTCAGTATTGTCCAACGCTGGTGCACAGCCAGTCCCTAAATGCAAGTTGATTGCAGGTGCGTTCCATTTGAGAAACAGATGTGCGAGATGTCAATCCAGTGGAGCTGGTCTCAACCGAGATTTCGCAAATCTGCCCACGCCGCAACGCGAACCCGTATCTGTTGGTGACTTACGGACAGATCGCCTCGGGCGTTGGTCAGATCGCTGGCAGGTTTCAATGGGCGACTGCACCACTACAATGACAGTCACACAATGAACGTCACGAATCGGCTTCGGCCGCCTGTAGTCGAGACACCCCGCATGTATCTTCGTATGGCCAAACGTGTTCTGCTTGAGACTGACAAGCGACTGCTGTGGAAGTTCTTCTGGAACATGGGCGTCCGCGGCTCGATGTCGGTCGTGAAATTCAAGCGGCGACTGAAGCGCGGCGAGTTCTTTCCGCCGTTTCTGTATGTGTCTGTCATCAACAGTTGCAACCTGCGGTGTCAGGGCTGCTGGGTCGATGTGGCCGCGAAACAGGAGAAGATCGATCTGGAAGCCATGTCCAAGCTGATCGCGGAAGCTCGCGAGATGGGCAACAGCTTCTTCGGGATCGTTGGCGGGGAACCGTTCATGCATCCGGAACTGCTGCAGATCATCGATCGCCATCCGGACTGCTACTTTCAGGTCTTCACGAACGGGCACTTCATCACGGACGAGGTCGCGAAAGAACTGCGGCGCATGGGTAACGTGACGCCGCTGATCAGCGTGGAAGGCAACGAAATCGTCAGCGACGAGCGGCGCGGCCGCGGTGATGTTCTGAGCAAGACGATGCAGGGGATTCAGAACTGTCTCGACAACAAAGTCTTTACCGGGGTCTGCACGAGCCTGTGCAAGACAAACATCGACGATCTGCTGACGGAGAAGTGGGTTGACCGGCTGATTGAGATGGGCGTGCTTTACACGTGGTTTCACGTGTACCGTCCGATGGGACCTGATGCGTGTCCCGACCTTTGTCTGACTCCGGAACAGCAGCTGAGTATTCGCAAGTTCGTGGTCGAAACGCGGGCGAAGAAGCCGATCGCCGTGATCGACGCGTACTTCGACGGTGAGGGGCAGGCGCTGTGTCCGGCGGCCACGGGGATCAGCCACCACATCAATCCGTGGGGAGGTGTCGAGCCGTGTCCGATCATTCAGTTCGCGACCGACAACATCCACGACGAGTCGAAGTCGCTTCGCGAGAAATTCGCGTCTGACTTTCTGACCGACTTCCGGAAGCTGGCCTCGAAAACCACGCGTGGCTGTATCGTGCTGGAACGCCCGGACCTGCTGGAAGAACTTGTCGTCCTGCACGGAGCTGAAGACGTCACCGCCCGAAAGACCGCACTGGCCGAACTGCAGAAGATGGAAGTCCGAACGTCGCAGTTCAATCCGGAAACTCAAATCCCGGAAAAGAGCTGGGCGTACCGGCTCGTTAAGCGATTTTTCTTCAACGACTTCGGAGCGTACAACGGCTACGATCACACGCAGACGGCGGCGCCGTACGTCCTGAAAAACCGGGCCGAATCGCAGGAAACTGCAACCACCGCCAGTTAATACGTGAACCGCGTTCGTAGTAACCGCATTTATGCGGTCCGTTCGCCGACCCTTGAACGATTCCACCAGCCAGTCAGACCTGTTGTCGCGGACAGGCCGGATTCATCCGGCGACGCAGCACGTCAGTCACGAACGCCCTCAACCAAAGAGGAATGGAATACAGGCATGTCGGAAGAAAACGCTGAGAGCACGCCGCCAGAAGAAAACCAGACAAGCGAAACATCACTCGCCCCGGCCGGCGCGCTGGAGCAGCCCGGTCCTGGCAAGAAACGGATCCTGTTGATTTCGTATCCGAAGATCGTGTTTCTATATCCGACGTTTTTCATGGCACTGATTGCCGCGTTTGTCACGTGGCTGGCTCCCGAAGCGTCAACCGCTCACGTCGGGGTCACGATTGTGTTCTTTGGAATACTCACGCTGAACCTCGTTGTCCTGACGTTCGACTTCCCGCGCACAACGGCGCTGACGTTAGTCGCCATCATCGGCATGGTCGTGATGGGCGTTTTTCTATCGGCACATTACGCGCCGGACCTCGTGCCATTTCTGGGAGACGTACTTGGTGCTCTCAAGCCAGAAGCGAATCACATCTTCTACTTCATGTTCGCGGCGATCCTGTTCTTCTTCTATCTCGCCGTCCTGGTGGCTGTCCGCTACGACTACTGGGAGATTCGCAACAACGAACTGCTGCATCACCATGGCTTTCTGAGTGACATGAAGCGTTACCCTGCTCCCAGTCTACGTGTCGACAAAGAGATCAACGACGTCTTCGAATACATGCTCCTGCAGTCCGGCCGCCTGATTCTGCACGCACGTAGCGAGAGCCGAGCGATCGTTCTGGACAACGTCCTGTTCATCAACCGCAAAGAAGCTCTACTCATGAAGATGCTCGGATCGCTGCAGGTCTCGGTACGCGACGACGACGGCTGAGTGGCGAAGCGACTCCTGAATTCTCAAGCCCGGCTTTTCGGATTTCGAAAGGCCGGGCTTTCCAGTTTTACGGGAGCTGACTGATGCGCGGTGTGTTGATCAGTGGGACGGATACAGACGTCGGGAAGACCTATGTGACGGCGCTGATCGCTCGCGAACTGGTGAGTGCCGGCGTGCGTCTGGGTGTTTACAAGCCGGCCTGCAGCGGAGCGGATGTCACTGACGGGCAAGAGCGGTGGGCCGATCTTGAAACGCTGAGCCAGGCATCGGGCATCGCTGACCTCGACCGGATTTGTCCGCAACGCTTCGCGGCGCCTCTCGCACCACCGATTGCCGCTCGTGAAGCCGGTCGCTCTGTTGATTGGGACGTCGTCCAGACCGGCCTGACTCGCTGGGAATCTGATGCAGACTTTGTGCTGGTCGAAGGTGTCGGCGGCCTGCTGTGTCCGCTGACGGATTCGCACTCGATGGCAGATTTTGCCATTTGGACCGGCCTGCCGGTAATTATCGTAGCGAGGCTCGGGCTGGGCACGATCAACCATACGCTGTTGACGCTCGAAGCTGCAGAGCGGCGTGGATTATGCGTTGAGGGTGTCATCCTCAACGATGTTGACAACCAGGCCGAAACACCGGCCGCTGTGACAAACGTGTCCGAACTGAGGCGACTGAGTCCGATTCCCGTTCTGGGCACAGTGTCGCGTCATGGTCAGACGCTTCAGTTGCGGGACGGAATCCCCCGGGGCAGAATGGCCTGGCTGCGAGAGATCGACGATGACTGCGTCTGACATGCCTTAGAGACCACTCGACTCTAAAATACGCAGCTCCCTCCCTATTGTCCCTGTTTGGGACACCTCGAATCGACAACTGCCTGAAGTCGCCACCCATTCATCCGATCCATTCCGCGGACCGGACCAGGTCCGAATCACCACCCCACAATTAACTGCCGAACAGACGCGTCCTGGACGGGTTTCGCTCCTCGACCGAGGCACGCTGTTCTCAGGAGTGCATGTCATGCCGTTTGAAGTCTCCTGCAGCCAGTGCCAGGGACGTTTGCGCGTCGAGCAGGCCGGGCTTGTCGCCTGTCCGCATTGTGGCACTCGCCTGAATGTCGCGGAGCCTCCCGCCGCAGACGTTCCGGCTGCTGTTCCGCCAACGCCGGTGGCCGCGACGCCAGAGCCGGTAATCGCAGCGGCGCCGCAACCCGAGCCTGTCACAACGCCAGCAAGTCCAACGGGCACGCAGACTCCGACGGCTTCCGGCGAGCAGATGCCGTATCTGGGCGAAATGGCCATGCCGGGGACGACGCCAGAGGAAGAACTGACGGGCGCGGGATCGGCTCTGGATGAAGAAGATTTCGAATCTGTCCTGCCCGGCGGCAATGACGTCGATATGTCTGCACCCGCTCCGGTTGCCGTGGCTGAGCCGACAATTCCGGCGGCCGCCGCCCCGGTCGTTGCCACTGCGCCCGCCCTCGCCCCAGTCTTGCCGATTCCGGCTGCAGATACTGGTTCGCCGCAGCCGGCCTGGAATGTCGGCAGCAGTACTTTGCCCCAACCTGACTCCGGAATGCAGCTTGGATCGCAGTCGTCCATCATCCGAAGATACACGGCCGAAAAACTCCACGGCACGGTGTCAAAGAAGTTGTTTGCGATGGCGATCAGCTACTCGAGCGCCATGACTCTTGCAGTGTTGTACCTGGCCTGGCAACTCATGAACGGAGGCGGTACGGCCAGTAGTCTGGAAAGCCTCCCGGACGTCAGGCCGCAGCGTGATGCAGACGGCGACATCGGGATGTCCCTGATTAAGGAAGGAGCTGAAATGCCGCCTGGGCATACGCTTGCCCTGGGCGATACGCGGCGGTTCGGAAACTTGAAGGTCACGCCGCTGAGAGTGACGCGAGGCCCGGTGAAGTTCGAATACCACCTGAAGAATGACTCGCAAAAGAAAAAGGACGGTGACGAGATTCTGCAGTTATGGCTTCGGTTTGAGAACGTCTCCACGGACCAGAGTATTGCTCCGCTCGATGGACTCGTGTTTCGACGCGACCCTGCGTTCGAGATCGGCGAAACGGATCGCGCAAATAGTTTTGTGTGTGCTCAAGGCCATAAAAAGAAGGACGGACATCGTGTGCTCGTGTATGAGCTGAACGCGGACGACATCTGGAATCTTCGTGACCAGAACGCGGATTTTGAGATTCCGCCAGGGGAGACGTTCGACACGTACATCCCGACCACCGAAGAAGGAGTGACGGAATTGTTGTCCGCTGACGCCCCGTATATATGGCGAGTGCACTTTCGCAAGGGGTATAGCCCTCAGCGGTACGGAGTGACGACGGTCGTTGAAGTCAGTTTCGACAAGTCAGACGTGGTAGCAGCAACGCAGCCCGCCGCCGATGTGGAGGCCGATGCTGAGCAGAGCTGATTGTGGTGCAGATTCGAAAACTGTGCGGGCGCGTCCTCAGGAGCGAAATCGATGGCGGATCATCCGAATGAGCAACCGCGCAAAGGCACAGAGCCAGGACCAGTTCGCGAGGTCAGCGACAGCATCCGAGTCCTGACGGTCGATCCTTCCGCAGCATTCCGACAGTTGCTGGGGAAAGTCATTCGAGAGACACCTGGATTCTCGCTCGCAGCGACGGCACAGGATGGCGCCGCCGCACTCGAAAAGATCGAGCGGTTGAATCCAGATGTCGTGACGCTGGAATTGGAGATGCCGGTTCTGGATGGGTTCGACACACTCAAGCAGATTCGCGTCAACTGGCCTGACTTGCCGGTCGTCGTCTTCAGCGCGATGTGCCAAAACGGTGCCGTGGCCATCGTTGACTGCCTGGCGATGGGAGCCAATGACTATCTGGTCAAACCTGACGAGTTCGTCGACATCGCAACCACCGAAACGTGGCTGCGGCAGAATCTCATGTCCCGTCTGCGGCAGTTCTTCCCCATGAAGACCGTTCGGGACGACGCGTCTGCGGACAAGCCAATTTCGGGAGCTGGGCTTAGCGACACGATTATGTTCGTGTCTGATCCCTGCGAGACGCAGGTCTTTAAGGTCCCTCCGAAAGACGTATGAACCGCTGCTTGCCTGCGGTTGCCTGCCTGCCTTGGTCGCTAAGCATTCGTCCGGCAAAGCCCTCGCTACAGACTCCGCCCTTCCCGGGCAGGACTTCACGGGCGATCGCGATGATGTGATCGCGAAATGCCAGCGTGACGGATTCCGGATCGACGGCCTGCATGGCTTCCGGCAACTGCGTCCGCCACGTTCGCGACTTTGCGCGTCACACGATCGACGCAGGGTCCACGTCTACGCGGACAGCGGGGCTGGTGGTGCCGTTGCCGAATAATTCGACCCGATAAGCTCGATCCCGGCCGCGGTGTTTGGCTTCGTAAACACACGCGTCGGCGGCATCCAGCAGATCATTCGGTTGAAGACCATCCAGTCCCGAGCGGACGACAGCGGCTCCGATCGACAACGACGTGGGCACACGCTCGTCGTTGAAGCTCAGCTCAAGTGTTCGGATCGCGGTTTGCAGACGTCGGATTGGAAGATCGAGATCCGTGGGGCTGCAGCCGCACGTGACAGCGATAAACTCGTCGCCTGCAAATCGGGCGACAAGATCGTATGACCGCAGGCACCGCTGACAGCACTGCGAGACCGATGCCAGTACCAGATCACCACGCAGGTGGCCAAAGCGGTCGTTGATGTCCTTGAAGTCATCGATATCAATAATTAACAGTCCCAGCGTGAGATTCAGCCGCGTCGCCCGTTCCCATTCCTCTTTGAACCGGCGTTCGAAATGAGCCCGATTCGGGAGTCGCGTGAGGGCGTCGGTAGCCGCGCGGGCCAGAGCGGGCTCCAGCCGTGTCCAGCTCAACAGGACATCCTGGCTGGTCATGAGCGCCAGCAGGTCGTCGCCCTCTCGCACGGAGATGCACTGCGTCAGGGATTCCTCAACCGGCTGGTTTGTTGACCGGGTTGGCGAGTCCGATTCAGCCGCTTCAGCTTCGAGTGTGACCGAAAGCAGGGACTCGACCGTCCGGTGATGCCAATGTGCGGCAGTGTCATCCTCGGCGCCCCGCATCGCCTGATTCAAGTCGTCGACGGAGACGATTCCAACCAGAGTTCCATCGTTGTCCTGTACCAGCAGGTGGCGACACTCGTGTTCAAGAAACACGTCCGTGACGTCCATCAGCAGCGTACCGGTCGTAACGACCGGCACCTGACCGGCGGTCAGCCGTGTGTCGTGGAGTCGGCTTTCCGTGAACCGAATCGGCTTCGACATACCGGAATTCCTTGAGAGACTTGAGACATTAAAGCGGCGAACAGAGTCAAATCATGAGCCGTGTGGAAGCTTACGCCGCCGGACACGCCACCATTCGTGCGACCGCATTCTGGCCGTGGATTTCACCAGTCCGATCCAATGCCGGTCTCCTGACCGTAGCAGCCGGAGTCACGTGCAGGTTCATTGTCACGTGAGCCGCATCAGGTCGGCGACGATGGACCCCACGCTGTCAGCCGGGTCATCGACACATTGCCGGAAAAACACACATCCACGTCATCACCGGGGGATCGGGGACGAGCGTTGTAATCGCCGCAGTACTTCCATCCAGACTCGTGTTTCGTGTACTCCAGCAGAAGCGGGGCGGTGGCCAATGGGCATTCAATGAGCTCCGGTGTCGCGTGATTGTCTTCCAGATCCGGGAAGTTGACATTCCAGAAGTACTGTGGTGTCGCCGTGCAACTGAGCAGTCGCCCCAACACGTCTCGCGCAAACCCCGCCGCCCGATCCCAGTCGAAGCGACCACTGTGCCGACGGTAATGAGAGAATGCGATGCCTCGACGTCCCAGTAGCACCCCCTCGCGAACGGCCGCAACCGTTCCCGACATAAACACATCAACACCCAGATTGGCGCCAAGGTTGATGCCGGACAGGATCCAGTCGGCATCGGGAGCGATGCTCCACAGCCCGACACGCACACAATCTGCCGGAGTGCCGCCGATCGACCAATGACCCGGTGATCGCTCTTCAACATGGATCGGATCGTCCGACGTCACTCGGTGCCCGCACCCGGAATGGGCACGGTCCGGAGCCACGACGACCACTTCACCGAACTCCGCTGCCAGCCTGGCAAGAGCCGCTATTCCCGGGGCGTCGATGCCGTCGTCATTCGTGATCAGAAACTTCATGCTGTGATCTTTCCTGTTTGACAGGCCATCTCATCTGCGACGAAACAGGATTCCTGTCGAGAACGTATACGGATTGATTCGAACACAACCCCGGCAAGCATTCGAGCGTCAGTCGAACTTGAATTCGAATTCCAACAATGGATCCGGACAACTGGCTGAAGCCACACACTCTGCCTAACCGATTCATGTTGACGGGGTTTCCCTGCGCGGGATAGGTTCCCCGCCCCATCCTACGAGCAATTCCAGCTCTCGCGTCGCACTTCCCGAGTCATCCGCCGCACTTCCTCATCCCCGAATTATCGCACTTACCGTGGCTAACCCCGCAGGTGGTGATTGCGCCAATACGGCCTGTCCCAGGGCGACCGGACCACTTCGTTTCCTGTTGCCTCACTGAACGATGGAGTCCGCCCATGTGTGGAATCGTCGGCTACGTTGGTTTTCGCTCGGCTCCCGAATACCTGCTCGAAGGTCTCCGCCGTCTCGAATATCGCGGCTACGACAGTGCGGGCATCGCCGTGCAGAACGGCGACGAAATCGGCATCCGTAAGCGAGTCGGACGTGTCGAGGAACTTGTCAAGCTGATCGCCGCGAACCCGATCGACGGCCAGGCGGGAATTGGCCACACACGCTGGGCCACACACGGCGAGACGACCGACCTCAATTCGCATCCCCACGTCGGCGGCAACGGCGAAGTGGTCATCGTCCACAACGGTGTCGTCGAAAACTACGCCAAGCTGCGCGAGGAATTGCAGACTCTGGGATTCGTGTTTCGCACATCAACCGACAGTGAAATCATCGCCCATATGATCTGTCATGACCTGACAGAGCAGATAAAAATGGGAGCCGACCCCGAGTCCCACGAGACCTATCTTGAGGCCGTGCGCCAGTCGGCTCAGCGATTCAAAGGAACCTACGGCCTCGCCGCGATGTTTCGCGACATGCCAAACACGATCATCGTCGCCCGCTTCGGCAGCCCACTGGTCATTGGCATCGGTGAGGATGAGTATTTCCTTGCCAGTGATGCGAGCCCGCTGCTTGGCTACACCGATGAAGTGGTGTACCTGGACGATCATGAGATTGCAGTGCTGCGACCGGACGGAATGGAACTGCATCATCAGGAATCCGGACGCCGTACACCCTCGATTCACACGATCGATCAGCGAACGAATGACATCGAACTGGGCGACTACGAACACTACATGCTGAAAGAGATTTTTGAGCAGCCGGAATCGGTCGAGAACTGCCTGCGAGGTCGCATCGACGACGAATCGGCGACGGCTCGCTTTGGAGGTCTGGACTTCGACCCGAAGCAACTCCGCGGAGTCGATCGAGTTGTCCTGACTGCCTGCGGAACAAGCTGGCATGCCGGACTTGTGGGCGAGTACTTGCTCGAGGAGTTCTGCCGGATTCCCACGGAAGTCGAGTACGCCAGCGAGTTACGATACCGCAACCCGCCCATGACCGAAAACACGATGGTCTTCGCCATCACGCAAAGTGGCGAAACGGCCGACACATTGGCAGCCATGCGTGAGTGCCAGCGTAAGGGACACCGATCACTGGCGATCTGCAATGTTGTCGGATCGACGATCGCTCGCGAGGCCGATGGCGGCATCTTTCTGCACGCCGGACCGGAAATCGGAGTCGCTTCTACCAAGGCCTTTACTTCACAGGTTACCGCGCTGACGCTGCTCGCGCTGCATCTGGGCCGCATGCGGCACCTGTCTTATCGCGCCGGCAAACGAATCATCGAGCAGCTCCGTGAAATGCCCGCAACGATCGAGCGGACGCTGCAGTGTCACGATGCCGTCCAGGAGGTCGCCGCCAAATACTTCAACTGTGACAACTACCTGTACCTCGGCCGACTCTACAACTTCCCGGTCGCGTTGGAAGGCGCCCTGAAGTTGAAAGAGATCAGCTATGTTCATGCCGAGGGGTACCCGGCTGCAGAAATGAAGCACGGTCCAATAGCGCTGATCGAAGAACGCACACCCAGTGTTTTCATAGTGCCACGCGGCGGGATCTACCCGAAGGTGATGAGCAATCTGGAAGAGATCAAAGCTCGTCGCGGCCCGATCATCGCCATCGCCTGCGAGGGCGACAGACGCATCAGTGAGCTGGCTGACGACGTGATCTACGTTCCCGACGTCGAAGAATACCTGCAGCCGCTGGTGACATCGATCCCGCTGCAGCTTCTGTCCTACCACGTCGCTCTACTGCGTGGCTGCAACGTCGACCGCCCTCGGAACCTCGCCAAAAGTGTGACCGTCGAGTAGCGAGTTGGCAGCAGCCGCCGTTCGTAGTAACCGCCGTTCGTAGTAACCGCATTTATGCGGTTCGGCTCCCGACGCTGCGACGCCACCCAACTTCGATCGCTCGCCGTTGCAAGAACCCGATAAATCGGGTTACTACGAACCACATCAGTGGTTCACGTAGAACTCCACCGACGTGAGCAGTGCCCACATGGCGTCTCGCGTCACCACGTCTTTTTCGTCGGAGCGGCTGGCAATGAATGCCGCAAAGGTCGCCTGCTCATCCTGACTCGGATGCCGCGACAGGATTGTCAGGAACAGTTCGTCCACAAGGACAGCCACATCGTCGGTCGCAGCCAGTCGATCGAGCACGTTGCCGGGCCGGCGGTGAACGAGTCGCTGCACGACGTCAGAATTCCGCCAGAACAACGCACCCTTCACGGTCGATGCCACCGACTCTTCTGGTTCGCGTGCATCATTGGCGAGAGCCGCCAGGAACGCTGTTCGAATTTCCGGCAGCGACGGTAACTCGGTCGAAGCAATATCTGGCGACTCAACCTGTTCAGCTTCGCCTTCCGGTTTCGCTGCTTCCTCAGCCGGGATCATGTCCGTCTGTCCGGTCGCTACGAGGAGACTCGACATCACCTGTTCCGCCGACAGACGCCGTTCAATTCCCACCAGGAACGACTCGGGGGAAGAGGCTGTCGCAGCATCGGGTAGACGACTCGACCGCTGATATGCCTCGGACAGTGCGATCTCCCTTTGCAACCACTTCACGTCAAAGTCGTGGGCCACAAACTCATCGGTCAGCGTGTCGAGCAATTCTGGATGTGATGGTGGATTCGCAGAATGGTGGACGTCCAACGGATGCACGATCCCACGGCCCATCAATGAGAACCAGACGCGATTCACGGCGTTCCGAGCAAACTGGCGATTCTCGCGCGATGTCAGTTCGTCGGCGATGACCTTTAACGCACTCCAGTCGGGCCGAGGTGGCGGAGTCTTCGGTTTTGGCTGTTTTGGATCGACCGCTTTCGGTTCGGGAATTTCGAATTCACGACCACCTGGAACTCGCGGTCCGGTCGACGCCTGAGTCGGATCGAATACTGAGAGAAACTCCAGCTTCGCCGTCATCGCCTTTTCGCCGATCGCCGGAAACTTCACGTCCCGGCGGATATACGCGTTCTGATAGACCGTAAACAGCCCCTTGAAGTCGACCTGTTTGTAATCTTCGATGAACAGGTGGTTGTGGCACTCGGCACACTGCAGGTCCATGCCTAAGAACAGGCGGCCAACGTCGCGAACTAATCCGGGGTAATCAGTCGGATTCTGTCCGTATTTCTCAAGCCGCTTAGTCATAAAGAACGCGGCACCGCGAGTGGTTTCGGCGTCGCCATCCGGGTCAAGCAGCTCACGCACGAGCTGGTCCCACGGTTTGCCGTCTTTGAAGGACTGCTTCAGCCAGCCATTCCAGCCGTCGTCTTCGCCCCGACGCTCCATCAGCATGATGTGGAACTGGTCGGTCATTCGTTCGGGCCATGAATCGGCAGCCAGCAGTTCATCAATCACCCGGTTGCGCTTGTCCTGAGAAGTGTCTGCCGCAAAGGCTTTGACTGTCTCGGAACTCGGGATTGTGCCCGCGAAATCAAGCCAGACACGCCGCAGAAACTCGGAATCGTCGGTCGCCTCTGCAACGGGCTGCTTGTCTGCCCGGGCGGCAATGAACTGATCAATACGTTCGTGAAGCGGCGCGGCAGCGTGACAATCCGCCTGCGCATAGACCAGCATTGCTGCACTACAGAGCACACCAGTCAGATACCGCATCAAGCATCTCCGGACAACGAGAGCGTAGACAGAAGAAGTTTCTGTGGGTGCATGATTCGCAGAACCCCCGTGTAACTTCAAGCTCCGCTGGCTCGTGCCGTTCGACTACCGTTGATAGATCGGCAGAAGCTGGTACGGCGGCGTCAGCGCCAGAATGGCAAACGATGTTGCGTAAACAGGCCCGAAGTTTCGTTCGGCGCCGCGGGCGCGCTTCCAGGACCCGTCGTCATCCTGCTCCTGGATCAGATTGGTGGCGATTTGCGGATAAACCTGATTCCACGTGTCTCCCCCGACCTGCGCCATCGCCTGACTGCAGTAATACGTCGCGAGGTAGAAATTAGCGGCTTTCACGGGACTTGGGTAATCGCGTGACCGGAACCACTCCGTGCCTGCTTTCACCATGTCACTTCTGTGCCGCCCGCCGAGAATCAGCGTCAGCATGGCCGAGCCCGTATTCGCGAGACTCGGTTTCGCAACGCCATCCGCTGCTGCCAGAGGGCGATAGAGAAAGATGCCCTTGTCCAGGTTGTCCGGAGTCTCCCAGTAGCAACGCTCAACGAAGTCGAGTCCTTCGTCGAAGTACTGTTTTGGCACTTCGAACTCAGCGTTACGAGCCGATCGATAAAACATCAGAGCCCAACCGCTGACTGACAGATCAGAGCTGGCGGGATTCTCGGGATACGCGTATCGAAAGCCGCCGATGTCGTCCGGATGTCCCTTTTTTCGCAACTGTACCTTTCGACTGAACACGAGCGCCTTGCCAATCGCTTCTTCGATCTGCCGCGACTGAGCACCGTTGGTCATCCCATACACCTCACCCAGCATCAGCCCAGCGATGGCGTGGTTGTAGGGGAGCGTCTGCCCCGGATTGTGCGCTCCACCTCCGGGCGCGACGCGCATCAGCGAGAAATAGCCGCGTCGTTTTTGCGTGCCCAGCACAAACTGAATGGCTCGAGTCAGGCTGCGACCGTAACGGCCGTGACCGGGCACATGTCCACGCGCCAGATACGCCATGACGGCCAGCGAAGTCACCGCAGGTTGCGCATTGGGGAGCGACCGAAAGCGCCCGTCATCCGCTTGCTGCGATGCCAGCCACTCGAGCCCGATATCAATGGACCGTTCGACTCGCACCCACTCATTCGGCGGAAACGCCGAGCTGAGATCAGACGACTTCGCGATGGCGGACACGACGGAGGGTGTCTCGCTCGGCTCGTCCTGCGCGGGGACGGAATGGGCCGCGCTGGCGACACACATCAGCAGGCATAGTCCGTATCCAGTCCGTCTGGCCAGGACACGGCGATCACGACTGCAGCCTGTCACGTTACTCATCATCGTCCGCCGCCCCCAGATTGATCAGTCGTCGAATCTGCTCCTGGTACTGTTCGATCGCGGCGCGGTGATCCTCGGGCAACGTTCGGCGCTTCACCTGCCAGAGCCCCTTGTCGAGCGACGACATCAACGTATTCCACTGTGTGTCCGGCAGAGACTCGCCGCTGGCCATCGCCCGCATGACGGCTTTCATCTGGTCCGATTTCGCCAGTTCACGCCATTCCTTGTTGTCGATCTCGCGATTCCCGAGTTCGTCACGCAATTGCTCGAGTTGCTTTCCCATCCGACGCAATTCCTCGGCCTCGGCTTCGTCCGTATCGGGTGCCTCGGCCTTCTTCTTCAGTTCTGCGATCTTCTCGTCCAGCTTCTCCTGAGCCTCCTGAGCGTTCGCAACTTTCTCCCACTCCTCTTCTGTCGGGTCACGATCTTCTTTGGCCATCTCCAGGTCACCTTTGGCCCGCTGCTTTTCATTCTCGGCTCTCTTCATGGCCTGGTTGACGGACTCCTCAATGGGCTCCCCGCCACCGTCCTGACCCTTTTGGTTCCACACCATCCAGTCGGTCATGATTCGCAGGTTGCGCGGTCGATTCGGAATTCCCAGCAACGCGTTGAGATTCGGTTCACGTTCCAGCCGCTGCAGGAACTGATCCAACGTGGGATCTTCAAGCTGATCGATTTCCGGATCATCCGGATCAATCTGATCAAGTTCCTCGATGACCATTCGCCGCATCTTGTCGAACAGCTCTTCGGCCTGAGCAAAGCCGTCAACCGCCATGAGCTCCTGAGCTTCACCCGCTTCGAGGTCCTCACGGGTCAATGCATACGTTGCCGCCATCTGGTTGAACGTGATGTCTTCCATGATCAGCTGCAGCTCGTTGGCAATCGCCAGAATGGCAGCCGGGACGTCATCCTGGAACTGCTCATCAAGTTGATCTTCGATGTTCGTCATCTGCACGCGCAGCAGTTCCGTCCGCTGGGCAAGACCTTCCTGATCAACCCGGGCCAGAGTATGGAACTTCCGGGACTGAAGCCCCTGGGCAGATTCCGCCCAGGCGACAACCTGCTCGGCCACGGACCGGTTCTCTGCCAGGCGATTGAGCACGAACTCGTCAGACTCTTCGTCGTCTACTTCGAAGTCAAGTTCTTCGAGAGCTACGTCGTATTCGGCGATGTGATACGCGAGCGTGCCCAAGTCGGACATCAGGTCGGAATTGTCATCGAACGGGCGACGGATGCGTCGTCGTGCTTTGGACGCGATCGACCGGGCCCGCACGGCGATCTGCTTTGCATGTTCAATGATTCTTTTCGGCGTGCCGAAGGTTTTGTCGAGGCTCAACGGCAATTGAGCCTGTGTTCGCTCCTCCAATTGCGATGCTTCACGCGCGATTGGAGCAGCTGCGTAAAGACGGAGTTCCGCAGCCAGCAGCCAGACATCATCACGCCGATCCGCGGCGACCTGCCGCCAACCGACCAGCTCTTCAGTCAAATCAGCCTGCTGTTCGTGTAATTCTCTCAGTCCATCCCGCAAAGACGTTTGCCGACGACGGATGACGTCCATGTACTTGACCAGCAGCCTTGGATCATCGGCCAGGATGCGACCAAATTCGGCCATCATGTCCGCCCGCATTTCGAGCACTTCACGCAATCGATCCAGGTATGCCTGATCGACCTCGATGACCTCCATTTTACGCTTAAGCGAATTACCGGCCTTGTTCTGACGTGCCTCCCGCATTAGACGCTGCACGTTCTTGACATAAACCTCGTAAATCTTCTCGGCTTTCTTCAGGTCGTCCGCCAGTTTCTTCTCGCGCTTGATTTTCTCGACCCGTTTCATGAGAGCGCCAAGCAGCTCACGCGCTCGGGTCACACGCTGCAGAGCCTCGGACACATTCCCCCGAAAATCTGCATCCGGTTGACGGATCAGCACGAAGACGCGGTCACGTGCTGGCGTGACATACGAACGCCCGATCTGTACCAGTTGCAAGCCGGCAAAGGCTAACTGCGTCTCGATAGTCGCCTTGCGAACGTTGCCAATAATCTGCTCGACGTTCGACAACCGTGAGTCGACTCCGACAACTTGCTCAACGTGCTTTTCCGTGGCCGCGGACTCACTCAACTCCGTGTCGATCGTCTGCAACACGACCTCAGCGGCTTCCAGTTCACCATCCATCTGCTCCAGCCACTGGGCAGTGTCTTTCTGGTCTTTGTTTCCGTTGTTACCGCCGTCGGAAGAACCGTCGGGAGCAGAACGACCAATGACTTTAAGACGCAGTCGATTACTCACCGTGTTCTGGCCGCTCATGGCGACTTGCCGGCTCGTACCGGACCTGGGAGTTGGCGATACGTCTTCGTCCGGCTTACTTTGGGGATCATCCTCCGAGTCTCGGGCCGTGGCACTCGTTGGCGATGAGCCTTCTGGTCGGTCGGCATCGTCACTCGAATCTTCAGGTTCGTCTGGGACGGACGCTGCCGTTGTCTGATCGGAATCCGCACCTTCCGGGCTGGATGCGTCCGGCGTTGGGGCATCCGTTCCAGTCGCCTTGTCATCTCCGTCATCAGACTCCGTCTCGCTCTTCGTTGCCTCGCCGTTGCCGGGCTGCTCATTCGTCTCGCCAGGCGCTGCCGCTGCGGTCGCGGTGTCGTCAGATTCGTTACCACCTTCGGTCGGCGTTTCGGCGGGTGCGTTGGGTCCTGGCTTGCCTGCGTCAGAATCAGGCTGATCCCTGGCGGGTTTCGTTGTCCCATTCGCGTCGTCGGATTGCGCATCGTTACTCGTGGCTGGAGCGCTGCCAGGTTCGTTAGTGGATTCGTCAGTCCCCGAATTAACTTCCGCAGCAGGTCCGCCCTCTTTGGATTCGCCCGCATCTGATCTGGGATCAGTTTCAGTGACTGTTGTTGCAGTGCCTGTCCCCGACGGATCGGCCTCCGCTTCGCTTGCACCAGCGTCGTCACTGTTCGGACCTTTCGCCTTCAGGGCAACTGCTGGTTTCGACGAATCTGTTTCCGACTCCGCTAAGCCCGACGGACCTGCATCGGCAGTTTGCCCATCGTTGTTGTCGTGTGCTTCGCCTGGCTCCGCAGTCGTGCTTCCATCGACGTTTTTGGGAGCCTCGCCCTGACCGGTCCGGTTGTCGGTTACTCGTATGGCATAGCTGATGTTGGCACCGTCAATGAAATTGAACTTGCTCAGGTCAAGTTGAGCGGCCGCCATCACATGCTTCTGCTGTTCCTGATCCCCCAAGGGGATCTGCGTGATGCTCAGAACCTCCGGCAACTCGCCCTCTTTTGTGTTTGAGTCGTCGTAGACAATCAGTTCAGCCATCGCGATACCGTGGTCGTCGTGCGCTTCAAACTTGATGTCGATCACATCGTCGGCATTGACTGACATCTCATCCGTCGGGCTGATCACATGCGCGACCGGAGCCTTGTCCGCAATGACGCGAATGTTGCACTCGGCACGGTCTTCGTTCGTGAGATCGTGTGGACCGAAAAGGACAGGGCTTAGCGAGAAGTCCACTTCGAGAATCGTCTCGAATCGATACCAGCCGTCATCTCCGGCGACGACAATCAGTGTCTCGACAGCGGTTTCCGCCTCGTCCGAGTCATCCGTCTCCTGCTCCGTGGTCAGCCGCAGCTCAAGACGTTCGAGTGGGAACTCGGGACGCATTTCCAGAGTCAACCGACTTCCTTCAATCGCCCGAACGCGTTCGGGCAGATACGACTTTTCATACTTGGGCCGACCGACGTACGCGGGCGCCGTCAACGTCAATCGAACTTCAGCCAGAGCCGGGCGATCAACGACCGTCACTGAATTCCACTGCGTCTGACCGTCGCCGGCCCGCAGGCGGTACTTGAATGAGTGCTCGACCGCGGCGACTCGATAAGCAAACGTCGAAGGACTTTCCGGCTGACGCTCAAGCTCAATTGTCTCGTTGATGCCTGTCTCGGTCGTCAGCGTCAGCAGAGCCAGATCACGCGTCAGTCCCGACTGGGCAACGGTGATTTCGGCGGCCTGCCCGCGCGGGACGATCAGATCACCCGTCACACTCTTCAGTTCCGTCGCCGAGATCTCGGACACTGGTGACCAGAACCGCTGCAGCAGAACTCGGTTCTGTGGCCAGTTGATGCCCAGCAGCCCGGCCAGCACGATTGAGCAGACTGCCAGCATCAGCAACGCCTTTCGCAGCCCATCTGAGTGAGCAACACGTCGGGGCTCGACCAGCGTGCCCATCGCCACAGCTTCGCTCGTCACCTGCTGCAGCATCGCCCGACCAGTCGCGTCCAGCGGTTGATGGTTCGATTCGGCGAAACTGGCAATTGTCGTCCACCGCTCCTCCAGTTGAGGCAACTCCCGATCGGCTTCACCGGCAGCTTGCTTCAGACCGAGTGATGCGACCAGCGGACCGAGCCCGTTCACGACCAGTGTCACCACCGCGATCGACACAGCGCTCACTGTCAGCGTCATACGGATGCCAGTGTCGAATAGCGTAAAGCACCAGTCGATGGTCATTGCGGCCGTCATTGCGGCCACCAATGCGAACGCGCCGAGCAACCCTGCGCGGGTCAAGGCCAGCATCGCCTGACGCGTGCGGATCCGCCGCAACTTGTGATCCATCACAGCCGGATAAGCTCGCGTTTCGATAACACCTGACATGATTCAATCCCTCAGCAGCTTCTGATGACTTACGAGAGTCCCATCCGTTTCCGGATAACCCACTCGCTGAACAGACAGCCGAACACAATCCACAGAAACTTCCACTGTACCCATAACGGAAGAGACTCGGTGGTCTCAGTCACAATCGGTTCCAGATCGGTCAGTTTCAGAACTTCACCGATCGCGGTCGGTGGCAGCACCTGCCCACCGGTGGCATCAGCAATCTGCTGGGCGAGAGCGCGGTCACAGCGCGTGTCCAGCAGTTCGCGATTCAGATTGGAACGCACAGTAAAACTGGCGGTGGCTGCCGAGTGTACGCTACTCCCGTCTTCACCAGGCTGAAGCAGCGCTTCAACGTCTTCTCCCGTTGGTTCCACTCGGTAAACACCCGTTTCCAGACGGTCGAATCGCCCGAGGTAACGGCCCGGCATCGACGCGTCCGGTGCAAGAGGGATCGTTACCCGCACGTCATCCGTTCGAATCGCGACGGCTTCGATGTTTGCATCCGGGACCGCTTTGCCTTTGTCGTTGTTCAGGCGAACAACGACCTCAACATTGTCATCCGTGCGATAGTCGGACCTGTCCGTCCGCACGCTGACCATTTCGGAACCGGCGGCCAGATCGGTCGCCACAGCCCACCGCAGCAACTGGCCCCAGAACCGGTAGTGCAGTCGATCGCCGCGCATGTAGCGCAGACGATAGGTCTCAGGACTGGCTACATACACGATGCGCCCGCGACCAACCGACTGCCAGCACAGCAGTGCACTGCGTGACGGGTCCGGAGCTCCGCCAACCCGTGCGATCGGAACAGCAGAAATCAGTGTCCGAGCCGCCGGACGTGCAAGACGATACTCAGACAGCCATCGCATCGGTGAATTGTGATTAATGAATTCCCAAGCAGTCTTCGTCGATGCTTCTGTGTCGGCAATCATCAAAGCGTGATGCTTCCAGCCGTCGTTCGTCACTTGAAACGCGTAGCCGTCAAATCCTTCGGCTGCGTCGAGATTGTTTGCCTTCGTCACCGGCAGAATTTCTTCCAGTGGTTGATTCGAATACGCGCCCGGCATGGATTCCTCACCGGCCATCACGACCAAAGTGCCGCCACGCTCGCGCAAAAAGTCGACCAGCGCTTCCTGAGACTTCACTGGAAGATGCTCCGTTGCCACGTCACCTAGCAGCACCACGTCGTACTGGTTCCAGTCGGATGTGGTCGTCGGGAATGCCTGCGACTCCTTCCGATGGCCGGTTGCGATCAACCGAGGACGAAACAACAGTTCGTCACACTCTACGGTCGCGTCCCGCCGGAACAGTTGGGCCAGATAACGAAATTCCCAGCGGGACATCTCATCGGCCAGCAGGATCTCGATCTGGTTTCTTGTGACGTTCACTTCGAATTGTTCAAAGTTGTTGTCTTCGCTGAGTTCGTCCTTGAGCGGAGCAACACGCACCTGAAACCGCTGCGTTCCGACTTCGTCAATGCGCGTGTCGAACCGCACCCGTCGCGTTGCGAAAGCAGACTCGATCGGGACGTCACGATGCTGCACAACAACACCATCCC
Source organism: Planctomycetota bacterium (assembly GCA_963579025.1). Taxonomy (GTDB): domain Bacteria; phylum Planctomycetota; class Planctomycetia; order Planctomycetales; family Planctomycetaceae; genus CAUZFZ01. The sequence continues at coordinate 40,191 of CAUZFZ010000033.1, read as the reverse complement.
GCAACAACTCGACGCGACACGACTCGCCCTCGCAGTCGTAGGCCTGCAGAGTGGCTTCGATCACCACGTCGTCATCCTTCATAACGACATTCGGAGCGAAGACCGATTTCACATCCACATCGCGGACATGCAGCGGGTTACCGATCGGCACAACATAAACCGGCACACCGGCCAGTTCAGCAGCAGCCTCGCGCGGGTCGCGTCCGGCCGGGTTGTTATGCCCGACATCGGTCACCAGAAAGATCGCGGCCAGCGGTTGTTCCTGTGAGTCCAGTCGGAGTTGCTCCAGCGTCGCTGCAATGTCAGTCACCAGCATCTGAGGCGACACGATCTTGTCCCCGTCGGTGAGATACTTATTCAGGGCCGTTGATGGAATCTCGTGTCCTTCAACCGGATTCAGCGAACTCTCGAAAGTGTAATACCGCACATCGATGCTCTCACTCAACGGAGCCAGAACGTCGCTTTGCACGGTATCGACGAACATGGCGGCCCGAGAGAGACGAGTCGCTGTTTCCTGCTGCTTCGCTGCCGTTGCAGTCAACTGAAACGCAGCACGGTCACGTGCCGCAACTCGCTGTGCCAGCGTGCTGAGCCGTCGGCGAATCCCAATCAACTGATGCTCAAGGTCTGCCAGACTTTCGCGCCATCCCGTGGCAAACGCGTCTCGTCCATCGCGGTAATCAGTCGCCAACCTGCTGAGTCTCTCAAACTCCGTGCCATCCAGCATCTGCCGAATACCAGCAACCTGATCGCTTAGCTGGTTGTCCTCTTCCGTGACCGGTTGCGACCGTGACTGCCGCAAACGCGAGGCCAGTTCCCGAATGCCCTCCCGTGTCTGCATAACTGCGTCGTGGGCACGCGCGGCGGATTCCAGAGCCATTCGTTCGGGCTGCTGATTCTGCAGTGCAGTCGTCGCCAGATGCAGACGGTACTCCGCCATTCTGGCTGCGGCTTCAGAACGGTCCGCGGCCACCGTCGGTAGAATCTTCGCAGACTCTGACGTCATGGACCAGCGGAGATCGTCTGCCGTCCCGACCGGATCAACTGTCTGCATGCTGCGACTGACATCAACAGCGATCGCCACAGTCTGCCGGGTCGTGGATTGCTCGAAGTGTATTGATGATGGTCCCAGTAGCATCCAAACGGCGATACCAAGTGCCGCCGCCCGCAGGAGCCAGAACAGCATCACATTTCGCTTACCAACAATGTCACGTTCGCGTCGCAGCGACCATGCGAACAACCACAACAACGCGCACACGACCAGCACGGCGACCGCGACAGGAATCGGGCCGTCCAGAGCAAGGTGTTCGGTACTGGTTGTGGTCGTAGCAGGCATCATTCGAAATCAATGTCTCTGTCAGGATCACTACTTTTCATAGACGCTCACGAAACGAGGTCGCTCCGTCGCTGTCCACTCTCGATCACTTGTTCTTTCGTTCGCAGAGGTTCGTCGAGTGGATCGGGCGAGCTACTTTCGTTCGTCGCCGAAATATTCCCGAACAGTGGCGCCGCCCCGGCCCACTGCTCCGTTGTGTCAGATATCGGATCAGTGCCAAACCGATTGCGGGCAATCACCCCGGACAACAAGAGTTCTGCGACCATGATCACAATTAGCAGCATTAATAGAAGTGGCCAGACAGGATCACGTTGATTCGAACCAGCGGTCTCAGTTTCTGTATATTCGCGGCCAAGTCCGGCCGTTTCCGACAGGAACCGACGGTCTGTCGCTGTCAATGCCGACAGATCTGACTCGCCAGGATCCCGGGCAACGTGAAACGGAACACCGTCACCAGAGAGTCCGAACTCAAGCGTGTATGTGCCCGGAAGAATTGTGCGACTCGTCCGGAACTCGATTCCATCATCGACGGGTTCACCGGTGAGTGTGATGTCTTCGCCAGCGGGTGTTGTCAGCGTCGCATCGCGGAGTCGCGTTTTTCCCACATGGACCGCGATCGGATCACCAGGCTGTAGATTTCGACGGGTGGCTCCGGGTTCGCTCAGATAACTCAGCCAGTCATGCACCATCACGACGAACGCCTGAGACATCGCCAACTCGCTCCATTGCAGCCGCAATGGAATTCCCTGCACGATGACACGACCTTCGCCGAAGTAGTTCTCGACCACCAGCGGTTCGCCGTTCGTCAGATCGAGGAGTATTGAAACGTCGTCACTTACGGCCGATGTGTGGAATCGCATCCGCCGCGTGACCTTCACGTCACCGGTATCCAGCTTGTCGTCGTCCGCCAGATCGGCTGTTGCAGGATGTCGCTTCAGAAACGGGTTGATCGTTGTGCTGTTTGTCGGGCCGCGACGTTCATCGACGATTCGGTCGAGGCTGACCGGTGACAGTCCATCGCCGTCGTTGAACATGTATCGATTGAATCGATCAACATCGGTACGTGGCCCAAGAGCAAGCCACAATCCACCGCCGCCAGACACAAAGTCACTCAGTCGCGAAACGGCTTCCTGGCTGAGGTCCGTCAGGTTCGGAATCACTACGACGCGAAACCGATCCAGTTCGATGGTCTCGAGTCGTCGTGGTGGAATCGTTCGCGGTTCGAACACGGCCCGCCAGTTCTGATCATCCTGACCATCGACGCGACCGAGTGCGGCCTGAACGAGATACGCGTCCTGCTGAATTTCAGCGAAACCGGTCGATCCCTCCACTAGCAGCACGGGGATCCGCTCGACAACTTCTACGACGACTGTAGCCGTATTGTCTGGCTGCAGATCGTCATCGGCTGCCACCTGGCACGACAGAGTGAAGACACCAGGTCGATCAAATGAGTGATTCCAGATTGCGTCGTAAGTTGCGCCGGCATCCAGAGCGGGAATGTTACTTTGCTCCCGAGATTCGTCTCCGACGGACCAGTCAAGGCTGCTGGCTGCCGACTCATCACGTGAGAAATTCCGAACCTGCGCAGTGACCGTAAATCGCTGATTGACTCCCACGACCGAGCGACTGGTCCGAATGCCATTTACGGCAATGTTAGTGGTCGAAACGACGGTGGCGTCCGGCTTAACAATGTCGACCCGTGTCGGCACATGCACTTCGGCAAGGACGTCACGAAACCGTTGCCAGCCGGCTTCGTCACTGGTGTTCCAGTCCGCTCCCTGCCCGTCGGTCATCAGGATGATGCGGCGCTCCATCAGTGTTTCATCTTCAATATCCGACTGCACAACTTTCAGCAGCGACGCCAGCAGGTCGCTTGTGCCATGTGTTGGTCGCAGTGCTCGCAATTGATCTCTGAGGTCGGGACGCGAGCCAATGTCAACACGAACACTCGCCGGTGTGATCCACACGGGATAGGGCGAGGCTATCAGGATCCGAACGGTGTCCCCTGATGGAAGGTCTTCGATCGCCTGCTCGGCCTGCGCAATCATGTCATCGAACAGTGACACGTCGCCGGCTTGTCGCAATGTCGACAGAGAATTGTCCAGAACGAAAATGGTCTCGCGGCGGTCGGTCGCTCCCAGCCACTGTCCGGGCAACAGGGGGCGAGCGAGTGCTGTCACCAGGGCCGCGATGGCCAGTATGCGCAGGAGCAGGAGCAGCCACTGCTGCAACCGACGCGCGCTGGTTCTGCGTGTCGCGGCTTCCTGCAGAAACTGCATCGCCCCCCATTCGATCACGACGTTGCGTCGACGATCGAAGAAGTGCAGCAGAAGCGGAGCCACCGCCAGAGGCAGCGCTGCGAGGAAGACACTGCTGAGAAAGAAACTCATAGCGTCACCATCCGATCGGTGACGTTGCCGCCGACGTGCCCATTGGCTGCGCGGCCGCGAAGGTAGAACCCCAGGGTTTCGGCCAGATCGTGTTCTGTTGTCGTTCGAACGTAGTCTCCGCCGATTCCCGTGATGGCCTCTTCGAGCCGATCAAGAAAGGTTCGCAACTGCTTCAGGTAACCGTCGCGAACGGAGGCGGGATCCAGATTCAATCGCTGAGCGGATTCCAGAGACTGGAATGACGACCAGTGGCGGAAGTCGAAGCGTATCTCCTCCGGGGCGAGCACTTGAAACACAGTCACGTCGTGTCCACGGGCGCGAACCACTTTCAGGGCGGTGGCCAACTCGTCTATGTCTCCGAAGCAGTCGGAAAAGAGAATGAACATCCCACGACGTCGCATGCGCGGAATGCATGAGCGGATCTGAGTAGGAAGGCTGCCGCCTTCCGACGGCGTCGCGTTCTGGAGTGCCACCAGAATTGACTGCAGATGACTGGCGTTCTGACGTGCCGGGACGAACGCTGGCGACGAATCGTGCAGGACGGCCGCGCCGACGGCATCGCGTTGGTGCAGCAGCAGTCTGGCTAGGCACGCGGCGGCTCGCCGGGCGTATTCAAACTTGCTGACCGTCGACAGTCCGAATCGCATCGACCCACTGGTATCCAGCGCGACCAGCGCCTGCAAATTGGTTTCTTCTTCGAACTGTCGGATGTAGTAACGGTCATTCCGGGCATACACCTGCCAGTCGATACGACGCACTTCATCTCCCGGAGCGTATGACCGGTGCTGGGCGAACTCGCAGCACCCACCCTTGTGAGTCGATCGGTGCTTACCTGAAAGGAATCCGTCGACAACGCAGCGGGACAGTAGTTCCAGATGCCCGATCTGATCCATTACGGTCGGGTCAACGAAGTCTGCGTGAAACGACTTCGTAGATGTCTGTTCGAACCGGCTTGTGGGAGGCAGCTTCGACACGATGGACGGCACCAGTAAGGACGAAACGCTGTCTGACCTACGCCTCTTGTGTCTGGATGGACTTTGTTTCCCGGACGATGCGATTCAACACCGAGTCCGCATCGACACCCGCAGCCTCTGCGTTGAACGTCAGAATGATGCGATGTCGCAGCACCGGGAGAGCCACAGCCGCCAGGTCGGCCGTCGTTGCGTGACAGCGACGTTTAAGTAACGCCCGCGCCTTCGCCGCCATCAGCAGTGCGATCGTGGCCCGAGGGCCGGCTCCCCATTGGACCATGTTATGCAGTTCGGCCGGCAGAGCGTCCTCTTCCGGTCGTGTTGCTCGCACCAGATCGAGAGCCGCGTTGTAGACGTGATCCGCAACCACAACGCTGCGAACCAGAGACTGCATCGCGTGCATGTCCTCAATGGTCAGCACGGTACTTGTCTCGAAGCTGTAGTCGGTCGTTTGTCGCCGGGCGATTTCGAGCTCTTCGGCACGGCTGGGATACTCGACGCGAATCTTGAGCAGGAACCGGTCAAGCTGAGCTTCCGGCAACGGGTACGTCCCTTCGGTCTCAACCGGGTTCTGCGTCGCCAGTACGAAGAATGGATCCGGCAACTGATAAGTCTGACCGCAGATCGTGAGTTGCCGTTCCTGCATGGCTTCCAGCAAGGCGCTCTGAGTCTTCGGCGGCGTACGGTTGATTTCGTCGGCCAGAATCACATTCCCGAACAGTGGCCCTTCGACGAACCGAAAGATTCGCTTCCCGGTCGTGTGATCCTCTTCGAGGATTTCCGTGCCTGTTATGTCACCCGGCATCAGGTCCGGAGTAAACTGAATCCGCCGAAAGTTCATGTCCAGCACAGATGCCATCGTGGAAACCAGCAGTGTCTTCGCCAGACCCGGCATTCCCTGCAACATGCAGTGTCCGCGGCAAAGCAGACCGATCATGAGCTGCTCGGACACCTGATCAAGCCCGACGATCACACCACCAAGCTGGCGGCGCAGTTCATTGACCTGCTCGTGCAGCTTGTCCACCGCGTCGGCAATGTCGACCGAACTCGGAGCGTCGGACTTCGCTCGGGTACGGCCATTGCCGGCGGCAACATCCTGAGCAGCCACTGGTGAGTTTGATTCAATTCGACTCATGGTCAGTTGTTTCCCGGTTGGGAGTCGTACTTCAATCCTGTGTTCTGACTCGTTGACGCTCGTGTCGTCGCGGTAGCGGTCAATCCGTTGTCGGCTTTTCGTCGGGCGGCTTCACCGGAACGGTTTTCGATTCAGCCTTTTCCTTTTCGCTGCGAGCCGCTTCGGCCGCACTCAGCAACCCGTCTCCGTCAAAATCGAGTTTCGCAAACTGCTCTTTGTTTCCCAGAAACTCACGTACAGTCAGGTCACCGTCCGCGTTGACATCGCTACGCACAAACCAGTCGGGAGGCGTCACTTTCGGTCCACTCGCAGGCGGATGAACAGATCGGACTGTTGCAAGGTGTTCATGGACCGTCGGGCCGTATCCGAATGAGACTCGCAGCGTTTGCGGAAGTTCTCCATGTGTGATTTGGCCGTCCTGATCACCATCAAACGCACTGAGCAATTCCGGGACGTGCCAAAGTTCACGCAGCGTCAAACGGCCGTCGTTGTTGAGGTCGAGTTCGGGCAACATTGGATACCCATCACGGACGGCTCCCATGGAAACCTGGTCTGAGCCGCTGCCGGTTTCCATCTGGACAGCCGAGAATTCGACCAGCGTGCCAGAGATCTGAAGAAGGACTGCACCACCGCGAATTTCCGCGGAAACTTGGCCGAGCGAGGACACAATGTCTACGACTTCAATTTCCGAATCGGCTGCGTTGTTTGAGTCGAACGCGACGTCCAACCGAATGTCCGAATCCATCGTCTGCAATCTGGCCAGTTCCGACTCGTCAATGCTTCCACTGCCATCAGCATCAAACCGAGCCTGCCACTGCTGATTCCCATCGACATCGTTCGTCGAGTAACACTCGATCAGACGCTGCCACGCCTGTGGATTCGCCAGGTCAGCAAGGGGGATCATTGGAGGCGGCACGCGTGCGACTTTGGTTGGATCAGGCGTCCGATCTGCAGCCGCCGCGATTTCGGCAAAGGACAGCAGGTCGTTCTGATCGCGGTCGTAGCGCAACAGTGTCGCCTGCACTTGTGCCAGCTCGACGTCCGAGAGCACGCCATCCTCGTCACGGTCGAGGATTTTGAACACCGGCATCTGCCGGCCACGGATGCGTTGAAAGTTCTCGTTCAGCAGCAGCAAAGTCGGACCGTCAGCCCAGTTCGTCAGAAGCCAGCGGACCTCATCACGCGTGGGAGTCCGCCGAGTTGCCGCAGCGTAGCGGCGCAACCGACCGGTAATGGAATTGTCCCGAGGCGGAGCAGACGGCGGTGCGTCTTCTTCTGATTCTGAAGCTTCTTCCGCAGCCGGATCGGTCTCAGCAGGTTCTTCAGCTTCGTCGGGCGAGTCAGCTCCGGCAGTCACGTCAGTTTCCTCAGCCGGCTTGGTTTCAGCGGGCGAGTCGCTTGCGGCGTCCTCGGTGGACTCCACACCCGTAGTTGTGGTTTCTGCAACTTCCGGATTGACCACATCGACTTCCGGCGGCTTCGCAAGCTCGGCGAGAATCTGACCAACCCGCTGTTCGCGGATCATGCGAAACGGGAGTCCATCAATTGTCAGGCTTGCTTCGACGAGGACAGGCTGGCCCGGCAGCGGCAGAACGAAACGCACATACGGTTCTTCTGGTGCGACACGTGGCTGCGGAATTCGTCGACTTTGATACTGCGGAGAGACTCCACCAGACATGTCTTCCGTCGCCGTGTCTGTCATGGCAGCTTCAGGTTCACTGTCGTCATCCGCTTCCGGCGCAGGAGCGGGCCGCAGCACGCGAGCCGGGACGAGCAGTCGTGGTTGCTCCGTAGTATCAGACTCATCGCTCACCGCGATTGCCGTTGCAGCAGTGATCACTGCCGTTGTCAGCCAGATGCGTGCTGTCATGCCAATAAGGCCTCAATCGGTGAAGCATCCGCAACCGGGATCGGCCGGCCGGTGTTTGACATCTGCATCGTTCCCGGCCGAACACCCAGCGCGGAGCACAATGTCGCCAGGACGTCCTCCGAACCCACCTCGTTTTCAATCACTTCCATGCCATCTTCGCTCGTTTTCCCGTAAGCCTGTCCGCCGGCAATTCCACCACCACCCAGCACGCAGGACCACGCGTTCGGAAAATGATCGCGGCCAGTGCTTCCATTGATCTGCGGTGTTCGGCCAAATTCACCCATCCACAGAATCGTTGTCGACTCGAGTAATCCACGTTCGTCCAGTTCCTTCATAAGCGTTGCCCAGCCAGCATCCAGGCTGCCTGACAACTGGCGTACCTGGTTGAAGTTGTCGGAGTGTGTATCCCAGCCAGCTCCGCCACTGCTTGTACCCAGTGATACTTCTACAAACGGAACGCCGCGTTCAATCAACCGTCGAGCCAACAGACATCCCTGACCAAACACGGAATTGCCGTATTCTTCTCGAATCTCATCCTTTTCTTCGGCCAGGTTAAAGGCTCCTGCGTCCTCACTATTCATCAGGTTGACTGCCCCCTGGTAAACAAGATTGTGAGTCTTTGGAGCACCAGCACCGTGCGTCGCAATGAACTCGGACTGCAGGCGTTTCCATAGCGCGAGTCTTTTCCCCATTCGGCCTTCTGTGATACCGGCAGTCAATTCCAAATCCTTCACTTTCAGTTGTGGGAATCCTCCAGCATTCTGGATGGCTCCGGGGATGTCTGTCGCGCCAACCATGAGCGGCCCGCAACGCGTTCCCAGGAAGCCTGGACCAAACGCTTCCTGGTTAAATGCGCGAAAAGCTCCAATAGAGACATTCGCGGGCAAACCAATTCGTTGAGCACTTGCCCCAAGCTGGTTGGCAAGTGACGCACCAATGCTTGGATATTGAATCGACTCCATCGGAACATGACCGGTGCGCATCAGATAGGTGCCGCGACCGTGGTCACCCTCGCGTGTACTCAGACCCCGCAACACGGCCAGTTTGTCTCCCATTGTGGCGAGTTTTGGCAGGTGCTCACTGAATCGCAGGCCTGGAGCATTCGTGTCGATTTCTTTGAATTCGCCGCCGTTTTCATGTTCCGGCTTCAAATCCCATGTGTCCGTTTGAGTTGGTCCGCCACTCATCCAGAGCAGCACACAGTGACGGGTCCGCTTCGGATCATCAGTCAGCTGATCTGCCAGAGCCGGAAACCAGCCACTGGCGCTCGCGCCGGCTGTTCCCACTGCCACGGACTTCAACAATTGTCGTCGCGAGATTCTTACACTCATTTCGATCCGCCTTGTGTTTCTCACGTAAACTGTGATCAGCCCTTGATCACGCTAAGACTTTCAAAGGTCACTGTGTGAGCAGTGCTGCTGGTATTAATTGCGGAAACGCCGATCAACAGCTTGTCGGGCAGGATGACCTCGGTTCGCTTCAATTCTTCCCATATTTCACCATCGTGACTTAATGCAGGTCTGAAATAGTCGCCTTCACGCTTCAGACGCAGCCAGGTCGATGCTCCCTGGAAATACGGCTCTGCCGTGGGCGACTTGTTGATGCCGCGGTATTTGCCCTCGGAAAAGATTTCGCACAGTGGCGGGAGGCAATATGTACTGGTGCCAGAGACCATGATGTTCCGCTCCAGGCGGATGTAGTTTTCCTCGTCATGCCACAGCAGTAACCCGCCACTGTTAAATCGCAGACCGGATGAAAGAGTGCTTTCAGGGCCTGGCTTGAATTCTCCCGTTACTTTAACGGTGAGTTGAAAATCGCCGACCACTTCCTGAAGGACACGAGGGGCGTTCATTCCATTGCGTTTGTTCAGATCGTGCAGTGCGCCCGGAACGGTGATCGTGACTTTGCCGTCAGCCGCGGCGACTTTGCAGTCGTTGTCGGGATCGACAACAACTCCCCAGTTGTCGATCGTGACAACCTCGGATTCGTCGCCAACGACGACACCAGCAATTGCCGCTACGAGCGCAGTGGATAGAAGTGTTCGCACAGGTGACTCGGATTAATGATTCATTGTGAACTCGGCCCCATTCAGGAGCGCCCACAGAATGTCTGCGAGTGGTTCCTGGATGCTGATTCCGTCGTCGCGATCGTTGACGTACTGTTTCAGTACATCCCACTCGGATGTACTGGGTGGCCGCGACAAAGTGGCCAGATACAGGACTTCGATTCGCTGATCGTCCGTAAAGAACGGAGCTTCCAGGGTCTTCAGCAATCCGCTGCTGGCCAGGCCAGTGGCGTCCGCGATCAACGTGCCGTTCATCAGAGTCAGGGCCTGTGGAATGCCGCCCTGGTATTCCGTTGGCTTCCCTGACGGTGTACGGAACGTTTGCAGGAAATCTTCGCGGCTGCTGTTACCGACTCGCTCGATAGTCATCCCGGACCCGTTTTCAGAGACCAGCATCGTCGCGACGGTGATGCAGTCGTAAACCTGTTCAGCGGTCAGAGTTTTGACATTCATCTGAGCGAAGTAGTCCATCCGCTCCGGGTCCGTCTCTTCAGATCCGCTCGACAGGCGATAGGCCCGAGACAGTGCGACTGCTCGGAACTGTTCACGCAGGTTGAAGCCGCCGTCGATGAAGTGCCCCGCCAGAAGATCGAGTAACTCCGGAGATCGTGGGACGTTGCGTTCCCCAAAACCATCAACGGGATCGACAATCCCACGGCCGACGAGATGTGCCCACACACGGTTGGCCGCGGCACGAGCGAAGTACGGATTACTGGGGCCGGTCAGCCACTTGGCGAGTTGATGCCGACGCGCTTCGGCTTCTGGCGACTCGTCGACGGCCGTTCCATCAAGGAACCGGGGCGGTACAACGTCTTCGGTGTCGGGGAGCATCACTTCACCGCGATCCACATCACGAACCTGCATTACGGTCGACACAGTTTCGAGTGCAGCCTGCGGGCGAGAGATACGAGCAAAGAACGCCGCATAGCTCCAGAAATCATCCTGAGTCCACGGCTCAAAAGGATCGTCGTGGCACTGGGCACATTCCAGACGCATGCCGAGGAACACGCGAGCCGTCCGTGCGGCCAGCAGGTCGGCGTCCAGCTTGAGTGCCGTGTAAAACAGCAGCGGGCCGGACTTCGTCAGGCGTCCCTCGGCCAGCATCAGACGGCGGACCAGTTCATCGTATGGCACGTTCTCCTGGAACTGCTCGCTGAGCCATTCATCAAACGCCTCGACACCACCGTAGCGATCCAGGTCAACACCTTCTGGAAGCAGGAATGTTCGCCAAACGGTTGCCAGGTGTGTCGCGTGGTCGCGGCTGTTGAGCAGACGATTTACCAGAGCTGGATACCGGTCCGCAGACGAATCGGCCAGCCAGTCGCGGACTTCGTTAACGGAAGGCGTCCGACCAACCAGATCAAGGTAGGCCCGTCTGAGAAGTTCGGCATCCGTTGCCGGAGGCGATGTTTCAAAACCGCTGTCCTGCCAGAAGTTAGCCAGTGCGTCGTCGACATGGCTCACGATTTCTGATCGTGGAGCGTCCGGAATCTGCACTGCTTTCCAGACAAGACTCGCCGATCCGATCGAGGGTCGATCCTCCGGAGCATCGCGCGGCTGGTTGTCGGCATTCACAACGGTCGCAACATGATCCGGCGCCGGGTCGACGATCCCGGTTCCCTCTCGATCCGTCGGCGCCAGTGCGACTTCACCGACTGATGCACCCGCCACCGTTACGACGGGTAGATCGGAGGGGAAACCTGTCGCGACAAGTTGGGCAACGTCAGTCGCGGGATAGGAAACAACCAGCTCGCGCACCACGTTGCTTTCAACAATCTCGCAGACGAGCGGAAGGTGCGTCTTGCCGTCCAGTGTGATCTTCAATCGTACCGGTGTACCGGACGCGCCGCCGTTGCCGAATGTTACCGACAATTGCACCTCATCAGCATCAGCGATCCAGTGTTCGCTTAGCACACTCAGGTCAGTCCGCTGCACGAGATCGGTTTCGTCAAGGTTCGACCCTGTCAACAGTGCCATCACCATGTGATCACGGCTCGCGACTCGCTTCAGGCCGTCCACCTGGCGGCGACGGACCTGCGTTTCATCGGTGGACCGTTCCAGTACCACTCCACGGCGGAAGTCCAGCAATCGCCAGTCCGTGGCCGATTGCTCGCCAACAAGCCCTTCTTTAACGGACAGCCAGCGAACCGCCGTCGCATCACTGTCCGAACCGATCTGCACAACCGACTGCCGGCTGAGCGCTTCGACCATTGCCGCCCAACTGTAGGAATTGCCGCCGCCGGAAAAGATCACTGCCAGAGCGACCGCAACTGCCACACCCGCGGCGAGCGGCCATGACCGCAACCTACGAATTGCCCGGCTGGCAAACCGCGTAATGCCACTGGATTCGCGACGGGACACGCCCGGAGTAACTCCCCAGAGTTCTTCGACGCCACGATCAAGCCGCTTCAACAGCGTCCGCGGAATAGCGGGAACTTCGTAGGCGTCACTGACCAGACGCGCCAGTTCGGCATCATCTGCTGCATCCGATACGAGCGCGTCGGGCGACAACCCGTCCGGGGACGTCATGTCCGGTTTGTCAAAATCTTGTTTCATCAGGTCGCTCACATGGCTGGGTCTGGGAGGGACGACTTCTGCACTTGCTTCGACTCCATGTCAGGCTGCCGTGTTGCATTCCGCGGACCCTGCGATGCGGAAGCTGGCGGTGGTGATTCCTGTCGGTCCCGGCGTTTCAATCGGCTGCGGAATTCTCCGCGTGCACGGAACAGAATGGATTCAACCGCCTTTTCTGTTGTCTGCCAGCGTGACGCGATTTCACGCACGCTGAATCGTTCCAGGTATTTCCATTCCAGAGCTGTCCGATACTGGTCGCACAACTCATCCATGATGTCTCGAATCTCCGCCCGACGCTCCTGATGCTCGGTTTGCTTCACGGGGTCGTCGGCCGCCGCATCCTTGTTGAACGTCTCGACGGCCCCGTCCCGCGCGTCATCAATCAGGTGCCGGACGCGAGCCACCGCTCGATAGTGATCCTGCACCTTTCTGGCTGCCACTGTCCGCAACCAGCCTCCGGGATTCATGATCTCTGTGCCGGTTTGTGGTTGCGCCGCGACATCTGATTCCGGCTCTGCATCTGCCCCCACTGCCGCGAGCAGAGCCAGCATCGTTTCGCTGACGATGTCTTCCGCCAGGTGCTGATCGCCGTCCACGCGTACGCACACGAATCGCCAGATCGACGGCAAGTGGTTATCAGAGAGCCACCGAAATGCCGCCGGATCTCGCAGCCGCAGACGCTGCACGAGTTCGGAATCAGTCAAAACGTGTTCCCCACCACCCCCACCAGTTCGCGAACGCGAATCACAATTCATGTCCGCTGCTGGAGTGAAGGTCGTTGTGTACGCATTCTTCACGCAGATTTTGTCAGAAAAATGTCAGAGCACTCTTCATCGTGTGCAAACCACGAGGCAGCTACGAGTTAGATCGAATCGCAGCAATGATTGCAGGAAAGACCAGGTCCACGCGACATTCTGCCCGGACGGGGGCCATCGCAACCATAAATCGACTCAGATTGTGCCACTCCGCGACGTTCCGATTGATCCCGTCAGCTCAGGCGCAATCGCTCTCGCGCGATGGCTTCCAGGCGATCGATGACTTCGGTTGCCGTGATATCGGACGAGTCGATTGCAATGGCGTCCTCAGGCTCGATTAATGGTGCGATGGAGCGCGTTCGGTCTCGCTCATCCCGCTCGATAATCTGAGCCAGCACCTCTTCCAAAGCACAGGACTGCCCGCGATCTTCCAGCTCCTGCTTTCTCCGCTCGGCTCGCGTCTGTGGTGAGGCGGTTACAAAGAACTTGCACTCGGCATCGGGAAAAACCACGCTGCCCTGATCGCGGCCTTCGGTGACGATGTGACGTCCGTCTGCTGACTCACGTTGCAGGCGGACCATCTCCGTGCGTACGCCGGGAATCGCGGCGACGATGGATGCTCCGTGGCTGACCTCGGCCGAACGGATGGCCTCGGTGACATTTTGCCTGTTGCAGTGAATGCTGTGCTCGGCCACTTCCAGCGACAGCGACGCGGCGACTGCGGTCGCCTTCTCAGAATCGTCCAGATTGATGTGACGCTGCAGGCACGCCCACGCGACCGCTCGGTACATCGCTCCGGTGTCGAGGAATTCGAATTTAAGTCGCCGTGCCAGGCCACGCGACACAGTGCTTTTTCCTGCTCCCGCCGGGCCGTCAATTGTGATGATCATTCCACTCAATCCATGTGTTCCCAGTCACCGCTCAATCAGTCGGCAGGGTGGATTCTACGGACCTGGGCTCGGGAAATCCCGTCGTCCCATGCGCGCCGCCACGCACGACTGTCATGACCCGCGTCAACTGTCGATCATCGCCAGTTTCCCCGGACGGATCACTCAGCCTGATCCGGCCAACAGTGGGATTCGCGAGTATGGTTGCGATGGGTTGCGACATCGCTGTTTCCTCAGCAGCCACATCCGTAAGACTCAGCCGTTCCTGCCCGCTTTGCCGATGAACAACAATAGATCGACCTTCACGATATACCTGGAGCAAGCCAATGAACTCAAATTCCGTTTCGATGGAGATGAGTGTTGCCTACGTGTCATGGATCACAGATCAATTGCGAGACGACATCGAGTCCCGCGCACGAGTCACCGTTCGAAAGCACAAGAGCAGCGCCTTCCGAAGATTCGTTGTCGCCGGAGTGGCGTGCATTTCCATGGCGCTGGCGCAGATCATCAGTTCGTAGAAGTGCTCACGCGACAGTGTGAGCTGAAACGTCCAAGAAAAACCGCGGCCGACACACATATGTCGGTCGCGGTTTTTTCGTGCGCTGCGACAGGCAGCCGGCTTTGCCTGAAAAGTCAGCTCTTTTGAGCAACCGGTCGTTTTGCACAAAAATCAGGTGGATGGCGTCCCGATTCTGGGGGCGGTCGGATGGGTCACGGGATAGCTCGTCTCAACCGTCCCGGCCGATTACTGCTGCCGGCTGTTGAGGAACATCTCATTCCATGGCAAGGAACGGCTGCGACACGCGCTGGCTACGTGTCTGCTTCGCGACCGGCTCGGCTGGGAGACCTAATCATCAAGCTTCTTGAGCTGCTTGTTCGCACCCTTCAACTTCGATTTCACCTTCTGGATCGGCTCCGCAGTCGGGAGAGATTCCGGAGTCGTTCCCGTGTTTTCTTTAACCATACGACGGACATTTGCTCCAACCGTTCTGGCGGCAGCCTCCAAAGGCTTCTGCCCTCGGATGTTCTGCTGCTCAATCCTCGCTTCCGTCTGAGTGATACGAAACAGATGGGCCGCCAGTTCGGCACGGCCCATGTGATCCGCAACAGTCGCCTTTGCCGGGACACCTTTCAGCTGCTTCAGCTGTTTCAGCGACATGTTGTACATGCCGCGATACCCAGCATCTTTGAAGAACCCATAACCCTTGACGGCTAAACCATGACTCTTCGCCGCACTCGCAAGGCTCTTCTCGCCTTCAGACACCTCACCGCGAATCATCATCCGTTCGATTCCGTCGGCGTGCTCCGCATGAGTGGCGTACGTCGCGGCGAGCGAAGCGAAATAGACTTGGGCAGCAGCTACCTGCTCCTTCTTCGGATCGCCGTTCATCGCCACCAGATAGCAGCCGAACCGCGTCAACTTGAAGTCACCACCCTCGCCACGGACGAAGTTGTCTTCAGTCAGGATCCCAAGCGACAGACACGCCTGCATGGCCTTCATGATCACGCTGCGAAACGTCCCGGATTCCGAGTAGCCCATCGCGTCTCGGAGATCGTCTTCGAGCCAGTACGTGCCACCGTTCGGACGCGCAAGATCTTCAATGCTTTCACGGCCATCTTCGAAGTGAAACAGAGTCATGTCGGTCACAGTCAGACTCCCGCCGTGGAACAGCCAACATTCAGATGGCAGGGAGTATACCCGATCCCGGTAGACGATTCTGCCCCTGATAGCACTGATACTGCTCGCTGCTCAGTTAACGCTTCTCCTCCTGAAAGTCACATTCGAACACTTGGTCCTGTTCGTCCTGTTTCCACCCTTCATCATGGTCGGAGTGTACGCACTGTTCATCATCCGAACCGGACAACATCAACCCCGCACCCGCGACAAAATGTTGCTCATGCCCGGGGACTCTCTGTCGGTCACGCCTCTTTTGATATCGCGATGGCCCTCGCACGATATCTCGACTGGATCTCAAAACGGCTCACCAGCCTCTTGGGTCTTTTGAACGCATAGCCAGTGATTTTTGGGCAAAGCCCAGGCAGCCGGCCCAGTCACATGACGAGCGCATTCAAGAGTCAGTGTTGGAACAGGAATTCCTGTGAATTCAGTAGAGCCCAGGCAATGTCTTCCAGCGCCTGCCGATGGTCCTGCGATGAGGCGATGTGTCGCTGAGCGACAGCGATCTCGGCGGCGGACGGAGGCCGACTGAACGCGGCGAAGTACAGGTCGATGATAATCGCAGCGTCCGATGCCGTGGCGATTTGCGACGAGCCGGCACCCTTGAGTCGTGCGAACTTCGAGTCGCGCAGGTCGTATTTTGTCGTCAGATACGAGCCAACCGCTGTGATGTTGTCGTCGTCGAGTGCTCGGTCGTAGACGAGTACCTCACTCAGGTCTCCATTCCAGATTTGCTGCCCTGGCGGGATGTCCTCGCGGCTGCCGATCGTGAACCCCGCTGTCCCGGTATCAATCCCGACGCCTCCGGCCTGTTGCGTCGCGACGTTGGTTCCATTCACTCGGACCCGCAGTTTGCTGCCAGTGCCCGCGGAAATGAACGTCGTGACAAACGGCTGCTTCAGTTGATCGAACTGATCATCCGGCGCGGTCGTGTTGCCAGCGGCGTTCACACCGTCCGAGTAGACATAATACTGGCCTCCGATTCGGACATGCTGAGCCGTGAAGACCGTCGAGCCACCGGTGCGCTGGCGGCCAAACGTGAATAATGCTCCGCCGGTCGTATCCGCCAGCCGCCCGACAATGACGATCGTCCGCGGAGAACCGGACGGGAGCAGACGCTTGCCTGTGTTATGGAGCAGGTCATTGCTCCCGTCGAACCGCAGTGCGGGAAGTCCGCCGATGGACGACGCTACGAACACGGGTTGCTGCTTGTCATCCGATTGCCCGACATCCGCGTCGCCGGGGTCGCGAATCTGATTGAGCCAACGCGCAACGGATGCCCCGTCGTGGGCGAGCTGGTCGCCAGAAGTCAGGGTATCTGCATCGGCCTTGAACCATGCTGCGAGTCCCTCTGTCGGGGGGGCTCCTGCAGCGGCAACTCGCGCCGGATCATTGTCGAGGAGACGTGAGAGTCGACTGCGGCTGTCTCGCAGTTTGCCACTGATGATCGGGCCGTTGATTAACTGCAGCGCCTGCGAGAGCTTTGGATCGTCGCTCCGCTCGCATTCGCAGACTGTGTTGCGGGCTGGCTGGCCGAACAGCTTCAGAAAGTCGTTGCCGAAGTCCGGGCTGGGGAGAGCGGTCGCGCGCGTGCCGGCCGGCAATCCGGCGAAACGCTCGGGGACTCCGGTGACGCGGCTGATGGCGTCGAGCAACTGCTCAGCAGTCAGCAACCGCGCCGATGCATGCGAGAAATAGCGGGTGTCATCCCGGTTGAACTGGTTCGTCTGACTGCTGAGCTGATAGATGCGACTGTTGAGAATACCGCGAATCAGTTCCTTCTGATCGAAACCGGATGCGACGAATGCCGCGGCAAGTCCGTCAAGCAGTTCGGGATGCGCTGGGGGGTTATCGGCACGGAAGTCGTCCGGCGGGTCTACGATGCCTCGGCCCATAAGATCGGCCCAGATTCGATTCACGGCCACTCGAGCGAAAAACGGGTTTTCGGGCGAGGTCAGCCAGCGAGCGAAGGCCACTCGCCGATCGTCGTCTTTGTCCGCGTCGAAGTCAACGGCCGCGGGAACCCACGGCACGCTGGCCTGCCTGGTACGGGGATTCGTCAGTTCTCCGTGGCGGTCCAGCGAGACCAGGATTTCGCCGGAGTCGGCGATCGGTCGCCGTTGAACGCGAGTGAATACGGCCCCAATGCCGTAGTAGTTGTCCTGCGACCAGCGGTCGAAGGGGTGGTTGTGACATCGGGCGCACTGGATGCGGACGCCGAGAAATAACTGTGCGACTGTCTCTGCACAGTCTCGCGGGTCAGCGGCGGCACGAAAAAAACCGGCCGGAGGATTCGCAAACGTACTCCCTTCGGCGGTCAGTAGCTCGGTAGCGAGCCGGCCGTACGAGATGTTGTCCCGCATGGACGCAGTCAGCCAGGCGTTGAATTTGTGGACGCCGGTCAGACTCAGCTTGCGTGCGTTGACTCGCAGACGATCTCCCCACTTCTGGGCGAGGTACTCAGCATATTCAGGTCGGTCGAGCATACTGTTGATCAATCGACTCCGTTTGTCCGCTGACTGGTCTTTCAAAAACTGCTCAACCTCGACCCGGTCGGGCAGTCCACCCAACACATCCAAGGTGACTCGCCGGATGAACTCGCTGTCCGAGCACATTGGCGAGGGCAGGATCTGCAGTTTTTGGAGCCGGTCGAAGACGTGTCGATCAATCATCGTCGCGATCTGGCGATCGAGCTTGTCGGATGCTGTGGCGACTACCGGTTCACCCGGCTCGAGCCATTCGAATCCATCCACTGGCCGGGTGAATCTGAGATCGGCCGTTGCGGTAAAGTCGAGGTACCGACCCACGACGGTTGTCTCACCGCGGCGTGTAGACGTGACCAGGCCGTCGACGCTAGCCGCCGCCACGGTTTCACTCGAGCTGGTGAAAACAGTCAGTCGCGTCACATCCCGTACGGTTCCATCGGTGAAGGATGCTCTTACACGCAACTGACGGCTGTGTTCGGGCCAGCGAGTTTCGAACGGCACTGGATCGAATTCGATTCGATCGCAGTGGACCATGTCCGGAGGATCGCCCGGGCAACCTGCAGTGATCCACTTGTGGAGAATGGACCAGGCCGGACCGTCAGCTCGCAGTTTTCGACCGCCGCCGTGAGCAACCTGCATCGTCGGCTTGCGGAGTAGCAGGCTGCGCAGCGGTGCTGTGATGGAGACTCTGCGTCCGCCATTGCCCTTCACGATCCGATCGTAATCGGCGACCGGATCGAAGCCCCGCAGCGAAAGCAGAAAGCCACCCTTGCCGGCCGGGGAACCGTGACACATTCCCGCACTGCAGCCTTGCTTCGAGACTGCTGCCAGAACGTCGTACTGGAAGGACACAGAATCGCCGGTGCCCCCAGATTGGTTCGGGTCATCCGCGGCGCCGAAGGACGACACAGTCAGGATCAGGCAGGCGAGTACGGTAACTGGCCGAGGCATCAATCAACTCCCGGAGCAGGTCGAGGGCTCTACTGCATTGTCAGAGCAAAATCTTCGGGTGGCTGGGGTCGAACGAAGTGAGCCCCCAGTACGCAATTTCTGGGGGCTCGCGTTGCTCGACCCCAGCCACCCAACTCGGCCATTCCCCTCTGACAAAGCACTACGTACTTTCGAGCAACTGGCAGACAAGTTCTCATCTGCCGTCCGCCTCGTGTCCACTGCGGGGCGGAATTGAAACTTCACGAAGTCTCGTTACATTACCGCCTTCAAGTTGGACGGAACGAATTAATCTGTACATGAAGGCGACGAATCGGAATGTCAATCACTGCGGAAAAGAAGACCGAACTCATTGGGGAATTCAGGAAATCCGACGCGGACACAGGTTCGCCTGAAGTGCAGATTTCCGTACTCTCACACCGCATTTCGAACCTGACCGAACACCTGAAGACAAATCAGAAAGATCATGCCAGTCGGCGAGGTCTGCTGATGCTGGTGTCACGACGCCGTCGGCTTCTGAACTATCTGAAGCGTAATGACGAGTCGCGGTATCAGAACATGCTGGAACGGCTCGGTCTGCGAAAGTAACTGAAAGGCGGCGCATCGGCGCCGCTTTTTTTGTAGAGCCATCTTTGCTGGATGTTGGATTTCGGCCGCGGTCCTTTGTTGTGCGGCCAGCTTGTGTTGGATGCCACCTGCCCTTGTCGTTGGGTTTGTCATAACCCGGACCGGTGCAAAGCCGGTTGGTGATTGTCGCGGGTGGCTTGTCGGTTTCGTTAATTGAGGTCCGGAAGGAACGCTCAGCTAAGAGCTTTCGCACCTTCCCTCGCAGGTTTGCTCCGCCGCTGCTGGCTGGAATCGCGTGCTGTGGCACGTGGCTGAGCACACAGATGTCATGCGAAATGTCCCTGCGAGGACAGAGCGATGCTGCTCCCGGTCGTAGCGCTGTAACCGTCCCTCGGCTGCCGGCTGCAATCTGAAACATCTCGCCGGCAGCGAGCATGAAAGTAGAAACTCAAGTGGATCAAACAGTTGTTGAACGTGAAATTGGTGGCCGGAATCTCAGCTTTTCAACCGGGTATCTCGCCAAACAGGCGAGTGGTGCGGTGGTTGTTCAGTTTGGAGAGACAACCGTGTTCGTGGCAGTCCAGACGGGTGCGCCGCGGCCGGGAATCGACTTCTTCCCGTTGACGTGTGATTACCGCGAACGCTTCGCCTCGGCGGGTAAGTTTCCCGGTGGATTTCTGAAGAGAGAGTCACGGCCGACCACTCGTGAAGTGTTGACGGCCCGTCTGACAGACCGTCCGATTCGCCCGTTGTTTCCAAAAGGGTTCAACGACGAAGTCCAGGTCATGTCCAATGTTCTGGCCTACGACGGCGAAAATGACCCGGATGTGCTGTCCATCAACGGCGCCAGCATGGCACTGATGATTTCCGGCATGCCGTTTCAGGGACCGATTGGAGCCGTGCGTGTTGGCCTGATCGACGAAGAACTGGTGCTTCTGCCAACCGCCGCTGAACTGGCTGAAAGCAAACTCGATCTGATCGTTGCCGGCAGCAAAGAGTCGGTGCTGATGATCGAAGGATTTGGCGATCAGCTCCCCGAAGACGTCATGGCTGACGCCATCATGTTTGCCCATGAAGCAGTGGTTGAGCTGTGTCAGTTGCAGGAAGAGCTGGTGGCAAAGCTGGGCATCGAAGCCGTCGAGTTTCCGGCACCCGAGCCGAACCCCTTCGACGGCATTATCCACGAATCCGCTTACGACCGACTTCGTGACGCCAAAGCGAATCGCCCCAAACAGGAGCGGCACGCGCTGGCGGACGAAATCAAGGCGGAGCTCAAGGCACAGTTCTTTCCGGATGACGCCACCGAGACCGAAGACGGAAAGACCCTCGAACAGTTCGGCAAGGCGTTCTACAACGTCGACAAGGCCGTGGTTCGCGGCATGCTGTCCGAAGGTATGCGTCTGGATGGACGCAAGCCCGACGATCTGCGTGCTGTCGCGGCCGAGGCTGGCATCATTCCACGCGTGCATGGATCGGCTGTCTTCACTCGCGGAGAAACGCAGTCAGTGGCGACGATTACTCTGGGCACGGGACGCGATACTCAACGCGTCGACGGGCCGGTCGTTGAGTACGAAAAACGGTTCATGCTGGACTACAACTTCCCGTCCTACAGCGTCGGCGAATGTCGCCCAATCCGCGGTCCGGGACGTCGGGAAATCGGTCATGGCATGCTGGCCGAACGTTCGGTCCAATGGGTTCTGCCACCGGCCGATAAGTTTCCCTACACGATCCGCGTGATCTCTGACATCACCGAATCGAACGGTTCGAGTTCCATGGCCTCGGTGTGCTCGGCCACGCTGGCCCTGATGGATGCTGGTGTTCCGATTTCGCAACCCGTCGCGGGTATCTCGATCGGCATCATCCAGGAGGGTGACAAGTGGACTCTTCTGACCGACATCATGGGCGACGAAGATCACCATGGTGACATGGACTTCAAGATTGCCGGTACCGGCAAAGGGATCACGGGTATTCAGCTCGACCTGAAGACTCACGGGATCCAGGAAGAGGTCATTCGGGCGACGCTCGAACAGGCCAAGACGGCTCGGCGTGACCTGCTTCGCAGTATGCTCGAAGCCATCTCTCGTCCGCGGAAAGAGATTTCTCTGCATGCTCCGCGACTGCTGCAAACGAAGATTGATCCCGAGAAGATCGGCCTGCTGATCGGCCCGGGTGGCAAGACGATTCGTTCCCTGCAGGAAGAAACCAAAACGCAGATCGACGTCTCTCCCGAGGGCAACGTGACTGTCGCATCGATCGTCGCTGCCGGTGCGGAAGAGGCGATGGCTCGCATTGAAGCCATGACGGAAGACGTCAAAGTCGGTCGGATCTACACCGGCAAGGTCAGTGCCATCAAAGACTTCGGTGCGTTCATCGAAATCGCGCCGGGCAAGGATGGACTGTGTCACATCAGCGAACTGTCCGACGGCTTCGTCAAGAACGTGACAGACATCTGCAAGATGGGCGACGTCCTTGAAGTGAAAGTGATCGCGGTTGACGATCAGAATCGCGTCAAGTTGTCGCGTAAGGCAGTTCTTGCAGAATCGGGTGCCACTGACGGAGACGGAGAAGCGGGCACTGAGGACTGACTTCTCGGGAAACGGATGACGAACAGGGATGGGCTTTCGAGTCCGTCCCTGTTTTTTTTGTCATGAAGGCAGGATCGACAGTGGACAACACGGAACGTCAGCGGCTGCTTGCTCAATATTCAGAGATCGCAACACTCGCTGGCGGTCTGGCGCATGAGATCCGGAACCCACTGTCCACGATGGGGCTCAGCGTCGAGTTGCTGATTGAAGAACTCGAGAGCAGTGACACGCCTCGCGATCGGCGGATGCTCACGAAACTGCAACGGATTCAGCACGAGTGCGCGAATCTCGATGGCATCCTCAACGCGTTCCTGCAGTTCACACGCGCCGGGGAAATTGAGCTGGAACAGGTCGACCTGAACGCGACCGTCAACGATTTCGTCGAGTTCTACCGACCGACCGCCGACGAGCACGGCATCGAAATCAGTCCTCACCCGGAGTCCAATCTCCCGCCGGTGAAACTGGACCGTGCACTGTTTCGGCAAGTGCTGTTGAACCTGGCCAGGAATGCCGTCCAGGCGATGCCGGATGGCGGGCTGCTTGAACTTCAGACGTTCGTCCGAAACGACAGCGTGGTGCTTGAAATTATCGACACCGGCCAGGGTATGAACGAGCAGACCCGTTCGAAGCTGTTCCAGGTATTCTTTTCAACCAAGCCAAACGGCAGCGGACTTGGCCTGCCGACCGTGCGAAAGATCGTGGAAGCTCACAACGGCACGATCACGTGCGAAAGCGAACTCGGACGCGGCACTCGGTTTTCGATCACGTTGCCGTCCTAAGCCTTGACCTTCTGATTTCGCTGCTTGCCGACGAACTCAAGTTCAACCGACTCGATTCGAATCCGCGCGAGTGGCGACTGCGAGGCGTCGAACTCCAGGCTCCCGCTCGAAGTTTTTTCGACCAGCACCGCGACTCCCAGACCCAGGCCGAACGAGAAATTGGAACCGGGGTTTGGATTGATGAATTCCTTAGCCAGTTCGACGGTTGCGAAGTCAGACGAGTATTCCGGCTGAAATTCGACGCTAGCGAGTTCCTTGCGCAGCGCTGCATTCTTTGTCTGGCCGGTGAACTCGAAGAACAGCAACCGGCAACGAAAGTGCTTGCGGAATACGTCGTCAAAAACGTCTTCTGTCGCTGCTTCGCCCCGCACTCGAACGTGCATCCGATACGTCCCGGAAAACGGGCTGCGGACTTCCTGAGCCAGCAATGCGAACGCGGCGGATTCAATGGACACGTCGTGCTGGCCATGCAGTCCCATCGCGAGCTGACCCTCGACCTGTTTGAGACCAAAGGCGCTCGCTGTATCGCCAACCAGCGGAGACCCACGCCAGCCTTTGGGACGTGATGACGAATTGACGGGCTTCACCGGAGCATCGCCAGCGAAGCCTGTCTGCATCAGTGTGATTGTCGGATCAAATGCGGGGACCCGAGCCAGGTCGCCAGTGCTTTCCGTCAGCTTGCGAGTCGCGGGTTCCGTGCCGAGAAGTTTGTAGAGCGGTTCGCCTTCCGTCACTCGATGCTCGCGGCCTTCGCGGTCGCGGAACATTGACTTCGAGTCCAGACCCAGGAGATGGAACATCGTGGCCGTCAATTCTCTGGGCCGTACACGATCTTCGATCGGATAGCCGCCCTGAGCATCGCTGGTCCCGTAGATCTGCCCGCCGCTGATGCCCGCTCCGGCGAGGGCGCAACTGAATACGGAGCCCCAGTGATCTCGACCGGCTTTGCCGTTGATTTTGGGCGTTCGGCCAAATTCGCCGACGGCCACAACGAGTGTTTCTTCCAGTAAGCCTCGTTGGTCCAGGTCTTCAAGCAGCGCCGAGAATCCGACGTCGAACTGAGGACAGAGAACATCTTCGACTCGGTCAGCGTTCTGCGCGTGCGTGTCCCAGAGTGGATTGTCGACCGCGTTGTCGCCTGGTTCTCGCGGCCACTGAACGTGTACCAGTCGTACGCCCGCTTCAATCAACCTTCGAGCCAGCAACACGCACTGACCCCAGCGGTTCTGCCCGTATCGCTGACGCACCGCGATTGGCTCGTTATCCAGAGAGAATGCCGCTTCGGCTTTTCCGGACGTCAGCAGATCGAATGCCTGATCCTGAAACTGACTGAAGAGCTGAGCGTCCGCGCCGCGACGAACGGCCTCGAACGGTGACTGAACTTGAGCCAGTAACTGTTGTCGGCGCTTCAGTTCCTGGGGCGTTGTATCCCCCGTTTGAAGGCCAGCGACTTTGTAATCAGGCTGCGATGGATCACCGATAAACCGATCGGGATCCCACTGACCTCCCATGATCCCGCCGGTCTGTCCTGCGGGTGTTACGCTTTCATTCAGTCGCATGACGTCTGGAATCCAGACGGTCGACATGGGTGGCAGCGTGTCACTGGGCCGGTATCGCTTGATGATGGATCCGAAGTAGGGAAAGTCGGTCGGCTGGAGCGTGCGCGCGTTGGGTCCGACGTACTTGTACCCGGTCAGAACTTCGTAGCTGCTCGTCGAGTGTGTGTTGTCGTCGGTCGACATCGAACGAACGATCGCCAGCTTGTCTGCCAGTCGCGAGGTGCGGGGCAGCAGTTCGCAGAAGTGGGTTCCCGCGATATTTGTGCTGATCGGATGGAAGGGTCCGCGAATCCCCTGCTGCGCATTTGGTTTTGGATCGAACGTCTCATGCTGCGGTGGTCCACCGGCCAGATAGAGGAAGATAATGTTCTTCGCCTTGCCGAATGTCTTATCCGTGGGAAGCACTCCCAGCGGTGCGGTCTCCCGCGCTGCCAGCAATCCCGGCAGCGACAGTCCGGCAACGCCCAGGCCGCCGATCCGCAGCAATTCACGACGTGCGATGCCATCACACAGCGTTGTGGGTCGGTCCTGCATCACAAACATGACGGTGTTTCCTTCGATTCTGGCGGACGACAGGCGTGTTATCGTCCGGCAATGAACCGATTGTTCCGATCAATGCTCGACTTCTCAAGATGGTTTGGCGACGGCCTGTCTGAGCAAGGCGAGGCTTTTTGGGAATCGCAGGCCGATAGTCTCCCCTGCCTTCGAATTCGAGCGAGACCCAGCCGCGAAAATTGTGGTCATGCATAATCGACGCGACGCGTGCGTAATCGAGGTCGAATTCGTACCACTGACCGCCGCCGTAGTACGTCTTTCGCTGCTGCCGCGGCAGCGCTTCCGAGGAATCCGCGTCGAGTCAAATGCATAGACAATTCTCTGGTCGATCGAGGGACAGTTTGCGGAAAGCGTATCGCTTCCATCCGATTCGGCAGCCGACAGTCCATCGGGGGAAAGGGCCGTGTTCACTGCTTGCAACGCGAAACTCGTGCGAGACAATGTCAAGCTGTTCGTGTCGTCGGCGAACACCCAGCATGATCCCTCCGACGAAGACTGGCGTTGTTCGGACAGTTTCGACGGTCCGCTACTGCTTAACTGAGGTGCCCGATGTCCTGGCGAATCCTGTTTCTGCTGCTCACATCCGTTTGCTGGTGTGCGCCGACGAGTCTATCGGCGCAGGACGAACCGATTGACACGGGTAACAAAGCCGAGCCCGAAGCGTCGGAACAGGACCCAGCCGACAACGAGGCTGCGGAGAAAACAGAACGCGGTCCGGTCGCGCGATATGTCACGGTGACCAACCCGGTCGACAACGTCATCTTTTCCCGCGTCCGCAACATACTGGTGAAGCTGCAGCACCAGGCGGAGCAAGAGGACCGTGCGGCGATCCTCATCCTTGAGATCGAACGCGGAACAAGCATGTTCGGCCAGGTCCGCGATCTGGCCAAGGAGCTGACATCGGCTCGGTATTCAATGGTCCGCACCATCGCGTGGATTCCGGACCACGAGGACAACCGGCCCCTTGATGGTTACACGGCGATTCTGGCACTCGCGTGCAAAGAGATCGTCATGCACCCGGACGCGGAAATTGGTGATATCGGCCGCGGGCAGCCGATCGATGACGACGAGCAGCACTTCGTCATCAACATGGTTGAGAAGCGCTACAACACGCAGGTCAATGGAGCTCTGGCCGCGGGCATGTGCGATCCGCAGAAAACCGTCCTGAGAATTAGAATCGACCCTGGCGACGGCGTCATGGTGTCACGTGTCGTGACGGGCGAGGAGCTTCGGCGGTTGCAGGACGACAATGACGATGCGATCCCCGACATCATCACAATCAAAGAGCAGGGCCAACCGTTGCTGCTGTCTGGTCGTGCGGCGCGAGGCAATGATGTCCTGGCCATGCAGACATCGGATGATCGCTCCGACCTCGCCGACCTGTATGGATTTGAACGTCGCTACCTGCGGGAAGACCTGACCGGTGGTGAGGCACCGAAGGCACGGCTGATCAAAGTGGAAGGCGCCATTGGCGGCGTTCTTGAGGAATTTGTGAAGCGTGAGATCCGTCGCGCCGTCACTGAAGGCGCGAACCTGATCATCTTCGAGATCGACTCTCCCGGCGGCGAACTCTATGCCAGCCAGGCCATTGCCAACGCGATCGCGGAACTCAATCCAAAGGAGTGCCGCTCGATCGCCTACGTTCCAAATCAGGCGATCAGCGGCGGAGCGATGATCGCGTTCGGTTGCGACGAAATCATCATGCACCCGGATGCGCGGATCGGGGACATCATCCCGCTGGCCATGCAGCCGGGTGGCTGGGCCGAACATGCTCCCGAGAAGGTCCTGAGTATTCTGCGCGATATGCTGAACGAACTGGCGGAACGCAAGAGTCGCCCGCCGGCGCTACTTGAGGCGATGGCCGACAAAGACCTCGTCGTGTACCGCGTGACGCATCGGCAAACGGGTCGTGGCTCGTACATGTCCACGCAGGAACTCGAATCCGTAGCGGGCGAGTGGGAGAAGGGACCGATTGTTCCTGAAACACGCGAAGGTGTTGCACTGACAGTGACCGGTCAGCGTGCTTTCGAACTTGAGCTTGGTGAAGAGCCGGTCAGAGACTTCGACGAATTGAAGAATCGACTCGCCATTCCGCAGGACCAGGTGATCAAGGCCGCCGAACAGACGTGGGTCGACACGCTGGTCGCGATCCTGAAGTCACCCGCCGCGACGTTCCTGCTGTTCCTTATCGGTCTCGTCTGTATCTATCTCGAGGTCTACACGATGACCGGCTTCTTCGGCATCGGGGCAGGTCTGTGCTTTGCGGTGTTCTTCTGGAGCCGCTTTCTGGGCGGCACGGCCATCTGGCTGGAAGTGGTCCTGTTTCTTGTGGGCCTGATCCTGATCGCCATTGAGATCTTCGTGATCCCCGGCTTTGGAATCTTCGGATTAACCGGCGGTCTGGCGGTTCTGTTTTCACTGATTCTTGCCAGCCAGACGTTTGTCATTCCATCGACGGACATGGAACTGGAGGAACTCAGTTGGACGATGGGCACGCTTAGCGGGTCGATCGTGGCGATGGTCGTCGTGGGAGTCACGTTGAGTCGCGTGATGCCCCACCTGCCAGGTATCCGAAATCTGATTCTGGGACCGGCATCGCTGGAGGAAGGTCCGCGGCTGAATCCGGAACTGGCCGGCGAAGGTTCGGCCACAGCGATCATCGAGCAGGATCACGCACTACTCAATCGACAGGGCACAGCCTTCTCGACGCTCAGGCCATCAGGTAAGGCCCAGATCGAAGGGCGATTTGTGGACGTGGTGACCGACGGCGAGTTCCTTGATGCCGGGACTCCGATCGAAGTCGTCGAAGTGGCTGGAAACCGCGTCGTCGTCCGTTCCCTTTCCTGATCGCTTTGTGTTGCGTGTACAGGCTTTGATCAGCCGCTCGCTGAAAAGGACTTCTGACTGATGACGCGTTTGCTGTGGATTCTCTTGCGGTTCAGCCTGTGTGCATGGATCGGTGCTGCCACACTGTTCGTCGTGACCGGCATCCGGGTAGTGACCTCCGACCTGTTCGAACCGGTAACGAAAAACCAGCTCGCGGAGCTCCGCTTTCCGGCCTACTACCTGTTTGGATTCGTCCTGGTGGGAACGGGCACCGGGGCCGCGGGGCTGTTGTCCGTGCGGCGGAGTGCTTCGCAGAAACGTCTGCGGATCGTGTTGACGCTCTGCCTGACGACGCTGGCAATCATGCTGGTCGACTACCTCTGGATTTACTCACCGTTGGCAGACCTGATGTCACAGCCCGACGCTCGCAACCTGCCCGAATTCGCGAAGTACCACACCTGGTCCAAGTGGATTAACGTCGCATCGCTCAGCACTTGCCTGCTGGCGGCGATGATGACTCTCGTTGATGGCAACAACTCGACAGAGAATCACAATGACTGAATCGTTGGCGACATTCGGTGGCGGATGCTTCTGGTGTACGGAAGCGGTATTCCTGCAGTTTCAGGGAGTGGCGTCTGTCGTGTCCGGTTACTCCGGCGGAGAAACGACCGATCCGACTTACACCGCCATCTGCACAGGCAGCACCGGGCACGCCGAGTGTGTGCAGGTGGCCTTCGACCCTGAGGTCATTTCCTACCGTGACCTGCTGGATGTGTTCTTTCACTCGCACGATCCCACGACTCCAAACCAGCAGGGAGCAGATCGAGGCACGCAGTACCGCTCGGTCGTCTTCGTTCACGACGACGAGCAGCGCCAGCAGGCCGAGCAGGTTGTTCAGGAACTTGGTGACTCAGGAGAATTCGGCAGCCCGATCGTGACTCAGATCGTGCCCCCCGAAAAGTTCTATGCGGCTGAGGGCTATCACCAGAACTACTTCCAGCAGAACTCGTCGCAGCCGTACTGCCATTTCACGATTGGCCCCAAGCTGGCAAAGCTGAAGAGTCGTTTCGCGGACCGCTTGATTGAGCGTTGACTCGATACGCCTCCAGACTTTGCCGGTGAGCCCCACTGGTTTCTTAGTCGATCCGATCCCGATACCATCCGCCAGATCACGGCAGTTCGAGACAGCAGAACGGAGTTTGCAGACATGGACGACGTCCTGAACACGATCCGCGCGGGCGACTGCATTGAAGCGATGAACGCCCTCCCTGAGGCCAGCGTCGATCTGGCTTTCGCCGATCCGCCGTTCAACATTGGCTACGACTACGACGTCTACGATGACGCACGCGAGCACCAGGATTACATTGACTGGTCGGGACGCTGGATCACCGCCGTCTCGCGTGTTCTCAAGCCGAACGGAACGTTCTGGCTGGCGATTGGCGACGAATACGCCGCCGAACTGAAGCTGCAGAGTCAGCAGATCGGCTTTCACTGCCGCAGTTGGGTGATCTGGTACTACACGTTCGGTGTGAACTGCTCGAAGAAGTTCACGCGATCGCACGCGCACCTGTTTCAATTCGTGAAGGACCCCGAGGACTTCACGTTCCGCGACGGCGACCTGGACAATCGTGTGCCATCCGCCCGAGAACTGGTTTACAACGACAGGCGGGCGAATCCAAACGGACGCCTCCCAGACGACACCTGGATCATCCGCCCGGCCGACGTGGTGGCGGAACTCGTCAGCGATGACTACGGCACGTGGGCACCCGGCGAGCTTGATTCAACGACTGATATGAATCGCACCTTCACGCTTCGCCCGCAGGATGTCAGCAATTGCTTCACCCCCCCTGAGGACACCTGGTACTTCCCGCGAGTTGCCGGGACGTTCAAAGAACGTGCCGGCTTTCACGGGTGCCAGATGCCGGAACAGTTACTGGGACGCATCATCCGCACGTGCTCGAATCCAGGCGATGTCGTGCTCGATCCGTTCTCCGGCAGCGCGACAACACTGGCCGTCGCGAAGAAGCTGGGACGCCGGCACATGGGGTTCGACCTGTCCGACGACTACGTCGAATACGGTCGCCGCCGCCTGGACACGATTAAAGTTGGCGATCGATTGGATGGTTCACCCGAGCCATTGAAAAGCGCTCCCGCGACGGCTGCCGGGAAAAACGCAGAAAAAAAGAAACGCAAGACCCGCGCGGAACAAGACCTGATCAACAAAGAGCGGCGTTACGAGCAGATCCAGCTTGAACTGACTCTGCATGGGATCACAGGAGCGTTTCACACAACGCACGACGGCTTCTCGGCAGACCGCGTTGTTGCCGACCCGGACCTCAATCGAGAGTTCGTCAGCGTCTGCGAACGACTGGGGCTGGTGGGAGATGCCCGCACATGGAACATGCTGCTGTTCCGGTTGCGAAAGGCCGGCAAGCTATCGCATATCGTCGCGGAGCAGCGCACGAATCTTGCCTGGGAAGAGTGTGACCCGTACATGTTTGCCAGTGAAATTGCCTGGCAAAGCATGCTTGATGCCGGCATTGCATCCAGCCTCGACGAGATCCTCTGCGACCCGGTTCTCGCTGCACAATTTGACGCGAAGGCCGCCGAGTTCGCACCTGGCTATCGGCCGCTCGAGTATCGCTGGGCGGCACTGAAACTTCGTAAAGAGGCAAAGTCGGCCCGGGGCAGAGGCCAGGTGCTCATACCGCCTTCGCGAATTGAAAATCCTGTTCTGCTGGCGGACCTGAGATACGACGACATCCCTGCGGAACCTGGCATCTACATCCTGAGCGAAACCGAGACCAGGCAACTGTACGTGGGCGAGACATTGAATCTGCAGGCACAACTCAAGTTGAATCAACAGCAGTCACACGCATGGTCGGAGGTCAGCGGTACCATCCAGATTCAAACCCTCCCGATCGACCACTCAACGGCCGGGCGTCTGGCGTGGCAAAGTTGCCTGATCAGCAAGACATTCAACGAACGCCCGCGACTGAACTACTTCGAGCTGCAGTCTGTGTCCTGATGGGTTTGTTGCGGAGAGCGCGGCACGACTCATTCATTTCAGCGGAACTCAAGCATGCCAACCGGAAACCGCGCGGAGGTCGAAGATACATACGCCGAAGGCTTCCGGAGCCTGTTTGCTGAAATCCTGATCACAGCCCGCGATCGTAAATGGCTCGATCATGCGTTACGTGAAGCAACCGGTAACGCATCCAGCACGATCCTGTGCGACTGTGAAGCAGGCTTGGATCGATACGTCGGGCCTGGCGGCGATGAGTCCGTCAAGACTCCCGATGGTCGACCGGGAGCCGTCGTGCAGGTCCATGTGCCGCGGTTTCGCAAAGACCGGGTCACGGCGCTTGAGAAGTCGCTGCTGGTCCGCATCAGCCAGAACGTACTGCCGTGCCCGACGGCACGGTGTTTCAACCTGATCGACAGCGATCCCTATTACAAACTCGGCCGCAAAGTCGCGTTCTTCGGTGATGGCTTTCAGAAACGTGAAAAACGATTCGACAGAAAGGTGTGGACGATTCCCACGATGGGCGGCGACTTCGTACTGGATCGCCGCTTCGGATACTCGGACGGCGTCATGGGTGGCAACCTGTGGTTCATGGGAGAATCGGAAGAGTCAGCCATTGCCGCCACGGAGCGAGGCGTCGAAGCGGTCAACGCGACGCCGGGAGCCGTCATGACGTTTCCGGGGGGCATCGCTGCCAGCGCCTCCAAGGCCGGCAGTCGCTATTCGTTTCTGGTCGCCAGCACGTATGCCGAGTATTGCCCGACTCTGCGCAACGAGCCGGGACTGGAGACGCGTCTGCCGGACAACGTGAACTCGATCATGGAAATCGTGATCAACGGCCGGAGCCTGGAGGCAATCTCCGATGCCACGCAGGCGGCGATCGCAGCGGCCGTCGACTCGCCGGGGCTGGTTCGCATTACCGCCGGTAACTACGGTGGCCGCCTCGGCAAGAGCTTCGTCTGGCTGAAGCCGGAGTTGCATCCGTGACCACACGGCACGTCTTGCGCTGAACTGCACAAATTGAGAAGGGCACTGTGGCATGATCCGACCCGCTCGAACGTTGACCTTTGTGCTGGCTTTCATCGTCGCGTCGATGCTCATCGACCCATTGTCCGGTCAGGATCGCGATACAACTCGTGGTGACCGCATGATCGCGGCCTATTTCAGCAGCCGCACACAGCAGCTTTCCGACCGCTGCCTTGCGGAATTCCAGTCTCTCGAAGACTGGCAGGCCCAGCAGACGAAACTGCGCCAGCAGCTTTTCGAAATGCTCAGTCTCGATCCTCTTCCGGAAAAGACCCCGCTCAAGCCGGTCATTACCGGAAGCGTCGAGCACGACGAGTTCATCGTCGAACGACTGCACTTTCAGTCGCGGCCCGGTCTGTACGTGACCGGAAATCTGTATCGCCCGAAGTCTCAGACCGGTCCGCTGCCCGCCATCCTGTACGTCTGCGGCCACGGGCGAGTGAAGAAAGGTGACATCAGCTACGGCAACAAAGCCCACTACCAGCATCATGGAGCGTGGTTCGCCCGGAATGGCTACGTGTGCCTGACGATCGACACGCTGCAACTGGGTGAAATCGAGGGAATCCACCATGGGACCTACAACCATGACCGCTGGTGGTGGAACGCCCGCGGCTATTCATCGGCCGGCGTCGAGGCTTGGAACTGCATCCGTTCGCTTGATTACCTGCAGTCCCGAACCGAAGTCGATGGCGAACGCATCGGAGTGACCGGACGTTCCGGCGGTGGTGCGTACTCGTGGTGGATCGCCGCGCTCGACGAGCGAATCAAAGTCGCCGTCCCGGTTGCCGGGATCACAAGCCTGCAGAATCACGTCGTGGATGGCTGCGTCGAGGGTCACTGTG
This sequence comes from Planctomycetota bacterium, assembly GCA_963579025.1. Classification (GTDB taxonomy): domain Bacteria; phylum Planctomycetota; class Planctomycetia; order Planctomycetales; family Planctomycetaceae; genus CAUZFZ01. The sequence continues at coordinate 7,332 of CAUZFZ010000033.1, read as the reverse complement.
ACTGCATGTTTATGGTCAACACCTATCGGTGGGACTATGCGCAGGTCGCTGCACTGGTTGCTCCGCGACCGCTGCTGATATCCAACACGGACAAGGACGGAATCTTTCCCCTTGATGGTGTGGTGGATGTCTACAACAAAGTCCGCCGCATTTACGAGCTTCACGGTAAGCTGAAAAACGTAGGCCTGCAGATCACCGAAGGTCCGCACAAGGACACGCAGGAGTTGCGCGTCCATGCGTTTCACTGGTTCAACAAGTTCCTGAAGGGAGAAGACCCGCTGATCGAGACGACAGCGGTGAAGTTCTTCGAACCGGAGCAACTTCGAGTCTTCTCCGAACTGCCAGGCGATGAGCAGAACACGACGATTGACGAGACATTCACGCAAGTGGCCAGACTGCCTGATCCGGTCGATGTCGCAATCAACGACGGATCGTCGGAGTCATACCGTCGGCAATTGCTTGAGAAATGCTTCCGCGGCTGGCCGAATCTGAAAGACGTGTCGGCGATATCCAAATCGCTGCACGTTGGACCAACGGAGCAGAAGAACGGCGTCATGCTGTCTCAATTTACGTTCACGCCCGAGCCCGACATCGATCTGAATCTGTACCTGTTGCGGTCCGCGAAGACGGCGCCGCAGGATTTGAAACTCGTCGTGCTCAATGTGCTCGATGAATCTGGCTGGTCGGATTTTCTGTCGGAAGTTGGCGTCGACTTTGCCAGTCAGTTCAAGGGAGAAGTGGCGGTCGAAACGAATACGGATGCATGGAAATCAACGTCGCAGATGCTGACATCGCTGCCCTGGGGCATGGCGTACGTCTGCCCTCGCGGAATCGGCCCGACGGCGTGGGATCAAAGTAAGCGTAAGCAGACACAGCATCGCCGGCGATTCATGCTGCTCGGTCAGACGCAGGACAGCATGCGTGTCTGGGATGTCCGCCGCGCCCTGAACGCTCTGCAGGCGGTCGAGGGTTTGAAAGAGGTCCCGTTGTGGCTGCAGGCTCAGGGCGTGATGTCCGGGGTGGCTCTGTACGCCGCCCTGTTCGAATCGGGCAAAGTGACGCGGCTGGACCTCTATGACCTGCCGGCATCACACCGCGAGGGCCCGATCTTCCTCAATGTGTTGCGCATTACGGACCTGCCGCTGACAGTTCCGTATGTGGCTCACACAAGCAAAGTCGTCATCTACGACAACGAGGCAGATCGTTGGTCCTATGCCCGCGAGATCGCGGATTCGGACGAGCGTTTGAAATCACAGCTCCAGATTCGCAAACGCCCCTGATTATCGAGCCGACGGGCCAGTGCATCGAATCAGATGGTCGTGGTCGATGTAAACGACTTCCTGACTCTGGTCCGTGAACGTGTACGGAATGGGCCAGTCGGAGCGGATCGTCTTGTCGAAATACACCGTGCACTTGTAGTGACAGTGATGTAACCGTGCCGGGCCGACCAGCGGGACGAAGCGGCATTCATCGACACGGTCGACGATCAGCTCTTTCACGATGCGGACGTTGTTGAGGTTCTTTTCGGCGATGAATGCGAAGCCACCGGCTCCCTTAACTGCCGCTGGCAGTGATCGAATGACCTCGTCGGCACTTGGTGGATCGAGACAGTACAACGGAGCATTGTCGCCTTCGACAGGGTCCAGAATTGGCACTTTCCCGTAGCGTTCTTCCTCGTGGTATGTGTCTTCGATCAACTGGCTGTAGTAAGGACTGACTGGAATCGGTGGCGTGGTTCCCCAGAAACTCGACAGATGCAGAGCCGTGCCGAGAAAGCCGCCGACGATTTTGCAGCCGGACATCGTCACCGCCATCAGGGCCAGCAACGCGAAAGAGGAATTCCGTTTCATAAGTTCCATCCTGGAACAGGGCAATTGCCGTTCAGTGTGTGCGGACAGGAGCGCTCGCTCCGAAACCGCAGGCACTCGTTCTATCGACCAGACAGACCACACAACTTGTGAAAATATGCCGGTTTTATGGCCTGTCCTGTCTGGTGAAGTCCGGGAAGCCTTCGTCGAACGTCGGGAACCCCCCAGGAATTGCCCCCCGGAAGTCGCAGGCAAATGGTCGAGTTGGCTGAATTCGATTCAAACCGTCGCTAAAATCCGTCCCATTCGAAGGCGAGGCTGTAGGGTTGCCAACGCCGCCGTCAGGCACTTATCGCGATTACTCAGGGACACATATGGCCAGCTACGCAAAATACGACGCTCGCATCGAAGACCTGGTCGTGGAAACCAGGACATTCTGGGATGCCGACGTCGGGGCACTTTCGGATGAGGATCGTGACTGGCTCTCGACGGCGATCCAGCAGTCACCGGAGCTGGCAACCAGAATTCACTACGAGCGGGCTCACACGGGATTCACCCGGGAGATTACCGTCACGATTGAAGACATCCAGCGGCTCTATCAAGACCGCATGGCAAACGCGTGATCCTGCGTCAAATGAGCATTTCGAAAATGCGTCCCCATGGCTGTCACATCTGAGTGACAGTTTTTTTTTGCGCGTGTCACATTCAGAAGATAGTGAATTCTGTTCGCGAACCTCTGTTCCTGCGTTTCAGGGTATTTTCTACCCAAACTCAGGAATGCCCTGATAGCCGAGATCGCCGAATACCTGTAGATTTCCAACTCAATGGGTTTTCGTAGAGTCGAAAATTCCTGTCTGTGATCAATCGGACGCGTCCTGACTTATCCAGACATAAATCGTAGTTGGCCCTCCCCCGGGCAGAGACAGTCCGACGGCAGTATTGCCGCCAGGCAGAAACGGTCCCAGGGGAGGGTCGCTTTTTTATGCCTGGGGCTGAGTCTGCCAGTCGGTCGCACTCACCCGCTATGCACCGTCGGATTCATCTGGCTGATAAAGCTGCAGAGTCTCGGCCGGTAAACGGTCCCACTCTTCTCGCACGCGATTCAGTCCGGCGCGGCACAACTCGAAGTCCTTGCTGATTCGCTTCAGAACGGGAGCCTCTTCTTCGAACGGCTCCTCCTCGAATCGACTGGCAATCAGGTACGACTCGCGCCCCTGAGCCTCAAAGTTAATGAGGTGATCCTTCTGGCTGCACGATTGAAGTCGTGGTAGAGCCTCTGGATAGACACCCGTCCAGAAAAGCGTGTAGTCGCCGATGTGACGGTGCAGGTCGCGCTGCGGCCGCGACTGCCGAAGCTGTGCTTCTTCCAGCATGTCAACGACTTCCATCAGCCGCCGACCTTCAGCATCCCGGAAGCGGAATATGTCCGCTGAGCGCGTGAAGCGGACGAGCATGTCCACGAGGTAGTCGGTCAGCGGTGGGTCCGCGACCCCCAATTCCACCTGGAACGCGTGCTCGGTCAATGCGGAGAAAAGACGCCGCAGAGCTTCTTCACCGGTCATCAACGGGATCATTCGGTTCTCCTTGCGTCGCTGACGGAAGGTAACCGACCGGTGAACCGGGGGGCTGATGGGCAGAGAGTAGCCCCCGAACTCACCATTGCCGGACAATGTCCACCAGCGGGAATTCAGGAGTCCGCGAACAGAGACATTCCAATTCGGAATTCCGCGGAGGAATGCCTTGACGTACGCCGCGGACAGAACGAGATGGTGAAACGAGACAAGGGACTGAAGATTTCATCGGCGGACGCCGATACGGGGGATTGGTTCAATTGTACGGGTCGTTCAAAAAACGACGCAATTGGATTCTTCCCGGACAGAAGTCGATCCCTGCGCGACCAGAATGTGATCCTTGCGGGGGGCGGATCCGGGAATTAGCATCCGACCGACCGCCTCGACGTCAAGAACATCCATCAATTTGAGCAAAGGCGGTTTCGTCGTCCAGCTTGCCGCGACTTCTTATCAGGCGCCGTAGCCAAGTGGCTAAGGCAGCGGATTGCAAATCCGCCATCCCCGGTTCGAATCCGGGCGGCGCCTCTCTCAAAGTCCTGATGCAGAAATGGTTTGCGTCGGGACTTTGCCTTGCGCCGTGGCTGATTCAGGGCCATGCTCTACCAGATTGCCTGCCTGCATCATTCGGTGGAGCATCTGAGCAGTCTCTTCGGCCTCGGTCCCGACGTAATAGCTCGCCGTGTGCTGACCTGACCGCGCCGTGACGCATCAGTTCCCTGAGCACTACCGGCGTCACACGCCGGGACCAGTGGAAGCCGAATGCTCATCGGAGGGGCTGGAATCTCCAGCATGAAGAACTCAGAAACCGAGTTCGTCCGAGAGCGTTCGCTCATCATCGTCCGAGACCGTTTTCGCATCATTTATTATGGGAGCTTTGGCGGCTGTTTCAGAAGTTGGTGCAGCTTTCCCGCAGCCCCGTTCGGCGCAGGCGTCGAGTTTCGTAACCCATGCCATTGCGTCCTTCCAGTCGAAAAACTCGGGTTCCTCAAGGTCGAATTCTGCAGTCTTGATAGCAGTAACCGCGCGGCTGACGTGTTGCGAAAAATACATCAACTGAGCTTCCATGCGGACGAGCTGTTCGCGTTTCATGGGGCACCTCGCTTGTATGTGTGGCCCGCGGGGCAAGATCGTGAATGAACTGGAGACCAGCGCCCAGCCCAATCACAAGACAGTGCGGACCGAGCGACACGGAATCACTGCCCCCGGAGTCTCAATGAGACGGCGATCGTTGGTTCTCGCGAAGGGAGCGACGGCAACGCGTCCGCCAGACGCACCAGAAAACACATTCCTGGTGTGTGATATCTTCGCTCAGACGACGCTTGGACTCTGACCACGTTAAACGCAGGGGTGCAGATCGATGAACCGAGCTCTCGTCGCAGCGCTGTTGACGGTTTCTCTTGCCGGGTGCGTCACGCATCGTGACCTGTCGCGTGATCCCAGGTATCGACCATTCATCGGAGCGCGATACCGACTGCTGGAAGACATTTTCGTCGTGCGGTACACGGACGGCAGCGGATCACCCGGTTCGCTGATGCCGGCGTCAGGGGTCATTGGCGTGAGTAGCGTCTCGATCGGCGACATCGGCCGGACGATTGACAGCAAGCAGATTCTCGATGTTCTTGAACGAGATTCAGAATTCGAGGTCACGCGAATTCTACTGAGACGGAATTTCGAAGCCGGCGACAGGGTTGTGTTTCTCATCCGCCCGGATCGAACGGGTAGGAACGAGTGGAAGAACCTGCAGGCGTCCAGGATTCAAACGAAACGCTGGCAGTTCGTCGGTGAAGTCTGGACTCAGGTAGAGCCCGTAATGATTGCTCCCCGGCACGCAGAGCGACTGGCCTCACCTGGACGTCCTGTTTCAGGCGATTAATGGCGATCCTGGTTGGCATCAGCAGGGGCGAGCCAATTCTGAGCCAACACGTGCGTCAATAGCCGTGCCCGTTTCCCGCCGCGCGTGCCGATTGGCTCCGATTGTCAGTCTTGACTCAACGGCGCTGGGTATCTGAACGAACTGACTGACCTCAAACACCTGTCTGGAACGTCTCGGCGTCAGAACGACATGGTCGGCTGTGCTGTCCGATACATCGAGCCCGTCAAAAGTCTCCCGAGGGTGAGGCCGCGTTGTCTCATCGAGTCGCGTCGGAACCGAATAAATTGCTGCGAATTCCAAACTGACCCTCAGATACGCCAAATCCGCGGGAGCGGACGAAACTGTGTCATCTGACTTTGTGAACGGTCTTTGCAGACCTGTTGCAAGTGACTCGCATGACACTTCTGGTGGAGGTGTACGCCGAAAAATTGGATCAGTTCACAGACGACCGGACGATCGCCGCAGCAAATTTTGGAGTTGGACTATCCGTTCGATGATTGCATCCGTACGAGTGGGCAAGGGTGGTCAGGTCGTCGTGCAGACAGGGGAAGACAGCCAGCCGACAACCGGCATGTCGGTCAATCAAGAACAAAACCTTTGCCGTGCATCCATCGCAATGGCCAGAATCGTCGCGGCATCCACTCCAGTCAGGTTTTGTATCCGCGGCCTCGACTGACTTACCTGTTGTACCGGACGTGGCTCACAGTGAGAGTCACCATTTGACGACGATCAACCCCGTGCGGAGCTGCTCAATATGATTACGGTTGGACACTGGGAACGTGCAATTCTCCACTTAAGGCGTATTTCTCCGAAGGCCCGTGCGTGCCGATCGCGTGGTGTAAGTTCTCGTGCATCTATTGAAAGAATGGAGGAGCGTATTCTTCTGGCGGCGCCAGTGGCGAACGCGTCAGCGGATGGTGTGGCTTCGGCGTCGAAGCTCTGGCTCACGGATAGTGGAACTGATGACATTCAGACTGCTGAACTCGATGGTTCCAACGTGCAGCAATTGTTGCCCGTTGGCGAACCCGTCGAGATGGCACTCGATGTGGACAACGGCAAGGTCTACTGGCTCGATGCTGATGCGCCCCGCGGCATCAGGCGAGCGAATCTGGATGGCACAAATGTCGAAACCGTCATCGTCACGAATTCAATAGGCATGACCGGCCTGGAGATCGACGCGACCAACGGAAAAATCTACTTGAGCGACCGCTTCTTCGTGGGGCGAATCTTCCGTGCCGATCTGGATGGCACAAATCTGCAGACGATCGTCACCGGATTGGACACGCCGCAAGGTATCGCACTCGATGTCGTGGGTGGCAAGGTTTATTGGACGGAGGAAGGAACGACCCGTCGAATTAAACGAGCGAACCTGGATGGCACGAACGTCGAGCTCCTCGTTCTGGGTCTGGGGACGCCGCACGATATCGTCCTGGATGTTGATGCCGGGCACATGTATTGGACGGACTTCTCGCAGGATGTGATCAAGCGAGCGGACTTGAATGGACTCAATCAGCAGACCATTGTCTCGGGGCTGAGTCTTCCCCTCGGACTCGAGATTGATCCGTCAGGCGGTCACCTGTACTGGGTCGATAACGGCACGAAACTGCTGCAGCGTTCCGACCTGGACGGGTCCAAGTGACCACGCTTATCAGCGGCTTGTCGGTCCCCGTGGACGTCGTGCTGGAAAACGGGTCATCCCCACAGGTGGCTGAGGGCGAGACGCTCGAACTGACCGGTGCTGGTACCGATCCTGATGGTGATCCGATGACGTTCGAGTGGGACCTGGACGGAGACGGCGTATTCGGAGAATACCGGAGCGGCAGCGGCCAATGGTGACGAAAACACGCAAAACCCGACCTTTGAAACGGGGCCGTGTGGAACAGCAGATCGAACAGCTCACGCCGGTTGCCCAGCGCCAGTGAAGACAGCCGGTCCGGCATGGTGAACACCACCTGGTAATAATCAATGTCCGGCAGCAGTAGCTGTGACGTCTTCGTCAGCCAGTCGCGGCGTTTCGCGCCGGCACACTGCGGACAGTGCCGGTCACCACACGAGTTGTACAACACACACAGGTCGTGAC
>CAUZFZ010000032.1:0-76347 GCA_963579025.1 Planctomycetota bacterium | reverse complement strand
GGGGCTGAGCTGTCTTCAGTCCGCACACCACATGCGGGAGTCTGGCTTTTTTCATAATCATCCATTTCAGCGATACCCCGATTTTTACAACGCCAGAATCCTTAACGGCGTTGCCCTCCGGGGCTGTACTGAGAATCAACCGTATTTTTCCCGGGGTTGAAACCCCGGGCTACTCGCCCGCGTCCCTTCGGGACTGAAGTGTGCAACTTCAAAACTTCCACTCTCACACTTCTGGCAGGACCCACGGTTTACGCCATTCGGGACGACCCCGCAGGGCGTTGGCTTCGTCGTCATTGACAAACATCTCTGTCTCTGGATCGAGGACGAGTTCGCGGCCAACGCGAGCTGAAATGTTTCCCGCGTGACACAACACGCTCGCTGGATGCCCGACAGTTTCGAGATCGCAATACGGCTTCTTGCGGGACTTCATGCATTCGATGAAGTTCTGCACGTGTGGCCCTTCGAAGCTGTCACCGCCACCCTCTTTGATCAGCTTGTTCTTCGTTGAATAGACCCACCAGCCGGTGTTGCCGATCACCATGTATGCGCGGTCGCCGTAAACTGCGGCGCCTTCGGTCTGCTGCTCCATCAGGTACGGCGCCCAGATGCGCATCTCGTAGGTCAGGATTTTCGGCGTCTCGGTGCCAGAACCGTATTCGTATGTTGTCTGCAATGTGTCCGGGAATTCCTGCGCATCGTCGAAGTACCACTTTCCACCAGCCGAGTGAATGCGTCGAGGCAGTTTGACCTGCGGATCACCCTGAGCTTCGCACGCGGCGTTCAGTGCGGCGAACGCCATGTCGAGGCGATGCACACCGTCGTTGCCCAGGTCACCGGTTCCGTAGTCATAGAACCAGCGCCAGCGGCCGTGAAACCGGTTGGGATTGAACGGCCGCTTCGGTGCCGCACCGAGCCACATGTCGTAATCCACCCCCGCCGGCGGATCGCTGTCGGGCGGGAACCCGATCGCACCCTGTCGGGTACTTTCCCATGCCTTGGCCACGAGGCACTTGCCGAGTGCGCCCGTCTTGATGAACGCCAGTGCGGACTGCAGACGCTCGGTCGATCGATGCTGCGATCCCATCTGAATGATGCGTTTGTGCTTGCGCATGGCAGCAATCATCCGCTGCCCTTCAATGATGTTGTTCCCGTCCGGCTTCTCAACATAAACGTCCTTGCCAGCAATGCAGGCAAGGATCGTCGGGATGGCATGCCAGTGATCCGGCGTTCCGACAACCAGCGCATCGATCGACTTGTCATCGATCAGTTTGCGAAAGTCGCTTTCGGTGCGTGGCTTCTTGCCTTGTCGTTGCGTGACCTCTTCGACAGCTCGCGGCAGCCGTCGGGGATCAATATCGGCGATGGCGACAATCTCTGCGTTTTCGTTCGAGGCAAAGGTGCGGTTCAGCGACAGAGCCCGGCCGCCCGCTCCGACAACTCCGACTCGGACGCGTTCACTGGCACTCGCTTTAGCGACCTGATTCCCGGCGAGCACAGCCGCAGCCGCGGCACTTGAAGCAGATGTGTGCAGAAACTGACGACGATCCATGACGAATCTCCCCGGAAAGTGGTTGAGTGGACGGCAAACGGATCAGCGACGATGGATGCATTCTCGCTGCCGGGCCGCAGTCGTCAATCCGATGTGGCCGGGTGGCGTTCGTTGCACCATTCGCGCAGTGGGCGCATCGATGCCCAGTCGGGTTCATCCAGAACTCCGAATCCCGGGCCGAGGTGGATGCTGGAACACTCGACCATGCCGTCTTCGATGCGCAGGAATGATTCGTCTTCACGCTGGACGTACAGGTCGGGATGCTGCCTGACGGCTCGGGACTTGTCGGCCTCAGACAGTAGCGACAGGCCGTAGTTGTAGTGATGTCCGTTCCGTTCACAGTGCTCCACGCCAAGGATGCCCAGTGTCGCGAAGTCCTGCTGCAACGGCACGACGGGCAGGTTCTGCAGGTCCTCGGCGCTGATGAATGATTCGTCGCCCTCCAGTGACCAGTGCATCGCCAGCGCGTGATTCATCAGCGATTTGAAAAAGCCTTTGCAGTTCTTGTGTGACGTGCCGGCATAGCCAATGCGTTTCGCGCGCGGCCATGAATCAAGGCGTCCGTCGGCTTCGTCGATGATCAGCGGCTTGATTTCCGAGATGGACCGAATCGCCTTCTCGGTTTTGGCATCCAGCGTGAGGCGTCGTGGCAGCGGCTGCTCGATGTAGGCGATGTGCTGAAACGCGCCCAGGTTCTCGCGCTCGAAACGCCGTACAAATTGCTCGAAGACGGTCAGGTCCGAGTAGGCCTCGTTGGCGTCGAGCGTAATCAGCGGCTGGCCGGCCTGCGCGACGACATCCCACACGCGTGAGAGACGCTGCACATCGAAGTCCGGATTGCCCGAGACTTTGACCTTGAAGCAACGAATGCCGTCGGTCCGCACATATTCGGCCAGCGTCTCGGGCAGGCCGTCGTTGACTCGTTTGTCCTTTGGTTGATCGTCGGTTGTCAGCGGATCGAGCAGACCGACAGTGTGTCGAATCGCGAACCGTGTCGCGGGTATCTGAGGTAGCAGTTTCTCGAACGGAAGACCTTTCAATTCTGGATGGACGGCTGCGGGTTGGAAGCCGAGCTGACCGGTCTTCACCATCAGAAAGACCGGATTCCCGGCCAGGCGACAGACGGCGTCGACCATTCCCCGCTCGAACAACGCGGAGGCAAATGACGACGTCAGTCCTTCCTGATCCGCCGCATCGCCGGCTTTCATGATTTGCTGATGACAGGTTCGCCATTGATCGAACGGCGAATCGAATTCCGGATGAGCGAGCCAGACATCGCGGGCCTGCTCAATCAGACTCACCAGCTCGCGGCGTTTCCGCGTGTGTGAGCGACCCGGTCGCTTGTCGAGCCAGCGCACGCTCAGCCGGTCACCGGCGCAACCAAATGCCTCGTTGCCCTTTCCATCGCGAACAATCATGCGCACGTGAGCCAGTGGATTAAGCAGCCGCCTCTTTGCATCGGCACTCAGTCCATCCTTGCCCAGAGCGAAGGCCATGCGGCCCGGAGGCGTCTCGCGGACGTACAGCTCGATGCGGTCGATGCGAAATGCCATGCAGGACGTCTCCGTTTTTCAGTTGTACGTGGGCAGTCTAGCGCATTCGGGGCGTCCAGTTCCGCCATGTGGCATTCCAAATCGGGCCTCATTACGATTGCCCGTTCCCCGGCCCCCGTTTTCGGCCGAATGAATCCTGACAAACAGCAACCGGGAGAATCCCCCCATGAGTGATGCGAGTGTTAGCTCTTCCCCCACAGGCACGGATAAGGTCCTGTTCTGGGGGTGCTTCGTCGCCCTGATCACGACGTCGTTCGCCTTCTTCAGTCGAATGTACCTGTGCGACGTCCGTTTTGCTGCGGACTTTGGCATCGACAACGTGACCGTCGGCGAATTGAAGGGCGCTGGTGTCTGGCCATTCGCCATTTCGATAATCCTCTTCAGCCTGTTCATCGATCGCATTGGCTACCGCGTTGCCATGCTGTTCTCGTTCGTGTGCTATGCCATTTACGTTGTGATGGCGTGTCTCGCGTACAGTGCGGTCCAGGGCGTCGATGGTGCGGGGCTCGCGGCCGCTCAGGAGGAGGGATACTCGCTGCTGTACTGGGGCAGCATCATTCTGGCTCTCGGAAATGGAACGGTTGAGGCGTTCATCAATCCCGTTGTGGCCACGATGTTCAGTCGCGAGAAGACCAAGTGGTTGAACATTCTGCACGCTGGCTGGCCAGGTGGACTCGTCATCGGCGGACTGATCACCGTGGCCATGGCTGATACCGCTGCGACGGGCGATTGGCGATTAGTGCTGGGTGTGATCGCAATCCCGGCAGTGATTTTCCTGCTGATGCTGATCAAAGCGGAGTTTCCCGTCAGCGAACGCGAACAGGCGGGTGTCACATATCGTGAGATGCTGGCCGAGTTCGGTGGATTCGGTGCACTGGTGGGTTTCGGGTTGATCTTCGCGCAATTGGGGCAGGTACTTGGTTGGGATGCTCCCGTGGTCTACGGGCTGGCGGCCGTCATGACTGTGGCCTTTGGCGTCTACACGCGAAGCCTGGGCCGTCCGGTGATGGGCTTCCTGATCATCATCATGATGCCGCTGGCTACGACCGAAATTGGTACGGACGGCTGGATCGGCGGCTTGATGGCAGGCCCGATGGAGGAAGCCGGGTTCAACCCGGGCTGGGTGCTGATTTACACGTCGGCCATCATGATGGTTTTGCGATTCTTCGCTGGTCCGATCATTCACAAGTTTTCTCCGATCGGACTGCTGATCCTCAGTTCGGTTCTCGCAATTGCCGGACTGTTCGCACTTTCAAAGACTGGCGGGTCCGGTCTGGGAATTATCTTTGCCGCGGCGACTCTGTACGGATTTGGCAAAACGTTCTTCTGGCCTACGATGCTGGGTGTTACCGCGGAACAGTGTCCGAAGGGTGGAGCCCTGACGCTGAACGCCATCTCCGGCATCGGGATGATCGCGGTCGGTGTTCTCGGATTTCCGTTCATTGGCGCTGTGCAGGAAAAGACGGCGTCGGCGGTGCTGCAGGAATCCTCTCCCGAAATCGCGACGTCAGTGCTGACTGACAAGGCATACGTCCTTGGCAACTACCAGGCGATCGATCCGGACCGGGCGGCTGAGCTGACTGATCCGGCAGCGACGGAAGCGCTCGCAGCCGCCAGCCAGGCCGGACAGTTTGACGCCCTCGGTACAATGACTCTGTTCCCGACGTTCATGCTGGTGTGCTACATCGGCATGTTCCTGTACTTTAAATCGCAGGGTGGCTACCAGGCTCAGCATCTGACCGCCGAAGCTGGGGATGGACCGCCATCTGACCCAGCGGCGGACGCCTGATAGGTTCCGCCGGCCTCACTTGGACCGGAGTCCTTGAAGCAGCCCGTACTTGCGGGCTGCTTTTTTCGTAGAGACCGCACCTGATGAATTCTCCCTGGCTCGAACTGACGACATGCGGACTGGCCTATCTGGCCGGCTCGGTTCCGTTCGGGCTGCTGGTCGCGCGCGGTGTTGCCGGGATCGACATTCGCCAAGAAGGCAGCGGCAATATCGGCGCGACCAACATTGGCCGTGTCCTGGGCATGAAGTGGGGAGTGACGGTCCTGGTCCTTGATGCCTTCAAGGGTTTTCTGCCCGTATGGCTGATCCCCCTGGCTCTGACTGCTGCACAAGACAACGTCGCATCGGGCACGCTGCAGGTGATGGCTGGCGTGGCGACCGTAGTCGGCCACATGTTCCCGGTCTGGCTGCAGTTCAAAGGCGGTAAAGGAGTGGCAACGGCTCTGGGCGTTGTTTTGTTTCTGGCTCCCGGCGGCTCAGTGGCAGGACTCATCGGATTTCTGCTGTGTCTGCTGGCGTCGCGCATCGTGGCTCTCAGTTCCATGACGGCCGCGATTGCCTTCGCGATAGGTCAGATCGCGATCCTGTGGCCGAACCCGTTCAACGGCGAAAAGCTGCCGCTGGCCGTCTTCAGTCTGGCCGTCCCCGCGTTGATCGTGCTGCGTCATCGCAGCAACATCAAACGGCTACTGCGCGGTGAGGAGCAGCAGTTTCAATTCGGTGGCTCGCAAGCTGAACCGTCCGAAGAGCCGAATCCCGCCGTCGAAGCCGAAGAACCTGGAGAGGCCTCCGCGTCTCCCTGGGGCTGATATACTCCGGCCGGTTTGCCGTCACGAGTTCACCACGGAGGCATCATGAGCGAGCAAGCAAAATCCGGATTGGCTCTGCACTGGCAGATTCTCATCGCCCTGATTGTCGGGACGATTACTGGCATCCTCATCAACCCGGGAGCGATTGAACTCGACGACGCGCAAGTCGTGGTGACAGTGGGCACGAAGCTCGCTGAGGCAAAGGGCGGCGCTCCGGCGGAGATCGTGGCCCACACTCTCGATTCGAATAGCTTTGAATCCACGTCGCGTCGATTCAAGTCGCTTGAGGCGTTTCAGCAGGCCTTCCAGCTCGACGGTGACGGTCTCCCTCCTGGCGCCGCAACCGTCACACTGGCGGTCACAAACCGGGCCGTCCACATCGTCGAGGCCGGTGGATACATCACCATCGACTACACGCGGCAACACAACGGAATGCCGGTTTCGACGACGTTCAAAGTGACCAGCGCATACAAGACACCCTCGACTCAGAAGATTGGATTGCCCAAGCAGTGGCAGGAGTTCCACAAGGAACACGGTGGCGGCGTCCGACGGCAGTTGACCGCGGCGGCAAAATACATTGGTGACCTGTTCCTGCGGCTACTGAAGATGATCACCGTGCCGCTGATTGTCACTTCGCTCATTACTGGAGTGGCCGGGCTCGACAACACGAGCCGGTTCGGGGCGATGTTCGGTCGGACGCTGGCCTACTACGCCATCACCAGCATGCTCGCGATCACGACGGGTCTGTTGATTGTGAATCTGGTCCAACCGGGCATCGGCGCAAATCTGCCGGGCGGGACAGAGGCCGTGCTCGCCGGAGGCGATGAATCGCTTTCGGGAATCCTGTTCGGCATGGTCGAGAACATGATTCCAACCAACCCGATCAACTCATTGGCCAGCAGCAGTTTTCTATCGATCATCACGTTCAGCATCATTTTCGGCGTGTTCATTATCAAAGTGGGTGGACGCACGGCTGAGGTGCTGCGAGAGCTGTTTCAGGCGTTGTTCGAAGTCATGATGCGTCTGACGATGGCGATCATCCGACTGGCTCCGATCGGCGTGTTCGCGTTCATGGTCTATGCGACAGCGTCACAGGGGCTGGCCATCTTCGGCACCCTGGCCTGGTACATGCTCGCCGTGTTTCTGGCGTTGCTGGTGCACGCATGCGTGACGTTACCGCTGATCGTCAAATTCGTCGCAAAACGGTGTCCGCTGGAATACGCACGGGCTCTCAGTCCGGCTTTGATGACCGCGTTCTCAACCGCGTCCTCGAACGGCACATTGCCTCTGACGATCACGTGTGTGGAAGACCGAGCGAAAGTCTCGAACCAGGTCAGTTCGTTTGTGCTGCCACTCGGAGCGACGATCAACATGGACGGCACGGCTCTATACGAAGCCGTCGCCGTTCTGTTCATTGCGCAGGCATACCACGGCGACGTCACGGTGGCTCAGCAGATTGTCGTGGCCATCACCGCCCTGCTGGCCAGCGTGGGAGCGGCCGGAATTCCGCATGCGGGGCTGGTCATGATGGCAATCGTGCTGCAGGCGGTGAATCTGCCACTGGAAGCTCAGGGCATCATCATCGCCGTCGACCGCGTCCTCGACATGTGTCGCACATCGGTCAATGTCTGGAGCGATTCCTGCGGCTGTGCAGTGATCGGACGCTTCGAAGAAGTGAACGACGACTGATTGCGTACTGGCTTAATGCCATGGGTACCGCGACGAGCCGCGGTCGTCTCTGTTCCGCAGATAAAACGGCTGCGGCCACCCGACATTCACGCGGATGCTCGGTCTGGTTCGCGATGGCGAGAAAAACCTCGGCCGGAGCTGTCCCAGGAGCAGTTCCATTGTGGCTTCATGCCGGTACCCGGGATACGCGTCGTACTCCGCGCGACTGAACGGGATTGACGCGTACACCCGCCGATATTCAGCCGGATCGACGACAGACTTCGCGTTTCCATGTGAGCTCGCTGAAGCATGCACCACCGAGCCCGCATCGTCGGGTCGGATCAATGGCGAGTCGTCTGAGTTACCACGGGCCGTCGCATCTACTGGCGACGCGGCGGACGCGTTCTGATCGAGCAGGATCGGCGCGGAAGCGGCTGGGGGCGGAATGAAAATCGTGCGAACAGCACCAGTGTAAGGAGCAACGGTAATCGTCCATCCGTCCGGTTCGGCGGCAGTCGTTTGAATCGTGCCGACAGACATGACGGCGATTGCCAGCAGCGAGTTGCGTCGAAGCATCATGAACCCCTCGCGTTCGATCAGTTGCTTGCGGCCTCCCGACCCGGGCGGCCTGTGAGGACTCAACCCGTCCGCACAAGCGTCAGGACTGGTCGCTCTATTCAAGCTACCCGGCGTTCTTCTGACGTGTCAATCCTGCCGAGCCACACTTGGCGCGCTGTCTCCACCGTCATCCGGATTGTCTGTTGCCAGATGAAGATTCGTCTGTGCGGATTGTCCCGGCATGACAGGTACAGACCAGTCACCGTATCAACGTGTCGGTCGCGTCGGGAGTTGTGCCAGTAGATGACGATGTGTCACGTCGGATCGGACAAACTGGACTGGGACTTGTGTCACGAAAGCGTGATGGCAGTTGGGCGGCATCTGACTTTCTCTCCGCAGATGACACGCAGTTCAGCCGTGTCACGAAACTCGGTCCAGGTTACGAGTGGAAACAACGTTGCCGCGGGACCACCCGCGTGGCACCCCTCAGGTTGGCTTCACTCAACGGAGAGTTCCGAAATGCTTGTATCACCCTGGCTCAGTCGATTCCGTAACCGCCTCTTCAGTCAGTCTCGCCGCGGCCGACGGTCAGTTGAACAACTGGAATCGCGCACGTATCTGACTGTTTCGGGAATCCTGGTGGGGACGGAGCTGACCGTCTTCGTCGATGACGGTGACGACATCGCGATCCAGAACAATGCGACCACCGGCGAGGTGCAGGTTCTGACTGGCGGAACAGCGGTGACAACGGTCCCGACGGTGCAGTCCAGCTTGTTGACCTTGCTTCAAGTCCGGGCGGGCGACGACGCGAATGCGATCGATGTGAGTGCCGTGACATCAGCCGATTTTTCGGGATTGGCGGCAACCGGATCGATCATCGTCGAAGGCGGCGACGGAGACGACACAATCACGGGAAGTGCTGACTTCGGCGAGGATTTGCGTGGGCAGGACGGCAACGACGTCATTACCGCAGACGCCGGCAACGACACGATTGATGGCGGCGACGGCAATGATTCGATCACAGCCGGCGATGGCAACGATTCAATTGACGGGGACGACGGTGCAGACACCATCAGTGGCGGAACGGGGAACGACTCGATCACCGGTGGCGACGGCGCCGACTCGATCATGGGCGATGCCGGTTTAGACACGATCGATGGTGGTCAGGGAGGCGACTTTATTGATGGCGGAACCGAGGATGACCGGATCAACAGCATGTCCGGCGACGATACGGTCAATGGCGGCGCGGGTGACGATAGTGTTCTGGCCGGATCAGGGAATGACGACGTGTCCGGCGATGACGGCAATGACACTCTGGATGGTCAGGGTGGTGACGACACACTCAGCGGAATGGCCGGGAGCGACAGCCTGAGAGGCGGATCAAGCAACGACGTGGCGGATGGCGGTGCTGGAAACGATACGATCAACGGTCAGGGCGGCCGGGACACGCTGACCGGAGGAACGGAGGATGACACATTGTTCGGCGGTGGTGGAGACGACTTGATTCTTGCTGGTGAGGGCGATGACGTCGCCCGCGGCCAGGGTGGCAGCGATACAATTCTCGGTGGTGGTGGGAGCGATTCACTGGCGGGCAACGCCGGAAACGACTTTGTTTCCAGCTTTATTGCTGAGGACACGGGCGGTGCAGCGAATGCAACGGTGAGTGTGAGTGCCATCTCAGTCTCTGAATCCAACGGAGGCGCAACCACGGCTGACTTTGCCATCAGTCTTTCCAACGTCTCCGGCGGATCGGTCACGATCGCATTTTCGACTCAGGACGGCACAGCCACTGCGGGCAGCGATTACGTAGCGTTTTCGGGTTCGGTCGTCTTCCTGACCGGTGAAAACCAGAAGTCGGTCAGCATCCCGATTCTTGATGATGTGGTCGTGGAAGGCGATGAAACATTCGACCTGCTGCTCTCCAGCACAACGACGGCTCTGATTGGCACGACGCGGGCCACGGCAACGATCGTTGACAACGACGTCGTGGTTCCCATCGGCTTTCCGGGATCGGGTCCACTGATCTCGAATTCCAATCAGTCTGTTGCCGGTCCGATACAGCTCGACGAAGCGGTGGCAACGGGACAAGTGCGTACGATCCCAGCCGAGTACCTTGTCACTCCTCACAATCCCCATGATGACATCCCGGACGACCACGACCATGAGGACGATATTCCGGACAACCATGCCCACGTTGACCATGTTCACGATGATCATCTTCTGGACGATCACGACCACCTGGCTGGAATCCCGGCTGACCATTCTCATGACGGGGATGACGAGATCGATCAAACGGGGCAGCCCTTCCGGGCGTCGAATCGCTGGACCACAACCGCCACTGACGGTGGAGGACTGGGGCAGGGTGATGCGACCATACTGACCTGGGGCATCGTGCCCGAGGGAACGACGACGCAGGCCGGCTGCGGTGCCGCTGCCAATCAGACGAGTAATCTCATTGTGACTCTGGACAACATCTATAATGAGACCGCAAGCGGCCCCGACGTCACAAACCGGACATGGTTCGCACTCTTCCAGAGCGTCTTTGATCGTTTCGAAGAAATCTCCGGCCTGGACTTCGAGTTCGAACCCAACGATGACGGCATTGCCATTTCCGGCGCCAATGTTGGGATTCTGGGCACTCGCCCGGACATCCGCATTGTGGGACATGACATTCCTGCCCCGACAATCGGCTGCAACTTCTTTCCGAATCATGGAGACATGGCACTCGATACGGCCGGAACCGGGTTCTTCAACAACACGACCATGAATTCACGTGGTCTGCGAAACACTGTCTCGCATGAACTGGGCCACGGAATCGGGTTCTCCCATGTGTTACCGGTCGATCAAACCAAACTGATGGAACCGACCATCACGTTCGCGTTCGACGGTCCGCAGTTCGATGACATTCTCGGTGTGCATCGCCAGTATGGCGACGTCAACGAGACAGCCACGGGCAACGATACTGCGGCTACAGCTACGTCACTTGGCGGAGTTGGCTTCGGACAAAGTCTGACTATCGGCACGGATGGCCTTGATACGACCGTTGACTTCGCCGAGGTCAATTTCGTGAGTGTTGATGGCACGTCGGACACCGATGTCTACGCAGTCACATTGCCTGCGGGAGCAATTGTGGACATTTCCCTGACACCGGTTGGACCGACCTATCTGGAAGGAGCACAGCCGCCCCCCGCCACACCACCACCCGTGGCGTTTGACACGTCTATCTTGAACGACCTCACGCTTGAATTCCTGGACTCCGACGGCACGACAGTACTCGGAAGCTCGAATGTGGCCGGCACTGGTGGTGCCGAAAGTCTGATGGGAATATCGCTACCTTCAGAGGGAACCTATTTTGTTCAAATCACTGGCAGCATCGACGACGTCCAGATGTATCAGCTTGATTTCTCGACGACTGCGGCAACGCCCCCCTCACCGCCAACCGGCCTTGTTGATGACACGACAGGGGACACGCTCGAAGGCGGAACGGGTCGGGACATGATCCTCGGCAGTAACGGCCCAGACACAATTGACGGTTCTGCTGGTAACGACTCGATTCAGGCATTTGCCGGCGACGACTCCATAGACGGTGGCAGCGGCAATGACACGATTGACGCGGGCTCTGGCAACGACACGATCAACGGGCAGGGTGGCGACGACGTCATTAATGGTAGTACTGGCGACGACCTGGTCATCTGGAACGGAAGTGGTAACGGAGTAGATACCATCGCTGAGTCTCTGGGGACTCAGAGTCTGCTCGTCCAGGGATCGAGCGCGGCCAATACGTTCGTCGTCGACAGTGTGGTCTCTGGCGACAATACAGTGCTGCGTGTCTCCGAAGGCAGTGCATCCATCACGACCAGCCAGACCGTGGGTGAAGTCACGATCCTGGGCGGCGGCGGTGCCGACATGATCACCGTCAATTCGATTTCTCAGGTTCGGCCACAGTTCCTGTTGATCGACGGCCAGGCCGGCAACGACACGATCACGGCGGCCAATTCCCAGATCGGCCGGGTCTTCCTGGAACTGCGCGGTGGTGATGACGATGACACCATCACCGGTAGTCGCGATGGAGACGACATTTTCGGAGATGCTGGAAACGACCTGCTGAATGGCGGCGATGGGGCCGACAGTCTTGACGGGGGAACGGGGCTCGACGTGCTCAACGGTGACGCCGGTAACGACACACTGTTCGGAAACCTCGACAACGACACGCTTAACGGTGGCGATGGGGATGACAGTGCAGACGGCGGATTCGGCAACGACAACATCGACGGTCAGAATGGCTCTGATACGCTCGACGGCGGCTTTGGTAACGACACACTGAACGGTAGCAGTGGCAACGATCTGGTCGAGGGTGGACCGGACAATGATCGCGTGCTCGGTGGATCGGGGAACGACTCACTCGATGGCGGCACGGGCGATGACACCATTCGCGGCCAGTCTGGTGCGGACCTGGTCAAGGGCGGCGACGGTGACGACAGCATCCTGGGCGATGGTGGCAATGATGTGATCGATGGCGGCGACGGCAACGACACGATCGACGCTGGCAACGGAGCCGATATTGTGGATGCCGGAGACGGCAACGACTCGGTCAACGGAATGTCCGGACGTGACACTCTGCTGGGCAGTGACGGCAACGACACACTGATCGGCGGCGGTTCGGTCGATCAGATATTCGGCGGCGACGGAGCGGATACGCTGCGTGGCAATGGCTCGACCGACAAGTTCAACAGTGGCGAGGGCGGTCAGGCACCGCAGGATCTGGAAGCCGGCGAAACCGACGATCAGAACCTGATGGTGCAAATGTCCGTGCTGCAGGCTCTGGCCGAGCTGAACGGCTTCTGATGTGAGTCCCGAGTGAGGACGTTCGGGACTCACCGCCCACCCGGGTGCATCAAATCGAGTGCCATTGGTCCAGCGTCGACGGCACTCGGCCCCTGCAAACGGATACTGGGAGTGTTCCAGTCGACTGCTGAGTTCGCGTGTCTACGAGACTGCGAAGGTTGGTCTCCGCCCCGAGAGCTTGTCTTGGAGCGTGTCGGTGTCATGGTACATGTCCCTGACACACCGGAGCTGTCCCTCGCTTTCGAAAGAATCCCTCCCCGGCGACCATACTTCGCTCGATCCACCGACTTCAGAACGCTCGAATCGTGTTTACAGGAATAGTCCCGCCTTTCCGGGACATCGACTATGTCTGACGACTCCGTCTCACGAACTCCGCTGCGGGTCGCCGTCATTGGCGGCGGCATTACAGGACTGGCCGCTGCGCATCGACTGATTGAACTGGCCCGCAAAACCGACCGTCCGCTGCATCTGGCCCTCTACGAAGCGGCCGACCGACTGGGCGGCGTGGCAGAGACACTTCGTATTGGCGAGTACCTCGTCGAATCCGGGCCGGACATGTTCATCACGAACCAGCCGGCCGCCATTCAGTTGTGCGAGCGTCTGGGCCTGTCCGACCAACTGATCCCGACCGACACGACGCATCGTGGTTCTCTGGTCTTGCGCAAGGGCCGCCCCGTGCGCGTGCCGGACGGTTTCATGCTGCTCAGCCCCGCGAAGATCTGGCCCGTGCTCACCTCGCCGATCTTCTCTCCGCTGGGAAAACTGCGAATGGGTATGGAACTGCTGCTGCCGCGACGACACGGAGACGACGACGAATCGCTGGCCAGTTTCGTCCGCCGCCGGTTCGGAACAGAGGCACTGGACCGGTTGATTCAACCGCTGGTTGGCGGCATCTACACGGCCGATCCCGAGAAGCTCAGCCTGAAGGCCACGATGTCTCGCTTCATCGACATGGAAGCTCAGCATCGCAGTCTGATTCTCGGATCACGGCGGCAGGCCGCAACTGACTCAAAGGAACCCGAGTTTGAAGGCAGCGGTGCGCGATACGGCCTGTTCACAACTTTGCGGGACGGGTTGTCGGTGCTGTTCGAACGGCTGCAGTCTGTCATCGCCTCCGAGTGTGACTTGCGACTGGGGACTGGGGTAAGCAGTGTCGGCGTGAACGACGACGGCACGGCAACGGTCGTCGCCTCCGACGGCACAAGCGACATCTTCGATCGCGTGCTGCTCGCCAATCGGGCTCCGCGAGCTGCGGATATTCTCAACGCGGGGACTTCCATGGCGTCGTCCACAGAGATCGCACAACTGGTGAATCTACTCCGTCAGATTAACTACGCGTCGACGGCCATTGTCGTCAGTGGGCACCGACTGGATGACATCGAACACCCGCTCGATGCATTCGGCCTCGTGATTCCGGAAATCGAACGTCGCCGACTGCTGGCGGTCTCGTTTACCAGTCGCAAGTTCCCCGGCAGGGCACCCGAGGGACATATCCTGCTGCGAACGTTTGTCGGCGGAGCCATGCAGCCGGAGCTGCTCGATCGTACCGACGACGAAATTCTCGCGATCGTTCGCGAGGAACTCGGATCGATCCTCGGCGTGCGCGGCGAGCCGGACTTCGCGCGCGTCTGCCGCTACCCGAACGCGATGCCGCAATACCACATCGGCCACTGCGAGCGTGTTGCCGAAATCGACTCTGTCGCCGCCCGCATTCCACAGCTCGAACTGGCCGGCAACGCATTTACCGGAGTCGGCATTCCGGACTGCATCAAGAGCGGAGAGGCCGCCGCCGAACGGATTCTGCGCCCATGATCGATCAGATCACGCAACTGCCGGACCTGCCGGGACTTCGCTTTGGGGCTGTGCGGGCTGCCAGTCAATGAGCTGCATCTCGACGTTTTCCCGACCGCGAAAGCGGTTGATGTTCGGAGCAAAGCAGATCGAGATTGGACTGTCGGCCTGTGCAATCTCGTCGGCCCACTCACCCTGGCCGAAAGCAATCGCCCGCATACTCGTTCCGTAATGCCGGACACGCAGGTCCAGATGCCGCTCGCCTTCACCCATCTTCTTCGGCTTGCCGACGACCTCGCATCGTGACGCGGCGAAGATGGGACGTGGATTTCCGGCGCCGAACGGACCCAGCTTCTCCAGCTCTGTCACCGCCCGATGCGTCAGGTCTGCCAATCGAACCTCCGCGTCAATGCGACGCGCGACCGCGTCTGGATCGACATCATGATTCTCTTTCACGTACGCACAGAACGCTTCACGAAAATCATCGATCCGCTCCCGTTCGATCTTCAAGCCGGCCGCCGCATGATGGCCGCCAAAGGTCACCAAATGCTCGCGAGCAGCGGCCATGCCACTGTGCAGATCGAAACCGGCGAACGACCGCCCCGAACCCTGACCGGGTTCACCGGCGCGGTGCAGCGAGATCAGAATGGCCGGCCGCTCGTATTTTTCGGCCACGCGATTAGCGACGATGCCAATGACGCCAGGATGCCAGTCCGCATGAGCCAGTACCAGGGCCGGCTGATCCGCCCATTCCGGATGCTCTTCCACCAGTTCCTTCGCCTGTTTCAGGATGCGTCGCTCGACTGTGCGGCGGTCCTTGTTGAGCTTTTCAAGGTAGTCCGCCAACTCGGTTGCTCGCTTGGTGTCGTCCGTGGTGAGCAGTTCGACGGCCAGACGCGCCTGTCCCAGTCGTCCAGCCGCGTTGATGCGCGGCGCGATGGCAAAGCCGATGTCTTCTGATGTGAGTACCTTCCGATCCGCCAACCCGGCAATCCGCATCAGGGAGCGGAGTCCGAGACTCGAACGTTCGACGAGTCCCGCCAGTCCGTATCGCACTAGAACGCGGTTCTCGTCCCGCAAAGGAACGACGTCGGCAATCGTACCGAGCGCGGCCAGGCCGACAGCGCTCAGCAGGAATTCCCGCATTTTTGGCGACGCTTTTTTCCCATCGCCCATGCGCTGACAGATGGACCACGCCAGTTTGAATGCTACGCCGGCGCCGCAGAGTTCACCGAATGGATATTCGGAGCCAGGCAGACGCGGATGGCAGACGACCGCCGCGTCGGGAATCTCGTCCGCAAAGTTGTGGTGATCCGTGATGATCAGTTCGAGTCCCAGCTCTTTAGCCAGAGCGGCCTCGCGTACACTCGTGATGCCGCAATCGACTGAGATGACAATCCGCGATGCGTCTTCTTCGTGAAGCTGCCGCAGCGCGTCACAGTTCAGTCCGTAACCCTCTTCGAGCCGGTGTGGGATGTAGTAGTCAACTTTGGCACCCAGCAGTTTCAGGCATTGCCACAAGATCGACGTGGCCGTGACGCCATCGACGTCGTAGTCACCGTAAATCGTGATGCGACGATCGTTCTGTACGGCGGCTACAACACGATCCGCAGCGGCGGCGATACCGGGCAAGAGATCGGGTTCGTGCAGGTCCGTCAGGCGGGCGCTGAGGAACTCAGTGGCCTCGGGACCTGACCGGAAGCCACGGGCGGCCAGCACCTGTGCAATCAGGACGGGAACTCGCAGTTCCGCGGAGATTTGTCGAACCAGGGACTCGTCGTAGGGCGGAAACTTCCAGTTCGCGGGCATCGACATCCTCTTCGTTCGGCCATCCGTGAATCGTCAGCGTCGTGTCGTATCGATCGACAAATCGAACTGCAAGGGTCGGTTCTGTGTGCCACCGCATTCTTCCGGGGTGGATCGTCACCGTTAAGAATACAAGCCCGAAGCGCAAGCGAGTGAACGCGCCGGCCAGTTGTTCACTCGCCTGCGCTTCGGGCTTGTATGGATGCATGAATTGCTGCAGACCAACTACTTAAGACTCTGCAGATAGGCCAGCAGATCGCTCAGGTCTTTTTCGCTGAGCTTCAGCAGCATTCCTTCCGGCATCACCGACTTGTCGGCTTCACGCAGTATCTCGACATCGTCACGTCGCACGCGGACTTCCGTCAGATCCGTTTTTCGCATGGTGATGAAGTCGGTCGTCTCCCGTGTGATCAGCCCCGAGTGAACACGCCCGCTTGTCGTCACAACTGTGTGGCTGCGATACCCGCGAGCGAAGCTGGCGCTGGGGAACATCATCGCCTCCAGCAGATCACGCTGGTTGCGAATTGCTCCGATCTTCGTCAGGTCCGGTCCGATGCGCCCCCCCTGTGCGGCCACAGTGTGACAGCTTGCGCACGCTGCAGTCTTTGAAAGAAAGACGGCCCGACCACTGCTGACGTCGCCTGCGGTCAGAGAATTCAATCGCTGCATCAATGCCGTCTCATTGCTGCCAGACGAAAGTGAGTCGGCGAACACGAGCCAGTCGTCGTCAACACTCTCGGGCGAGCTTTCGATCAATGTATTCAAGTCCGCGCGTCGAAGTCCGGCTGCTGCCTTGTTGGACCGCAGTGATGTCAGAAGCGTGCGGGAAACCTCAGTGTCCAGATCACCGCGAAATGCTCCCAGCAGAATGCCGACCGTCAGTGGCCCTGCCGAATCGATTCGCTGAGCCAGCGATAACTTCTGGTCCCGGTCGGTCGGCACAACTGCCAATGCCCGCGCGGCGGCGACACTCGTCAATGGCGGCACATCGGATTCCAGTTGGCTGACAAGGAATGCCACTTCGCGGCCACTCACGGAAGCTCGTCGCCGGGCCGCGGCGGACAGTGCTTCGATGCGTAACTCGTTGGGAGTCTCGTCGTTCTCGCCCAGCCCAATGAGCAGGTCGTCGAAGTCTGGCAGATCAAACACGCCGACGACCGACACGGCCTGTCGGCGCTGCCCGAGTTCTTTCGACTCCAGCGCAAACTTCACGGCAGGCTTCCACGCGGCGGGAAACTCCGCGAGGCCGGATGCTCCGATCACCTCCAGCAGCAGAAGGCTCGATGCGGGGGGCAACTCCCGACGAATCAGAAGGTCGGCGATCAGCGACTGAACCGACGCGTCGTCCGACTGCGCGATCAGGAAATCCCGGGCCAGCGAAGACTGGGCCAGTGACAGTTCCTGCTGCGTCAGCCACTCCTGCATCAGTGAACTCGTTTCAGCGGCCCAGCCACTGCGCCGTGAGATGACATCGAGCGTTGCTGCTTTCAACTCTGCATCCGTGGTATTCAACAGGCCGATCACGGAATCACGCTCGAGGTCGCCGCCGTCCATCTGATCCAGCGCGATGAGCGCGCCTCGCCGCACGGCTGGATGCGTGTCGGACAGCAGCGGCAGCACGGCGTCACGTGCCGCGATACGAATCACGGCGAACAGGATCGCGTGTTCTGTGGCGCGGTCGGTCGGTTGAGCATCCGGATAGAGAACGTCGTCCCCGAGACGCTGCAACAGACTGACTGAAACCGTCCGTGCCGCCTGGTACGTCGTCAGATCGATGTCCGATGCGGGTGCCGTTCGTTTGTCGAAAGGCACGCCATCACCGTCATACGCGTTTCCGAGCAGTCGCGCCAGAGACCGACGCAATGCTGCTGACGGCGCGTGTTGAAATTCTTTCAGAACGCGTCCCAGCGTGCCGTGTCGAACGTCGAATTTCAGTTTCGGAACAGCGGCGAGTCCCTCGATGGCCGCCAACCTGACCGACTCGGGCTGCTGCCGGTCAAGCAACAGTTGCTGCAGCAGCGAATGCCTGTAGCGGCTTTGACTCCGAGCCAGTCCCCAAACCAGGTTTTCGCTCGGAGTATCTGTCAAGTCATCGAGCCGCGGGCCGGACGGCAATCTCCCGAATCGAGAGCGGCGCGGGGGATTGAGGTCAGCGCGGGCAACCGCCTCAATCGCACGTTCCTGGACGACCGGGCGGGGATCATCGAGCAGTTTGATGAGCTTCTTAAGCGGCTGGCCGTCCCAGTCGATTTCAAGCCCACGCGGATCCTCATTCGTGGCAGCACCGGCCCGGCGGATGCGGTAAATCGCTCCGTGAATCTCGGGCTTCGCGATCTGCGACGTGGGGCAGCCGATGCGGAACCAGCCGCCGGTGTCGATCAGCAGCAGGCTGCCGTCGGCGTCTTCCAGAATGTCCGTCGGATGCAGGTCCGGATCGTCGCTGACAAGGAATTCCTCCTCACGCGTGCGGAATGTGCCGCCGTGCCGCTCGACGACAGAACGCAGGACTTTGTGCGTGTTGAAGATCGTCGTGAACAGGTTGTCCTGGTATCCGTCACCGAATGTTGTTGATCGGTATCGGCACATGCCGGACACAGCCACGTGGCCCAGGTTGGTCATTGACGGCAGCAGATCGCCCGTGCGTTTGAATTCGGCGATGCTGGCTTCCTGATGCGGATACACACCACCTTCCTGCCAGTGCACCAGACAGTCCACGCGCGGCCGCGTGTAGAAGATGTTGACCGAGCCAACGATCTCTCCAGTTGGCAGAAAGTCGACCTCGACGGGATTGTCCATGCCGCCGCCGCAGAACATGCGAGCGTCGGAACCGTCGGGTCTCATCGAGAAGATGCCGGACCCGCGCTTCTGGCTGATGACCTTGCCATCTTCGTCGCGGAACTCATGCCCGTGCCGACCATCGCACCAGAACAGTCGGCCCGTCGGACTGAGAAACGGGCCATGAATGCTGGCCGCGTTTCCCGAGTAACCGAACTTCCCGACCAGGTCCTCGCGTTTGTCCGCCACACCATCGTTGTCGGTGTCTTCCAGTCGCCAGATGTTCGGCGGCGCTGCGACGTACAGAGCTCCGCGAAACCACAACGCGCCCATCGGTAGAGTCATCTTGTCGGCGAAGATCGTGCTCTTATCGAAAACGCCGTCGGCGTCCGTGTCTTCAATCATGCGAATGAAGTTGGGCAGCTCTTTTTCGAGGTCGGCAGTTCGCAGGTTCTGCCCGGAACTCGCGGCGATAAACAGTCGCCCGCGATCATCGAAACCGGCCATCATCGGATGCTGCACCACCGGCGACGCAGCCGCCCGTTCAATCGTGAAACCCTCGGGCACACGAATCGTGCCACCGGATGTTTTGATGACGTTTGACGCATCTTCGAAGGCAGACACTGGCAGGCACGTCAGACAGAACAATACGACGACTGGAATGCTGGTCCGCATAAGTTCGGGCCTTTCCGCTCGATGGGGCCGGGACGGAATGGAACACTAATAGGCACTAATCTGCGCTAATGTGATCGTCACGTAATCATTAGCGTTGATTAGCGAAAATCAGTGTTCCTCGCTCCTGTTGTGCACACGCTCGACTCGACGGAGACGTGACTCGGTAGAGTCTGGCGGGGTCGCTCGCGATTATAGGCGGCTTCCGCATTTCGCAGCATGCAAAGGATTCACTAATGACCGACACCACTGCAACCGATCTGAGCGGACGCGCGGCATTGGTCACCGGCGCGGGAGTCGGTATCGGACGTGCGACGGCCGAGTCTCTGGCGACCGCGGGCGCGTATGTGGGCATCCATTACAGGACCAGCTCGGAAGGCGCTGCTGCTGCACTCGCCTCAATCCGCGAGCGCGGCGGAGACGGTGTCCTGTTGCCCGCGGATCTGAGTGACGCCGATCAGTGCCGGTCGATCGTCGATCAGTTTGTTGAGCAGGTTGGCTGGCTCGACATCCTTGTGAACAATGCCGGGTCACCAATCGAACGGACGCGGATGGAAGACTGCTCCGTTGAACTGTGGCAGCAGATTGTGATGACAAATCTGACCAGCGCGTTCGTGGTCACTCAGCAGGCCATCCCGCATCTGCGAGCATCGGGCAACGGAGCGATCATCAATAATCTCTCGCTGTCGGTGCAGACGGGCGGCGCCAATGGAGCGGGACCCTATGCGATCGCCAAAGGTGGTCTGCAGGTCATGACGCGCACGCTCGCTCGAGAACTGGCTCCGGAAGTGCGTACGAACTCGATCATGCCGGGGGTGATCGAGACACGCCATCACGAGGTGTTTACGAAGCCCGAGCGTATGGAACAGTACCGACAGGAAACGCCACTGGGCCGCAACGGGTTCGCCGAGGAGGTGGCCGCGACAATCGTATTCCTCGCAAGCGATGCTGCGAGGTTCGTGAACGGCGCGACAATCGACATCAACGGTGGCCGGTTTCTGCGCTGAAGTTCGTAGTAGCCGGACTTGTCCGGCTGTGCTACGGCGTGGCCACTCGAACGGCGGCGTAAATCTACCACCGGGGTGGTGCATGCAGCGCCGAGACGAACCGCATAAATGCGGTTACTACGAACGACCGTTACTACGAGCGGTTAGCCGAGCAACGTATCGATCGGTGTGGGGTCGCTGACCAGGTGCGTCGGTCGGCCTTGTGGCGTGTGGTAGATCGTGTTCGGATCGATGCCCAGCTTCGTGTAAATCGTCGACACGAAGTTCTCCGGCGACTTGACGTCTTCCACCGCCGAATAGCCGTTCTTGTCCGTCGCCCCGACGACAAGTCCGCCCGGTGTTCCGCCGCCCGCCATCAGGACGGACATTGCGTTCGCCCAGTGATCACGGCCTGGCAGCTTAGTACCGCTTAGCTTGGAAATCTTCGGTGTGCGACCGAACTCCCCGAGCGCAATGACTAGCGTCGTGTCGAGCATGCCGCGGTCGTCCAGGTCTTCGATCAGTGTCGCGACGGAACGGTCCCAGTCCGGCAACCGCTTGCGACACCGGCCGAACACGTCTGTGTGATGATCCCAGCCGCCGTCGTAAACGGTCACGAAAGGCACACCGCCTTCGACCAGCCGACGAGCCAGCAGGCAGCGCTGGCCAAACGAATTCCGAACGTATCGTTCGCGGACTTCATCGGGCTCCTGATGAATGTCAAATGCCGCCTGAGCCGCTGTTGATGTAATCAGGTCAAATCCCTGCCGGTAGTACTCGTCGAGAGCCAGAACGGGATCGCCGGCGGTCTCGTCATTGATGCGTGGCAACCGGTCGATGATCTGACGCAGATCGGAACGATGCTGGAATCCGTCCTCAGTCAGGCCTTTCGGCAGAGCGACGTCGCGGACTCGGAAACTGGAAGAGTTTGGGTCATCACCGACGACGAACGGCGCGAACTCGGCGCCCAGGAAGTTCGGTCCACCCGAGCGGGACATACGAGCGAGAGAAAAGTACGACGGCAGTCCGTTGGGCTGGCCCAGTTCTTTGGCCGTGACGGATCCGATGCTGGGGTGAAAACTGACAAAAGCGCCGCAACTGACGGGAATTCGCGGCGGCGCCCCCGTCATCATGTAGTGATTACCGGCGCCGTGATTGCCCTGGTTGTGTCGGATCGAGCGGATCAGCGAGACCCGGTCTGTCATCGTGGCCAGACGCTGCATGTGCTGTGAGAAATGCACACCCGGCAGGGTCGTCGCGATATGGTCGAAGTCACCACGGACCTCGGCCGGCGCATCAGGTTTTGGATCGAACGTCTCAAAGTGAGTCGGTCCGCCATCCATCCAGACCAGGATACAGCTTTTCGCCGTTGCAGCGGGGCGGTTGACGGCTTCGGCAGCAAGGCCTTGCATGCGAAGCCCATCGACCAGCCCCGTGCCGAAGAAACCGCCCAGGCCCAGTTTCAAACAGTCGCGGCGGGTCGTTCCTTCACAGTTGCGCCAGATACCCATTAGGTCACCAGTGTTTCGGGGAGTGTCATGGAAAGCGATTCGGCCGCTGAAGTGAAATCGGCGGCGCGGGGGGAGGACTTCTCAGAAAATCGGAAGGGGAGAGTATCCGGCGGTTCGAATCAGGCCGCAAGTTGAACTCGCATGCGTCATCGTTCGGTCCCGCCTCTTTCAATCCTAATCTTAATCCTACTCTTAATCTTAATCCCGACAGAGCAGGCAGAGGCGATCGAACGGTGTGGCGTTGGATCGTTGCCTGACCCTGACCCGAGAAGGGAAGTCTCGGTCAGAGATTAAGATTACGAGTAGGATTAAGATTAAGATCAATAAGACCAACACCGGGAATTCAGCGACTGGACGGCGACTCACGGTTGGCATTGAGAAACACGAACGTGCCCAGCTTGGACACCGTCAGGATATCCGTACGTTTGTCGTTGTTGACGTCGGTTGCGGCGATCTGGACGCCGACTCCAGAGTGATCGTCGATCAGATGCGGGATGTAACGCACCTTCCCATTCGATTCGCGCAGTAACTGGAACCAGTAAACAACCGGAGCCGCATTCGGTTCGACATCGCCTTTTGGTCCGTGCGCCCACATGCGTTTGCCGGTCACGATGTCCTGCAGACCGTCTCCGTCGACATCGGCCAGAGTCAGTGCATGCGGCTGAGAGAAGGCGACCCCGTAGTTCGGTTCTTCGGAGCGGTCACCCATGATCCGATGCTCTTCGAACGAGACCGCGCCCTCGTCGTCACTTTTCTGCTCGAACCAGGCGAGCCCCCATCCGTGTGCGTTGATGGACGAGATTACGTCGTTGTCCCCGTCGCCATCGACGTCGTAAACCAGCATCTGGGCTCCGCCTTTGTCGGTCGAGAACTTGTGCCGGCGGAACGCCCAGCCATCCTCGGTGTCCGGGTCTGGCTGTTCGAACCAGCCGTCGTTGATGATCAGGTCGAGCCGACCGTCACCGTTTACGTCGCCGACTCCTTCGCCGTGATAAAACTGCGGCCAGGCTTCGTCGTCGCCGATGGCGGTGAACTTCCATGGCTCGCGGGGCTGCTGCGGGTCGGATTCGATCCAGCCCCAGCAGCCATCCCAGTGGCAGATGACCTGCGGCACACCGTTGCCATCGAGATCGACCATCGTCGGCGATTCGCCCCGCACTCGCTCGAAGGCGTAGTGCTTTTCCCAGAGCCGGTCCTCGTCGCCGGGATTCTCGTACCAGTACGCGGCATGCTTATGCACACGTCCCAGCACGAGGATGTCTGGCTTGCTATCGCCACTGAAATCGTGCACGAAGCTGAACATGCTGTTGCTGGGGCTTGGCTCCGGAGGCAGCGGATCTGCCGGGTAGAACTCGTGAGCACTCTCGAACGTCGGGCCTGCGTACCAGTACGGGCCGGCGACGATGTCCACGTTCCCGTCGCCGTTGATGTCGGCGGATGCGATGCCGTCGCAGTAGTAGCGATCGGACAGTTGCACTTTTTTGAAGCCTCGCTGTGCGGCGAGCTTCGCCCGAAACGCTGCCTCACGTTCCTCGATGTAGGCCTTGTAGCCGTCGGGATCGATGAACGGATTGGGCTTGCCGTCCCCGAATCGCTCGAACTTCTCCAGCATTCCGTAGTACTTGCCGTGCGCTCCCAGAAAGACATCGCAGGGCAGCTTCTTCAGGATGGAGAAGCCCTTTGCATAGTCGTCGGCGATGTGGGGATAGTCGGCGTTGTTGACCAGTTGAAATCCCGGATTGACGTTGGGACTGCCGACCACCACGACATCCAGCTTCTTATCCCCGTCCGTCACCCGACACGTCCAGGTGGTGCAGCCGCGCGTGTGTCCAGCCGTTCGTCGGGCCACGAGGGTCGTCCCGCCAATCTCGACTTTGTCTCCGTCTTTCAGCACACGGTCGACCGGGCACGGTCGCCAGCGGCTGTCGGTGTACAGGTACTGGCCCTTGCCGCCAGATCGGATGACGTCATCGTCTCCGTGCATCACGAAGACCGTGGCTCCGGTCAATTCCTGAAGCAAAGCGTGACCAGCCACGTGATCCGAGTGCGCATGGCTGTGCAGCAGGACTTTGACATCACGCATCTTAAAGCCGAGCTTCTCGACAGACGCGCGAATCAACGGAACGGTTTCCTCGAACCCGCTGTTGATGATCGCATGTCCGTCCGGCGAGGTGACCAGATAGCTGGAGATGTCCCGCGAACCGACGTAGTAAATGTCTCCAGCCACCTTGTGTGGCGGAAACGCCTCGTCGGCGACTGCCGGGCGACTGCCGACGACTGCGATCAACACCGCGCACGCGGCCAGACACTTCATGAGACAACCTCTGTGATGGGGAATTCGAAACTCACGCGACGTGAAACTTCATCGGGCAAGGCAGTTGGCGTCAAGCAGACTCACGTTTCCTTTCCCGCAACGATCCGAGTGCGGTTATGATCCCGACATTACGTCTCCAACCCAGACGGTGGCAGCATGCCGAAGTTCCCAACCGACACGCATCCGGAAGCTGCTGAGTTGCAGTTCGAACTGCTGCGGAATGCGACGATAGCGCAGCGAATCCAAATGATGCGTTCTCTGACGGAGATGGCCGTCCGGAATTCGAAACGGGCGATCAGGCGGGCTCGACCGGAGTTGACAGAGCGCGAACGCAACCTGTTCTTCATCGAACTGAATTACGGGCGAGATCTGGCTGAACAGGTCCGGGCGCAGCTTGAATCATGAGTGAGTACGACCTGTTATCCGCCATGATGCCCGTGGTGCGGTGCCTGGAAGCACTCAACATCACTCATTACGTCGGCGGCTCAGTAGCCAGCAGTGCACTTGGGATGCCTCGTACTACGACAGATGCGGACTTGGTCGCCGAGCTGGAATTCTGGCACGTGGATCGCTTCGTCGCAGCTCTTGCTGACGACTACTACGTGAGCGTCTCGATGATCCAGACCGCCATTGAACGGCAATCCTGCTTCAATCTGATACACCATGCAACGTCGTACAAAGTCGACGTTTTCGTCGCGAAGAGTCGGCCGTACGATCAATCATGCCTCGCCCGCATCCAGCGAGGCCCGGTTGGTGAATCAGAGGAAGATTCAGAGGTATGGCTACCGTCACCCGAGGACGTCGTGCTGAACAAGCTGGAGTGGTATTCCAAAGCCGATCGCGTTTCCGAACGGCAGTGGCTGGACGTGCAGGGAGTCTTGCAGGTGCAGCGCGATCGTCTGGACGTGGACTACATGCGACACTGGGCCAGGGAGCTGGATATCGTCGATTTGCTGGCCGAGGCGCTGGCGGAGGCAGGTATCGATGACTCGCCCGAACAGACAGAGTGAGGCTTTCCGGTCGGGCAGCGGTGGCGTCTCACGGGGTCGGACGTAGTCGACCAGTCGGTTGAGCGACCGTGGCCTCTGCTCGCAAGTGGATTCGCGATTGCGTATGCTCCGCGCGAGGTCACTGACACTCGTCCGTTATCAGATTGGAGCCGGGGAATGCCTGCCACCGGGGGAATCAAACAGCTCCACGAGCTGCATCAGCGGCTTGCATGGCACGCGAAACAGCTTGAGGACGGACCCCGCAAAGTTCGCGTGCGGACTAAGTCCGTCGAGAAGAAACAGGCGGAAATCGCAACCCACAAGGAACAACTGACTCAACTGCAGATTACGGCTGATGAGACAAACCTGCAGTTTCGCAGCAACGAACAACAGATCGCCGAACTGAAAGTCAAACTCAACAAGGCCTCGTCCAACAAAGAATTCGAGATCATCAAGTCACAGATGGACGCGGACGCCACCGCGAACGAGACGCTCGAAGACGAATACCTGGAACTTCTGGAGCAGATTGATACGGGACGGTCAGAACTCGCCGAGTTGGGGCAGCAACTGGAAGCCGCCCAGGCGGATGTCGAGGCGATGAAAAAGGACCTTGCGGAGGAAGAGCCGAAACTCCGAGCGGGAATCACGGCCGTCGAAAACGAACTGCCGGAAGCGTTAGAGTGCCTGCCATCAAAGCTGCAGGAGATGTACCGGCGGCTGGTGATGGCGTATGGCCCGGAGGCGTTTGCTCCGGTCGAAAATGATGCGTGCTCTGAGTGTTTCGTGCAGTTCTCACCACAGCAAAGCGTCGAGCTGCGAAACGGGACGGTGCTGTTGTGCCGGGAATGCGGCCGGCTGGTCTATCTGGATGCGGCAGAATAACTGACGAGCAGACGATGCTCGTCGAATTCTTTTGAGGAATAGCGGGAATCAACATGTCGACGTTTGACCGGATTGCTGAACTGAGCGCATCGGACGGGCCGGAAGCTGCGCTGAACTTCCTTGCCGAGTCACTGCGGAGCGAAAAGAACTATCACAAACTGTTCGATGCACTCCTGCTGAAGAAGAAGCACGAGCTGGGCCTCCCCCTGATGCGACCTACATCCCTGGATGATGTCCCGGATGACCTGCGCACCGACTTTGAGAAGTTCTACGTGGATGCAGCCCGGGAAGTCGGCACATTGCTGCTCGAAGACGATCAGCTCAACGACGCCTGGGTGTATTTCCGTACGATTCAGGAACCGGAGAAAGTCTCAGCCGCCCTCGAGAACGCAACTCTGCCGGACGATTACGACAAGTCGCAGGAGCTGATCAACATTGCGCTGTACGAGGGGGCGAATCCCGTACGCGGATTGGAGTTCCTGCTGAAGTCGAATGGCACGTGCAACACGATCACGGCTCTCGACCAGGTCATCGGTCAGCTCGGCGAAGAGGACCGGAAAAAAGCGGCCGCGATGATGGTGCAGCATCTGTACGACGAGCTGATGATGACCGTCAAATCAGAGGTCGATGGCCGGATGTCGCTGCCACCAGGAGCTGCTCCGAAAACACTGCGCGAACTGATTATGGGCCGCGAGTGGCTGTTTCAGGACGGCAACTATCACATGGATGTCTCACATCTGAACTCGGTCGTGCGTTTTGCCCGGTCGCTGGATGGCGACAGTCCCGAGCTGGAACTCGCCGTGCAGCTTGCCGAATACGGATCTCAGCTCGATGAGCAGTTTCAATATGGCAGCGAAGCGCCGTTCGAAGACTGTTATCCCGCTCACGTCCAGTTCTTCAACGTTCTGCTGGGCCGCAACGTGGATGACGCAATCGCCTACTTCCAGCAGAAACTCGATGCTGAACCGGATGACGAAGACAAGAAGATGATCGCATACGTCATCGTCGACCTGCTGCTGAAAGCGGACCGCATGGAGCAGGCGCACGAAGTTGCGACCAAGCACCTGCGGTTTCTGGACGAGCAGACGTTCTCGTATCCGGAACTGTGTCAGAAGGCCGGCAAGCGTGACGCATGGGCGTCAGCCGCAAAGGACAAAGGCGACCTGGTCGGCTTCGCTGCAGCGACCGTGCAGTCCTGAGGTCGTTCCCATCCGATCGTGGTGACCAGTCTGGCGCAGTCAGTGAATTGAGATCCGCGCCGCTGGTGCATGGGACAGTTCCTGAAGCAGCCGTCTCCACTCAGGCCCGTCGATCCTGGAATCGACCAACATGTTGTCGCTGGCGTTTCGCAATGAATATCGAATGATGAAGTGCTTCACTTCGGACTTCGGCATTCCTTGTTCGACCTTCGTGCCGCCAGGTATTGGCTTCTGAGTACGTATCAGAAGCCACATAGGCCCTTCGATCCCGAAACTTGCTGACAGAAAGATGGATGACAGAAAATGCCATCGCGTAGTCGGGATTGTCGTGGCTGGGGTTTCCAGTTGCAGGAACATCTCACGACTGCGGCTGGAAACGCCAGCCACGGGAAAAGGTAAACTGCTCCAGGTCATCCCGGGTCGGAATCACTCAAACAGCTTATCGGTTTCTTTGAGTAGACCTTTGATGTGCTTCTTTTCGAGCTTCTGCTTTTCTTTTCCGAACGCCCGGTTCACTTTCACTCGGCCGCCTACCCACATCATTACGGTCAATTGAGCATCTTCTGAGATGCGATAGGCCGGTGGCCCGGCGGCGTCGGCGTGAATCGTCAGCGGAATGTTTTTGATTCTGGAATCCTCAGCCAGCTTCCGCAGTTTCTTTTCGGCCGGATCCGGGTCGTCGGTCAGGAGCACCAGCAGCGCCCGCATCTGCAGATCCGCATTTTGAGCGACGGTCTTGTCCAGCCCCTTCAGCAACTCGGTCAATATCTCGTCCTTGATGTCACGTACAAAGACAGTGACGACAGGTCTGCCGCCATACTTGCAGCGATAACAAAGCGTGTCGCCTTTGGCCGGCCCCGTAATATCGTGGACGTAGAAAACATCGACATAGTCCCCTGGCTTCAGTCCGGGTTTCAATTCGTCATCAGCGGCACGAACCGGGCCGGCGAATAGAACAGTCAGGCAAAGAATCACGGTGGCTTTCATGCGGATACCTTGAGTCGGGACCAGATAAGCGACGAATAACTTGTCAGAAGTGCGTCTTCTGCGAATGCACGCGTCGGTCTGCTGGTCTGTGTACCGATGGTAACGACCAGGGGCCACCCGGTCCGCCGCAGTTTGGCCAGATCACCGCCTTCCGATTGACGGCGTGGCAAGACCGTTCTCTGTCCTCGAGTGCGGATGTGCGGCGGTCAACGACATCGGATGCAGTTGCGCCGATTCCGTTTGTGACGTCGGGCTCATCGACCGCGGAGTTCGCTGGCCGGGCTGCGGCGACATAGAGAGCGTTTCCGAAGACCGGGACGTGTCCGTGTCCTGGGACTTCGGGAATGGATTTCATCGCTCAGTTCTGGCACTGACAGGGAGCCTGAGGCGCGTAATCACTCGCACAGAAATCAGAGACGCTGCGAACTGTCATATGCCGTTAAGCAGGTGGATGCTGGGGCAATGTCTGCCCCGTGTTTGGGAGACGCAGGTCCTCGCTTGCGATGCTGGTCTGCGGGATCGGCGTTTACGCGGCTTTGCTGGATGATCGTGTGGATGATTCCAGCTCGGCTGCGATCAGCAATCCGCGGGCGACTGTCTGGGAGCATTCTGTTACCAGACGTGGCTCGCACGTTTCGACTGGCAGCGTGTGCCTCTTCAGGGCCTGGACCAGCAGCGTGCCGATGCCCGGTGTCCGGGCGAGTCCGCCGGTGCAGACGATGGGCAGCGGTTGCGGGATGTCGAGGGCCTGCGGCGAACGGTTGAGTTCCGCTGAGAATTCCTGCAGCAATGTGCTCAAGGACTCGGCCAGGAGCGACGCGATGGACTGTACGTCCCGACTGTCTGCCGCCGAATGTACCGGAGCGGACAGGCTCTCTCGGCGCGCGGTGATTAACTGCCGCGTGAGCTGGTCGGCCTCACCAGGCTCGGATGAAAAGATGGGGATGGGTGCTGAATCGCCGGGTGCAGCCGATCGCATTTGCCCGAGTAATTGCTGATCCAGCCATTCTCCCCCGAGTCTGGTGGATGCGTGACAGATGGCGGCTCCACGATGTGCGAGTAGCGCTTCGCAGCCGGCATGACCGAATGTCAGTCCGATGCCGGTGAAGGAACTGCGGACAAGTTCCGCCAGCACGAGTGCCTGGCCGGATGGAACCATCAACGGTTCGTATCCCTGCAGGCGGATGATCCGCGTCAGAAATTCAAAGTCGGATCGCGTGTCCGAGCCGTCGAGTGTGACGTCTCCCGGAAGTGTGACAGCGCAGATTTCGTCGCGTTGCTGGGCGGGCGGAAGTACGGATTCGGTCAGTCGGGCAATAACCTGTCGGGCCAGCGGATCGTTCTCGGGGACTCGACCGTTGACCAGCAGCGGCCGGCAGGGCGTGCGAAACAGATCGGCGTTTTCATGGGCGGCGTCGCCAGCCAGAACGAGATCGGATTCGCACGTCAGAAACGAGACCTGGCCCCTTTCCAGCAGACGGCGATGCGCCGGCGAATCGGGCAGCACGGCGTATTCAAGACGCGACGAGCGAGCAATCAACCGTTCGCCATTGCGACGCAGTGAGACGATCGTCGAGGCACCGAAATCAACTGCGATACTCATGATCGACCTCCCTGGTCCACCTGGATCAGAATGCGATCTAACAAGCCCTTGTCGCGGGCGTCGTCTGGCGAGACCGTTGTCGATCTTCCCGGTCGCGTACCGGGCATCCGCCGTTCACGGCGTGCTGGCTCGGATGTCTGGACGGTATCTGTCACTGGATGCGCTGTGTCTATGCGAACGGTGCGACGCGTTGCAGCAGGTGCAGCGAGACTCTCAGGACTGGGTTCCGAGGTCGTCTCGGCTACGGTTTCTGCCACAGTCGATTGTTTGGATCTGGCCGCTGGCCGCACGGGGACGTCGGGCCGCTGCGGTCGGCGTGTTGTCGGTCGATCGGATCGCTGCGGCGTATACGTCGTCGGACGCTGGTCCCGGTCATCGTCATCAGGCAATTCGGGGTGCGGCGAGTCCGGGGCACTGGGAGTGGTCGGAACCGATCCTGACTGACCACCACGTTTCAGGAAGTGGGGCATCGGGATGCTGGCGTGTGGTTCGTCTACTCGCACGATTCGTGTCGGTCGCCCGAACAGTGCTTCGCCCGCAGTGATCTGGACCGGTTCTTCGTCGATAGGCAGCTCATCGTTGATGATGCGATCCAGCCAGTAGCGACTGGTTTGTGCAACCGGCGTCGGTCTGGGAGTCGTATCGTGCCGGGCGATCGAAAGGACCATTCCTGTAGCGATCAGAATGCCGATGCCGCCAATGATGCAGATCGCGATGACAGGCCAGTTCCATGGCGTGGGGACTTTCGGAATCAGCATCGACGAGTCGGCGCTGGCAGTGGTGTCTGGTTCTGCGGCTGGAGGTCCACTTGAATCAGTCGGCGGTTGAGGCGGGTCATGACCATCGGGGGTTTCAGGCGGATTTGATTCCGTGACACTCGTCGCGCCCTGGGTGGCCAGTGAAACGGCGGCCGGGGCCGTGATTGCGGCGGCCTCCAGGGCGTGATCGGCTTCAGCGGTACTCGAATCGGGAGTGCCCGAAATCTCGGGAACTGGATTGTGCCGTTCGATTTGAGCCGGTTGTGCGATGAAGGACTGAAACGGACGGGTCGCTTGTGGCGACTCAATGATCTCGGCTGGCTGGTCTGCCGCAGTGCCCGATGACGCCGCTTCGTCTGGTGCAATGCGAGTGTCTGGCGACGGATCCGGTCGCGGACGTGTGGCGGCGGACGAAGTGTCGGTCAGACGCGTTCGACCCACAGCGGGAGCCGGTTGCGGCTCCAGCGTGACGGACCGGGGATCGGTCAGCAGATCTTTGGAGAACTCGTCCTGAGCGCGGTCAGCTGCCGGACCCGGGTTGAACTGGGTCGCTACCGGCTCGGGAATCGCCGTGTGCCCGGGAGTCGACGTGTCTGCTCGGGCGGCCAGTCCGGGACTCAGAGGCAATGGCAGCGGAGACGGGGGTCGAGCGGAAGAGGGCGGGGTCGCTGATCCAGCCGGTCGACTGACATCAACCGGTTCCGGCAATCCGGCGGGCAAGCGGGAAATGTCGACCAACGCCGGATTGAAGACGAGGACCGAACCGCTTTGAAGACGAGTATCAGGAGTTGTCTGGGTAAAGTTGCGGGGAACAATTGCTTTAACACCCACCGATGCGGACTCGTGCTGGCCGAGTTGCTGCGTGATCCAGCGGATGGTCGCTCGCTCAGGAGCTGACTCCATAATGACCGGCCAGCGTCTGATTCCAATCAGACCGATCTGAACCGGTCCTGTGGAGGCGGCCACATCCGAGTTGCGGCCGCGAAAGATGCGTCCATGAGCCATCTTGCCATCCACGATGACCAGATCACCAGGCAGCAGTTTTTCGGTTGAGCTGGGTGAATAGCGGACGCGGACAGAGACGCGGCCATTTCGCACAATGCGCAGTTGCCCGGAGGCGGTCGGCTTGAGGTCGCCGGCGAATCGGATGAAGTCAACCAGCGATGGGGTGGACGTCGGCAATTCGTACGTCTGGGAACGTCCGACGTGCCCCATGACCGTGAACCAGTTGGCTTGCTGCTTCCCACGCCCGAACGGAGTGATCTCGCGGGACCCGGCCGAAAGCTGGACACGTACCAGGCCGGCTGACAGCACAAGTACTGTCACCAGCGCCAGTCCGATCCGAGCAGGCGAACGGCAGAGCATTAACGTCTTCCTGTGAGCGGCAAGTGAGCTGTCAATCAGTCGCAGGGAATCCGCACATGCGAAGAGGGACTCCGCACAATCCCTACCATCGTCACACTTTCCCCATCCGTCTGAGTCGAAAAATCGGCCCTGTTCAAGTTTGCAGAATTCGACGTCATCCGAACGGCGAAGTCCGGCAGATTGCACTGGCGCCGATAAGCCGCTTGCCGGCTCACACATCCCCTGGCAGAATGGCTGAGGTTCGTATTTCTCAACTTCGGAGTCCGAGATGCCGGCGCTGCGCGTGATATTGCTCAAGCGAGATGCCGACGACCGTGTGGAGCGTGCCGCCCATGAAATCGGCTCGTTCCTGGAACAGCAGCCACAGATCGACCTGGTGGCATCAGTCGTGGTCGAAGATCTCAGCCCCGATTGTCTGGACAGGGCCGACCTGATCATCGTGCTCGGGGGCGACGGTGCGATACTGCGAGCGTGTCGTAAGCTGGGCAGGTTTCAGCGCCCGCTACTGGGAGTCAATCTG
This sequence comes from Planctomycetota bacterium, assembly GCA_963579025.1. Lineage (GTDB taxonomy): Bacteria > Planctomycetota > Planctomycetia > Planctomycetales > Planctomycetaceae > CAUZFZ01. Next base: position 43,418 of record CAUZFZ010000032.1, on the reverse strand, counting down.
GGTAGACTCGGTTTTCTGGCAGATCTGACGGCACGCGACTTTCGTGAGCGATTCGATGAAATTCGGAATCACAAGTACGAAGTCGTCGACCACCTGATGTTCGAATGCACTTTGCGTCGAGCGGATGGCACGTCGGAGAACTTTCTGGGTCTGAACGAAGCTGCGGTCAGTGCCGCATCGACTCTGGAAATGATCGAAGTGTGTCTGACGATCGACGACGCTCCCGTGACGACATATAGCTGTGACGGGCTGATTATCAGCACGCCGATTGGCTCGACGGCGCACAGCTTGTCGGCCGGCGGACCGGCGATTCAACAGGATTTGCCGGTGTTTGTTGTGACACCCATCTGCCCGCACACGCTGTCGAATCGAGCTTTGGTTGACGACGCCGACCGAACGTACCGACTGACACTGCCGAGCACGCGCACGGACGTCATGCTGGTGATCGACGGTCAGATTCGTCGTTCATTCGGTGTCGGTGACGAGATCGTCATTCGCCGCGCGGATACGACCTGCCAGCTCGCCCGCATGCCGGGGCACAATTACTACAAAGTGCTGCAGGACAAGATGGGCTGGAGTGGCCAGCCACGATACAACGGCGACGATGAGTGACCATATTGACGCATGAAATTGAGCCGGCCTAAGGTAGACGGTTGAGATCTCGCCTTGAGGGAACGCTTCGTTGTCTCGCCAGCCGGTGGTTCTCGAAACAGATGCTGTGGAGAACGAAATGAGTACTGCCACTCCCGCCTTGATGACCGTCGAAGATCTGGACGCCCTGTCCGACAATGACGGTATCGACCGTGAACTCATTCGAGGCGAACTCAGAGAGCGGCCCATGACCAGACGGAATCGGTTTCACACGGCAGTAGAAGCAAGGGTGGCCTATCTGCTCATACACTGGCAGCGGCAAACGAACGAGCAGGGTACGGTGGCATCCGGTGAGGTCGGCTGCATTATGCGGCGTGATCCGGACACGTCCTTTGGAATCGATGTCGCGTACTTCTCGCAGGAAGTTGTTGAACAGCAGTCCGACGAAACACAGATGTTCGACGGGGCTCCCCTGCTGGCTGTCGAGATTCTTTCTCCGTCGGATAAACACGTCGAAGTGTGCGAGAAGGTTCGAGAGTATCTTGACTGCGGCGTCAGCGTTGTGTGGGTGGTTGATCCGGATTTCCGCACGGTGCAGGTGCACCGCCAGGGTGACCCGCCCGAGACGTTTAATCAGACCATGCTGCTTTCCGGTGGTTCGGATTTACCCGGCTTTCAAGTCCCGGTCGCCGAGCTGTTCGAATAACGCAACGGCGAGGTCAGGCATGGATGCCGACAATGCTCAGTCCGATTCTGTATTTCCGGTCAGCGGTCCTTTGGTGACCGTTGTGGCCGAAACCCAGTTTCGCTGTCCGGGTGACGCACACTCGATTTCGCGATCGGTTCATCTGTCGCGGCTGGCGGCTTTCTATCCGCCCTGCCGTCAATGCCAGCACCGCAACGACACGGGACAGCTCCCGCCACAGACTGTGGAGCGCATTCAACAGGTTGAGCGTCGTGTGCCGCAGCCGACCCTGTTTACGCGGGACGGTGTCCGGGGAGTGTTCCTCAACGAACTGTCGCCGACGGCGGCCGGTCGCATTGCCGGAGCCTTCGCGACTGGCCTGTGGGAACATGTACCACTGGCCGCGGCGAATCCGGGTGGGAGCTGTCAACCGGCTCGTCGCGGACCGACGGTTGTCGTCGGGTACGACGAACGCCCGTCGTCACCAGCGGTTTTGTCGTCTGTCACCGACCAGTTGCGGCTGATGGGTTGTCCCGTGATCGATCTTGGACTGGTGTCCCGTCCGTGTTTTGCCTTTGCCGTCGATCATGTCCAGGCTGCCGGGGGCGTGTTTGTCACGGGCGCTGGTGGCGATGCCTCGTGGACAGGACTTGATCTGGTCGGTGAATGCGCCGTGCCGTTGTCGGCCGGGGTCGGTCTGGAAGATGTGGAACGGCGACTGGAATCCGGACAGACGCGTCCGACTCGCCGGGCGGCGTTTCAGCAAAGTTTTCAGGCGGGTGTGCCCTATGAAACCGGGTTATGGAAACACTTTCATGCACTCCGGCCGCTGCGGGTTGTCTGTGCCGCGCGGCCGCGAACGGTACGACGCACTCTAAGGCGTCTATTTGCCCGCATTCCCTGCGAGCTGTTCGAAGTCCCCGCCGATGCAGGCGTCAACGCTCCGTTCCGTCCGGAGATTCTGGAGAAGCGAATCACCGAATGTGTACTCAGGAAGCAGGCTCATCTTGGGTTACTGATTGACGATGACGGCACTCGGTGTGTCTTCATTGATGAGCGGGGCCACCGAATCGACCCGATCGCGTTGAGTGCGTTTCTGGCGACCGTTATTCGATCCGAACAACCGCACGCAGCGGTCGTTGTCGAGCACTCAGCCGTCGATCGATTTCGAGAACTGACAGGCATTGACCAGGTTACTGACGGCGGCGATTCACTCGGCAGCGTGAGTGCTGCCATGCGCGAAAGCAACGCCCGGTTTGCGGGAGGCAGCTCGGATCGATACTGGTTTCGCGAATCGTTTCCCGCGTGCGACGCCATCCTGACATTGGCTCGCATTCTGCAGGGGCTCAGTCGCAGTGATGCGACCTTTTCGTCCGTTTGCAGTAACCGTCCGCGCGCGGTGCGAGAACCGGATGAAGTGGCTCGTCGGGAAGCCGCCGAATAAATCCGGCTACTACGAACGGCGGTGCGTGTGATAGAACCCTGCGCGTTGACACGATCCTCGAATTGCCTGGTGATCAGGGATGACTCGCAAACCTGGCTTCTTCATCGTCGGTGCCCCCAAGTGCGGCACGACGGCGCTGTATGACTACCTGAGTACTCATCCGCAGATCTACTTCCCCGAGACCAAAGAACCGCACTACTTCAGCCGGGATCTGCCCCGCTTCGGCTGCGGCTGGGTCAACGGAGTGGAACGCTTCGGGCACGAGCTGGCACTGGATGACTACCTCGCGCTGTATCGCGACGTGTCACCGGTCAAGACCGTCTACGGTGATGCCTCGGTCATGTACCTCTTCTCGGAAGCCGCCGTCCGGAACATCCTCGACTTCAACCCGGACGCAAAGTTGGTCGTGATGCTCCGCGACCCGGTCGACATGGCACATGCCCTGCATTCAACCTGGCTCAAAGAGTGCATCGAGAACGAGCCCGATTTCGAAACGGCCTGGCGTCTGCAGTCGTCTCGGGCCAGTGGACAAGACCTGCCATCGGACCGCTTCTGTCCGGAACCGGTCATGCTGCAGTATGGTCGGCAGTGTCTGCTGGGCGAGCAGGTAGAACGCGTACTGAAGACAGTTCCCCGGGAGCAGGTCCGCATTCATTTCTTCGATGACTTCGTGCAGTCTCCGGATTGCGTGTACCGGGACATCCTGCGGTTCCTGCGTTTGCCGCATGACGGACGATCAGAATTTCCCAAGGTCAACGCTCACCGAGTGCGCTCAAAAAGCGGCCTGGCGCGAATTATTAAGCGACCACCGTTCCCGCTGAACTATCTGAAATTCGGAGTCCGGTGGACTCTGCACCGAGCGGTCGGTCCGCGACGCACCTGGCGCATGGCTGAGACGCTGACAACCCGGTCGGATGAACGCGCCGTGTTGTCCGAGCCTTTCCGCACCGAGCTGGAAGAGTATTTCCGCAGTGATCAGGAAAAACTGGCTGAGCTACTGGGCCGACCGTCGTCCCGCCAGGCGGCCTGAACGGACTCCCGGCTTATGAATGTTCTGATGATCGCCCCGCATCCGGATGACGAAGTGCTCGGCTGTGGCGGCGCGATCTGCCGACATGTCGCGAGCGGGGACCGTGTGACAGTCCTTGTTGCGACACGCGGAGCACCGGAACTCTACACCGACGAATCCGTCGCGAAGACTCGGGCCGAAGCCCGCGCTGCGCATGAAGTTCTGGGCGTCTCGGAAACGCGGTTCCTGGAGTTTCCCGCGCCGGCACTCGACACCGTGCCGCGCTATCAGATTGCATCGGCACTGGCCGAAGTCATTCGTGAACTGGACGTCCAAGTGCTGTATCTGCCGCATCACGGGGATATTCACAGTGATCACGGTCATCTGCACCACGCGGCTCTGGTCGCGGCGCGGCCGCTCGCGGGATGCCCCGTGAAGCGAATTCTGGCCTACGAGACGATCTCAGAAACCGAGTGGGCGCCGCCGCGTCCGGATGCCGCGTTCATCCCGACAGTCTTCATCGACATCTCTGAGTACCTCGACACAAAGCTGCAGGCCATGTCGTGCTTCGAATCGCAGATGCATCCACCACCGAGTGCACGCTCGTTGCGGACGATCGAAGCTCTGGCCCGCTTCCGCGGCGCCACTATCGCACGCGACGCCGCGGAAAGCTTCATGCTGGTGCGAGAGATAGACGGTCGCTGACGGGCCAACAGCAGACCGCGCTCAGCCCTCCGCCCTCCGCTCCCCGCTCTCCGCCATCCGTGGCTCGGACATTCGAAAGGTCAGCACGCCACCCAGTCCCATGGCCACGCTGATCGCGACAAAAATCGGCTCGTATCCGACAAGATCGATCAGCCAGCCAACCAGTGGGGACAACACGAACGGAACGGCGAAGCACAACGTCATTGTGCTCACGTACCGCGGGTGATTCGACGGATCGGTGAGTTCCAGGGCGTAGTTGATGAAGCTCTTCATTGTGACCGGCACCAGACCCAGGAATACGAACGCGGCCCAGAACCACTGCTCGCCGTGTTCCAGGAGCGTGCTTGTCAGCAGCAGTGCCAGCAATGGAGTGAAGCAGCACGCGAAGACCTGAATCCGGATCGCCAGGCGGTACCCCGTGCGATCGGCGATCGTGCCTGACATCCAACTGAAGATACCGACCGCTGCGTTCTGAGCGATGATCCACAGGATCAGATGATGGCCCTCGGCATCGGATCCCAGATTCCGGCGACCGAGTGACTGGAAGTGCGGAAACAGCAACTGCACCGAGATAAACAGCATCGCGACAATCGCAGCCCGGCGAAAAGCGACATCTTGACGGAAGATGTCCCACGCATCGGCAAAGGCCTGTCTGACCGGACGCACCGGTCGAGAAGACTCATCGTCGCGTGGCTCGCGCAGCGCCAACGACAGTAATCCGGCCAGCACGAATCCGATTCCCGCGAACCCGAAGATCAGTACAAACCCGCCCGTCGGAAGTCGCATGGGCGGTTCGAGCCAGCGCTGCAACACGAACCACGCCAGCGTGATCGAGACCACTGAACCGGTAATCCCCGCGATAGCAAGTAAGCGACCGCGGCGGTTCGGTCGAATCAGCTTGCCCTGAACCGTGCCCAGCCCCAGTTGATTCATTCCGCTGACGACAAAGAACGCCGCGTAGATCGCGAGGAAGGTCGGTGCCATCCACCACGGAACCGTGCCCTCGACCGGTTCGTCCAACAGGAACCAGACCAGTGCCAGAGTCAGAAAGCACAGACCCATCAGTGTTGAGCTGATTAATAGACTGCGTTTCTTCAGCGGCTGTCGTCGCAGGCGATCAGCGAGCATCAGCGGCACAACGCTTTGCGCAGTGCGACTGAGGATCGGCAGCCAGCCGCGAACAAATCCCGACCCGCTGATCAGGTCCAGAAAGCGCGGGATCAACACGCTTTCGGTCTTGAAGATCCAGGAGAACCTCAGCACGACGTTGAACGCCGCCAGCGTCAGTAGATTCCGAGGCTCGTCGGCGTCGATCTGTGCCTGACGTTCGCGTCCACCGGAGTCCGATTCGTGTTGTTCGGATTCCGGTTTGGACACCTTGACTCCCGGCAGGAATGCCTCGACAGGCGACAGAGTCACGACGAGTTGTCGCTCCGAGCTCAACCGAGATCGGCGGCCACGTCGACCCACGCTTTCTTCTCAAACGAAACCAACACGGAATCGGCCACGCATTGAGCGATCGCGCCGTGATCGAAGCCGGGCAAGGCATCACGACCTTCGACGATCGATGACACGAATTCGTACACCAGATCGTAGCGGAACACCGTACTCGGCACGCCTTCATGGCCGTCGCGCGGGCTGCCTTCGATGACAAGGAACTCGTCGGGCACCGGCTGCTTCTCCATCGTGCCGCCGTGTTTGCCGATGATGACGTTGTTCGGATCGGTGAGCTGATAGGCGGCTGAACCTTCCGACCCGTTGACCTCGGCCCATTCGTATCCGAACCCGTTGTTGTGATGTCCCTTCATCAACGTGCTGCCTTCCCACAGCCCGGTGGCCCCGTTCTCAAACAGCCCGATCAGCGAGGACCAGTCATCGACCTCGGACGGTTTGCATTCGTCACCGGAATCCGTGCGGTCACGAGGAGCAAACTGAGCGATCGCGCCGCAGATCGACTTAATGGGCCCCATCAGGTCTTGAGCAAAGTCGATGCGATGGATCGTCATGTCGAACAAATCGCCCGCGCCGGCCAGTTCCTTGTATTGACGCCAGCCCCAACTGGTTTCCGGCCAATCCAGAAACCTCTGGCTGCGGAAGTGCCGCGGCACGCCGAGGGCTCCTGTCTGGACCAGATGCCGGACATAACGCATCGACGGCGCGAACCGATATGTAAATGCGGTCATATGCCGCACGCCCTTGTCGCGGGCCGCGCGGTACATCTCGGCCGATTCCTGAAAGTTCAGACCGAGCGGCTTTTCGCACATCACGTGCTTGCCACTGGCAATGCACGCCAGTGTGATCTCCTTATGCGTGAAGTTGGGCGTCGCGACGATGACAGCGTCGATGTCCGGGTCGTTGGCGATGTCCTCGTAATTGGTCGACTGCTTCGATGCTCCCCAGTCGGTTCGCCGCTGTTCCAGCAGCGCCTCGTTGGGATCGCAGATCGCGACGAGTTCACAGCGAGGGTCGATGTTGATTCCGGGGACGTGGTGGTAGTCGGAAACGGCTCCAGCACCGACGATTCCAATGCGGACTGTGTCACTCATGAGGTACCTCAGTTCGTAGTAACCGCATTTATGCGGTTCGTCCGCTCAACGGCGTTCGACTCAGCCAGAACAGCCGGACAAGTCCGGCTACTACGAACGACATTCAGCGCAAAAAGAAACCTGCGTCATGTGACACAGGCTTGAAACCGCAGTGCCCAGGAGAGGACTCGAACCTCCACGGGAAACAATATCCCTCCCGGAGCTGAACCAACTTAATCGTGTTTCGTCCGCCTCGTGGATGGGATTGAGTTACGTCCGACTCAATAAATAATTGAGGAAAGTAAAGACGTTCCACACTCCTCGAGGACTGTATTCGAATTGGATTCGCGTTGCCAATGGTGGTCCCAAGGCGCTCACAATGACCCTGGGGCGGCGTTGCGGGTGATTGGCGGTGCTGAATGCCGGCAAGGATGACGCTGCAGTGCTTCATGCTCTGGAAGTAAGCGGGGCAACTTATCTTCGCTGGCGGGAGCAGTATGGTGACATGAAAGTCAACGGGTTGAGATGCACTATATATTCTGAAGGCCTCGCGCGCAATCGCACCCATTGACCCTGCAACACCAGCGATGAGGCGTCTTAACAGCGTGTTCAGATTCTTGAACAGCCCCTTGAAGTCGGCATCTTTGATCTGAACGCGCTTCGTCTCAAACCGACTTGCTACGACTGTCACTCGTCGTCTTGTCCACGAATCTGACGATCCTGGAACGCTCACTGCAGCGAGACGCATCCAGCACTTCGACTCATCACCTCAACCCTGCCGGAGCCTTTCATGTCCGCTGCCGGTGCTGGAAATCTGTCTCCAAAGATTCTCAGTGTGACAGTTTCTGCACGACATGATTGACCGGGAAATTGATGCGCCGGTCGTTGCCGAGCAGCACAACTGGCAGCAAAGGCGATCCGCGTATCAACAGAGTCGCCTTGACCTGTTGACGTCTCACGACGTGCCGCAACGCGCACGCGATCTGGAAGACCTCTTGCGTCAGGTCGCCCGTGATCCCGATGCCGGGTATCCGTCTCGCCCGTACGTGCTGCATCTGATGATGACGAATTACGTCAGCAACGCGGATCGAATCCTGCATACTCCCGAAGCTGAGCGGACAACGTACGAACAGAATGCGGTGATTGATTTTCTGATCGACAAGCAGATTCCAATCGAAGGGTTGAAGGAGTCACTATCCGAACTGCGTCGCACGTTTTCTCCGCCAGCGATGGCCTCGGTCGTGTTTCAGCCGGTTGACATGACGCCGTGCCGGTTACGAAACCGGGGCGACTTCTTCAATTCCGGGGAAGAGGTTGAAGCGACAACTCCGGCGGCGCTTCACGCGTTTCCAGTGGACGCGATGCGCGACCGGGCCGGACTGGCTGAATGGTTGAAGTCGCGCGAGAACCCGTTGACGGCTCGAGTGATCGTGAACCGGATGTGGGAACAGTTCTTTGGACGGGGACTGATAGCCACCACGGACAACTTCGGTATGCAGGGTGACCGCCCGTCACATCCGCTACTGCTCGACTGGCTGGCGTTTGAGTTCCGCGAAGGCAACTGGAGTCCCAAACGGATCCATCGTCTGATCGTCAGTTCGGCCACTTACCGGCAGGCGTCGCGCTTCCGCCCGCAGGTCGCGGCGATCGACGCAGACAATTCACTACTTGCACGGCAGACGCGACGGCGTCTACCGGCCGAGTCGATTCGCGATGCGGCCCTGTCAGTCAGTGGTCTTCTGAACCCGACGATCGGCGGACGCAGTATTAAACCGTTTCAGCCGGCTGGTGTGGCAGATCTGGCTGAGGGAGGGGCCGCCCGCTGGAGGGAGACGACCGGAGCCGCGCGATTCAAACGAGGCCTCTATATCCATTTTCAACGGACGACACCGTATCCGTTTCTTTGCAACTTCGATGTGCCGGAAATGATTCGTTCCACGTCCCGGCGAGACAGTTCCGTCTCACCGTTGCAGGCTCTGAATCTGATGAATGATCCGGTGTTCCTTGAAGCAGCCCATTCGCTGGGGAAGAGCTTCGCCCGACAATCCGGTGACGAGCAACAGCGTATCCGCCAGTTGTTTCGGCAGTGTCTGAGTCGCTGGCCGACAGACCGGGAGCTGCATGATCTGAAGACGCAGTTGGTGACCGCTCGGAGCCTGCTGCAGAGAGCACCAGAAGCTGCTGCGGAATTGTGTCCTGGGCTTCCGGATGGTCAGCGGGTTGAACCGGCCGGCGGGACACTGCTGGCTCGACTCGTCCTGAACCTGGACGAATTCATTAACCGTTGACCTTGGCTGGCCCAACATCATGACCGAATCATCACCCCAATCGCTCAGCCGACGCCGTCTGCTGCTCGGCAGTCCGGTCGCCGGGGCCCTGGGCTTTGCCGCTTACTGCTGTCTGACGCGGGATAAACACCGCCCCTCTCCAGCGGCGTTGCCGGTCGTTCAACCGCCCGGTGCGATTTCGCCGCACGTTCAGCCACGGGCGAAGAATGTGATCTTTCTGTTCATGGCCGGAGGCCCCAGCCAGGTGGACCTGCTGGATCCGAAACCGGAACTCGAGCGCTGGGCGGGCTCGCCGTTTTCCGCGGAGCAGACGCGTGATCTCAAACTGGCAATTCACACGGCCGACGGCAGTGGCGATGCCCGCGATGAAGCGGTTTCGGCCGCGAGGGGAAAGCGGTATCGAGATCAGCGACTGGCTACCGAACATCGCGACGCACGCTGATGACCTTTGTCTGATCCGCTCAATGCATACGGACGCCTTTAATCATCATCCCGGACAGAGCCTGCTGATGTCGGGCAGCATGCGGTTTGGTCGACCTTCACTACTAGCGGTCGGATGAACCTGAAAAACCTGTAGGCCGGCAACAAGGAGCGTTAGCGACGACGTTCCGGCAGTTCATGGTTGCGGGAGAATGCTGACCTGCCGGCACGGTGTTTCATTTGTTCCGGCGCACCGACTGCATCGACAAAGATGAGAAAACAGTCCATCCCGATTGGACTCAGGGAGACGACCCGCAATAAGCTCAGCGCCGACCTCGGCCTGTCCGACGATCCGGCGACCAGGGAAGTGTTCAATCCCCTGGATCCACTGCTGGGGTCATAGTGGTGCATCGCTGTGTGCACTGGAATCCCTCAATGAACTGCAAAGACAAGGTCATCATTGTCACCGGTGGCGCGACACGTCTGGGTGGAGCCATGTCGTCGGCGCTCGCTCGTCAGGGTGCCAACGTGGTGGTTCACTATCACCGTGGCGCCGACGCGGCGCAGGCCATCGTCGGCGAGTGCCAGCGTGCCGGCGGTACCGGTCTGGCCGTGGAAGCAGACTTCCTGGATCCCGTCGCGGCGGCAAAGAACGTCGTGTCGCGGGCGATGGAGCATTTCGGCCGAGTCGACGGATTGGTGAACAGTGCGTCAATTTTCGAACCCAGCTCACTCGCCCAGACGACCGAAGACATCTTCGACCGACACATGGCGGTGAATTTGAAGGCCAGCGTCTTCATGTGCCAGGCTTTCGCCGGTGTGGTCGAATCCAATCAACGAGGCCACATCATCAACATCGCCGATTGGCGAGCCACGCGGCCAATCCCGGGACATCTGACGTATACGCTGACCAAGAGCGGCCTCGTTTCATTGACCAGGTTGCTGGCGCAGGAACTCGCGCCCAACATCCAGGTCAACTGCATCTGCCCAGGCGCGATTCTCCCCCCGGCGGGAGTTGACAATTCCGAGGCCGATCAACTATCAGCAAGAAACGTGCTGGGCCGGATGGGCGGTCCGCGCGAGGTCACCGAAACGCTACTTTATCTGCTCCAGTCGGATTTCATCACGGGTGAAGTAATTCACGTCACTGGCGGCGAAAACCTCTGAATGGAACAGCGTTCATGCCAGACACAATTCACGTAAGAGACCTCTTGTTGCGGGCAGTCATTGGCGTCACCGACGAAGAACGCCGGGATCGTCAGGACGTGCTGATCAACATCGACTTTGACGTCGACGTGCGTGCCGCCGGTCAGTCGGACGACATCGACGACACGGTCAATTACCGCTCGGTAACAAAACAGATCATTGGCCTGATCGAAGACGCAGAGTTTCGGCTGGTTGAGACGATGGCGACGAAGGTCGCCGCGATTTGCCTTGAAGATCAACGCGTGCAGGCCGTGCGCGTCACCATCGAGAAGCCACAGGCATTGCGATTCGCACGAACCGTGGGCGTGACGATCGAAAGGGTGCAGGGAAACATCTAACGATGGAAGGCCCCACACGTGACGTTACCGTCAAATCGAGCATATCTTGGTCTCGGTTCCAACGTCGACGCGGAAAGGCATCTTGTCGCGGCGTCCCGCGAACTGCTCGCCTACGGCACCATCGTGGCCGCCTCGACGGTCTGGGAGACCGAACCTGTCGGGTTTTCCGAGCAAGCCAACTTTTTGAACGGGGCGTTGTTGTTGCAAACCGGGCTGTCCGTTGATGAACTGCGCTGCGACGCGATTCCCGCCATCGAAAGGCTGCTGGATCGCCGTCGAGATCCTGACAACGTCAACGGCCCACGCACGATCGACATTGATATTGCGCTGTTCAATCGGGAGATCATTGACCGCCACCACATCCCGGATCCCGATATCTTCACGCGACGATTTGTGGCCCAGTTGTTAGCCGAACTCGAACCCGACTACGTGCATCCCGTGAGCGGTCAAACGCTCCGCGAGATTGCCGATTCGCTCGACCATTCGCCGCCGCGCATGTGGGCGCGAGCCGACGTCGTGCTGGCGACTTCACCACGTCAGTCCAGCGAACCTGGTTGACGACGTGCCTATCGATCGATCCAAATCGTCAGCATAGTTTTGCAAGCCAACCAAATAGTTCCGCAAGAAGCCGCCTCGGTATGACAGGCACAGACGGTCACTCGCCCCCATGAAAATCGCGCGATTCAATGAAGGCCCTGAAATCTTCTTCACGATTCAAGGTGAAGGGAAAAGTCTGGGGCGTCCAAGCGTGTTTGTGCGCAGCTCGCTGTGCAATCTTCACTGCGTGTGGTGTGACACGGACTACACATGGAACTGGGAGGGCACCACGTTTCCGCATCAGCGCGACGCCGAACCGGGCTACAGCAAATTCGACCGGCGCGAGCAGATTGTCCATCTGACGCCCACGGAAGTTGCCGCCAGGATCCGCGAGTTCCCCTGCACGAACGTCGTGCTGACCGGTGGCGAACCGATGTTGCAGCAGGCCGACTGGGTCACGGTGATGCGGCAATTGCGTGACCTCGATGCGGATTACCAGTGCGAAGTCGAGACGAACGGTACCCTCGTTCCCACGCCGGACTTTGACACCTTTGTCAATCAGTACAACGTGTCGCCCAAACTCGCCAACTCCGGTGTCGAGCCACGCTTGCGCGAGTGCCCGGAAGCGCTGGAGTTCTTCGCGGCCAGCGACAAGACGGTCGTCAAGTTTGTGGTGAATGATCCAGCCGACCTGGATGAAGTGCGAGTTCTCGTCACCAGGTATCAGTTTCCGGCACGCAACGTCTACCTCATGCCCGAAGGTACGCGAAGCGAGTTGTTGCGCCAGCGGCAGGAATGGCTCGTCGAACAGTGCAAGACGCACAACTTCAATTTCACCGACCGCCTTCACATCCACATCTGGGGCGACAAACGCGGCGTGTGATGATGCGGCGCGGGACGATTGACATGGAGCGGGAATTGCAAATTGCAAAGTTCGAAATGCAAACTGGTAATTTCTCTGACCAGACACACTCTCGCCTCGCGCGAAAGTTATACGTCTGAACTCAATACCTGCTGGCGTTTCGTCAGCCGTGAAGTGACGGATGTAGCGGAACTCGCCAGAGTTTGGTTCCCTCGGGTCCGGCCAAAGTCAGACGACTTCGGCTACCCCTCAAAGTGTTCTGTGACACTGGTTGCGTGCGGCCTGTGTCGCCCGTGGTAACGCCGGTCGCGTGCATATTGTCCATCGATTGAGTTGTCATGTCTTCGTACCCGGATGATCCTGATCGTTGCTGCGAAATCTGTGGCGAGAATGCCACAATATCACTTGGTGATCCCGGCAACGGAATACCGGCCAGACACTTTTGCGACGAGCACGCGGCAGCCAGGCTGCGGGCGAGCATCCCGGGGTGGGAATCGGTGAGCGGATTCAATACGCCAATCCAGGGCGGATGGTTCGGACGCGCGGTATTCGGACTGCTTGCACTCATCGCTGCGGTCGCATTCGGCGGGTTTGCCGGAATGGTGATCTGGTTCATCGGCGGACCGCCCGCCGGGGTCGTGATCTGGAAGCAGATCGTCTGGCACCTCGTTGTGGATGCACTGGTGGTCGCCTCACTGTTCATGCTCCTCGTGGCACTCAGCACATTCCGGATCGGGGGCGAATTCATTGGCAGCCTTGTGAGGCGGATGACTTTCAAAGGAGCCATTGCCGTTCTGAGTTTCGTAGCGTTTATCGTGATCACAGCGGGAAACTGAAGCCGGACACCGTCCGTCGAATTCTGATCCGTGATGTGCTGACTCCCCTGGAGCCGGTCTTTCCAGGCGGTGACGACGAAGTCGGATTCAAGGGCGGACGGCTGCACAGCTTCAGGCACTATTTCTGCTCGGTGTGTGCCAACAGCGGAGTTCCCGAACAGCTACTCATGAAGTGGCCTGGCCATCGAAACCTCGTGATGGTGAAGCATTACTATCACGTCCACAACGGGCGGGCTCAGCAGGAATTGTCCCGGCTGGATTTTGTGTAACCGCTCCGCGGCACGGTGCTGCGGGCTTTCGTTCCCTGGAGGTTTTGAGGCAAGGCAACCAGATGATTGCTGACTTCGGATCAACTCCGTCTGACCAATCATGTGCCGCGAAGCAGGCAGCCTTGCGGTGCGAACCGGTTGATTGGCATACCATTGGCACAGTCAAGTGTGCCAATGAAAATCGCCCTCACAAGTCCCTTGTTTCCAAGTACTTATGAGGGCGATGTGCGTGCAAACGGAGAGACCGGGATTCGAACCCGGGGTTCCCCTTTCAGGGAACACGGCATTAGCAATGCCGCGCAATCGGCCACTCTGCCATCTCTCCGGACCGTGACGTTGCCGTCGGGGCCGAGGGGAATATAGCTCGCACGATTGGGTACGCCAACACTGCCTGATCAGGCGAGGAACCAGGGCATCAGCTCACAGCCTGGATCGAAGACGAGGTTAGAGACGGCGGCGGTGGAGTCGTCGTACTTTTCCGCTGTGTCCTCTGTGATTCCACGGCCGCACGCCGCGATCGGGACATATCCGTGACTGTGCGTTTTCGTGCGAAGAAATGTCGGATGGTCCGGGGACAGCAGCAGCCGATAGTCGCCCTGCTGACGCAAATGCTCGTGTACGGGTCCAACGATGTCCGCATCGATGCGTGCCAGAGCGTCGAGTTTGGCCTGCGCGTTGCCTTCGTGTGAGGCTTCGTCAGTGGCTTCGACGTGGACCACGACGAGATCGTGGGTCTGCAGGGCTTCGATCGCGGCTCGGCCTTTGGCGGCGTAGTCGGTGTCGAGGTATCCGGTCGCGCCGTCCACTTCGATCACGTTCCATCCAAGCAGTCGACCGATACCACGCAACAGGTCGACAGCGGTAATGACCGCACTGCGAACGCCAAAGCGTTCTTCAAACGGAGTCAGGGAAGGGCGGTGTCCGATTCCCCATAACCAGGTCTGTGTCGCGGCCGCGTTTCCTCGGGCCAGATTGCACTCTTCCGTCGCGAATAGCGGGATGCTGCGGTCCATCAACTCGCGCAGGTGCTCGGAGCCGGGTCCGGTCGGAAGGTAATTCGCGACTTCCTGGTCCGTGATGTCGTGTGGAGGCGTTGAATTCGTGTCGTCCGTAAACGGTGCTTCGCCGTCACGGGCACGATAGATCAGTAGATTTCGATAGCTGATTCCCGCGAAGTACTTCCAGTGAGGGCTGCCGCACTGGTTCTTCTGCAATCGCAGCACAAGCTGAGCTGCCACGTCGTGTGGCACGTGCTCGGCCGTGAAGCTCTTCATGCGCCCGTCGGCGACCGTGACGAGATTACACCGCACGGCCCAGTCGTTGTCGCCCAGATCTATGCCCTGAGCAGCGGCTTCGAGCGGGGCTCTTCCCGTGTGAAACTGCAGCGGGTCGTAACCAAACAGACTCATTGTGCCGACGTCGCTGCCGGAAGGCATGCTGTCCGGCACGTGATTGGCTCGACCAACGACACCCGCCTGCACGACTGCGTCCATGTGCGGCGTGTTCGCAGCCTGAAACGGTGTCTGTCCGCCGAGCGACGGCTGTGGTTCGTCGGCGGCTCCATCGGGTATGACCAGGACGTATTTCATCGTTCCCGTTTCGATTGCGAAGTCATGGGTGCGCGGTCGGAATATGGCACACTGCCAGGAACTCAACAATATGAGGCTGGAGACCGTCGAAACGAAGCTGCGTACGCGACACCCGAGCCCTGCGGCCGCCGATTGCCCGGGGTCGGCTCCGCTGTACAATGGCCGGCTCGCTGAACACGTCTGCCCCTCTCCATCCCCTCCCCCTAACCCTCTCCCCACGGGGGAGAGGGGACTTCCTGAACATATGCCGGGCCCCGCATGGAGCTGTCCGAGAAAAAGCCGCAACTGACGTCGCTCATGGCGAACGAAACCCTTGCGCGGGTCGAGCGCATGCGCCTGCATCCCAACCGTCGTCGGACGAATCGGGCGAGGGGTGAGCATCTATCGGGCAAGGGAGGGGCCAGCACCGACTTCGTGGACTACCGTGATTACGTCGCGGGCGACGACATCCGCAACGTCGACTGGAATATCTTCGCACGCCTGCAGCGACCGTATCTGAAGCTGTACGCACACGAAGAAGAGATGCAGGTGGTTGTGCTGCTTGACTGTTCGTCTTCCATGAAGCACGAGCAGAAGTTCGAACGGGCGCGGCAACTGGCGTCCGCGTTCGCGATCATGGGGCTGCATGGTGGCGAGCGAGTCAGCGTCTACGCGTGCTATCAGGCCGGAGCAAGCCCAATCATGCTGACTGGTCAACAGGGCCGGCCGAACATGAAGCGCGTGCTCGCATTTCTGGAGGGTTTGCAGCCAGGCGGCGATTCGGCCATCGAGGACGCGGTCGATTCTGTCTTACGTGTGCACCGCGGTCGTGGCATCGCCGTCGTGCTTTCGGACTTCCTCACATTTGGAGACGTCTCGCGATCATTCAATCTGCTGCACAGTGCCGGACTGGAGATCTTCGGTATTCAGTTGCTTGGCCCGAGTGAGATCTCACCGGACCTGACGGGCGACTTGAGGTTCGTGGACTGTGAAACGGGGCTGACACTGGACGTGTCCTCGGCGCGTGAGCTGCTGGGCCTGTATCAGGAACACCGCGTCGCGCTGCAGGAGTATCTGGAAACTCAGTGCCGCCGACGGGACGGTCGGTTTCTGTCGCTGAGTTCCGACGAACTGCTCGAACCGATCCTGAACGAGACTCTGCTCCGTAAGGGGTGGGTCCGATGAGCTGGCTGCCCACATTCACAACGATCGCCAACGCTTGGTGGTTCCTGCTGACGATTCCGCTGATCATCTTCTACTTCCTGAAGCTGAAGCGGCCGCGTGTCGAGATTTCATCACTGGCTCTGTGGAAGACGGTACTCAACGACCAACGCGTCAATTCTCCGTTTCAGAAGTTCAAGCGAAACATTCTGCTGTGGCTGCAACTGGCGATAATCATCCTGCTGGTGCTGGCGGCCATGCAGCCGTTCATGCAGGGCGGAGCGGGGCGGGCCGAGTATCTGCCGGTCCTGATTGACACGTCGGCCAGCATGGCGTCGACCGATCCGGAATCCGGTAAGTCGCGGCTGGAACTGGTCAGGGACCAGATTCGCGATGTGGTCGAGAATATGGCATCCGGCCAGCGAATCTCGCTGATCGCCATGCACTCGACGGCGCAGCGGCTGACGGAATTCAGCAGTAATCGTCGCGTGCTGCTCGATGCACTCGACAAGCTGGAAGTGCGCGATGTGCCGAGTCGTCTGGAGGACGCCCTGCGGATGACTCAGGCGCTGGCTCGGACAGTTCCCATCGAGCGCGTGTTGGTCTACTCGGACGGCAATTTCCCCGAGCGTGTGAATTTCGAACTGCCGTTCACGGTGAGTTTTCAGCAGGTCGATCCGGCGGGTCCGAACATCGGCATCACGGCATTCAATGCCCAGCAGCAGACGGCTCCCAAGTGGGACGTGTTTCTGCGAGTCGAGGCGTCGGAACCGTCGTCCGGAAAAGTCGTGCTACTGCAGGATGGCCGTCAGGTGGGTGAAGAGACGTTTGTCCTGGAGAAGGGCGAGTCGCAGCGGTTGACGTTTGGAATTGCGTCCGAAGTGTCGACTCGACTGGAAGCACGCCTGTCGGTTGATGATGGGGAGTACGACTCGCTGGCGTCGGACAACACCGCCTGGCTGGATCTGCCGACACCCCGTCCGCTGCGCGTGTATGTCGATCCGGATCTGGCCAGTTACCGGCAGGCTCTCGCGGAGAACGAGGCGCTGGAACTGTATCCCGACGAAGGTGCGACCGATCAACGGGGTATTCCCTTCGACCTGGTCTTCTCGGAGAAAGGATCAGACAAAGAACTGGATTCAACCGTCCGTGTCTTCACGGGCGTCATCCCGGCTGAGCTGACGGAACTCGTGGATTCGAAGTCGGATTTGACGGAAGTCATTGACTGGGATCGGTCATCTCCTCTTCTGCAACACATGCAGTTGCGTGATGTGCAGATCATGGACGACATACGAACGCAGGCCGGTGTGGGAGACGGCGACTTTGAGGACCTGGGGTACACGATTCTCGCTCACGGACGAAACGGCCCGTTGATCGTGCAGAAGCGTGTGGGGGCTGAGGTCGACGTTTACCTGTTGTTTCACACAGACCGATCGACGCTGCCGTACAGAATCGCGTTCCCAATTCTGGTCACGAACGGAGTACAGATCGCTTTCCATGAAGCTGCGATCGGCGAGGTGCGTGGTGCTCGTACGAAAGTGTTGCCGGTGCGTGAGATGTCACCGAATGCGGAATACGTCGTACGCAGCCCGTCGGGTAACGATGTCACGGTCAAAGCTGATGGAAACGGGATGCTGAATGGAATCGCGGCGCCAGTGGCTGGTGCGTATCGGATTCTGGATGGTGGCAGTGAAGTGGCGACGGTTTCAGTCAGTCTGCTGGATGCGATGGAGACCTCGCTGTCACGCGTGGATGAGATCCAGTTCAACGAATTAACCGTGGCGGCGGCGGAAGAACTCCTCGACAGTGATCGGCCGCTATGGTCCACTCTCGCGATGATTGCGTTCGTCGTGCTGCTGGTGGAATGGTGGTTCTTTCAACGACCGCCGGTGATTGAGTAAGGCATAGGAATGCGTTCTGTCCTGCTAGCTACTGTTTCGCCGCGTCGAGAGGATTACTTGGTGAGAACAACAACTTTGCTTCTGGCGGCAGCCGCGCTGCTGGCTATTTCGCTCAACTCTGCGTCAGCGCAGCAGTCGGTGCCGCTGCAACTCGAGATTCGCAACGATTCGACGCCCCGGTCCAGTGGCCCGCTTCCGCTCGATATTGAATTGACCTGGGGCGGTGCGACGATTCTCGAAGGGCGGCTCGTGCTGACGTTTCGCGACGGGCCCATGTTCTTTGGCCGTGCGGTGTCTCACGATCTGGCGCTCAACGTGGGACGCAACCGCTTTCGAATGCTCTTACCCACGCTGGATGGCCGCTCGGCATTTCAGACGATCGACATCAACGGAGCGTTTATTACCTCGAAGTCCGAGATCGAGCTGGAGGCTCGTCCGATACGCGTCCCACCGCAGGATGGACGTGTCTTTCGCATTCTGTTCTGCGATCCCATCGTTCGTGGGACCGATCGTACGGTCACAAGGCTTGTCGATTCTCTGAAGTTTGAGCGATTCTGGCGAAACAGCGTGGGCGAGAAAGCAGAGAGTCAGCGCAATGGCAAACTGCTGACTTACCGGGAGGTCTTCGCTCCGGATGACATGCCGCAGGACCCACACTGGTTCTGCAGCTACAACCTGGTGATTCTGAGCCAGACGGGCTTCTCCGAGTTGCGATCCCGCCAACTCGGTTCACTAGTTCAATGGGTTCGCGCCGGTGGCAGCCTGATCGTGGAACCTCTCGGCGGGCTCGAACAGCAGCAGCTCGATTTTCTGAACAGTCTGGCCGGCTCAAAGAAAGACCGCTTCACCACCGGTCCGGATGGACATCTGGATGTGCCACCGGACGGATATTTCGAACAACTGGCCAGCGGACTTGGTCGCGTCGCCGTGATGTATCGACCGCTTGCTGAGCAGGACTTTACGACGCCGGACTGGAATGAATTGGTCGCGAAGTTGTGGCACTTCCGCGCGGACCAAATCACCACGGCTCGGGATGAAGGCCGCTTTGAATGGCTGAAACTCGAAACGCTGCTGCCAAAGCAGGGTTCCAGCAGGAGCAATCAAAACAATTACAACGGCGGAAATTACGACGTTCCCGGCTGGCAGTTCGGCGGTTCCTCGGACGATCTGCGCGTGCTGGAACTCAAGAGCGGGCAGGGGCTGCTCGACAAACTGATGCCATCGGAAGTGGAAGTCGTCCCGTTGTCGTACATCGGGCTGATCCTGCTGTTCTACGTGCTGACGATCGGCCCGCTGGATTACTTCGTCCTGGGAGCACTCCGATTACGACGTTTCACATGGATCACGTTCCCTGCCGCGACGGTGCTCTTCACCCTCTTCACGGTCTGGCTGTCGCACAGCTTTCTGGACGCTTCCACGGAACGATCGCAGATTCGCGTGTTTGACATGGACAGCGACGGTTCGGTGCTGCGATCCAACCGCATCGAACTGCTGTTCACGATGTCGAGTCACAACGTCACGACAGACATGCGCAGTGGTGTGTTCACGGCGTTGAACCACTCGCGTTTCGGCGGCCAGATGTACGACTATCGCTATGGTCGGAACATGAATCGCGAGAGCGTTCCACCCCCGACCATAACCGGACGCCCGCCGGGCGTGTACCAGGTTCTGCAGGAGATGCCGCAGTGGACGCCACAGATGAATCGCGTCCTGGCCATCGCGCCGGACCCCGAGACATTGCCGGGGCAGACAGGCACGTTTGACTGGAACCGTCCACCGAGTTTCATCAGCGACCGCAATCAGAATGGCGAGCTGGCAATCGCGATTAGAGAGGCATTCGGTTCCGAGGCTCAGGCCTGGCTCTACAACCAGCGCGACATTCACCCTGTCACCGGGCAGAATGGCAGTGTGTTTCCCGTTTCGACTATCAATTTCAATCACCATCAGGTGCAGGCGCAGGTGCAGGATCCCCAAGTGCTGCAGGAGCTTCAGCAGCTTGGTCAGAGACAGGTCGATTTTCTGACAGACATCAGCGTTCGACTGCAGGGACGCAGCCTGTTCGGAGTCGTTTCACAGATCGCACCTCATGGCGGCGACAACTTCGAAGACCTGACAATCCTCGATCCATCGAATGCCGATGAATGGCTACTGGTCATCGTCCTGCCGAATGCCGAGGACATACGTATTTATCGCCGGCTGTACCATGCCAGCGGACCAGACCAGTGACTCGCTGTAACATTCTACGACGCGTGACTTTCGAACTAAGGAACCTGAAAGGCGAGCGGTAGAAAAAGATCTACCAAACGCCACCCCGCTTGGGGACTGTTGAAGTATTCCGCGAATCCGACCTGGATATCGAGGCGGGGTCGCGCTATCTTGGGGCTGGACGCGGGAATTGAGGCCGAATTCAGGGATGGGACGCGATGGCGACGACGGATCGGTGGGCTCAGCCACAAATTGTCAGGGAGCAGATCACGCTCTTTCAACCTACGCTCGATGACATGATTCCGCAGGATCATGAAGTCCGGCTGCTGGATGAGACGCTGCGGACGCTCGACTGGGCTGCATGGGAAGCCAGCTATCAACGTGGCGGGGCCGGGCAGCCGCCCATTCATCCCCGCGTCCTCGCCGGCATCTGGCTGTATGCCATGATGAGACGCATTCGCACCAGCCGGCCCCTCGAATACGCCTGCCGGCACAATGTCGATTTTATGTGGCTCGCTGAAGGACGGACTCCCGATCACACCACGCTGGCCACGTTCTTCTCGAAGAATCAGGAGCCACTCAAGGACCTCTTTAAGCAGGTCTGCCGTATGGCTCTGACCATGGGCATGGTGCGGCTCGGTGAGGTCGGCTTCGATGCCACTCGCGCACGCACGGCGTGTTTATCGCGGACCCGTTCCGGATGTCGCGGCCGATCACCATCTTCGAACGCGGATGGAAATCATCAGCCATTGGCTGCGTCAAAGCGGCGAACAGTCGGTACGCGACGCTCACCACGCCGTCGATCGAGAAGAAGCTGGCGGCCATCGACGCGCAGATCGAAGCCATGGCCGCCGCGACCGCCACGGCTCTGGAAGACGCGGCCACCGCGGGAGCCGGTGCTCAGACCGCGTTGCCCGAGGGGCTCAAGTCGCTGGAAGAGCGGCGGGAGAAGCTCGCCGAACTGGCCGAGGTTGCTCGCGCGCGGGACGAGGAACGTCGCAAGGCCGGCACCGATCCGAAGAAGAGTCCGGCTCAGGTGCCGACCACGGATCCCCAGAGCAAAGTCATGCCCAACAGGGAAGGCGGGTTCGCCCCGAACTACACACCGACGGCAGTGACCGACGGGGCGAGCGGCATCATTCTGGATGCCAACGTGCTGGATGAGATCAACGAATCGGACGAGGCGCTGCCGGCGGTCGATCGGACGACGGAGTTGTGCGGAGAGGCTCCGGAGAATTTTCTCTCTGATGGTGGTAACGCGTCGGGGACGATTCTGGCGGGCATGGAAGCGCGTGGGATCAACGCCGTGGTCCCGGTGAAATCGACGGAACCGGCCGCGGATAACCCGGCACTGCGGGACGACCTGACGCAACCGGTGCCTGAGGACCAGTGGGACCAACTGCCGCGGAATCCTCAGGGGCAGCTCGACAAATCGAACTTCGTGTACGACGCCGAACAGGACGTCTACCACTGTCCGGGTGGTCGCGAGTTGCCGTACGAAAGTCGCGAGACCCGGAACGGCGTCGAGCTGAAGCGTTACCGCAGCCTGAACTGCGACGGTTGTCCGCTGGTGGCGTTGTGTCTGCAGAAGAAGGACGGTGAGCCGGCGACGGGCGACGACGGTCGGGTGCGGAACATCCGCCGGGATGCCCATGCCGAAGTGCGTGAGCGTGCGGCTCAACGGATGGCGACGCCGGAGTCTCAGGCTCAGTACGCGCGTCGTTCTCCGATCGCGGAGACACCGTTCGCGTGGTTGAAGGCGGTGCTGGGCCTGCGTCAGTTCCGGCATGTGGGTCTGGAGAAGGTCGAGACGGAATGGCGCTGGGCGTGCCTGACGTTGAACCTGAAGAAGATCCTGTCGGTGCTGTCGCGGCTGCGTCGTTTGTCGCTGGAAGCGTTGTCCGAAGCGGCTCTTGAGGCCTGAGGCGAGTGCGCTCGCGTTCCCGAGCGGGCGTGGCACGCCCCCGAGTCGCGTCAATCCGTCCACGAGACTTCCCGCCCGTCCCGGTCCCGATTTTCCACCAGCGCGCTGGCCCTTCCCGTGCGAGCCCCACCATTGCAGAATTCCGGTCCCTGATTCACGCCTCATCCTCAGCCCTGATACTTCAACAGGCCCATTAGGGTCGTGGGTGTCTTACGGGCTGGGAGCCGAAACGGACAATCTGCCTGCCTTTGTCGTCATGACGTCCGGAGACCAGGGTCCCGAAGCCGGGGCCAGCATCTGGAGCAATGGCTTCCTGCCCTCACGGCATCGCGGCGTGGCTTTCCTGCCGACGAACGACCCGATCCCCTATCTCTCAAGACCGGCCGGCATCACGGGGTCGATGGATGCCCTGACGCTGCACTCGCTTCGTCGGCTGAACGCTGCAGCTTACGAGCGAACGGGCGACATCGAGATTGCCTCGCGCATGGCAAGCTATGAGATGGCCTTCCGATTGCAGTCGTCAGCCCCGGAACTGTTGGAGCTGTCGGACGAGACTCAGGCGACGCAGGACATGTACGGGCTGAATGATGGTGCCACACGGAAGTACGGTCGGAATTGCCTGCTGGCACGCCGCATGATCGAACGAGGCGTCCGATTCGTCATGCTGGCTGACTCATCGTGGGACGGACACAGCTACCTGAAGAGAAACCATGATCAGCACTGTCAGGCCACCGACCGCCCCGTCGCCGCGTTGCTGACGGACCTGAAACGGCGCGGCCTGTTGGACAACACGCTCGTGATCTGGGGTGGCGAATTCGGGCGCACGCCCATGGCAGAGAGGTCATTGCCTCACTTGGGCGCAAATACCGTGGGCCGTGATCACCATGCCACCGGCTTTTCGATGTGGCTGGCCGGTGGCGGTTCACGAGCAGGTCATGTCGTGGGCGCGACCGACGAACTCGGGCTGCGAGCCGTCGAGAATCCCGTCCACATCCATGACCTGCAGGCCACAATTCTTCACCTCCTCGGTCTGGACCACGAGAGCCTGACGTACCGGCAGGTCGGCCGGGAATTCCGATTGACCGATGTCGGCGGACGGGTCGTGCCTGAGACGCTGGCCTGATTGCGAGTAGCATCGTCGGCCCTTACGTCACGTCTCTCACGAAAGAGGAGTGAGTGCCCGCATCAGATTGCAAGTGTGCTCTGTCAGGATGCGCACTAAAAAAGGACTTACGCCTCAACGACGTAAGTCCTTGCGAGCAGTGCCCAGGAGAGGACTCGAACCTCCACGGGAAATAATATCCCACCAGGACCTGAACCTGGCGCGTCTGCCAATTCCGCCACCTGGGCAGGGACTGCGAGGGGCGAAGGATAGAAATCTCCTGCTCGCCGGACAAGTCGCCCGTTTGGGCTATCCCACAGCGACACCGACGGGGCGATCAGGGACCGTCGTCAGACTCCTGCCTGTCTGGAATGAACATCCCCAGCACCGTGCCACACTCGACCGCGGCCCCGTTCGCCCGTTCAATGCGCGTCAATCGGCCGGACGCGGTCGCGGTCAGCTCGAAGACGGTGCCTGGCAGGACCAACTCGGCCAGCCGGTCGCCCTGGGTAATCTCGTCGCCGACGTCCACCAGCCAACAGCCAAGTCGAACGGCAAGGTCACCGTTGCCCAGCTCGGGGACGACAATCGGTACTTCTGGTGGATCGGACATGTCACTCACGCTGTTTCGGAGGACGCGAGGCGCGGGCGCACATCGACGCTGGGTACACTGGTCCGCTCGACTTCTGAAAAGAGACCTGCAGAGTATGTCGCAGATGCCCGATCCCAACCAACTTGCCGATGCAATTCGGTCTGAAGCCACACGGCTTGGCTTCGATCTGGTGGGAATTGCGCCTGCAGTTTCACCTGCGGGATTCGACCACCTGCAGGAATGGCTGCGCCGCGGGTACGCCGGTGAAATGAGCTACATGCCGCGCCGGGAAGAGGCATACGAACATCCGTCCGGTGTCCTGCCGGAGGTCCGCAGTCTCATTGTTGTTGGTCTGAATTACTTCGACGCCGATTACAAATCGGGCCAGAACGAAACAACGTCAGAATCCAACGGACGCGTCGCGCGCTACGCGGTTGGCAGGGGTGACTATCACGACGTGCTCAAGACACGGCTGAAACAACTGGGTCAATTTCTGCAGGACGAGTTGCCTGAATGCCGCACGCGGTCGGTTGTCGACACGGCTCCGCTGCTGGAGCGGGATTTCGCCGTGCTCGCCGGACTGGGCTGGTTCGGCAAGAACACGATGCTGATCAACAAACACATCGGAAGCTGGTTCTTTCTGGGAGCACTCTTAACGGACGCCGAGCTGACTCCGGACGCGCCGCACGCAACATCTCACTGCGGCACTTGCACCCGCTGCCTGGATGCCTGCCCGACGGATGCGTTTCCAGAACCTGGAGTCCTCGACGCGCGGCGATGCATTTCGTATCTGACGATCGAACTTCGCGACCAGCCGATCCCCGAGGACCTGCGTGAGGGCATGGGCAACTGGGTCTTCGGCTGCGACATCTGCCAGGACGTCTGCCCGTGGAATCGCAAAGCGCCCCCATCAACTGTCGATGATTTCAAACCCCTGGCTGACCTCACGCCGGCCGACCTTAGATGGCTCCTGTCACTGGACGAAGACGGCTTCCGGCAGCGATTTCGGGGGACGCCGCAGTTTCGAACGGGCCGATCCGGCCTGCTGCGCAACGCCGCCATCGCGGCTGGAAATTCAGGAGATCGATCTCTGATTCCTGCGCTGACACAGGTTGCGGCCGATCCCGAAGAACTGATTCGCGACGCGGCGGCATGGGCACTGGGTCGACTCGGTGACTCCGCCGTGGAAGCAACACTTACCCAACCCCAACTCTCATAAGACCTGGTACACCGTTTGGGGGCATTCCACCTACTGCCGGCACTGCAACTCAGTATTTCGCCGCGAGCGAAAAAAGGCCGCAGTCAGGAGGTTCGCCAGGAACGTGTCCGTCACTGGTCTCCTGATAAGCGGCTTTCCCGCCAGGTTAATTGAGCCGCTCGACCACGTGTGGAATCAGGCGTGACAGTCGTTCGCCGCCGATTGCCGCGACTTCCAGAATCTTCGCGATGTCGACTGGTTCGAGTGCGTCGGGCAGGCAAATGTCGGTCACGATCGAGCAACCCAGAACGCGCAGGTCGGCGTGTCGTGCGACGATCGTTTCCGGCACGGTCGACATGCCGACGACGTCTGCTCCCATTCCGCGCAGCATGCGATATTCGGCCCGTGTCTCGAGATTTGGACCCGACACCGCAATGAACACTCCCTGCTGCGTCCGAATGTCAAGTTCGAGTGCGGATTCGCTGGCCAGTTGCATCAGGCGCTTGTCGAACGGTTCGCACATGTCTGGAAAACGCGGCCCGAGGTTGTCGTCGTTGATGCCCCTCAGTGGGTTGTCACCCATGAAGTTGATCATGTCCTCGATGATCATCACATCAGCGAGTTCGTATTGCGGATTCATTCCGCCGGCCGCATTCGTGACGACCAGGATTTCGATGCCCAGAGCTTTCATGACGCGCACAGGAAACGTCACCTGCTGCATCGTGTATCCCTCGTAGAAGTGAAACCGGCCCTCCATAGCGACAATCGAGACGCCGCGCAGCGATCCGCACACGAGCTGACCCGCGTGTGATTCGACGGTCGATTCCGGGAAGTGCGGAATGTCCGCGTAATTGATGACCGCTTCCTGCTCGATCTGCTCGGCCAGTCCGCCCAGACCGGTCCCGAGGATCAGTCCCACGCGAGGCGTTCCTGACCATGTCTGCCGAATGGCGGCCGCGGCCTCGTCGATTCTGCCTGCCAGTCCCAGCACGTCCCGTCCCCTTTTCGGTCGATTTTCCGTTTACTGTCCGAATCGTTCTGCGTTTACGACTTGCAGAGTAGCGATCTATCGATGGCCTGTCCGCCATCCTGCGCAGTTCTGGCAATGGACTCAGGAAGTCGGTAGCCTGCTCCAGGTTGCGTCAGGTGCGTGACTTAGCTGTGAGGATTCCCGATGCAGGTACGGCGGCAGACAAACACGTCCAGTGGCGTCAATTCAGCTGCTGCGCATCCGCGGGCGGGAGCCTCAACACTCGATTATATTCTGATACTGTGTGTCGTGTTTCCGCTGGCGGCGTTCGCGATTCCTGCCGGTAAGCGGATCATTGAACTCAGCTATGAAATGATGTGTACGATGATTGCGTGGCCGTTCATGTGAACCCGCCCGCGAGAGCCAGAGCCACTGCAGTCGAGGATCAATAATGAGCCGCAAAGTGACGTTTCGCGATATTCTGAAAAAAGTCCACCACGACCAGCGTGGAGCCGTCAGCCTTGAGACGATTCTCATCATTGGCGCGATCGCGATTCCGATTCTGATCTTCCTGATCAAGTTCGGCTGGCCGCGCATCCGCGACTACTTCGAAAGCGGCTTGGACGAACTCGAGGAAGGCAGCGACAACGCAGCCAACGGCGCCGGCCGCATCTGATCGCCGAAGTAGGCCGGAACAAGCGAAGCGCAGTTCCGGCAAGTGCATGTTCGTCGAGGGATAACTGCCGGAACATCGTCGCTAACGCTCCTTGTTACCGGCCTACGCGTTCTTCAACGGACTGTTGGCCGCATCATCGCGTCAGGCAATCATGGTCGCTCTGGCAGTTCTTCTCATCCTGCTCGCCGTCGCCACTCGGACGGACATCGCCAGGCACGAAATCTACAACTGGAACACCTATCCCGGCATGCTTGCCGGGCTGCTGCTGAATGCGGGCGGCCTGGGCACTTTCCCCGCCGGACTCGAAGGCGCCACTGAGTCAGCCATCGGATTCTTCGCCTGCGGGCTCATCATGCTGACCGCGTTCGTCTTCTTCGATCTGGGCGGCGGTGATGTCAAACTGATTGCCATGATCGGAGCGTTCCTGGGCCTGGAACGCGGCATCGAAGCCTTGCTGTGGACGTTTTCCATCGGTTTCGTCTGCGGAGTCGCGATCATCATCTGGCAGACTGGTGCCTGGAATCTGGTCCGTGGATCCGCCGAACACGCCATGCTCGTCGTAAAGACGCGGTCATTCGTGCCACTCACTGCAACCGAGCGCAAGCCGCTCAAGCGCGGACTGTTCCTCGCACCGTCTGCTCTTGCCGCGGCAGTGATCGTCGCGTGGCCGGACCTCTCCAACTGGATTGCGTCCCTGTAACCTGGTCTGGTTGGTTACCGCGTCTGCATTCTCCAAAAGAAAAGGCCCCACCGGGTGACGGCGAGGCCTTTCTAGATTCGTTGGAAGTCGAACGATCAATGTGGTGGCGGCGGGGCGTTCTGGAAAGCACGCGCACGGAACAGGAAATCGATGATGTTGCCTTCGTGCGGCTGCAGCCAGTTGAGCTGCAACGTTTTGACCTCGCCGATGTTCAGCCGGTCGATGTTCGTCGCGTCGATCAGCTTCTTCGAAAACGCGTCGTCCTCGGTGATGCAAGAGCCGACCAGTGTGTAGCCGATTTTTTTGAGCATCTGATCCTGCGGGCACTCGACGACCGAGGCAAACGGGAACATGAATTCTGTGTTCGCCATCGGGTCGTCCGCGTCACTGACATGCAGCACGGTCGGTCGCAGAAAATCGCAGCGTTCATTCTTCACCAGACGATCGCCACCTCGGTACTTTGCGGTCACTTCAGTCACGGCGGATGACGTGCAACCGTCGTCGATCTGACTACTCATGGCTTCGGCCGCGCCGGGCATGGTGAAGGCGGCCAGCCCGGCATCCGGATCAGTCATCGGTTTCGGCGCGATCGGTCCAAGGCGTTGAGCCATGGCGTCCGCGATCTCTTCCGTGTGACGTGACGCCCAGATGCCTGAGCAACTGATGCAGCTTCTGCCGCTGTTGACGTACACACTGTCGACCATCAGATCGAGATATTTTTCCCAGTCGTCGACTTTGTCGTCGCCCAGGATGATCTTCGAAAAACCGGGTCCGTGAGCCGAGACTTTCGGATTGCCCCGGTACCGATCGATCGTGGCCAGGCCGCCGAAGATGACGGAACGTTCGCAGGTCTCCAGCACGGCACCGCCGAGTTCTGCACCTTTGGCCGCATCGCCCGGATACAGACAGAAGGCTTCACGCGGCACACCGGCCTGAGCGAAGGATTCGTAAATTCGATAGGGCGTCCACGGTTCAGCGGGACCAGGCTTCAGGACCAGTCCGATCTGCAGCGGGATGACCGGCAGCCACAGCGTATGCACGCCGGGACTGTTTGAGGGCAGCACCCAGCCGGCGGCATTGCAGTTGGCCTGATAGCTGACCATGACGCCACGGTCTTCCATTCCGTAGCCGTCGCTCAGAATGTCGTACGGCAGTCCACGGGTCAGGGCCGCCAGAATCTCGCCCATGTGCTTCATCACGAAGGCGTTTTTCGACATGTTGCCACGGCACATGTGCTCGGGCAGACCTGTCGTCGCGGACTGCATAAGGCAGAAGCTGTCGGGATCCTGCTCGCCATTGCCCAGCGGCAGCGTGGCATGTTCGTACAGCTCACCAGCTTTCGCACACATGTCGACGAGTTGCTGGATGCTGAACTGACGCAGAACATCACGTGCGTTTCCAGCCTTCTTCATGTCCATCTTGATGAGGCCAGCATTGGCTTCATGGACCTGAGCGAGCGTCTCGCCAGTCTCAAAGTGAACGACGTCCATCTTCGACATGGACTCGTATTCTTTACCCCAGCGAATGACGGGAATTTCAAGCATCGGGATGTCCTTCAGGTTGTTCTTGATCGGGGCTGCAAACAAACGACGAATAGATCGCAGGCTCGCCTAATAAACGCCAACCGTTGTCGTCGTGAGCAACTCATGGAATGGACGCGTGCCGCTGATGCCGTCCCAGGGATACACGTCGATCGGCTCTTCGCGTTCGCCCTCGTCGCGTTCCATGAAACCGGGGATGAACAGCTCTTTAGTAAACGTATAGAGCTTTACGCGGCCGGTTTCGCCGTAAGCGACGGGGGTGTTGTAGTCTTCGAACTCGACAATCTCGATCGCGGCACGTGGCTGCGGAGCGTGGTACGTGATCTTGTATTCGTCCGCCGGATCAAAGGGCCTGCCGCAGGCCAGACCCATCAGCGTGTTGCCGTATGTGGGAGTGATATAGATATCGGGGCCGAGCAGTTCTTCCTTGCAGAAGCGGTACCACTGCGGAGTGAATTCCGTGCCACCGGCGAAGATGCCCGTGATGCCGGCATCGGCAATCGATGAATCATTTTCGATCAGCCGCATGGCGAGTGCTTCAAGCAGTTTGGGCGTCGCGAACATGCACTGCACGTTGTGATTCGCACTCAAGACAGTCACCGCCTGATCGATGACGTGATCGGCGTAGGCTTTGGCTTCGTCGGTCTTGCCGCGCTTGAGCAGTTTCACGACCCAGCGAGGATCCAGGTCCACACAGAAGCAGATACCACCACGGTGCTGGCACAGGTGTTCGACCGCCAGACGCAAACGACGCGGACCCGATGGTCCCAGCATCAGCCAGTTTGCTCCGCGCGGAAAGTGCTCGTCCGGCAAGGTCTTGCTGAATTCCTCGTAGTCGATCCAGTGGTCTTCCAGCACGACACGTGATTTCGGAATACCTGTCGTCCCGCCGGTTTCGAAGACGTAGGCAGGCTTGCCTGCGAGCCCTTTCGGGATCCAGCGGTTAACTGGGCCGCCGCGGAGGTCTTCGTCCTCGAACAGGGGGAACTTCTTGATGTCGTCAAAAGTGTTGACGTCTTCGAGCGGATTGAAGTCCAGCGTCTTCGCTTTCTCGAGCCAGTATTCGCAGCCGGTTTCGGGACTGAAGTGCCATTGGACGGCTTCACGCACATGCTGATCGAGCTGTTCCTTTGCCTGGGCGACCTTCTGGTCGAGAGAGAGTTCACTCACTGGTGTGCTCCGTAGATGGCGAGGTATGGCAATTCGCGCTGGTGGGGGACAACAGGCGTCGTGGCGCGAATGTCTGGCAGGTTGGTGTGCGAGGATTCCGAGTTTCCCGCGGCTCGCACCGGAACGCGAAATAATAGGGAGGGCACGCGGCAATTCAATCGTCGGGCAGCGCGTGCGTCAGGTGAACGACTGCGTCGTGGGTGTAATCACCAGTTCGGGGACTCGAGCGCGAGGAGGCAGACAAGCCACCATCAGTGCCGCCGCGGCGATGTCCTCCGGCTGGAGAATACGAGCCCGATGCTCGGCCGAGACCGGCACGGGACGGTCATCGAGGATCGGTGTTTCGACTTCGCCGGGATAGATTGTCGTCACACGAATGCCGTTATCTCGCTCTTCTTCACCGACAGTCCGGCCCAGTGCCGAGGCCGCGAATTTCGACGCGTTGTACGCCACACCGCCGAGCAATCCGGTCCGCATCCCGGCGACTGATGTGATGTTGATGATCACTCCGTCGTGACGCTCACGCATCTGAGGCAGCACCCCACGGATGCAATTGAACGTACCTGTCGCGTTAATGGCCATCACCCGGTCCCAGTCCTCGGGCGTCAGATCGGCCATCGCACGGTTAGGCACGTTGATCCCGGCAGAATTGACGAGAATGTCGACGCGTGAAAGCACCGCGCCGACCTGTTCGAACAACGCCGAGACAGAATCGCGATCGGCGACGTCAGCGACTACGGGCGTTATCCGACCCGTGCTGTCCGCGTCAGCGACTGCCTGCAAACGCTCCATCCGGCGGCCCGTGATAACCACGTGACAACCGGCAGCGGCAAGAGTGCTGGCGATGGCCGCGCCGATACCGCTGCCACCGCCCGTGACGAGTGCTGTCCGTCCATCCAATTCCGGCATCATTCACCTTTCGTCAATCGGAAACGCTGTGTTTCCCTCAGATTGGTGGCCTCAATCCGCCGTCAAAGCGTGCGTCGCCGACGGCGACCCTGCGCGAAACTGTCGATCACCATGTTGCCCAGGTCATCCGCGTTGCAGTAAGCCGCGACGCCACCGGACACCTGTGCCATCTGCTCGACGAAATTGACGAGATCCAGGTAGAAGTAGTCTTCGATCAGCGCGAAGCTGGACAGGTGGATCCCCTCGGAAGCGCATCGCTTGACCTCGCCGAGTGTCGCCTGCGCGGTGCGTTCGCACGGCGGGTAGATCAGCAGCAGGTCGCGACCTTCAATGTGAGCCGTCGGCTCGCCATCGGTGATCGTGATGATCTGCCGGTTCTGAGCTGGCTGACGCTTCAGGACTCGGCGAGCAAACTGCAGACCCGCGTGGATATTCGTGAAATGCTGTGGAACGAATCCCGGCGGATGATCCAGATTGATCCGCAGATGCACACGCGGGTCGAAGATGCTGACTTCCTTCGGCGCCGAGTACAGCAGCTCGCGTTCAGACATCGGGCTGGCATAACTGTAGAAACCGATGATCTGCAGAAAGTCGCCCTGGTAGCGGCCGCGAACCATTCCCTGCAGCGCCAAAGCGACTTTCTTCGCCTGACCGTACTTGCCGTAACGATTCATGCTGCCGGACATGTCCAGCAGCACGACGGTCGCGCACGAAGTCTGGTATTCCGTGTCGTGCACAACCAGATCGTCGTGACCGATCTTGACTGGTGTTCCGCCGCCCTGCCGTGAGATGGCGTTCTTCAACGTCTCGTGCAGATTCAGATTCGAAACCGGATCGCCGTATTCGTACGGCTTCGATTCTTCATGTGTGACCTGCCCGGTCCCGCGGAATTCGGTGTCGTGTTTCCCCACCTTGTCTTTGCGCGTGACGTCGAAGAGTTCTTCAATGGCCCGATTCTCGACGCGGCGGACTCCCTTGGGAGTGACCTGAAACCGCCCCTCCTCATCGCGATCGACATAGCCCTGCTCGATCAGCTTCTGCACCAGATCAGGATGTTCCTCTTCCCACTGATTCAGGTTGTCGAGAACAAACTCGCCATGATCGAGCATGTAGCGGCTGAGTTCATCAAACAGCTTGTCCGCGGACTGCGGAGTAAACTCCTGCGAACCATCCCACCGCGTGTATTCGAAATCAGGCATCCCAGTTTCATTCTTCAGG
Organism: Planctomycetota bacterium; assembly: GCA_963579025.1. GTDB lineage: Bacteria > Planctomycetota > Planctomycetia > Planctomycetales > Planctomycetaceae > CAUZFZ01. Next base: position 10,868 of record CAUZFZ010000032.1, on the reverse strand, counting down.
TGTCGTTGTCATCGGTTCCGGACTCAAGCTCTTTGACAATGTTCTGAACGTGAGCACTGAATTCCCGGTAGCCGGTCAGGGAGTCTAAGCTGAAAGTGAACGGACCAGGCACCGCCTTTACCTGGGCAAGAACATGAAAGATTACGACCGTATGGAAGCCAGGCTCCATCACGTCCAACTGGTAGTCCGTCCGGAGATGATCATCCGGGTGGATATTTGTCAAAGGAACATCGAAGAACGTCGCCACGGCTTCACGGATGTGGAGCAGTAATGCAGGATCGCATTCGGAAAGGCTGTGACAGAATCGTTCAGCATCGACATCATCACGCTCCTGCAGCCGACGGCGCACGCGTTTCATGGCGGAACAGTGTCGCATCTGATCCTTCAGAATAAGAAAGAGCGCTGCTGCAAAGGTCATCCCACCGGTCATTGCTCCGGCAGATAGAGGAGTGAGATGCGCGCTGCCCGTGACCCACGCGGCAACAAAGCCAACGCCGAAACCAAGGAGCCCCAGAACTGTTGCACAACCAATCATGGGCGTGGAGTTTCTCCATCCGGCAACGATCGATCCTCTGGAGTCCTCATGCGAGCAGCGCCATCGTGTTTTTCTTGTAAGCCTCGACACCCGGCTGACCGTACGGGTTGATTCCGATCAGCCGGCCTTCCAGAACTGTCGCCAGCATCATCATCTGGAAGTATTGGCCCAGCGCGTACTCGTCGAGCTTCGGGAAGATCAGGTCGGCCGTCGGGCGGGCGGCTTCGGCGTATGCCTGGTTGGTGCCCTGGATGGCTGCGGTCATGACATCGGACACAGTCTTTGACGAGTAGCAGTTGAGGTTGTCGAGGTCCGTTGAGAACTCGGGGACACCCAGCGGTTTGTCATTGGGTGCCTCAACGATGACGTTGGTAATCAGCTTGTCGCGGACACCGTCCTGGTGCTGCTGGCCTCGACTGTGCAGATCGCGCGTGTTGACGACCGTGACGGGTAGTGCACCGCGTTCATCTTTCCCCAGGCTCTCGGACAGAAGCTGGTCGTACCACAGGCCGGCGGCTTCCAGTCGCTTGCCCCAGGTCGACAGGATCCGCGTTCCGGCGCCCTGCTGTTCCCAGGCATGGCAGACGGCGGTGTAGTCGAGCACTGGATTGTCGCCGGCAGGTGCCGAGAAGAAGCGATCGGTCATATCAGCCGCACCGCGCAACAGTTCGTTCAGGTCGAGCCCAAGGATCGCCGCGGGTAGTAGCCCGACGGCCGTGAAGATGGAGAAGCGACCGCCGACACCATCAGGGATCGGAAAGTGAGATTCGTATCCCTGCTCGTTGGTGATGTCGCGAAGTTTGCCGGTCTCACCAGTGACGGGCACGATGCAACGCCGTATGGCATCGCTGTCCGCACTGTGCAACTCTTCGAGCGCCTGACGGAACAGGCGGAAGGCCAGCGCGGTCTCCAGCGTACCGCCGGACTTGCTGATCACCACGATACCCCAGCGATCGGCCAGCTCCTGAGCCGACTCAGGCGTGCGGGCCAGCATCCCCAGCAGTGCCTGCTGCGCATCCGAGTCAACATTATTACCCTCGAAGTAAACGCGCGGCACACCGTTGCGGTCCGCGCGGCTCAATTCGTTGTGCCACGGATGGCAGATCGCTTCGAACAGGGCTCGGGCTCCCATGTACGAGCCGCCAATCCCCAGCAGCACGACACGGTCAATCTCGTCCCGCAATTGAACGGCCGCGCTGTTGATGCGACCGACCTGGCTGGTTGCCGGTGAGGTGGCGACTTCTTCGAGCAACTGCTGCGGCAGGCGGATGAAGCCAGCGTCCAGCGGCTCTTTTTCTGCCGGCACATCACCACCCGATTCGAACAACGTGACGTCGGCAGCGACTTCGGCCCGGGCGGATTCCAGTTGCGGCTGCAGAGCCTCGACGCAACCACGTGGGAGGAGACTCAGGGCAGCCGAGGGATCGTATCGCAGCGCAGTGGTCATGGTTGGAATCCCGTTCCATTGTCAACTGGGGTGTGACGAGCCATCGCCGCACTCCGGGGCCTCATGGGATTCTGGCGAATCCGCACGTGGCACAACACCGAGCCCATGTGTATCAGTCCGTCAGAATACGGGTAAATCGTGGACCATGACGAGTGAGCACTGGCGCGTGTCGAACGTGCGACTTCCAGGGTGTCGCGGAAAAGTCGTGGATCGCGGGCGAATCGCGGTGCCTGGATCCGTATTATGCAAATCGACGGCAACCGGACTTCCGCTGCATGCATCAGATCACGTCCGACACGACACGAGATTCAACTGCACGTTTTCTGGAGACTGACACGATGACTCTTCGCATCCGATACACGGCTCTTCTATTGCTTGTGTCGACACTCGCAATGTCGTCTCCCACGGCTTTGCACGCCCAGGGATTCGGCGGAGGCGGATTCGGTGGTGGTCAAGGTGGAGGAGGCCAGGGCGGTGGCGGTCAGGGGGGAGGCCAGGGCGGACAAGGCGGGGGCCAGGGAGGTGGCGGACAAGGCGGCGGAGTCGGTGGGATCTCGATCGATGCCAAAGGCGTCGTCACGCCGGCATTCCAAAAGGAAAAGTCCAACCGGCTGGTTCAGAAACGACTGGCCGAGTTCGCGAGCGAAAACCTGTCGAGCGATCTGAATGCTCCGTCCGAACTGCGGAAAGTCTCGCTCGTGAGGCTTGAAAAAGCGTCCCGGAAGTATGCCGACGAAAAAAAACACGTAACGGCCGAAATGCAGTTTCTCGCCGGACTGCAACGCATCGACTACGTCTTCCTGTATCCGGAGACGGGCGACCTTGTGATCGCCGGGCCCGCCGAGGGTTTCGCTCCCAATCAGATCGGACGCGTTGTTGGCGTGACGACCGGTCGACCGCCCCTGCGCATTGATGATCTGATCATCGCTCTGCGAACCGTGCCGAAGGCTTCGTTGATCGGGGTGTCGATCGATCCGAAACAGGACAATCTTGCGAACTTCGGTCAGTACGCGCGAGCGAACACGTCCGCGACCACGACGGCCGGCATCCAGCAACGGTTCCAGCAAATGCGGCGGATTCTTGGCATGCAGGATGTCTCGGTGTTTGGAGTCCCGGCCGATTCGCATTTTGCCGCGGCTCTGGTCGAAGCCGACTACCGTATGAAACTGATCTCCACCGGTCTGGAAAAGCCCACGATGCGCGGCTTCCGCAGCCACCTGGACCTGATCAGGCCCGGCGGAAACACATTGCAACGCTGGTGGTTCTCGCCGCTGTACGACGCGTTCCTGCAGTCGAGCGATGGCAACGCGTTTCAGTTCAGTGGACAGCGCGTGCAACTGATGTCGCAGGACGAGCACGCGACCGTCGCCGGTCAGCGCAATGATGCTGCTTTTACCCGTGTGTCGACTCAGAAGTACGGTGAGCTGTTTACCGAGCGATTCGAAGAACTGGCCGCGATCTCGCCGGTGTTCGCTGAACTGCAGAATCTGATCGACCTGTCGATTCTGGTCGCGTTGTTCGAGAAAGAGCAGCTTCCGAAGAAGGCCGGCTGGTCAATGGAGCTGTTCCTCGACCCCGAGCGCACACCGCTGGTGAAAAACAACTCACCGAAAGAAGTCGGCTCGGTCGTCAACATGAAGCGTGCCGGTCGCGTGATCCTGGGTGTCGTGGGCGGCGTCTCGATTCGTCCGGCTGAGTTGCTCAGTCGAATCCCCATCAAACAGGAAGGCAACCGCGAACTCGACGGAACGGTCGCGAAGTCACTTCCAGATGCCGACATGAGCCACTGGTGGTGGGACTGATGAGTTGATTACACGACTGGTAGCCACCGTCGCCAGACGGTGGGCAGTTTCATCCGGCAACGCTCCACCGTCTGGCGACGGTGGCTACGATCAACTGCCGATCTGATTTCGTCCCTGCGGGTCATTCTCCCCGACCCATTGATCAGCCGCGTCCAGCGCCGCATCGAAAGACTCGTACGTTGCTGCTTTGAAGAAGCCGAGCTCAGCCAGCATACGCGGTGCGAAGTCAGCGAATCCGATCATCATTCTGCCTCTCGTGCGCCGTGCCCCGATCGTCATGGAACGACTGCGACATCGCAGCGACTCCGCACACGTGATCATTGCAGACCGCACACCATTGCGTAACTATTTCCGGCTCGCTGCCGGGTGGCTCTCGCCGGGCAGCACGTTTGCTTTCGGTTCTGATCTAAGGATACCCCGGTCCGGAATTCACGCGGTCGAAACCAACCGCTCGCAGAATCTTCAGAAAGGACACCGCACGTGCCAGGTTACAAGACTGAGGACATTCGAAACGTCGCGTTTGTCGGACATGGTGGGACTGGGAAAACGACGCTCGCCGATCTGTTTTTGTTCAAGGCCGGCGTGACTAATCGAGCTGGTTCCGTAGACGAAGGCTCGAGTGCGTTCGACCGCGACGATGACGAAAAAGACCGCAAGTCGTCGATTACGTCCGCCGTTGGCCACGTGACGCATGCGGGCAAGCGGTTCAACTTCATCGACACGCCGGGTTACCCGGACTTCATTGGCCAGGTCGCCGGCTCACTGGCAGCGGTCGAAACAACGGCGATCGTGATCAGTGCCACTTCCGGCGTCGAAGTGAATACCAGACGCACGTTCCAGATGGCCGGCGACACGGGCTGTGGTCGAATTATCGTGTTGAACAAGTGCGACGGCGACAACATCGAATTCGCCGACCTGGTCAGCCAGATCCAGGACGTCTTCGGGATGCAGTGCATTCCCATCAACGTGCCGGACCAGGTGGGACCTGGCGTTTCGGCGGTGCTCGGCACATTGAATCCCGAAGGTAGCGGGGTTGTCGATCCGGCGGACTACAGCGAACCGCTAATGGACGCCATTGTCGAAGCCGACGAAGAGCTGCTAGAAAAGTACATGGAGACGATGGAGCTGTCGGCCGATGAAGCCGCCGACGGCATCACAAAGGCCATCGCGGCCGGAACGCTGATTCCCATCTTCTGTGTCAGCAGTAAGCAGGACGTTGGCGTTTCCGAGTTGCTCGACGGTATCGCCTCAATGTGCCCGGCACCTGGCGACATTGCCCGCACAACCGAAGACGGTGCGGATATCGCCGCTGATGCCGGCGGACCAGTGATCACTCAGATCTTCAAGAATCGCATCGATCCGTTCGTCGCCAAGATGAACTTTGTGCGCGTGTTTTCCGGGACTCTGAAGAAGGACAGCTCGGTTACGAATCAGACTGAAGACAAGTCTGTGAAAATCAGTACGCTCAACGAAGTCCAGGGCGGTGACCTGTCCGCCGTCGATACGGCGATTCCAGGCGACATTGTCGCCCTGGTGAAGATCGAAGGTCTGCACGTTTCCGATTCACTGGGAGACGCGAAACTTGCGCCGATTCCGTTCCCACGTCCGATGGTCGGCTGGGCTGTCGAACCGAAGACGACAGCGGATCAGCAGAAGATCTCCGGCGCACTGGCCAAGGTTCAGGACGAAGATCAGACGTTTACAGTTGTTCGCCAGAAGCAAACCAAAGAGATGGTCGTGTACGGCATGAGTGAACTGCATCTGCAGACACTTATCGACCGGATCCTCAGACGTGACAAAGTCGGCGTCAACACGCGTACGCCCAAGGTGCCTTACCGCGAAACATGCACAGGCAAGGCAGAAGGCCACTACCGCCACAAGAAACAGTCCGGCGGCTCCGGCCAGTTCGCCGAAGTGCATTTTCGAATTCAGGCTCTGCCGCGCGACATCGATCCCGAAGAGTACTTCACGAAACAACGCTTCGAGAGCATGCGTGCCTTCCACTACGATCCGGTACTCAATTACGCGTTCATCGACCGCGTCACCGGCGGTACTGTCCCGAACCAGTTCATTCCAGCCGCCGAGAAAGGCGTGAAGGAACGCATGGAACGTGGCGTCATCGCAGGCTACCAGGTGCAGGATTGCGTGTGCGAACTGTTCTTCGGCAAAGACCATCCAGTCGACAGCAACGAATCGGCCTTCAAGATGGCTGGCAGCATGTGCTTCCGAAATATCTTCCAGGAAGCCAAACCCGTGCTGCTCGAGCCGATCGTGAAAATCGACATCACGATCCCGGCCGACAAGATGGGCGACATCACCAGCGACCTGACAACTCGCCGCGGACGCATGGAAGGCCTGGACTCGGCGCCGGGTGGCTTCCAGGTGGTGACCGGCTTCGTCCCGTTGGCCGAAGTGCAGGATTACGCCCGTGGTCTGTCGAGCATGACAGGCGGCCAGGGCTCGTACACGCACGAACCAAGCCACTACGAAGTCGTCCCGGCCAATGAGCAACAGAAGATCATCGCGGCCGCGAAGAAACAGCATGAAGAAGATTAGACCCTTCGAAGTTGGAACTGACCGACATGTTGGTCCGTGCCAGGCCGGCAGGTGAGAACTCGGACGAAGTGGAACACTAATCTTCGCTAATCACCACTAATCCAATCAGCGTTGATTAGTGTTCCCATCTCAGATCAGAAGCCGTGTCGCTTCTTCAGTCGTCACACGTGCGCCCCAAAACGCGAGTTTTCAGATTTCACGCAAAGACGCAAAGCGAGGCAGTAAGAAGGCTTCGCGACTTTGCGTGAGACCTTACGGCTTCGTTGGGCGGCTGAGAAAGTAATCCCGTGACCCGAACAATTCGTAATGTGTTCGCTCTCAGCCTGATTGCTCCATGTGGCGTCGTCTGTGCCGAAGTACCGGCCGTAACCAGCCTGTTTCCGCGCGGTGCGGCTGTTGGTTCGACGACTGAGATCGCAGCCACCGGCAAGCTTGGTCAGCCGGGCACTGTCGCCTGGTGCAGCAACCCCGGCATCAAAGTCGTCGTGCCGGATTCTGGTGGCAATGTCAGCGTCGAAGTTGCTGCCGAGGCGCGGCCAGGTCTGTGCTGGATCCGTTTTCATAATGCCGAGGGAGCGACCGCACCTCTTCCGTTCGTCCTGGGTCGACTGCCCGAAGTGCGCGAAGCCGAACCGAACAACGAACTGTCGAAAGCTCAGGCAATTGACAAATCGTTGGTTGTCAACGGCAAGCTGGAGACCAACGGTGATGTTGATGTCTTTGCGGTCACACTGAAGAAGGATCAGACTCTGATCGCCGCCGCCGAGGCCAACTGGCGTCTGGGTTCACCTGTCGACATGGTCCTGCAGATTGTGACTCACACAGGTAAGGTCGTCGCTCAGGTGGATGATGATCGAGGCAACGATCCACTCGTCACGTTCACCGCTCCAGCCGACGGAGTCTGGTATGTGCGCACATTCGGATTTCCAGCCACGCCCAACAGTTCGATCAGGTTTTCTGGCGGCGCCACGTTCGTTTACCGCCTCACACTGACGACCGGTCCCTTGGCAAATCACAGTCTGCCGTCGGCTGTCCCGCGCGAGTCAGACGCGACCGTCAAACTCACCGGGTGGAACCTGTCCGCGGAACTGCAGCAACCGCTGAATCCAGATCGCGACTCTTTGTGTCAGGTGATGCATGCGCTATTACCACAACCGTTGCCCGTGGCCGTTGTTGACGGCGCCGTGGCGGTGGTGCAAGAGCCGTGCGACAAGTCAAAGCCACTTGATGTCGAGACTGGCACAACAGTCTGCGGAGTCATCGAGCAGCCACACGATGAAGACACAATCCGCTTCACGGCGACGAAAGGACAGAAGCTGGTGTTCCGAGTCGAGTCGAGGTCACTGGGCTACCCGCTGGATGCGGAACTGCACGTCTTCGACGGTGAAGGCAATGAACTCGCCAAATCAGACGACGCTCAACGCGACGTATTCGATCCGCTATTAAAATTCACACCGAAGGCCGATGGGCAATACTCAGTCCGCATCCGAGACGTCTTCCGACACGGCGGCTGGCGCTACGCCTGGCGGATGCATGTGGAAGAACTGAAGCCCGGCGTGACATTGAGTGTGAAAGCCGATCGATTCACACTAACCGCCGACAAGCCTCTGGAAATCCCCGTGACAATCACTCGGAACAACGGCTTCGCCGAGGAATTCGAAGTGGCCCTCAACGAACTGCCACCCGGAGTCACGGCAGAACCGGTCAAGTCAGCAGCGAAAGGCGACACCTCAAAGGCCGTCACACTCAAACTGACCGTTTCCGAGCCAAACGCATTCAGCGGCCCCATCCAAATCATCGGCCGCCCCGCAAACGGCCAGGCAGTAGCCGCAACAGCACCGCTGGCCACACTCAACACGACCATCGACCAGCTCTGGCTGACAATCCCCCCGAAAAAAGAAGCCGAGCCGAAGTAGCTTTCGATTCAAACAGACTCTGTCTGCCGCAGCCACCCACCATTCTGGGTCTACAACCCAACGACCCGGTCACGCATCCGCAGGAGACTCAGCGCCGTAAACGGCTCACCATCGAAGACGATTTGTTTGACGGGCGTCTTGAGGTCTTTGTTGTTTTTCTTCAGCCACTCGCTCACATCCATCCATCGAATGAACCCGTCGTCCATACGGTGCACGAGCATTATCGGCGCGTCTGACTGCTGCCATCGGTCTACCGGTTTCTCCGAGCGCACCTCAAACACGGGGTTGCCATCACGGTTCGTCGCTATCGATTCGTAGACCTCGGCGGGCCTCAACTGAAGATGTAGACAGCGGCCGCTCCGCTGGTCTGATGGCACATCGTGTTGCAGGTCGATGCGGGCTTGTGATCCAACCTCGTCGTCATCAATAGGGACAAAGGTCTGGCTGGCTTCCTCAGCGATGGCGAAGGCGTGATATTCGAGCGTCAGATCGCGACTCTCACGATCAATGCCGGCACGAGAAATCGCTTCCATTTCCCGAACGCGAGCCTCGTATTTTTCCGACGCCAGTTCCTGCTCCACTTCGTCCCACAGCGGGATGGGTTCGAAACAGAACTGGCAGGGCAGTTGCGTCAACCCTTTCTCGCGCGCCCGCAGGATCGCTCTGACGTCGCTCACCACTTCTTCACACTCTGGATTGCGACATACGTAATGGCGGACGAGCGCCGTCCCCGAGTCATAGCGTTTCAGATGCTCGTGAATGTACTGGATAAAGCTCACCTTCGATTCGATGTCCACCTCGGGATCGCAGTATGCAACAATCTCAGCATCGCCTTCGCCGAGCTTCCGCATCTTCAGCCCGACGGCCCCGTCGTTCTTCACGACCCGAAAATCCGCCGCGTACCGCCAGAGGTCTTCGGTCTCGAAGGCCTGCGTGTGGTGTAGCTTGACGACCAGCGTCGCGTACAGTTCCTCCAGTGCCCCACTGAACCGGAACGTGCCGAAGATGCGGGGATGGTCGATCTGATCTCGCCGTTCCCGGTTGAAGTAAGACGGAAACACCAGCAACGGTCCGGCATCGGTCTCCTGCGTGAGACAGAATCCGTGATCGACCAGCGTCTGATGCATGGCCCGCAGCACGATCGCTTCTTCGCGAGGCGGCAGCCGCTGGATGTCCCCGAAATTCAACTGCCCAGCGAGCATGGCGGACTCGTGAATCACCCCGATCTGCTCCAAGTGCGAGCGAACCGTCCGTCCGACGGCCGCGGCGTAGGAGTTGATCCGCTCGGGATGCAATAGCACGAACTGTCCAAACTCAAGCTGCCAGACATGCCCCGGCCCGGCCAACAGCCCCACGACGGCCTCGAGTTCCTCGTAGGTGAACGGGTCGTCGGGCAGCCTCATTTCGAGCTGCTGCTTCAGTTCGCTCATCCGTAGCAGCGTGAAGCCTTCATCACTGAGCCGGACGATTTCCTCTTTCAACAGTTTGAAGATCCGCGGACTGGCCGTCCAGGGGATGGAATTCCAGTCGATGGACTGCTCAATTGCCTCGCGCAGCGCTTCGCAACCCTCTCCAGTTTTTGCACTCGTCTGGAGAAAATGCATGTAGCCACGTTCTCGCCCAAACCGTTCAACACTCTCCCGACTGACCGTGAGCCCACCACGATCACATCGAGCTGCCACGAGCAGCTTGCCAAATCTCCGACGTGAAGCGGTCTCCATATCACGATCCCATTGGCCAAGACCATCGAACGGATTCTCGCTTTGAGGATTAAAGACCAACACCGCAAGAGATGTTTCATCCATAAATAGTTGATGAATCAGTCGATAGTCAGCTTGACCGGCAAAATCCCACAGCCAAATTTCCCTGTTTTCTCTAACGCCATCCCTGCCTTCAGCCTTTACATCAAGTTCAGTTTTATCCGGCAGCCGAAGTTGTGTTGCCCAATGCGCATCCGTGCTGTAAGTCGGCTCGAATGCACCTGCAGTTAGGCGAATTGCTAGTCCTGACTTGCCGACACCAGTGTCCCCGATAAGAAGAACTTTGGCGTTGGTATACTGGATTTCCGGTGGCGGAAGAGTGGACAGGTCTACGTAGTCGCTTAGATTCCATCGCACCAGGCCGCCAATCCCCACGGCCGCAAGGACTGTGGTTTCAGTACCATAAATTGCCAATGCGTGCACACCCCCTCCAAAAACAGTATCGATTGTTGCTACACATGCTCCGGATGATGGATGCCACACCTTGATGGTGTTATCGTCCGACGTCGATACTGCGAAGCGCCCGTCTAGTGTCACCGCTACATCTGTGACAGCAGAAGTGTGCCCTTCCAGTATTCGGGTGCATTTTCCTGTTACAGCATCCCATATTCTTACTGTCCGATCGGATGAGCACGAAACCGCCCACCTGTCGTTTGCTGTGAAACAAATCTTGTTTACGTCGCCAGTATGCCCATCCAAGCAAACAGTGCGATCGTTGTCGGGATGTATGGCTCATCGCAAAAAAAGCGCAACATTGATATAGAGTCGAGTTGTTAGATTTGCGATAAGCCGCTCGCTATGAGCGAGAACGGTTATTCGACTTTGGAAATACGAGTGCGTGCCGTTGAGGCA
>CAUZFZ010000031.1:0-76914 GCA_963579025.1 Planctomycetota bacterium | reverse complement strand
AGAAATCAGGATCGCAAAGGACGCCGCTTTCTCCAAGACCACTTCAACTCACGGCAAAAGCCGAAGAACTCCAACTCACAACTCCCACGTGTTGTCGCCTCAGAGAGATCACACCCTCGCTGACAGTCGATTTGGCGAGGCGTGGCCCCTGAGTTCATGAAGGTCCCGCCATACAACATTGCATGTCGAGTGCCGAACGACTCAAGGTGAGGCAGAAATTCGCGTGGTTTCATCGAATCAGGGAGACGGCCGTGCGATCTGGTACGACCTGTTCCCCGGTGTGTGCCGGCCGCCGCACGCGCGCAGAGCGAATTTGCACACAACCCGCACGGTCTCACGCCCGATTCTACTAAGGAACGGGTCTCAAATAAGTTCCCGATCTGGAATCCGCGAGACCTCTGAGCCGTAGCCCGATTTCTCTGAAATCGGGACCAGACGACATTGCAACCTGCCGGCACATCGACCGCCGCTCAGTCTTGCCAGGTCCAAGGCAGCGGATTTCGGAGAAATCCGCCTACGGCTCAGCTCCGGACCAGTGCACAGCCTCGGCAGGCGCTCGCAATTCCGGGAAGTTAATTCAGGACTATTCCTAAGTGAGTCAATCACTGCGTTCGGTACGAAAATCGCAAAGGTTGGTCAGCAGATTCACGCACTCATGTCCGTCTTTCATTGCCGGTGGCCCGCAGGTGGGGCGAGCCGGCTGGATGGACTGAGATGAGCCTGACCGCGGACAGATTCTGGCAACTCACACGTAAGACCCTGGAATCACGCCGATTCATAGCTTTCAATCCACTGCTGGAGCTGGGTGGCGACGGCCGGGGTGATGTACGTGGCCAGATTGCAGGTGGCCGTTCCATAGTTGTGGATGCCGATCACGTGATCGAATGAGGCATACACAGGCGATCCGCTGTCTCCCGGGGATGTGACAATCGGGTAGCGGAGCTCTACTCAAGGTGCCTATGTCCGACCACGTCACCACGGTGAAGCCGTCGGCGAGTCACATTCGCTGGGGATTCGCGCCGGAACCATACACATTCCGTCATCGACGATCCGCCTGCCCTGGATCCAGTTGCCGTCCGGTCTCATGTTTCGCCGGGAAGCTCATCTGCTGACCGACGTTCAGCACGCTCCGTTCGCCGAGGGTGGAATTGCTGACCTGGCCGGCAATCCACAGGCAGGTCAACGCAGCGAGCCATCGGATAAACCGAATGCCGAAGAGCAAAGCGGAGAGCGTCAACCCTCGTGCACCGTTCCCAGTGTCCCGTCAGTGCCGGGCTCTGAAACGGCTCTGCTGCAGAGGATCGATCATCTGAGTCAGCAGATGGCCCGTATGCACCATGCCATGGAGTCTCTGACCCGGCTGGACAACTCAACTCCTCGTCGCGTTGGGGGCACGTCACACAGTTCGATCCCTGCCGTTCCGACGGTCAATCCGGCCGCATTCCGTGAGCCGACCGCTGACCACTCCGCTCGCGAACACGGAGTCTCACTGCAGGAATACCTCGAACTGAAGACCGCCTACAACGCTCAGTCGTCGGAGATGCAGCAGATTCGGAACAAGCTGGCGGGGTTCGAGCAACAGTTCGACCGGCTCCAGAATCTGCAGGTCAGGTTGCTGTCAGCCGATTCGCCCGGTCAACAGACCGCCCCCGCCCCCGCCCAACAGCAACATGCGGGCAGACTCCCTTCCTCGCTGGACAGCCTGAGTGAAGAACCGGCAATCATCTTCCAGGGCGGTGGGGCGCAATCGTTGCACCTGATTCCCATCGAAACGACAGAACAGCTCTTACACTCCCAAGACGCCGAGCACGCGACAAATACTGGCACGGACCGCACTGCTGCAAACGGGGACCGTAAATCCGGCGATGGGCCACTGTTCCGGCTCATCCGATGGTTCAAGAGCACTCGCCGACCATAGCGGAGTCCGGCTGAAGGTTGAGCTGGACCATACCGCTGTCGTTCAGTCCCTCGGACAATGCCCCTTCTGATTCGGACCCCGCAGTTCACAGTCCGCCACTGCTCGCGTCCCGCCCGCCCGCCGGGCGATCCACTGCTGCACCCACGCCGCACGACAACCCCGAAAGCGTCCCGCCCGACGTCGAGCAACCCTCCCCACCGAACCCGTGCGGCGGCAGCCAACCGACCGCATGGTTGGCAGTGCTGGTGTTCAGCGAAGACGAAAAGGCTGCCGGGCAGCTGAAAATCAGTTCGGCAACAGCTGAGCAGATCATCGGCACCCGCGACGGAATTGCCGGCCCAAATATTAAGTCGGAGTTCTTTCTGCCGTCGGAAAAAACCGACCCGGAAAACTTGCTCATCACCGCATTGGACTCGGCCGCGGCGCGATCCGCTTTAGCGAACACGACATCGAGGACTTTCTGCAGAGCTGCCGCAACCAGACCGTTAAGCAGCAGCCTCACTGATCGTCTCGCAGGCGTGAGCGTACATGAGAGTCATACTTGACGCGTGTCGTAGTCTGCCTGGTTTCCACATCGAAATCGGGGAGTCTGGGAATGGCACGGTCGATCAATCCTGTGCTTTGGGAGCAGTGGCGGAAACGTCTGCAGCCGCGTGAGTCCTCGGACGGGACGGTGGCGGAATTCTGTCGCCGCGAAGGCGTGTCTCAGGCGGCCTTCTATCAGTGGCGGAAGAAACTGCGGACGGGTTCTGCTTCAGAAACCGGTGAAGCTGGCCGACGCTGAGGTTTGGCACAGCTTCGAGGAAGCACTGACATCGGCGCGATACCACTCATAGGTGCGAAGTGCCCTGTGCTGCTTCGCCCAGTCGAGAAAGGCGTCGAATACGCCAGCGACGGACTCAGTATTAACAACACGTTTCTGCGGGCGGGCCATCAGTTCGTGGAACTGCTGATACGCCGATTTGCGATCGCGACCGAGGTTGTGCCTCTTGCCATCGATCGTGGCGAACCACGCCGTGCGATCGCGCCGATACCACGGTTTCGAGTTACGCGCCATTGCAGACCTCCCAGCTCTGGTGGAAGGAAACCGAAAGAGCAGGCTGAAAGGCTTGCCGGCCCCGTGTTGCCGCACGGGGCTTTTTCTGCACCAGATTTCTGTACCGAAGCAAGAATCTTCTGGCCGGAATCGGCGTAAGTCGTTGCTACGTAAAGTACGCCCGGGAGGACTTGAACCTCCGACCCTCGGATTAGAAATCCGATGCTCTATCCTGCTGAGCTACGGGCGCAAATCTAAATATTTCAGTAGGTTACGACGCTTCTCCAAGTCCCGTATCGACGGCTCCGATACACTTCCTGATACCGTTTTCAGATTCAGTTGAGTTTGGCGAACCCGTTCGTCAGGTCTGACGCTCGACGATTGTAGGCCCTCGCAGCTTCGATCTCATCCCTGAAGTAGCGGTATCAAAGCCACTGAGTTCGTCGAGGAATGGATCTCCGTAAAGGAGAAGGACGAAGAGTGGCCATTGATCCTTCAGACGATGAACTGAACGGGCAAGTACGGGCGAGACATCGCTCAGGTCTGGCGGAAGAAGGACAAGAAGCAGCTTGAGCCCGTCCGCGCTCGTTCGGCAACTTACGACACGACGATGTCGACATCCGCACTGAGCCGCAATCCGGGAATGTCGCCGTTCGATTCGAGGACGATTGCTTCCTCGCGAATGCCCTCAAAGCCCTCGCGTAGCTTCCGCAGAATGCTGTCACAATGAGACAGTGACCCTGCTGTCGCGTGATTCAGCTCGGTTGCCACGTGGATACACAGGGTGTGCATCTGTGACGCCAGGTCTCCAAACTGAAGGTCAATCCCACTGATCAACTGCATGACCAGCTTCTGGGCAGCAAGGCGGTGTTCCTCAACGAGAGCGTTCTCATTGTTCTCCAGCGCCGCCTGCGCTTTGCCGATTTTATCGATCGCGCCGTCGTAGATCGCGAGCAGCATTTCGATTCTGGTCCATCCGTTAGCCCGTTGTTCGCCGTAGGCTTTGATTGCCGATCGCATGACCGCCTCCATTTTCGACATGCGATCGTCTGCGTCGGGCAGATCGAACGACATTGAGTTTTCGTTACGACGACAGCCCGGATACGCCGGCCAGTTGTGTGGCGAGGAAATTACCCGCCGACTGGAATCCGCTGATAGCTGTTTCGAGTGCAATGAACTCTTTGATGAGCGATTGCTGACGCTGCTCAACAAGCGCGTTCTGTCGCGCAATCGTTTCCTCAATGTCCTGAATCTGCTCCTCGAAGCTGTCATTGACGGTTTTTACCCGACCGGTACCCGGGTCGAGAATTGAATTCAGGACAAGATCCAGTTTTGCCGCCAGTCCTCGTGTCACGGTGATATTTCCGTCAACTCCGCTTTGGACCTGACTCGATCCCAATGTGACTCGGACCTGCAGGTCTGCGGTGTTTTCATTCTCTGAGTCACCAATCAGAAGACGTCCGGTTCCGACCGCAATTTCATCGACTCCGTTGACAATGAACTTCCCGACAACGTCCTGCCCCTGGTCCGATTCTGTTCCGACGAATCCGAGCTCGGACGAGGCGGTTCCAGAGACGCTGGAAACTTTGGAGGAGGTGCCATACGCGAGCGACGTGATCTGAAGCGCGTTTCCACTGAGGCTGACAGACACTTCTCGACCAATCAGAGTGGAGTCACCGTTAATAGCACTCTCAAGGTGATCCGCCAGTTCCTGTCGAGTGTAAGTGCCATCCGCAAGTGTCAGTGCAGCCGACGTTTGACTATCAATGGAGACCGTGAACGAATTGTTAGACGAGTCAATCACTGTCGATGCAGCAAGATCCGATGTCGCCGCAATGACGGCGCGCTCAGCCGCCTGACTGATATCGACCTCGACGGCAGACGCCGAGTCCTTTGTACGAGTGCTGCCGCCGAGAAACTCGATACCGGCCTTAGTACTCTCGCCACTGAGCGAAAAGAGTCGTCGCACATCGTCGAGGGATACGTCATCGACTCGCCCATTGAGGACATCGTCGAGCCGACTGGTATCGACAGTGAGCTGCCCTCGGGCATCAAAAGTGATTCCGATCGATGACAGTCGGTTTGTGGATCCTGTAATACCAGACACGGTTTGCAGTACCGCGTTTCGGACTTCGTCCTGGATCGAGATGATCGTTCGGTTGCCCAGCAACACTCCCGCCTGGCCGGTTTCTGCATCAAAGCGGACCTGACTGTCGATTGTCCCCAACACAGCGTTGAAGGACCCGACAAATCCGTCAATGGCTTCTCGTGCAGACTCCACGTCTTCGGTGACGGTCAGCGTGACCGTCTTTGTTGCGTCAGCAGCGAGCAGGTCGAGGGTGACGCCAGGAATGACGTCTTCGATCTGGTTGGATGTGCCGTTGACGGTAATTGCACCTGGGCCCGTGCCAATCACAAGTGAGGCATCTGTTGCCGACTGAACGTCAGGATCTGTGAATGCGGGCTTTGAGGCGTTACCGGATGCCGCGGCGAGCGAGTTCGAGATCGTGATCGCCCCGTTTGTCCCGGCCTGATTTGACGTCAACAGCAGACGATAGGGAGTTCCCGTCGATCCGTCGTTAATGATTGACGCAGAGATGCCGGCGTCAGCGCTGTTAATTGAGTCGGCAAGACCTTGCAACGTGTTGTTCGTTGTGTCGACGGTAATGTTGGTGACTGCTCCCGTGCCGATCTGGATGCCAAACGTCCCCTCGGTAATTTCCGAGTCTGCGTCTGCCAGGCCCTGTGAAGCGATCTGGTGGGCACGGGCAAGGCTGCTGACCTGCAGCGTGTAGATTCCGGGGGTTGCACCACTGGATGCAGCGGCCGCGATCAGCGAATCATCGCTACTCGTTGCCGTGCGGGCTTCAAAGACGTTGTCTTGAACCCGGGTGAGTCGGCCGAGTGAGCCTCGCAGGCTCAGGAGTCCGGCTTCGACTCCTTTGAACGCGGTCTGCTTGTCCGTTATTCCAGAGATTCGACTGTTCAGCCGAGTCACTTGCTGTTTCTGGATCTCGAGCAGACCCTCCACGATCGTTGTCGTGTCGAGGCCAGAGGCGAGGCCATCAATTTGAAGACCCATGAATCGACCATCAGAATAGAGTTACAAAACCGCCAGCCTGTGCATTGTGATCGGGCTGCGATGACCGATGACGGCGACAAAACTTTGCATCATGCCAAAAAGAAACGCGTGGGAGGGAAATCCCCCCCCCACGCGTGACAGAACAGAGCGAACCTTGTTCTGAGCAGCGGAATTATCGCAGGAGCGACAGAACAAGCTGGGCACTCTGATTTGCGTTCGACAGAGTCGAAGTCCCGGCCTGGACAAGCACCTGGTTCTTTGTGAATTCTGCAATTTCCGAGGCGAAGTCCGTGTCGCGGATAATCGACTCGGCGTTAACCGTGTTCTCGAGCGTGGCTCGCAGGTTGTTGCCCGTCGATTCAAGCGTATTCGACTGAAATGCTCCAAGGTCACCACGAAGTGTGGCGATTTCGCCGATGGCGGCGTCAACCACTTCCAGCGCGTCCTGAGCGTTAGAGGCCGACGTGACGGTTATCTCGTTCAGATTCGCAAAGCTGTTGTCGGCGACACCGATTCCAAGAGACGTTGGGTTGACGCGATCGACACCCACAGTGACGGTTTGATCCTTGTTCGCGCCAATCTGAAAGATGAGTGAATTGTCAACGACAGTCACATCGTCGAGGTCACCCGTAGCCGTTGTGGTTGTCGAGCCACCCGCGACGGCGACCTGAACACTCACACCGTTGGCGGCACCCGTATTCGCAGTCAGAACGTTGCCAGCTCCGGTCGCAGCCAGGCCGTCGATCGTCCCCGCAATATCCTGTCCAGAGTCTGTCTTTGCCGTTGTTCCGATTCCGCTCGTCGTACCAGCACCGCCTGCGGCTGTGTTGGAAATCGTCGAAATCGATACGCCGTCGCCGAAGGCCGTCGAACGAAGTCGCGTGATACTCGTACCGGCGTCTTCAGCAACGACACCCGTCTGTGACGAGAATTCATTAACCCGATCGATCACCTGTGCCTGGCTCAAGCCTGCTGTCAAGGAAATCGAAACGTTGTTAACCGTCAGTACTTCATCGGCCGCGAGGTTTCCGGTCTGAGCGGTTCCCGTCGTGTCGACTGTCGCACGTTGGCCCGTGGAAGTGATGTTAACGGCGAAGGTTCCGCCCGTCGTGTCACCCGAAGCCGCGAGAAATGTCGTCGACGCGTTGTTCGTCGTGCCAGTCTTGCCGGCCGATCCATCGAGGAGCTTCTTCGAACCGAACTGCGTGTTGTTGGCAATGCGGTTGATCGTATCCAGTGCGTTACTGATTTCTGCCTGGTTTGCTGCCAGAGCATCATCGTCATTCACGCCAGTGTTGGCCGAATCGATCGCCAGACTTCGAACCTTCACGAGTAGTGAGTTGATTTCGTTCAGCGCGCCCTCGGCGGTTTGTACAACCGACGTGGCTTTCTGAGTGTTGTCGATGGCTGTGGTGAGTCCGGCGATCTGTGCTCGATTCTTTTCGGAGATCACGAGAGCGGCAGGGCCGTCTGCTCCTCGATTAATCTTTAAACCCGACGAGAGTCGTTCGATCGACTTGTTGAGTGCACTCGACGACCGATTAAGGTTGTTCTGTGCCGTAAGGGACGCGACGTTAGTGTTGATTGAAAGCGCCATTGATATCTCCACAAATCACAAGGTTGGTTCGCTCTGTTGCCGTTGAGCTGCCCCCAATCGGCAACGCAATAACCGCGAATGCGGTTCCAATGTGACGTCCGTTTCGGAAGAAGCGTCCTTGATGTGCATCTCCAGCGGGTCTTCAGCTTTCGCTCCTCCTACAGCGGACACGAATCTCATTGGCCCTGAGAATCGCATGCGGAAGACAGTTGCACCGACGTTCGATGCTCATTCAGAGTCGCACATTGCGAAGTCTGTATCGAAACCAGGGTCGACTATGCGAGACGGTTAAGAATCGCATCGGCCGCCGCTTCGGCGGACTCGTCAGTGAGGTAGTCGCCCCTGTCCAGCCTTTCGGCCGCACGGGATACCACGTCGTCCCGGATATCAGAAACGCCTTCAAGCTGATTGAGTAAGAAACGGGCATCACCACTGCGTGCGAGGCTCGCATCATTCTCAGCCTGCCGGGTTCCTTCGGTTCGTGTCCCGTTTCCTGCCGCGAACGGCGTAGCATTCCCTGCTACATGGAAGTGAGGACTCGGAATGTTTGAATTGACGTTCATCCCTGTGCTCCTGAAAAGCAGTCAGGGAAGGTCATCGAAGGTGCCCGGGAAAACTTGCCTGGAAATCTGAAGCTGAAGTGGCGGCCATCCAGAGACGATAGTGTTAAGTGGATTGCAGCGATTGCGCGAGCACGGAAGGCTCTTGCGCGCTGCAGCAACCCCACTTGAGGTCAATCGTGACTCGCAACAGACCATGGATGGTCGCTGCGGTGGCCGTAGCAGGAGCCCTGATCGGGTTTCTCGCGGGAATCAGCCACCTGTCAACTGGCTCCGGGCCAGCAGCAGACGGCGTCCCGATCGAATCGCTGGAGGCACATGCCTCCAATCCTTCAGGCAACTCCCTCCTGGAAGAGACTCCGCCCCGACATCGCGATGTCTTTACCAACCAGGCGGAAATACAGGTTGCCATTGAGAGAGCCGATAAGCTCCTCGCCGAAGAGAACGCTGCGAGGGCGATCGGCATTCTGAACTCATTGATCCGCAGCGGAATCGACGACGACTCGCTTCAACTTCGTCTGGCCGTTGCCAACGAGGAGATCGGAAACCTGGAATCGGCTCACGCTCAGTACCAGGAACTTGCCGGGCGAACCGGGAACCCGGTTGTTCGCGACGCAGCGAATGTCAGTCAGGCGCGGGTGCTGATGAGCAGCAACCAGATCGAGTCTGCAGTCTCCATCCTGGCCACATTTCTCGGACAGTCTGAACGAAGCAGGTCGGCCAGCGTGACGGCTGAAGCGGCTCACCTGTTTGCCCTCGCGTTACTTCGGGAATTGCCGAGCCCGTCGGACCGCACCGTGGGATTGGAACTTGTTCACACGAACTGGCATCCCCCCATTTGGAGAGTCATTCGATCCGTCGAATCACTTTCAGAACCGATTGCACCATCAAAGGACGACGCTCATTTTGTAATTCTCAGCGAGTTCGGTCGCGGCGCGGATGGCTTTCAGCTTTCCGTCCACTACGACCAGGTATCCATATTGGGATTGATCGCGGATGCCGGCTCCCAATCGAAACTGTCACTGGAGGTCTCGTCGAAAGCCGCGCAGAATCTCGAGGCACGACGTGTCACTCTGGCCCGGTCCAACATCTCACTGGCCGCGTTGCTGGATTTGCTGACGCTGCCAAACGGACTCATCTGGCGGCAGACAGAGGATAGGATTGAGATTCTCAGCCCGACTGAGATCGTGAGTGAAACGCTGTCTGAACTGCGTCTGAGAACTGTCATCCGATCACTCCGGAATTCACTCTCCACCTGGCCCAGCCATGAGCTTGCACCAGTCACGTGGTTGGGGATTGCCAATCTTCAGGTGCAGGCTTCGGAGATGGATTCCGCGATCAGTCTGTATGACCAGTTCCTTCGCGAGTTCCCGAAGTCTCCATTGAGTTCTACAGCGTGGTTTAATAAGGCTCAGATCGAGATAACGCTCGGGCAGCGTGATGCCGCCCGGGACTCGCTCTACCAGCTTGTCGACGGATTTGCCGGGAACCGGTTGGAGGCACGAGCCTGGTTCAACATCGGCCGATTGATGGTTCACGCCGAACAGTTCGACGAAGCCGTACGACCACTTGTGCGAGCTTCAACGACAACCACGACTCGTGACGTCCAGGCGAAAGCGGCAAACATCCTTGCGTCGGCCTATCTCATGAATGGTAAAGACTCGGCTGCGAGCATGGTGTTAATGGACTTCCGCGACGCTGTTCGAGAGCCGCCGCACGATCGTGTGTCGGCAATGTTGGGCACGCTCGCGAGATTTCGCGTGGCATCCGGAGTTCGCAAAGAAGGTGAAGGGCAACGACTCATCTCCGCTCTCGCTCAGCTCCGTGCGTCTGACTACGAGGAAGACTCAGTCCGACTACTCGCCGGCCTGGCATGGAAGGCGCTCGGACTGCATGAGCAGATGGCTGTCGTTTACCGAGAGGTCGAGGGTGCCAGTTCCAGCTCGCCGCTGCGGCAGCACATGCAGTACGAAGTGGGAGAGTGGCTGCGCAAGACCGGCGCAACGGGTGAGGCGTTGAAGGTCTTTGCGCAACTCAATGGCAATGATGACAGTGTCTGGCGGCGACGAGGTCAGGAGTCGGAAGTTCGCATTCTGTTCCTCGCAGGCAAACATGAGGAGTGCATCGTCCGATCCAGTGAACTTCTTCGGACTGCGGAAGCTGACTCTGAGAAGCGACGATTGCTTGAACTCCTTGGACTCGCGTACGAAGTGCAAGGGGATTACACGAGAGCAGCCCAGTGTTTTTCGGGGATCGTGCCCGATCTGGCGTCGGCTCGACGAGCAGACAGTGAGGAGAAGGTTCGTGATTAGAATCACTTCTATCTTCCTGGCAGTTGTCCTCTACGCATTTGCTCCTTACCGACACACGGAGGCGCAAACATCGACGATAGCGGTCGTTGGAGCACCGACGCCCCAAATAGAAAGATGCGTTCCGGCACATCCACCATTTCTGCCAGACAGATTACCTGAAGTGTATTCGCCTCGACGCGAACCACTCAGCCCGGGTAGTCGGAAGTGGCACCCTTCAAACGAAACTCTCCCCACTGCTCCGGTCCTCAAGCTGCTTCCGGAGTACGACCCCGCTTTGAACACGGCGCGAGTAGCCCCGGAACGCCTGCCGACCCCGATTCCTGACACCTCTCGCAACACGACGGCCATCCGTGAAAAGCTCGAACGACTACGGCAGCTTCTGGAAACAAACGAAGCCGCCCGCAAAGCCGCAGCTCAAGTCATCAACGAATCCCCAACAGAACCGCCCGAGTTGGTGTCTCCCGAGCCTGAAGATATTCCGCCGACACCGTCAGACGCCGTGGCCGAATCACCTGCTGTGCCAGAGATAGCAGTTCGTGCAGAAGAGCCACATGTGGTCATGACGTCACCAGTCAACCGACTGAAGTTGGCTGACAATCTGTTCGGCGCCGGTCGGAATGACGTCGCTCTGCAGGCTTACACCCTGATAGACATTGAGCCAATGACCGAGGTCGACCAGGCGTGGGTGCAATTCCAGATCGCCAGTTGCCACAGGCGGTTGGGAAAGACAAGTGAAGCTGAGAAGCACTACCGCATTGTCGCATCGTACAAGAACGGCGGAGTCACCATTGACGCAGCCCGCTGGTGGCTCGACCGGTTGCACGCAAAACAAGAGTTGACGGTCGCGCTAAGCCGATTGACGACGATAGTGGGATCAATGGAGGAGTCGAAAGATGCCAACTGACCTTGCACAACTTGAGGTTCAGCTGTTCGAAAGTCTGGACCACCGCCAACGCCATTTCGAACAGGCGATTGAACTGACTGAGTCACTGCCAGCCTGCCTGGATGCAGGAGACTTCGGGCAATCAACGCTGACCGAACTCAACGTACTCTTGCAGAATGTCGCGGCGCTGGAGCGACGTGCGTCGTCAATCCACGCCGAATGGAAAAGGCGTGGCGGTGTTCCAGGCTCGCAACTTTCGACGAGAATTCAGCAGGTCTCGGAACAGATCGAGGAACTGATGAGGCGGTTTGCTCAGGCGGAACAGACAGCCTCGGACGCTCGTGAGCGACTGAAGCCGCAAATTTCACAAGAGGTCAACAGCCGGCGAATGCTCAGTGCCTATCAGACGCACTGAGGACTCGTGCGCAATTAAGTTACCGCATCGATTTTAGCGGCGGGGCGCAAGCCCCCCGGTTTTGCGGGACCGGACGGCTTGCGCCGTTCCGCTAAATCGGTAGGTTATTTCCGTGCGGGTCCTAAGGCGATCACCGGAACTACCGAATCAGATTTGTCAGCTCCTGCAACAACTGATCTGCAACCGTAATCGTCCGCGCGTTCGCCGAGAAACCTCGTTGCGCCACGATGAGCTTTGTGAATTGCAATGCCATGTCGACATTGGAGTTTTCCAGATGTCCACCGCGAATGACTCCTCGGCCACCGTTCTGGCCTGGCCCGATCTGGACTTCTCCCGAGCTTGGCGACTCCACAGAGTAGTTGCCACCAATCGCCTGTAGTCCCTTGGGGTTCCGAAACCGTGCGATCGCAATCTGGGCAAGTGGAAACTTCCGACCATTCGAGCTATCCGCCTGCAGGAGCCCGGCAGGTGATACTGACACACTTGTCAGTGTGCCGGAGCCAAATCCATCCTGATCGACGTCGATTGTGCCTTCGACCGCCAGGTGGCTCAACCCGTCACGAAGACCACTGACACCGAAGTCGAACTGAATTCGTTGTGAGATTGCGAAGTTCTTGAATTGAACCTCGATGTCGCCATCTCCGACACCCATTCCTCGGAGTTCACGAATGGAGCCATCGTCGTTGAAGACGATTCCCTCAACGGTTCCGTCAATGATTGTCCCCTCACTGCTGTCCATTGCGATTGTCATGTCCCACTCATTCACGGACTTCTTCTGAAAGGTAACGCCGATTGCGTGCGCAGCACCCTGCGAGTCAAATATCTCAACGGAATTCTCAACTTTCGCGCCGTCTTGACCTCCCACCTGGATGATCGGTGTGCTTGTCGTCCACGCTGAGGTGCCTGTGTTTGAGGTGGTGTCAGAAATCGACAGTTGCAGATTCGAAATACCAGCCTGATTTGACGTGACTGTAAGTCGTCCGTTGGTATCAAACGTTGTTGTGGAGCCTGGAAAAGCAGAGTCTACGGCGGCAACCAGATCACCGAGTGTCGTGATAGAATCTACGGGAAATGTTGTACTGACGGCAGAATCATCCCCGTCAATACCGGTAATCTCCAGTGAGTCTCCTGTAACGTAGTCGGCTGTATTGGCGTCAAGGGAAGACAGTGTGGTCGCGAGGGTGGCCGCGCCTCCGCCAATTGTAAACGGGTTGAGCGAAGTAAGAACCTGTGCAACCGGTGGCGAAGCACTTGAGGGAAGATTACCGCCGATGCTGATGCTGGTGGTTGCATTTCCTGGAATAGTGGCTCCAAAGGGGACAGTGATCCCGCTATTTCCCGGTGCCTGGAAACCGGGCAGGCCGTTGTCTGGTTCACCGTCAATTCCAAATCGCTGAACTCGAAAACCGGTTGCCGGGTCCACCAATGTCCCCGTGTCGTCAAGGCTGAATGCCCCAACCCGCGAATAGAGAGTGCGTGTCCCGTCCGAAACGACGAAGTAACCTTCGCCTTCAAGTGCAAAGTCAAAGTCCGCTCCAGTAGCTTCGAGCCCTCCCTGAGAGAGATTGGAGTCAATGATCGATGATTGGACTCCCGTGCCGATCTGACCGGGATTCGTGCCGCCCGATGATTCATCCGCGGATTTTGCTGACGATATCGAATCACGGTAAATCAGGTCTCGAAATAGAATGCGTTTCGTCTTGTACCCGGATGTATTCAGGTTTGCGAGGTTGTTCCCAACGATATCGATCAGTTGATCGTGCGCGCGAAGACCACTGACCGCGGCGGAAAGTGCAATACCCATGTCTGTTCCTTCTATGAGGTAGTGTCGAAGCTCTTTGAAGTTCTATGCGAGGATGTCGATTCGAGCGTTCGCTGGAGTGTTGGATGGGACATCATCAGTCGTTGTTTCACTGGCTGGATTTGCCGGTGCGTCGCCGGACGCAAGGAAGCGGGCTCGAGACTCGTTGTCTCTCTGATCGGCTTCGTGCCGCTTGAATGCCGATTCGTCATCACTCAAATCGAACTCGAAGTTGTCGATTCCGGCATTTGACAGAGCCGACTTCAGGAGCGGCAGTTCCTCTGCCAGTGCGATTCTGGCTGCCGGATCGATGGCGGAAATGCGTGCTGTGAGACCTTCGTCGGTTGATACGACGTCGACCAGCACGCGTCCAAGTTCTGGAGGATCGAGACGCACCATTAAATGGTGGTTGACGCCTGAGTCCTCAGAACTGGCAAGCCGGGATTGCAATGCAACAACAACCGGAAGAGTAGAGCGGACAGCGGTGTCGAGTGCATCAGCGGGGGTGGATGTTGCTCCGGCAGATTGGACTTCACCTGTCGAGGAGGCAATCCGAATTGCCTGAGCATCGGCCACGTTGAAATGTGTTGTGGCAATCTCTGTTCGGATTGCATCGTGCTGATGCAGCGTATTGGTCAGCGACGATCCGTCGCTGCCAATGCGTAGCTCTGGTGGTGCAGCCGTCTGCGGATTGATGTCGGACGAAGCAAACTCGAATCCAGTCGAACTCTCTTCAGATGATCCGGTCAGCGGAGCAGGTTGACCCTGTGTGACTGCAACTTCTGCATCGACACCGATGTTTGTTTCGGATCCTTTGTCGACGGGCAATCGGGAGATGTCGTGAGAAGAACTCAGGTCCTGCGGCTGAGATTCAGGCCGCACTGGAGCCTGAGTCGCGGGCTGGAGTATCGGCTGCGGAGTTGTCGTCCGATCTGCCGTCGGTTCAGTAGTCTGAGTTGGTCGAAGCTGGACTTCAGGTACGGTCACCTCAATTGTGTTTTCGCTTGGGGCGGTGTCATTTCGCGGAAGCCGGTCGACAGGACCGATGATGGCCTCGGGCACTTGCCATTGGGGACCGTCGATCGTTGTGACCGTCGCTTCTGCCGGAGTGTTGACGTAATCCGTAGGAATGAGTTCAGCCTGTGGTTCACGTACGGTGGTCTGCGGCTGAGCCTTAGTGGTCGGCTTTTCCTCGAAAGGACGATCGGCTCGTGGAGCGGCTTCGACAGTCTGAACTTGCAGAGTCCCCTGGATGAGTGGACTCCCGTAAGCGGTTTCATTTACAGCCAGTGGCGTCTCGGGCAATGCGACGGGTTGGCTGACTACCTGTGCTGTTCCGTGCTCACTTCCTGCCGGGCGCGTAACCGCAGTCTGGGTCCCGGTCAGGCTCTGTTGATCGGTGTCTGCTGTGTTTGTGGGAAACTGCGGCGATGTTGCCGGTGTCGATTTCGACGTGGAGTGGATCTGTTCTTCAACTACCGGGGTCGGAGTTTTCCCATCCGGCTGGCCAGTGTTATCCGATCCATTCAGATTTCGGCCGACGACCTTCTCACTCTGTTGATGTACCGATGGCGAGGTTTGATCCGAGGCAGCCAATGGGGCTTGAAGCACCCCGGAAGTCTCGGGTCGTGATCCCTGATCGTCGGAGAATCCAGGCGCGAGCAGCGGTTGCTGCGACACTTCGGCCTGCGAGGCGGACGATTCATCCCTCGCGTTGCCGTTAACTGCTGCCACATCTGGCTTGTCCCGCAATTGAATGTGGGATTGAGCGTCCACAAAAGACTGCGATTTGACGCGGCCTGCGTAAGAGTGTCCCTGCTGATTGGTATCAGCGCCGGGAGCACTCTCAACTGCGCCACGCTCCGCCCGGGAACTTCCTGGCTGGCTCAAGTCACGTTCAAAAGGAACCTCCGTCGCACCACCGTCGGCCTCGGAATCCCCTTGCTCACCAACGTTTTCTTCGGATGCAATAGCGGTAGCGCCATGCAGCACCTGGGAAATCGCGTTTACCTTGAAGTCAGATTCGGTGGCTATCTCGCTAACAACGTCCGCCACATTGGAACTCTCCGGCTGACTGACGGCAGTTTCCGAGGCGATGTCAGTCGATCCTGGCACTGCCGGCGATTCGGCAGATAGTGAATCGCCTGACGAAGTGCTGGTGATGGCGGTGCTCAACGTCTCGCCGAAACTCACTTTTGATACCTGCTGACTTTCAGTCAGAGGCTCTGCGAGATCTGCAGACGGCAGCACGGTCGCTTGCGACGTAACGTCACTCAGCGCAGAAAGGATGTTCACACTCATCGGGCGCAACCAACAACAACGAGGACAGGGAGGTCCTGTCATTAGTTGCAATCGACGTGCCAATTCCGCAAATTGGCACATCGCGCGGCGTATCCTGTTACGCGTACACCAGATACGGCCTGGTGGTCAGCAGCCCGGCTTCTCCGTTCAACAAAGCAGGGCGAGCGTTCTTTTCACATGGGATGCGAACTTGGTTCCGCATCATGAGGTGAATACCGCGCCCAGTGAGGAATTCCTATTCGCGGCGACCGGACGTCCCTGGCCACTGCGGGTCGCTTCGCAAGCTATCCCATCAAACGTCGCTACTCGTCTCCTGAGTACCTCTGCAGCTTGTTGCTGATCGTCCGCGCTGTGATACCCAGGTGTCTTGCCGCTGCGGCTTTGTTGCCGTCGAATCTCGCCAGAGTCGCCGCAATGACACGCTCTTCGATCTCGTCGAGTGGCAGGTCGATGATTTGTTCCGCCAGTTCCTGAAACGGGTCGGAACGGCGAAGAGCGACAGGCTGCGCCCTAATGACGGGAGTTCCAGCGGATCGGAGTGAGTCTGGAAAATCAGTCGCCTCGAGTGTGCCCGTCGCGTTCACCACGCACGCATGCCGAATGGCATTGCGCAACTCCCGAACATTGCCAAGCCAGTCATGCTGGATCAATACCTGCATTGCAGCCGTTGAAATTGCCTGAATGGAAACAACCGACTCAGATTGAAAGCTGTGAACGAATGCCGAGACGAGTTCCGAGATGTCCGCGCGTCGTTCTCGAAGTGGCGGAATCGTCAGATTTAGAACACTCAAACGGTGGAACAGGTCCAGCCGAAATGTATTTCGCTCTACTTCGTCGGACAACACTCGATTTGTGGTGGCAATGATTCGCGTATTGACCGTCACTGGCGTATTGCCACCGACACGCTGAAATTCAAACTGCTCCAGCACACGCAGGAGCTTTGCCTGCAGTTGCTGCGGCATTTCGCCAATCTCATCCAGCAACAGTGTGCCGCCGTCAGCGGCTTCGAATTTGCCTGTCCTGGCAGAATCGGCTCCTGTAAATGCGCCTTTTTCATGACCGAAGAGCTCGCTTTCAATCAGGCCTTCTGAAAGCGCCGCGCAGTTGATTTGCAGATACGGCTTGTCGCGGCGTCCACTCAAAACGTGGATCATCTTTGCGACAAGTTCTTTTCCAGTTCCGCTTTCGCCCGAAATCAACACAGGCGCTGAACTGTGAGCGTACTGTTGCGCGACATGAAGCACGCGGTTCAGTTGAGGCGAGCTACCAACGATGCCGGAATTGAATTCAGACTCGTTCGCCAGAAATCCCTTCAGATCATCGATGGATGCAGCGATGCCAGCGTGGCTCTGTATCCGCGGGTATGCCGGCGCACGTGTTGCGGCAGCTTTCGGGTTGGAGCCCGCAAGCGGAATTGGTGATGTTGGAATCGGAACCGCTGTCATCGATGTTGCCTCTGCCTTGCAGTCACGTCTGGTGTCAATTGCTGTTGGTGGTTGTCGACTCAACGCCAGGCACAGCGAGTTGATGTTTCGTAATCAACTCATCAAGCATCTGGAGCGTTTCGGCCTGTTCGGCCTGTCGGGCATCGTTCACGAGCTGCAATTGGCTTCTGAGAGCGATCCCCTGTTGCTGCTCGGCCTGGAGTCTGCGCGTGACATCGGCAAGCTGCTCGTCCTGTTCAAGCAGCTTCCGCTGTCCTTCTTCTAACTGCGTCGTCTGTCGTTGCATCTCCTGCACGTTGTTCTTGTTCTGCGATTCAAGATTGGCGAGGTCGGACCGATATATTTCGACTTCCGTGAGTAGCATCTCATGCTCGTCGCTTGCACTGCGAAGATGCATTGATGTCTGGTGAAGACTATGCTGCAGTTCTTCAATCTGTCGCAGCTGTTCGGACGAAGGACTGCCTGGTGTGAAAAGCTTCACGTCATTGTCGTTTGGAATAGATCCCAGGGGCGGAGTGGCGACGGCCTCCAATGGGCACACCGGTTGCGGACGTAAAGTGTACCCGCAACCGACAAGGCAGGAGACACACGCACACACAGCAAGAATGGGTTGATACATTGTTTGTTTCTCAATCGTATTGGCAGAGGAGACGCAGGACTTCACCACATGAACAGGTAACCTCGATCTCTCGAACAATGTCACCTTCACGAATGAGATGCACTTCGGTCTGTTGATGCCCCGGACCGGCGGGAATTGCCACAGACGACAAGTCGTCGCTGGCAAGCGTCGAGCCGCGAATCACGCGACCACGCGCCAGGCCGCTGACTACGGATGGTGCCCCCATGTTTCTCTCCACAGCTGAAGTCTCACTAACGGAAACGCTCTACTTACACTTCGATGTCGATCTCAGTCCCGACCGGGCCGTCGTCTGCCGCTCGCGGCTTTTGTTCATCCGGCTCGACATCGTCAGGCGATCGTGTTGCCTGTTCGCTGCGAGGCTTCTTGCGGTCGCCGTCTTTCTGGCGATGCTCGGGCCAGTTGGCATACGATCCAATGGGATTGACTGAGAAAGACGCCATGCTTCACTCCTTTGCTCGCACGAACTCCCGAAGTCGGAACTCCGCCTGGGAAAGAACACGTGAAATACGGGACTCGGAGAGGTTCATCACCTGGGCTATTTCCTTCAGTCGCATGTCGTCGAGGTAGTACATCGTCAGCACAATTCGTTGCTGGTCCGGGAGCGACTTGATTCCCGACGCCAGTAGCTGTTTCTGTTCGTCCTGCAGCGCGTCAGCGTCGTTTGTGGTTTCATCCGTGTCGGATGCGGACATCAGTTCTTCGTCGAGGATCGAGGACGTTGTCAGACGTCGCGCTTCAAGAGCAGACTCCACTTTTTCCGTAGTCAGTCCAGTGTGTGCGGCAAGAGCGGCTGTCGTGACAGGTGGAGTGAGAATCTCCAGAGATTGCTGAACCAACCCGATTCGCCGCAGCATCTCCTGCGACAGCGGACTGTTTCGACGCAACTCGTCGATCACTTCTCCTTTGATACGGCGATAGGCAAACGTCGAGAATTTGGTTCCGCGGCCGGGCTCAAATTGCGATGCCGCCTGGACGAGACCATACACACCCGCCTGCTGTAGGTTTTCAAGATCAACACCATCCGGAAGTCGGCTGAGCATTTGATGAATGACGTGCTGGACATACTCCAGATGGTCCTGAATCAATTGGTCCCGCTGTGTTCGCTGGTACGCTTTTAACGCGTTTTGCATGACTATCCCCTTTCCTGAGAGGAACGGAGAAATGCCATGCCAATTGCCGTGAGCGTGCCGATCAGTATGCCACTGCAGCTAGCGCGAATTGCAATCACGTCGGGATTCAGTCCGATCGCTACGCCAGTCAGAGTGACAGCGCATCCCGTCAACAGCCCGGCCGCGCGTCCCCAGGGACGGGCCGGTTGCCGTTTCGTTGATGCAGAGTGAATACTCATTGAAGTCCTTATGCAGCGTTCAAGTCAGTCAAAGGAGACGCGGATACCGGTGCCGACGGAGTCGACATGGAAGTTGGAACGTCCGCTGACGTCTGCGCCGGAAAGATCTCGTTCAAGCGGAGCATGGCCACCGGCTCGATGATCAGATCGGTGGGTATTTCCGTGTAAGAAATGACAGCAAGGTCGCGCACGGCACGTTCGACAGATCGTCGCGTCGGCCGGCGAAGCGTTCCGTCAACAAGCAGAGCGGCTTCCTGTTCCTGCAGCGCCAGTTTCTGCCACTCTTCATTTAGTCGGGTCGCCAGTTTCTCGTATTGAGCCGGCGGTAAGGCCAGGTTGCCGTTGTCCTGCAGACACTCTCGCAGTTTCATTTCCAGGTGCGGCTCAAGCACGATGACACGCACGCGACCGTCGGCATCACGAAAGCGGTCACAGATGTCTCGGGAAAGATCCGTCCGAACCCGCTCCACGAGTTCCGCCGGGTCTTTTGTCCGTGCCGCGTGGCTGACGAGCGATTCCACTATGCCGACGAGATTTGTAATCGGCACCCGCTCCTGCAGGAGCTGTACGAGGACACTGTGAACGACTCCAACTCGAAGCAGGTCCGGCTTGAGTTCGTCGACGATGGTTGGTGCCGTGTCGCGCAGCCGCTCAAGCATGCGAGTTAAGTCCTCACGACTAAGCAGCTCGGACGCGTGTCTCTGCAGGATTTCTCCCAGGTGCGTAATTAGAACCATGGGAGGATCGACGACCGTGTAGCCCGCAAGCTCGGCCCGCTGCCGATCGTTCTGGTGAATCCACCGTGCAGGCAGACCGAACGAAGGCTCCTGTGTCTCCTCGCCGTCAACCTGGAATCGAACTCCACCGGGATCGATGGCCAGAAGCCTCTCGGGATGCAGCGTCGAACGACTAATCTCGCGGCCAGCAATCAGGAAGCGGTATTCGGTGCCAGCCAATTCGATGTTGTCGCGAATTCGGATCGACGGAACCCACAGATCGTGTTTCCGAGTCAGGTCGTTACGGAGCCCACTGATACGGTCGGCGAGCCCCTTCGACTGCCTCGAGTCAACGAGCGGGATGAGGTCGCGGCCAAGTTCAACAACGATCCGGTCAGTCTGCAGGAACGTGTCCAGTTGCTCTTCCTCTCGCTCTTCCTTCTTCGGTCGAGGAGTCGTTGGGGCAGGCGGAGTCGCGACGGTCTTCTTCCGGTCAGACCGACGAAGGAAAATGACGAGACCCAGGCTGACAGCAAGAAACGGCAGCGTCGGCATACCGGGAGCCAGCGAGAGAATGAAAAGAATTCCGGCGCCGATGTAGAGCGGGCGACGATTCTCCAGAAGCTGTGTTCCGATCTCCGTACCAAGGGTCGAATCCGAAGCGGCCTTGGTCACAATCATCCCGGAAGTTGTCGCCACGATGAGCGCCGGAATCTGTGAAATCAGGCCGTCGCCAACTGTCAGAATTGAATAACGACGAACGGCCTCGCTAAGTCCAAGACCGTCGGTCAGTCCGAGGATGATTCCACCCAGAAGGTTGATTGCCGTAATGATCAGTCCGGCAATCGCATCCCCGCGAACGAATTTGCTCGCACCATCCATCGCTCCATGGAACTCGGCTTCCCGGGCCAGATGCGCACGTCGATGTTTCGCTTCGACGTCATCGATCGAACCGGCGTTCAGTTCGGCGTCGATTGCCATCTGCTTTCCGGGCAATGCATCGAGAGTGAATCTCGCCGCAACTTCGGAAACCCGACCAGCTCCCTTTGTGATCACGACGAATTGAATGATCACCAGAATCAGGAAGATGACCAATCCAACAACGAGGTTCCCGCCGACGACCATTCCGCCGAACGCGGTCACCAGTCGGCCGGCATCTCCATCGAGCAGAATCAGCCGGGTTGTCGCGACATTGAGTGACAGTCGGTAAAGCGTCAGCAGCAGCAGCAGCGACGGAAACACGGAAAGATCGAGTGGCTGCTTCGCGCTGAGTGCAATCAGCATCAGCAGAATCGTTGCGGCAATGTCCATCGCCAGCAGCATGTCGAGCAACATCGTCGGCAGCGGCACAAGCAGCGTGATGATGACCATCAGCAGTAGCGCAGCCAGCATCAGTTCGCTACGTCGAGCGAATGCGATGTTACTGTCAGAGGTGGCGGCCAGAGTTGCCATTGCCGATGAACATCCTTGTTCAACTCGGAAACAGAATCAGATTACAAACGCAGTACTGGGGTGTTTGAATACAGTCACTTGAAGCTGGCGGTGAGAGCCTGGGTCACAAGCTGCCAGCCGTCGACGAGGACAAACAGAAGAATCTTCAGCGGTGTCGAGATGACAACCGGTGGCATCATCATCATGCCCATCGCCATCAGAATCGTAGACACCACCAGGTCGATGAGGAGAAACGGAATGTAGATACAGAATCCCATGACGAATGCCGTCTTGAGTTCGCTGATTATGAATGCTGGAATCAGAACACGTAGCGGTGTATCAGCGGCCGTCTTTGGCGACTCGATCTTTGCCATATGAATGAACAGAGCCAGATCTCGCTTCCTGACCTGACGGACCATGAACCCATGCAGAGCGTTGGCAGCATTGCTGATTGCCTCGCCGCCTTCGATTTTGCCGTTGATGTACGGGACAATCGCCGTCTCGGTGGCTTGATCAAAGGTAGGCCCCATCACGAAAAACGTGAGAAAGATCGACAGCCCGAGGATCACTGGTGTCGGCGGAATCTCCTGCGTCGAAAGCGCTCGACGGACGAACGACAGCACGATCACGATTCGAGTGAACGCCGTCACCGTAACCAGCGCGGTCGTTAGAAAAGCCAACGAACCCAGAAACAGGGCGACTTTCAGCGGCGGAGCCATGTCGTCAAAGACGCCGCTCTGTGCGACCTGTTCAACGAGTTCCAGCGAGTTGGACATCCTTGTCCCTTTGCCGTGTAACGCAAGATTGTTTCGCGAAGTACGAGTGTGTTTAGCTCTGTCGAGCCGGTGTCAGGTGTGAACTCAGGAAGGCCGCTGCTTTGCCCGTCCATGACTCGGCAGCAGGTCGTATTGTTGAAACGGTCGTTTCTTCCGGAGCGATCGCCGTAACGAACCCGTCGTCTAAGGGCACCGGCTCGGACGTGTCCTCTTCTTTGATCGCACTGAGACTCTCGGAAAACGAGCGTTCAATTGGAGTTATGGTCTGCAGTCCGTCGGCATTCATGCCAATCAGAATCGGCCTTCCATCCAGTTCAACAAGCTGGATGGACGCTCGTTGAGGCAGGACGAGAGACTCAATATGCCGTAGCCGCTGGGTAACTGGTTGTCGCAGCGTTGCAGCCGGTCCCAACCATTTTCGGATCACGAGAACGGAAACGACGGCAACAAGGAGGACGATCCCCGTCCCGATTGCCAGTCGGGTTACGAGTTCTTCCAGATCGAGTGCTTCCGGGGGAGCGTTGCCAGTCCACTCCGGGATGGCCTCGCTGTCCACGGAGTTCGGCGTATCTTCTTTTGCCGGTGTTGAGTCAGTTGAAAGCGAATCTGGTACCGTCGTGAAGGCTGGCTTGCTGGAAGTTGGTGGAGTATCGGATTGGGCCTCGATTGACTCAGATCCGGCATATTCGAATGACGCCAGCATCACGTCGGAGATTGCTCGATCCGGCATCTCTGACTGCTTAAGTTGTTCCCGCAGACGATCTGTGAACGTTGACGGACCTTGTCCCTGCAAGGCTTCGAACTGATCGACATGCATCGGAAGCGGCGCAGACGTATCCGACGTTGCGGCGGTCGGCTCGACTTGCGGGCGAGCAGGCTCGTCGGCCGCTGCCCAGTGGCCAACGGACAGCGTTAGTAGACACAGAAAGTAGACTTGCGCCCGGTGAATCCATTCACGCATGGCGAATTCCTCTCAGTGAGTTTCCGGAGGGGCTTCGATTTCCTTGATCCGCAATGCGAAGCAGTCATCAACGACGACAACTTCACCGGTTGCGACCCGAACTCCCTGCGCCATCAGGTCGATCGGTTCAGACACCGGACGTCCCAGCTCGATGACTGACCCTTCGCTTAAGCGAACGAGCTGCCCCAGTGGTATTGACACTCTTCCCAGTTCTGCCCAGACCGTGACGTCAACGTCGTAGAATCGACCAATGGAACCAGGTCCCGGCCCTGCGGACGCGTCACGCAGTGGTGAAAACTCCGGCTGCCTCACTTGAGATTCCGTAGCAACGCCAGTCCCTGGTGATTCGGGCACGAAGTCTGCCGCAGCCGGTTCGGCGACGCCCACCTGTCCTGATTCACTTTGTGCATCTGCCATGACATTACCTGTTCTGATTTAATCGTTTGCAACAACTTCGATTTGAAATGCCCGGCGAGAACCGGAACGTCCGGCTCGGCCTTTGAATCGAACACGGTCCGATACGACGACTTCAAGTTGTTCACGGATTGGCTGGTCCAGAATGATGACATCACCAGGCTGGAGTGATGCAAGATCCATTAGTTTCAACTGCGCTTTGCCGAGACGCACCACAACCGGGAATGGAATCTCAAGGGCCACCTGCTCGAGCATCTGCTTGTGATCCACTCCATCGTCTGCTGGCACTTCCGAGGCATCCTCAAACATGTCGTGCAGGAGTGACTGCCGAACCAGCCAGGTGCATTCGTGTTTGTGCTCTCCAGCGATAACGGTGAACGTGGACACGACAAGACTCTCGGAACTGGTAAAGAGCCGTGTGCGATGTGGTCGGAGTTCCCAACCCTGAAAATCACAGGGCAGCGGCTCCGCACCAGGCATCGCATCACCTGCCGCGACAACCAGTTCCTGCATCAGCAGCTCGACCAGCGACAATTCCAGGCTGGTCAGTTCACGGTCCGCGGGCAGCTCCTCACCCACATTTCCCATCGTGTTTTGCACGAGCCCCAACAGCATCTGTCGCGAGAAGACGAAGAGAGAAAGCTCATTGCGGCTGCGCAGCGCCAGTCGCAGCCCGAGCGAAGCGGCGGGCAGTTGTGAGACCGCCAGCGCCGCTCGGCGCGCATGACGTGAATCGGAAGACCACTCCACCGGTTGCGACAGGTGTTGATTCCACTGCTCGGCAACGGTTTCGCACAACGTCCGCTGCCACGTCGCGAGCTGGTCCTCGACCTGATCGGCGAGATTACTCGGCGTGCGGAAATCGAACGGATTAATGCTGTCGTCGCGCGTCATTGAACGTTGAATTCTTCAAAGAGAACGTCGTGAATGTGGTCGTAGCCATCGTCGAACAGAGTCGTATTCATATGGTCCTGAATCTGACGGCGGATTCGGTTCTGACCTGCCGCTCCGCGAATTTGATCCATGTCTTTGTCGGCCAGAAAGCCAATCAGCCAGTTCTTGAGAATTGCCTTTTTTGCCTCAATCAGTTTTTCAATTTCTTCCTTTTTCGACTTGTCGACCTGAAGCGTGATGCTGGTTCGCAGGTAACGACTGAGTCGTTCTTCATCCAGGTTGACGACGACCTCGCCGAACGGCACGAAGTCCTGATCTTCCTCGGGTCGGAGAATCGGTGACTTCGGTGTCTCATCAACCGGCTCGGCACCCACAAGTGACGGCACAAAATGGGGCACGGCGAAACCAGCGGCACCCATGACAAGCGCCACGGCTACGATGAGGATGCCACCACCCTTTTTCTTGCCCTCTTCCGGAACGTCACCATCTACCTGTTCTTCGTCGGCCATGAGTCTTCCTTCCCTTGAATATCACGACAGCCACAGTTCTACCGAACCTTTGCCTTCTCCGGCCGCCTGAGTCCTTTGAACTCCTCTACCAACTGAACGACGAGCGAGGAATCGTTCATTGCTGCAAGAATCTTCGAGGCATCCCGCTGTTCAAGGTTGGCGAGGATCTTGACGGCCGTTGGCATCTGGCCTTCATCCACCATCTCGCGCAGATAGTCAGCTGCCTTTTCCGGTACCATTGCCTGGAACCAGTCAGACATCTTCTTGATGTTCGCTTCCTCACCTTCGTCGACTTGAGTCTGCAGCTTGTCGAACTTGTCGAGTTCCGTTTTCGCTTCTTCCTGCTGCTTCTTCATTTCCTGCTGTTGGTCGCCAATCTGCTTAAGCACGCCTTCAGCAGCGACGAGCTTTCCTCGAATCTGCTGCTCGAGGCCCTCCAACTCACGTTGCTCGGCGCGAACGTCTTCGGACACAAGCTTCAGCCGCAGTCGTTCCTGACGAAGTTCCTCTTCACGTTGTTTCAACGCCTCTTCACGTTTCTGAAACGTCATGCCGTATCGGACAATCTCTTCCGGGCTGGCAGGTGTGGCCCGGACTGCGATCGGCAGTTCGACCGATGTGCTGTCTGTCTCAAACGTTGAACCTGGATTGGTGGAACCCGAAGTTGTGTCCTGCGTCGGATCCGTAACGTCTGCCTCGACCGTCTCTGTCGTCTTCGATTTCTGAAGAAAGATCGACCCGCCGGCGGCAAGGCCAAACGAGAGCAGTCCAACGATTCCTGCTGTCAGTATGCGTGCCATCCCTGGCTCCTTTTTCAACCTTCGTCTGCTGAGTTCAGCTCAACCGGTCGCACCAGTTGTTCGATCAACTGTTCCTGAGCTGCACGAACTCCATCCTTTCGCCATGTCTGCCACCGGTTCTGCCGCAGCGTCTCCAGAGACTGAGTTTCCTGTCGCTGAGTCAGTCTCTCCTGCACTGTTTCCGCGAGCGAACTTGTCAGTGATTCGACGTTGTCTTCCAGTTTCGCAATTTGATTGATCGTCGCCCGCTCGAAGTCGCACTGAGTGACGAAATCGGCCACTGACGTTGTTGATCGTGCGGTCTTCCCGAGTCGGTCTGCCGATTCCATAACTCGTTTTGCGAGGGCTGTCTGTTGTTGCCGCGCCTGTTCAATGTCCGCGCGCAACTGCTTCTCCTTCAGCTCAATCAGACGTTCCTTCTGTCTGCTGAGGTGTAGTAGCGGTTGCAATTGGAAATCGAATCTCTTCATGAGTGTTTCACGGTTTGTGCTGAACTCAATATGGCCATGCCGCAGCGATCTGCTGCATGGCGTTTTGTGTCGTCTCAAGATCGCTGAATTCACCAGTCTTCTGTTGCTGCAATGTCTCAATGGCCGGTAGAAGTTGAACGGCACGATCGACCTGCGGCGAAGCCCCTTGTTTGTAGACGCCGATGCGGATCAGATCGGCCACTTCCGCGTAAGTCGCAAGTATCTGCCGAACCTTCAGCGCGTTTGCCTGATGAGCCGCATCGTTCACTTCTGTGAACAGACGGCTGACACTCTGGCTGACATCGATCGCCGGAAAGTGTCCCTTCTCGGCAAGGGCGCGAGTCAACACAAAATGGCCGTCCAGCAGAGCCCGTACCGCGTCGGAAACCGGTTCGTCGATGTCATCGCCATCGACCAGTACGGTGAAGATTCCCGTGACTGATCCTGTTTCGGTCGCGCCAAACTGTTCCAGCAGTTCCGCCAGAACGCGAAACGACGACGGCGGATAGCCGCGTGCACTTGGGGGCTCTCCCATCAGAAGCCCCACTTCTCGTTGTGCCATTGCCAGTCGCGTAAGACTGTCGAACAACACGAGAACGTTTTGGCCCTGGCTGCGAAACCAGTTCGCGATCGACGTTGCCGTCTGGGCAGCGCGAACGCGAAGGACGGCGGGTTCGTCGCCGGTTGCCACAACGACAACTGAGCGACGAAGCCCGTCCTCGCCAAGAGCTTCCTCAATAAAGGGCCGAACCTCGCGGCCTCGTTCGCCGATCATCGCGATGACGTTGATGTCACTCCGACAACCGCGAGCGATTTCCGCAAGCAGCGTTGTCTTGCCAACTCCACCACCGGCAAAAAAGCCGATTCGTTGCCCTTCACCACAGGTCAGCAGTCCGTCGATGACTCGTTGACCGGTTACGAACGGCCTGGTGATACGTGGCCTGGAGAGTGCGGAGGGTGTGGAGCGCCGAACTTCGACGTACCGCCCCGCATAAACCGCTCCTTGACTGTCGATCGGTCTCCCGAGCCCGTCGATGACTCGCCCCAGCAACTTCCATCCGCAAGGGATCGTCAGACGTCGCTTCAGGTGTGTGACTGACGCGTCAAACGGCAGTCCAGAGATATCTTCGTACGGCAGGATCTGCGCGTACCGATCCCGGTACCCGATGACTTCACCAGGTACGGATCGGTTTCGTCCGAGTTCAATGCGGCACAGATCGCCGATCGCTCCTCGCAGCGAAGCCTGCAGCACACCGTTCGCACTACGCAGTGTCCCGACGGTCCGGGTAGCGTCGTACTCCGCGATCTGCTGCTTCAGGTTGTCGACGTTCACTTTGAGCATTCTCTAGTCCCTGCATTACGTGCAGTTTCAGTTCTTCAATTTCGTCTTCAAGAATCGATGAGATGTCGAACCCTTCGCAGGCGACGCGACAACTCCCTGGTGTGATACCCGGGTCGCTGACAAAGTTCAGCGACGCGATTTCCGCAGGTGGCGGGTGCGCGTCGCGGGCCAGCTCGAGCAACTGCAGATCAGCCGGGTTTAGAGCAACGCTGAGTACACTCGCGGGTGCCGCACGCTCAACGGTTTCCCTGATGATCTTCTCAATCGAGAAGTCGCCCCGATCAACGCTGTCGCGAATGATTCGTTCAGCAGCGACGAAGGCGATCTCAACGGAAAGCTGCTGGAGTTCCTCTAGGGATTGCTGCCGCCGCTGTTCGAATTCCCCGACGACCTCAATCAGATCACCAAGCGTTCCACTAAGCGCCTGCAATTGCTGGTCGTCGCGCACAACTGGCTGCTGCGATGCTTCTACGGTCGCAACCGGCCGCTGAGTTTCACGAATTGATACACCGGGAGCGTTCACGGCAATGCCGA
This sequence comes from Planctomycetota bacterium, assembly GCA_963579025.1. Classification (GTDB taxonomy): domain Bacteria; phylum Planctomycetota; class Planctomycetia; order Planctomycetales; family Planctomycetaceae; genus CAUZFZ01. Next base: position 48,729 of record CAUZFZ010000031.1, on the reverse strand, counting down.
GAATTACAGCTCCAGGTCTAATAGTGCGAAGACTCATTGACTCATTCTTCCATCTGCAAATCGCCGGCCTGATCCAACTGGACCATGATCTGAACGATCTCATTACGAGCGGCCTCGACGTCATCGGAACTGGTTGAGGCGGCCATTTCGAGTTCCTCGCCGACGGTGCTCCAGGCTCGCTGTGACATACAACCGCGGATTCGATCGATCATGGCCGGGTCGGCATCCTTCAGGCTTTTCGCGAGCGTCGGTGTGTCCAGATCTCCGAGGATCTTCTGCAGCGTCCGCAGTTGAACCCGCATCAGGTCATCGAACTGATAAATCATTCCACGGACTCGATTGGCTGCTTCCTCGTCCTTCTCCGTCAAAGCATCCAGCATGTTCGCCCGCTCCTTGCGGGACATTGCCCGTAACAGGCTGGCCATCCTCTCGTCACTGCTCGGCTTGCCTGTGCTGATGTCATCGGGAGAAACCATGATTGCCCGGTCGAGCGTCGATCGCGCAATTCGTTCAAGTAGAATGCGCGCGGGTGTCGCATCTGATTGCATCTCCAGAAACGTCTGAGACTGGAGTGCTTCGGGGAGTAGACGGAGAACCTCGCCGCCGAGGTCGCCTTCCAGCGTCCCCAGGACCATGGCAACGGTCATCGGCATTTCCTGCTGCAGAGCACCCGCCAGTTGATACGGCTGCAATCGCGACAGATCGGCGACCAAATCATCCGACCGAATGAACTCCACTTCCTCCTCGTTTTTCTCTGAGAACAGCCGCAGGTTCGACTCGTCTTCGGGTGGTTTTTCGATGCCGTCGTCATTTGTGTCGTCGGCGCCAGCGGGCTGTGATTTCAAAGCGAATCGAAGTGTCCGGTCGAGTTCATCCAGAGCCTCGTCGAGCTTCCTGGGTGGCGCCGGAGTTTCTTCGAGGCGCTGCATCTCCGCGCGCAGCCTGCCCGCGGTTTCCGGCCGCAGCTCTGCGAGGACTGCGTCTCTGACGCTGTCACCGAGAACGGCCATGACGATTGCCGCCCGCTCCTGTGCCGTCGCTTGTGTCATGTATTTGTAAATCCGCTGATAATGTGAATCTTCAAGCTGCCGAACGTGTTGATCGCCGAATGTCTTCCGTGGCTGCAGTCTCTGGCGTTTCATCCAGCCATGTTGCAAGAATCTGCGCCACGAGTTGTGGATGTTCACGCGCTTCTACCAACAGCTCGCCGAGTTTCTGTGGATCGGCCGTGGCTGGCTGGTGTTTGACCTCTGGCGTGACCGGAACCGGTTTCATTCGCCGGACGACGAAGAAGCCGAGAATCAGGGCCGCAATGGACGCCAGGCCCAGCGAAGCGTTCTTTGCCAGTTCAAGCCATTGAGTCCACGTTGTGCCGGGAATGGGCACGTCGTTGACGGCGAATGGGCTGCCCAGCAGTGTCGCGACGAGAACTTCGATTTCGTCGTTTCGATCGGCGTCAAAGCCAACTGCCTGGCGGATGATTGCCTCGACCTGCTCCTTCGTCACGGGGGGTTGCTGCGGGGCACCATCGCCTTCGGGCGTTGTTGCAATCGGCGAGAGGTCCACTGTGGCCGCAACAGTCAACCGTTGAATCGTGCCCGACGCCTGATCAATGGTGTCTATCGTTTGTGCGTTCAGGTAATGCGCTGTGATGGTCTCTGTTTTGTTCGACGAGTCTGTCGCGTTCTGCTCGGCAGCCAGCAGCCCGACGTTGGATGCCGTTCCGGCCGGGCCGCCTGCTGAAGCGTCCGTGCCTTTTGATGACGTACTGTCAATTAACTCATACGACTTGACCTTTGACTCAGGGTCATAGGTCGTCTGCGTGCGGACCATTTGAGTGAAATCCAGATCGGCGGTGACGCGAACGATGGCGCGACCCGGGCCCAGTATTTCGGACAGCATGTCCTCGGCCTTGGCGGCGAGATCTGTTTCGACGGTTCGCCGGAACTCATACTGGCTGACAATGTCAGACTGAGGTCCGTTCGAGGTGGACGTGAGCAGCTTGCCGGATGTGTCGATCACGCTGACGTCGTCTTTCGATAGACCCTCAACACTGTTTGCAACAAGCGAGACAACTGAAGCCACTTGTTCCCGGGTGAAGTGGACTCCGTTACGCAGCTCAAGAACAACGCTCGCAGTTGCCGGCTGGGCGGCATCGAGAAACGGCGACGGCTCCGGGCGACCAATGTGAACTTTGGCACTGTTCACCGCATTCATTCTGGTCAGAGTCCGCGCGATGGTCTCTTCACGATTCCGAAGAATGCGAAAGTGATTCAACGTCGGATCGCTCAGAAGCGAGTCCTGAAACTCTGTCTGGTCACTGCTTAGCGGCCCAATAAGATCGCCTGCAACGAGTCGAGCGCGGTTCCAGCTTGAGCGTGGCACGAGGACTGCCGAGCCGGAGTAATTGAGCTGGTTCTCGATGCTTTGCGCGTCGAGCTTGCTGACAAGTTCAGCCGCTTCTGTAGGGGCCAGATCGGTGGCCAGCGGCACGAATTCGGGCTGCGACGACCAGATTCCCACCGTGACAATGGCGGCAATCAACAGCGCAGTGACGCCGATAAACCCGACTCGTGCGGGCACCGCTGCTTCACTCCAGATTGTCCGAATCTGCTCTGTCAGTCCACGAAGAAAATCCATCGCCGTTGAATTCCTTCTTTGTCTTTTAGACCTGCATCCTCATGACTTCCTGATACGAAGAAATCAGTCGGTTGCGAATTTCCAGAACCATCCGAAAGGCTAGATCAGCCTGTACGACGGACATGACGACGTCGTCGACATTGTCCGTTTCCCCCGTCATCAGATTCTGGATGTTTGTGTCAGCCTGCACGTGTGACTGGTTCGCGTCCTGAAGAAGGTCAGTAACCAGTTCGCCAAATCCCTTTTCACTTTTCTGTACCGGTTGGACTGGTTGCGTCGGCCCCACTCCCGACGAACCGGACGTGAAGCCAACGGATGGAACATTCACGACTGCGTGCCTCTCAGGAGTGAGAGGGACTGTTCAACCATCTGTTTGAACGTTCGAAGCGCTTTCAGATTTGCGTCGTACGCTCGGCTGGCCGTTATGAGGTCGACCATTTCCTCGGGCACGCTGATGTTGGGCATCAGCACAAAGCCTTCAGGGTCGGCATCGGGATGCGAAGGGTTGTAGACCCGCGGCAACTCACCCGTGCTCGGCTGAATTCCGACGACTTCAACGCCTCGCAGGTTTGCGGCAGAGTTCGTGGATGCACCGGCGGCATCTTGCATCGCCGCGGCGAAAACGACCTGCCTTCGCCGGTATTGCCCGCCATCGGGAGACCGCGTGGAATGGGCATTGGCAATGTTGTTTGCCACCGTCTCCATGCGAAGTCGCTCGGCGGCAAGACCCGAGGCACTGATTTCTGTTGAAGAGAGAATACGATCGAGTGCCATCGTTCCCTCCCTGGAATTGGCGAATCGAAATTATGAACTCAGCCCGCGTCGTCATCTTCCATCAATGGCGCTTCGCATCATGGAGACACGGCTCGCAAGGATTTGCGACCATGTCTGATACAGAAGTGCGTTCTTATTGAGTTGACCGATTTCGCGGTCGACATCGACGTTGTTGCCGTCCGCACGCTCAGGAAGCCCTTCGACTTCGAACACACGCGGCGTCAGTTCGTTGACGGAACTGTCGCCCGCTCGAAGCAGCTCACCCAGCCGCCCCTCAAAGTCGACATCTTTCCGGTGGTAACCCGGAGTATTGATATTGGCGAGGTTGTGGCTGACGACCTGGTGACGCAGATGAGACGCCCCCATCATCTGACGCATGAGGTCGAATTGTGACGGAGTGACTTCCATGTCAGCACCTCAACAAAGTATCTACGAGACTCGGTATCGGTACTGCGTGACGTGCACAACCCGCACAATCTGCCTGAAACAACCAAGTGAGGGATATCCCCTACGGACGCGGGACCTCATTTTTACTCCGAATCTCCGCCGCGTTGCTCCGTATCATCAACGAACAGGCCAAGCGGAGTTTCTGGCAGATGTTGAGGCGTTTCCCTCCAGTGACAAGGACGTCCATCGCCGGCTCATCCTGATACGGGCAGTTTCCCGATGAGATGGTGTGGCCTCATTCTGCGACAGGGGAATGCAATGGAAACGAGTGGCATCAGCAGCAGCAACGAACTGGGACGCGATCAATTCATCACACTTCTGGTGGCGCAGCTTCAGAACCAGGATCCGCTGGAGCCCGTGACGAATGAAGACTTTGTCGCTCAACTGGCGCAGTTCTCCTCGCTTGAGGGGATCGAGAGACTGAATGCCAGCTTCAGCGATGTGCTGGCTCTGCAGAACCTGACGCAGGGAGCCAATCTCATTGGCCACACCGCGACCTACCGAGACCCAGTCACGAACGCCGAAACGCAAGGCACGATTGAAGCCTACCGCGTGGATGAAGGGTCGATTCAGGTGGTCATCAACGGCCAGCCTGTTGCCATCGGCCTCGTGACCGAAGTCGCCGAGTCCGCTGCCATTTCACAGTAGGCAGCGTTCACAGTAGGCAGAGCCAGCCGCAAATGTTGACACGCGGTCGGTGGCCTACTGCATTCGCCGGACGACGATCGAAAACACCGGCCGCTTGACGTCGGAAAACAGCCAGGGACGTCCAACCGCGGAAACGTTCTTCGACGTGTTCTCCTTCAGCCCGGCCTTCTGCACGAATTCGGCGCGAATTCCGGCGGCCTGCTTTGTGGCACGAGCCCACGCAGTTGTGCTGGGAGTCGTTGCCCACACGATGATGTGAACCTGGTAATCGGGATTCCGTGCGTGTGTCGCGACCTCGACGAAAGCGTCAATCGCTTTACCGGTGAGGAATGGCGGCTCTTCCTGGATTTTGTTGAAGATGTCGAACGTCATCTCGCCAGCAGTCGTTGCTTCAGGAGCAACTTCGGCGAAGCGGCTGACCTCATTGAGGAACCGCTCCAGGTCTTCTCTTTCGCGATCGATGACTCGCAGTTGATCCGCATCGTCGTCTGGTCCTGTTCCATTGGGCTCGGCTGGTCCACCGTCCGGATCGGGCACCGTATAGAGCGGGCTTGTCTCCGGAAAATGAGCCGCGCGAGCCGACGCATCACCCGGAGCAACTCCGGGAACACCGAACGACTGCAGCGATCGCGCGAAGGACCCCGTGCCTGCGTGCAGATTGGCTCCCGTTTGCTCTTTCGCCAGCGAATTCAGGACGATGAAGAAGGCACACAACGCCGTCATCGTATCGCCGAACGACAGCAAGTACGCCTTGCTCGCGCCAGTGTCGAGTTTCTTTTGTTTGGCCACGCTTACATCTCCAGTTCAGGGTTGGACAGCGACCGCTTTTCTCATCGAGACGCGAACGGTTCCGGGCGGACTGCTTCGATCGACACCAACGGCAACGCGACCTGGCAGAATCCCCTGCTTCTCCGTCAGGTGCATTGCGAGCGCGACCGCTCGGCCCGCGTCTTCGTCCCGCGAAACGTTGAATGTCAGCTCCAGAGGAAAACGAGCCAATTGCCGTGCGAACATCTTCAACATCTGCTCACCGAATCCGCTGACTTCTCCGCCACTGTCGACGAGCATCGGCAGACGCAGTGTGACTGATCGACTCGACGTCGGATCTCGTGGATCCGTCTCGAGCGAAGCGAGGCCTTTCTTCAATGTTCCCGTTGTCGCGTCCGCGTGACTGGGTGGCATCTCAGTCCCGCGTTGCGCCTTGCGTGCCGACCGCGGTCGCTCACGGACGACAAGCGAATCCTCAGAGATTTTGCCTTCGCCGACGAATCCGCTCGCGTCGCCTCCGCTGAACATCGCCACCTGAAGCCGCTCGAAATTCTCTGGCTCTGTCGTGGAGAAGGTCATTAGCAATATGAAGAACGTCATCATCAGCGTGATGACGTCGCTGTACGTCATCAGCCATGCCGGCAATTCGCCTTCTGGTTCCGGGGGACGGTTCTTCGCCATGATCAGGCAGCCTCTTTCGATTCATCCTGCTCCGGGCGAGCACCGGCAGCAAGAAACGCAGACAGATGCTCTTCCATGACGCGTGGTGACTGGCCTTCAGACAGCAGACCCATCGCCGTGATCATCAGATTACGGATCATCTGCTCCTGGTCATTCCTGTCACCCAACTTGCCGGCGAGCGGGATGCAGAACATGTTCGCAATCATGGCTCCATAAAGCGTCGTTAGCAGTGCGACCGACATGCCGCCGCCAATCTTGCTGGGGTCGTCGAGTGTTCGCAGCATCTGAATCAGCCCGATCAGCGTCCCGATCATTCCGAACGCCGGTGCCGCAGCCGCAATAGAGTCGAGGACTTTCTTACCCATGCGATGACGATCGTCGATGTAGTTCAGCTCAAGCTCCATCACCTTGCAGATTTCCTCTTTCGGCGAACCGCCAATCACCATGTCCAGGCCGCGCATCATGAACGTGTCGTCGATGTCCTCGAGTCTTTCTTCCAGTGCAACGATGCCGTCCTTCCTGGCAATCTGAGTCAAATCCTTGAATTGAATGATGACCTCAATTGGCGTGGGCAATTTCGACAGGAAGCAGTTCTTCGTGACCTTGACGAGTCCGAGGCAGGTCTTGAGCGGATAATTGATGAGTGTCGCGGCGATTGACCCTCCGATGACGATCATGACCGACGCCGTGTCGATGAACGGCATGAGGCCGCCGCCGCCGAGCAGGATCGCGCTCAGTACGAGCACTGAGGCCATGATCAGACCGATGATTGTTGCCAGATCCATGGGAAGTTCTCCTTCACAGCCGCTGTAGTGCGGACGCGTTATTTACCGGGGCTGTCGACGGAGTCCATCGCGGCCCGCACGTTTCCGATCGACATCGCGACGTTTTGCGCGATGTCGCGAACTCTTGTTGTGCCCAACATGAGAATAGCGCGATTCACTGTGGTGACCGGAATCGCCTGGTTTTTCAGTCCGTAGCGAAGCGAGTTGGCGTAACCCATGAAGATTCTGGACAGCATCGGGTTGCGTTCGATCACGGCGATCAGGTCTTCCAGTTCAACGTCCCCCTTCTCAGTCAGTGTTTGCAGCCATCGCGCGGCCTTGACGTCATTGCCCTGAAACAGGTGGGGCGCCGGAATGATTCTGCCGGAACCGTCGTCCTGTCTTGTGATTTTCTGAGTCTCTGTGTTTTCAGCCATGGAATTGCTCCATTCCCGATGAATCGTGTGTTTCTACTACTAGCGAAGGAAATCGATGAGGTTCTGGTCGAGCGCTCTCAGCACGGTTGAGTATGTGTACTGAAGCAGATTCTGCTCGGCCTGAAGGCTCAGGATCACTTCAGCGAAGTCCGCCGACTCGATCTCGCTGATCCTCTGCTTTGCCTGAAGCTGCAGCTCCTCTGTGTGGTTGCCGATCGCTTCGAGGTTCTCGAGTTGAATCGACTGTCGGCTGACACCCGATAGCACGTCATCACGAACGCGATCGATATCGCCGAGCCTCCTTGAGAACGCGTCCTGCAGGTCCGTTTCTACGAGACCTCGGTCGTTCCGCAGCTCATTTCGCAACTGAATCAGTGATTCAAACAGCCCTGCGGTCCCGTCGTAGTCAAGCTGTTCGTCGCCCGTGTTTCGAATCTCAAGACTGTCAACATTCGTTACCTGTCCGCTGCGACTGTCGACAACCTGCTGGTTGGAAGTGAAGTCGATATCGACTGAAGTCGCACCGCCATCCGTCGAAAGCGTCCCGTCCGAAGTGATGTCGACGGTGCCGCTGAACCCGGCTGTGATCGACGTTGTGTCGACAAATACGTCGTTCCCTCCTGCTCCGGCAATCCGCAGATCCGTGTCACCGTTTGTGAATGCAATCGGAGCACCACCGTTCAGCGAAATCGTTCCCGAGGTACCATCACCACTTGTGTCGATAATCGTCAGTGTGTTTGTACCAGTGGAACCAAGAATGGTGTCGCCGGCGTTCGAACTCACTCCGATCTGGACTCCTGATGATCCGGAATACGTTGTCGATGTATGGCGAACCTGCAGCGTCTGCACGCCGATTTCATTGTCTGTTCCGACACCGGCCTTCGCTCCCGTGATTCCCGTAAAGATCGTCGTTCCGCGGTCGGACAGGCCGAACAGTCGCGACCCGGCTTCGTTGACCTCAACAGACGCCGATGTGCCAATCGACACGACGGTGGCTCGGTCGCCGCCTGCGTAGCTGACGCTGGCAATCTCTCCGTTGGCCCCGCGTACTGCATCAAACGGAGGCGTGTCGACATCCGATCCGGAGTACAGGTAGCCGTTGATGTCCCGGGTGTTTGCCAGTTGCAGAGTTCGCTCCAGAATATTGTCAATGTCGTCGGCGAGAGTTTCCCGAGCCTGACTCTGTGGCGCCTCGATGGCGATCTGCTTGGCGCGGATCAGACCTTCATTGATCTGCAGGAGCTGCGAGACACTGTGGTTCAGACGCGACGTTGCCGAACTGACATTCTCCTGGTCAGTCTCAAGCCGCGCGTGATCGACTTTACGCACGATCAACTCGGCAATCTCACGAGGACCGTCGGAAGGTCGTTCGATACGCAGACCCGACGACGCCTGCCGCTGCAGATCAGCCAGACGCGAAGTACTTCGCGACGAACTGCTGATGGCCTGGGCCAGAACTGTTTGTGGTGTGACTCGTACGAGCATGAATGGTCCTACCCGACAATCCTCAGGATCTCATCGAGCGTCTGGTTAACCGTTGCGATCAAGCGTGCGGCCGCCTGAAACGAACGCTGGAATTTCAACAGGTTCAGCATCTCTTCGTCCGGGCTGACACCGGAGATGGATTCGCGCTCGGCGGCGTAGCTTTCACCGAGTGACGTCAGGTGACTGTCGAAGACTTCCAGATCGTTCACTCGCCGACCGGACTCTGCGACGATGTCAGCAAGGAACTGTTCTGGAGACGTGCCTGTTTCGTTGACTGTGTTCAAGCCTCGTTGATCGATCAGCCGCAGCAGGTTGTCACTGTCGCCGGTCGCTCCTGTCAGTGACGCTGCAAACGCCGACGGGTCCGCCAGAATTCGATCGGCGACCGCCAGATCACCGGCGGTCGTTCCTGAGAACAGCGTGTTCAGGCCCAGAGCCGCCAGCACATTCGAGGTGTCAGGGTCAGCGACCACATCGAATGTGATCACATCCCCGGCGTTGACTGAACCCGTGTCAAACGAAACCGCAAGACCCTGACCGATCGAAAGCTCCGTCCCTGGCGAATATCCACGTCCGATATCGAGCGTCTTCAGAAGTGCGCCACTTGAGTCACGGACTTCGGCGGTCAAATCAGTATCGACGCCAACAGTGCCGGAGCCGACAACCGACACAGTCAATTGGTCATTGCTCTCACCCTGAAACTGCCCGTTGAGAGTAAACGCCGACGTTCCGGTCAACGATGTCGCGCCGGGAAACTGTTCGAGCCGACCGGTAAAGTCGAACGTGAATCCGGGCGCCGCCGAAATGGCCAATTGCCCTGATCCTGCGGCAACAGTCGCCGTGACGTTATCCAGTCCGGTGATCGTTGCGGCCAGGTCCTGCAGGCTCTCTGTCAAAGGATCAATCGTGATCCTCTCCAGCGTGCGAATGCCAGTTGCGCTGTTGGTCACCGTGATAAACAGCTCGCCGCTCTGAATCGGAAGGCCAGAGACGCTGTCTGCCAGTGGCTCGTCGACAGAGGAAACGGGCCGGATACTTGTCAGGTCTTTGAACGACCCGCCGAGTCCGACTCCCTCAGAGTGGACCGCGTCAACGATTCCCGCAATCTGTCTGGCGAGCGAGTCGAGTTGTTCAGTGAATGATGGGATGACTCGATTGTGGCTCTCAAGGAGCCCCAGAAGTCTTCCACCGGCCGGTCGAACATCACGGTCAATTCCGGATTGAGTGACGATCAACTGCCCGTCGCGGCTCGATACTTTCAAGTCCGCGCCGTTTTCACCGACGAGAACCGTATTGCTACCAAGCAACGCCACACTTCGGTTGACTCCTTCATCCCGCAGTTCGACATCGATCAGCGTCGACAGCTCGCCGATCAACTGGTCACGTTGATCCCGTAGACCGAGGACTCGACCGCCGCCATTCTCAGCAATGCGAATCTGCTTATTGAGCTTTGCGAGGTCGGTGGTCAGGTCATTGATTTCGGCCGCCGTCGCATCGATCTCAGTCGTTGCCTCCGCCGCCAGTCGGTCAAGCGACGTGGCCACTGAATTCAATTCGTTGCTGAGGTTGACCGCGTGGCCAACCAGTTCCTGCCGCAGGTTGAAGTCACCCGGAGACGAACTGAGGCGCTCGACACTGTTGAAGAACTCCTGCACTCTGTCGGAGAGCGAACCATCTACTGGCGTCACCAGAGTCTCGATACTCCGCACGATTCCCAACTCGGTCGCGTTGGCCGCCTGCGAGGACGTGTTCCTTGAGACAGCCGTTTCCAGCGCCTGATTACGAATCTGCCGCAGACCGACGACATCGACGCCATCACCAATAAGTAGCCCGTCTCCGGAATCCAGCGGCTGACGTGCGCGCAGGTCGACCGTCTGCCGGTGGTAACCCGGCGTGTTGGCATTCGCGATGTTCTGGGCAATCGTGTTGATCGCCGCCTGGTTCGCGCGAATGGCCGTCAGGCCTGCTTGAAGAGCACTCATAACTTAGCACTCACACTGGATCACGGAGCCGGCTCCGCCGGATGCCATGTGCCCGGAAGCTCCGTACCGCTGACTGGATGCGTCCTGCCCGGTCAGGCAGAACAACACCTGATTAAGAAGTCCCATCGACTGTTGAACAAGTACTGCGTTGCACCGGTTGATGGAGTCAATTTCGACAGTCAAATCGGCCAGCCTGCGACGACCGTTCGCAAGCCGGACTCGCAGATCACCGCTGACTTGGACGGACAGCCGTTGGAGAGTCGCGTCCGCCGGAGCAACGCCAAGACTGTTACTGATTCGCTGTCGCACCAGCTCGCGAGCCGCATGCAATTCGCCAGCCGACTGTTCGGATCGCTGTTGTGAATCGAGCGCCTCGACAAGCGCCGTCTGGTCGCGAGTGACCAGTGCCGCGCGGATATTTCTCAGCATCTCCAGCGTGGACGTCAGCATGGCCTCCTCCTGTTGAAGGTGAGCAATGCACGCCAGCGCCAGCGTTGCCGGGCTATCATTCTGTGATGAAGAAGCAGCAGTTGTCATGGTCTTTCAACCACTCCCGTGTACTGTGAGGATTCGATCGAGCTCAGGATCGCATCTTTGATTCCCAGCCCGCCTGTCTGCGAAATGTGCTGGCTGAGATACATGTCAAACAGACCGCCGTACGCATCCGAACCCTCTCCGGCGAAGAGTCCATCTTCGAGGGTGCTGCGCATCTCCTTCAGAAGCTGCGAAACAAACAGTCCTTCAAAGTCTGCGGCGACCTTTTCGCTCGACGCACCATTTGATCGTTTCATTTGCTCGGCAAGTAAGACCGGGCTTCCGTACGACGATGAACTCACAGCATCCATGCTGTCTCTCCTATTTGAATTCAAGCTCCGCGTGCAGAGCTCCTGACTCTTTCAATAGCTGGAATATCGAACTGAGGTCGCGCGGCGCGACACCCAATGCGTTCAGTGCAGCGGCGACGTCACTCACGGTCGTGGACCCTTCGAAGACACTGACAGGCGCGCTGTCCTCGAAGACATCTGTCTGTGTTCGCGGGACCGTCACCGTTTCTCCCTGAGAAAATGGTGCTGGCTGCGACACTTCGGGCGTTTCCGTAGTGATTACGGTCAGGTTCGCGTGCGTGATCGCAACCTTCGCCAGTCGGACGTTCTCACCGATGACGATGGTTCCGGTGCGTTCGTTAATCACGACTCGGGCCTTGCTGTCCGGGACGACTGTGATATTTCCAAGGCGACCGATCGTTCCGGCCAGATCAACCTGCTGATCCGGCGTCAACACAATTTCAATTGTCGTCGCGTCGACGACGTAAGCGTCTGCCTGGCCCTTCAATCGAATCGCCATGGCGATCCGGCTTGCGGTTTCGTAGTCGCCTCGTTGAAGGACAAAGCCAATACGTCCGTCGACACCGATCGGCGTCTCAATCTCTTCCTCGACATGCCCGCCGTTGGAGACGCGGCCGACAGTCGGGTGATTTTTAGTGACGTTCGTGGCCTCTCCGCCAAAAGAGAACCCGCCTGTCAAGACTCCACCCGCCGCCATCACGTAAACCTCGTTATCCAATCCGAACAAAGGCGTCGGCAACAACTCACCGCCCTGAAGACTCTTCGCATCGTCGAAGGCCGATACCTTCACATCGATTTGTGTTCCGCGTTTCGCGAAAGCCGGAAGCTCCGCGGTCACAATCACTACGGAGACGTTGTCCGTTTTCTGTTTCGCGTCGTCTTTGACTGTCAACCGCTCGTCGCCGTTCGCCCGGTTGCCGAACTTCTGAAGCATGTTTTGTGCAAACTGACGAGTAATCGGGCTCTTCCCACCCGTTCCGTTCAAACCTACCACCAGACCGAAACCAGTCAGCTTGTTTGAGCGCGCTCCCAGGATCGTGGTGATGTCTTTGATGCGGACTGCACCTGCAGCCGACGAGTTGGACAGTGCCAGCACGCCCGCAAGTACGCAGATAAGAGTTCGAATGGAGTTCATCACTTTGAGTCCGTCAAAAAGGCCAGAGTTTGTTAGACAACCGTGAGAGCCAGCCTTGTTTTGTGAAATTGGATTCAACACCGTCGCCCTCGTACTTCACTTCCAGACCGGCGACCAGGCGTGAAGTGATCGAGTTGTCCGCCGCAATGTCGATCGGTCTGACGATGCCCGAAACGTGGAGCACGCGGCGGTCGCCGGCGACTGTAATGTGTCTCGCTCCGGCAACGACAAGATTTCCATTCGGCATGACGTCCATGACCGTAATTGTGACTCGATCCGTAAACTGTCTATCACTGGAGAATGAAGTGCTGCCGTCAAACTTTCGATTCGATGAACCGCGTCCTTCACCTTCCACATTGGCCGCGGACGCGGCGAGGTCGCCTCCCGTTCCCGTTGTTAGATTCAGCAGCCCGCTGTCTTCAGCTTCTTTATTGAGTGCTCGTGATTCTGAGTTTTCAACATCAGTCGCTTCTGAGATCAGCAGGGTCAGAAGATCGCCGACTTGTCGTGCCTGCGTGTCGTAGAACAGAAATGTCTTTGATGGTTTTCGGCGATCCCACAGAGAAGTGGTCCGTCGAAAGCGGGGTCGAAGGCGAGCAGGCAATCGCGACATAGACAAGCCGCCGCTGCGTCCAACTGGTGCCGCTTCTGTTATCGGCATTCGCTGTGGCTCGGTTGCTGCAGATGGAGCAGCGGGTGGTGGCGGCGCCACAGGGGTTTCCTGAATCTCTGGATAAGGCCGTATCAGCGTTGGAAGAGGCTGGATCAGTGAATGTCGCGGCACGGCAGGTGCCACACCAGGTGGGACGCTTGGCAGTAGAGCTGGCGCCTGCGCGCAAACCGACGTTGCCGTCAGCATCGCCGACAATCCACATAGAAATAGCAATCGTGTCATAGTTAAATCCGTGTCACCCGAAACATGTCGCGTCCCTGCGACGGCTCCGAGTTAAAAGCTGACCTGCACCTCGGTGCTGCTGATGACTTCGCCTGTGATTTCTCTCCCGGAACGCAAGTTCCTGACAGGAATGAAATCTCCCAGCCGTCCGTTCCGAAGTGCTACTCCCCCCGCATCGGCAGAGATAGTCAGTGTGCCTTTGCGAGCGACAATCCGAATGACCGCCCGCGTCTTGATCAGGTACGGATCTGGCTTCGCTTGAGTCGTGCTTGAGACGTCTCGGACGTCCACACGCTGTCCTTGTTCAAGCCGTCGTCGGGCGGTCCTGCCAATCAGTTGCTCTGCGGAAACGACGGAAGTCGCTGAGGACTGCGGCTGATGAGTGACCTGTATGTGCGAAGCGAGGATGATCTCTCCAGGCTTGATTTCCGCCGCGGCGGTCACGACTGGCCGCAGTTGCTGGATGTTTGCAGACACCGGAATCGTTTTGACGAGCCGATTATTCAGATAGAGCCCCACGCGCAGACGGACGTCGCCAAGCCGAGGCACCGTCGGCATGAATGGCCTTACCGTGAATTGACTGGAATTCTCACCGAGGTCTCTGACCGGCTGAGTCAACCGGACGATGAACTGCTCGACGGGCATCTGTGCGCGTGCTGCATAAGCAAGTTGGATTGGTGTCGTAATGCTGGCATCGCCTGCCAGATCGACCGCTGCTTCTTCATGGTGAACACGGACGGTGTTCGTTCCGACGACTCGATATTGAGCGCGTTCGACGTCCGACAGCAACAGCCGCACTTCGACGTGCCGTCGCTTGATAGACTCCTCGCCTCCAACATTGATATCGGTCAAGTCGAGTCTGGCGATCTCGTTTCGCAACGACGCAGTTCCACCTGAAAGATCCGCAACGTGTCCGATCTCGACGATCGATTCCGCAACTTCGGCCGACGCGCGGAGGGTAATCGTGACTGGCTCGGCGGCCGTCGTAACGGCGGCGAGCGACAGAGTGCTCAGGAGCACGGTGATTGGATGCATGTGGCTATCTCACCAGTTCTCGGGAAACAGACAACATTTCGTCGGCGGCACGGATGGCTCTTGAGTTCACTTCATACGCCCGCTGAGCGTTGATCAGTGAAACGAGTTCCGTCACCACCTCGACGTTCGACTTCTCCAGAAATTTCTGACGCAGAGCCCCAAGGCCGTTTTCTCCGGGTTGGCCCTGAAACTCGTCTCCCGACGCGCCGGTTCTTGCGTAAAGGTTGCTGCCCTCATTGCTCAAACCGGCTGGGTTCGGAAACGACGACAAGAAGATCCGGCCGAGTTCTTCGGACACACCCGGCGATCCGGCGTTAGCCCCGGTGACCGTGCCGTCGACACCAATGGATATACTTGATGGAATGATCTGTCGTGGAATTGTCACGCCGGGATCGATGGGATACCCGTCGCCGGTCACGAGATTACCTGTCGAGTTAAGTCGCAGTGCGCCGTCGCGTGTGAAGACGAGTTCATCGCCGCCCGCGTCAACGCGAATAAACCCGTCCCCCTCAATAGCAACGTCGAAAGTGTTCCCGGTCTGCTCAAACGTGCCCGGTCGAAACAGCTTGCTTGTTCCCACGGCTCGGACACCACTTCCGACCTGCAGCCCGGTGGGTGACTGTTGTCCGGCAACGATCTCGCTGCCTGCCTGGTTCTGCGTGACGTACAGCAGATCGGCGAAGTCGACGTGACTTCGCTTGAAACCATTGGTGTTGACGTTGGCCAGGTTGTTCGCCGTGACATCGACAATAAGCTTCTGCGCTTCCATGCCGGTCGCGCTAGTGTAAAGTGCCCGAAACATATCAGCCTCCCTGCCGTGGATCGGTGTTCTGTTGAATCGCCGCAGCGATCGTCGTCATTGCCTTGTTCGACATTTCGTAGAACCGCATGCCGACAATCATCTGCACCAGTTCGTGCATTGGTGAGACATTGGAAAGCTCACGAACTCCCTGAGAAATCTCGACGGGAACACCAGAGGGCACCGCGTCGGGAGTTGCCTGAAACAGAGTCGTGCCGAATGGTTTGAGTTGCTGGTTGTCTTCAAACGCCGTCAGTTCAATCTGCCCGACCTGGTTACGTCGAAATCGAACCTGGCCATTGTTCGAGATTTCGATTTCCTGAAGCGCCACATCTGGCGGAAACTGAATTGGTCCGTTTGTTCCGAGCACGGAATACCCATCGTGATTGATAAGTTCGCCGGTCGGACTGAGGTGAAAGTTTCCCGTTCTGGTATAGAGGGGCCCGCTGGGACCTTCGATCGCGAAGAAGCCGTCACCCTGAATGGCGACGTCCAGCTTGCGTCCGGTCTGCTGGTAGCTCCCAGGCGTAAAATCCGTGTGGCTGGTATCGCTCACTGCTCCTGCGTTTGACGTGAGGAGCCCAAGCTCTTCTTTATTCATCGAGTTCGAAAACGTTTCGAACGACACCACGGATCGACGGAACCCGGGCACACTGACATGGGCAAGGTTATGGGCAATGGCCTCCTGGTTGCGTGAAGCAACTTCAAGTCCGGTCGCCGCGCTGTAGAGTCCTGGTAACATCACGCTCCCTCGTGAGGTTTTCGCCTTGCGGCGCACAATGGGAGACTGACTAATCACATTGTGTGCCAGAGACCGGCAATCCATGCGAATCACATGCGGTGAGACGTCAAACCGATACTGCCATGTGACTTCCGCATCGTGGGGAATAGCCCTCCCCGTGAGCAGGCTGCAACCCGTTCGTCTCGACTGCGGAAGAGTTTTCGCAGTGCGGAAATAATTGCCTCAGTGATTTCCCTCACGTGCGAGCAATGCCTTTCAGATCAGGCTGCCTTCTTCAGACTGTAGACGTAGATCAGGATCTCGGCGACCGCCTGGAAAAGCTCATTCGGGATATCATCACCGATTTCGGCCATCGCGAACAGTGCGCGGGCGAGCGGTTGTTTCTCGACGATTGGCACTCCGTTTTCTTCTGCGATTGTTCGCATCCGTAGTGCAACGGCGCCGGCTCCCTTGGCCACGACACGTGGAGCATCCATCGTCTCACCGTCGTACTTCAAAGCAATCGATAGGTGTGTCGGGTTTGTGATAACGACCGTCGCGCCCGGGACGTCGTGCATCATTTTGCGCTGCGCGGTCTCACGCTGGAGCTTGCGAATCCTTGCCTTAAGGTGCGGGTCACCCTCCATCTGTTTGTTTTCATCTTTGATCTCCTGCTTCGACATCATCATGTCCTGATCGTGCTTCCAGCGCTGAAACAGGTAGTCAAATCCGCCGATTACAACCAGAGCCGCTGCCACGGCCAGCATCAGATGCACTCCAATACTCCATCCCAGTGCCAGCGTCCCGCCCAACGTCAGGAGACTCGACGAGGCAATCGAGTCGAAGCGTGAAACGAGAATCCAACTCACGATGCCCGCCGCGGTTGACAGCTTCAAGACTGCTGCCGTGCCTTTCATGACTGACCGCAACGAGAAGAGTCGTCCAAAGCCAGCGATCGGGTCGATCTTCGACCAGTCGAGACGAATTGACTCCAGCGAGACGTTGAATCCAGTCTGCAGGAGGCCTACCAGAACACCGCTGGCAAATAATGCTCCAATCACGACACCGCAGACCGTGAAAATGTCGACTGCCAGCAGCGACGCCCATTGGCGTAACTGCCCGGTGGAACCGTCTGTATTGGCTATTGCTGGCAGCCATTCGCGGAGCATTGAGAGAATCGCACGCCCGATATGGCCTCCTGTCAACCACAGCAACGTGGACGCGACAAGTAGATGGAAGCCGCTGTTGAGTTCGGCACTGACCGGAATCTGCCCTTTGGTCCGCGACTCCTCGCGCCGTCGCGGGGTCGCCTGCTCTGTCTTGTCGTGAGTAGTGTCAGCAGCCACGTGGCGGCCTCATGACTGTGGAGTGAGACTGGCTCCGCTTCGATTCACAACTGAAACAGCGCCTCGATCGAACCTGTCGTTCTTGCGAAGAATCGATGCAGCGAAGCCACCATCGTTGGCAGGAAAAGCAGCAGCGCGGCGATTCCGGCCCCGAGTCGAACAACGATGCCGACTGAGAACAGGTTGATCTGCGGAGAGGCTCGATTGAGGAGTAACAGCACAACCGTTGTGAGAAACATGCTGATCCCGATCGGTGCAGCGATCATGAGCCCCCAATGATGGGCTTCACCAACACCGGAAGTCGCCAGCAGCAGTGCGGCGTCAGGGACCACAGCACCAACCGCCCAGAGTTTGAACGAAGCGTGCATCGCCAGAAGTAGCATGTGATGTACATCGAGTCCAAAGAACACGAGTACGGCCAGCGCTTCGAATAGATGGGTGAGCACGCTGGCTGGTTGACGCGTCACTGGATCAGAGATTGTCGCAATCGTAAGCCCCATCTCCTGCGCGACGTACGCGCCTGCGATTCGAGAAGGAACCATGAGCATGCTGAAGACAAACCCCAGTATCGCTCCCAGAAGCGCTTCGCGACCCATTGCGATCGTGCAGGCTAACCAGTTTCTTCCCGCGGCAAGCTGAATGAATTCGGCTGACGGCTGTGTGCCCCAGACAGTGAACCAGAACACGGCGAGGGCAAACGTGAGACCGATCTTCACGGTATTCGGCGAGCTTCTTCCGCCAACAACGGGCAGAAAGAAGACAAACGTTCCAGCACGGGCCAGCGTCAGTGCGAACGAAAGTGCCAGGACCTCAATCACTGCCCCACCTCAGCCATTCGCCACATCATCCGCCACGTAAAACCTGTCAATAGATTCAGGCTCCACGGAAGAGCCATAACGATCACGATGGCGGCTGCCACGATTCGCGGCGCAAAGCTGAGGGTCTGCTCCTGAATGCTCGTGACAGTCTGAAACAGACTGATTGCCAGACCCACAACAAGGCTGACGAGGATCACCGGCATCGTGAGGAGTAGCGCAGTGAGGATCAGTTCGCGAGCGATCTGAATGACTTCGGATGTTGGCACGTTGCCCTCCCGTACAAACGCGGCGGATGCGCATTCGCCATCGGAGATTCGTCCGGACAGTCACGCGACCTTGACGGTTATTCTGATTCTCCGGCCGGCAGCGGCAATTTGAGTTCAATGCCTCACGAGGCTGTCGCGTTTCAATTTGTGCAACCGGCACGGTCGCACACAGTCCCCGTCAATTAACAGACGTGCGGCAGAACTCGCACAAGTCGAAGTCGGCGGTCTCGATAACGAAAGGCCGGGCTCCCGGAGCACGCCACGCCCCTCTTGCGCTCCTGGTACAACACATCCGGGAACTAACAGTAAGACCTTGCCATGACTTCATCGATGTCCAGTGAAACTGTCGCCGACCGATGGGACACAATCCCACCAATCCGACCGTTCCCCGTTTCGGCGATGCGCCTGATGAAGATCTCCGGCGATCCGGCGTCGGACGTCCGCGAGCTGGTTTCAGTCATCGAAACGGATCCCGGTTTCGCCGTGAAACTGATGCAGGTCGCGAACAGCACACTTTACGGGATGTCAGGTCGCATTCGGTCCATTCAGCAGGCTGTTGTGGTTCTGGGGTATCGCAAACTCCACGACATCACAGTCACACTTGGTGCCACCGATGTCTTCTCTCAGGGGAACGAAGGTCAGCAGCAGCGCGAGCAGCTCTGGTATCACTCTCTTGCCTGCGCTGTCACTGCCCAGCAGCTTGCGAAACGAATCGATCTTCCGCCGGACGAGGCCTTCCTGGGCGGAATCCTGCATGACGTCGGAAAGCTGGTCATGATCGATCTGGCGGCGGACGAGTACCTTGCCATTACAAAGGACTACGACCAGATCGCTGACTATCAGAATCTGACAGACGTAGAGAATGCCGCGTTCGGTCGAGACCATCAGGAACTCGGCATGCTGTGCGCCGACGAATGGGGCCTGCCATACTCTGTCGCCGGAATGATTGGTTACCACCACAACCCACAGGAAGCACCGGACGACATTGAGCTGTCGGAGCTGATCCGGTTCTCGAACCAGTTGGTAGCCTGCTGGAATACCACGGGAGATGGGAACGATCCAGTTGAACCAGCCGAGGCTGGAGTCGCGACCGACCTGAAGATCTCGCACGACGTCGTTGCAGTAGTGCAAAGCGAAGTCGAAGAGATGTACAACGACCTGCGTACTGTTTGCTGTCTCTCCGCTTCGTGACCCTGACTCAAGAGGCGAGGAGACCAATGAACGACCCCGTTGTGCGACGCCTGTGCTCCGTCGGCCTGTTTGTCGCCACGCTGATATTGCTTGGCACGTTCGGTTACGTCTGGATCGAAGACTGGAGTGTCAGTGACGGGTTCTTTATGACCGTCATCACACTGTCGACCGTTGGATATGGTGAAACACAGGCCCTTAGCGAATCCGGTCGGTCGTTTACCTCCGGATTGATATTCCTGAGCCTCGTCAGCATGACCTGGTGGAGCGCGGCGCTAACCAGTTTTGTCGTCGAAAAAGATCTTGGTGGAAGTCTTCAGCGTAAAAGGATGCGAAAGATGATTAACGAGTTGAAAGAACACACAGTGGTATGCGGTGCGGGCCTGATGGCGGAGGCAATTATTGAGCGACTGATACGAGCGCGAATTTCGGTCGTCCTGGTCGATGTCGACGTTGCGCGTCTTGGTGAATTGAAACGAAGATTCCGCAAACTACACACTGTTGAGGGAAATCCCACAGACGAACTGATACTTTCGCAGGCCAATATCCTGAATGCACACCATGTTGTTGCTGCAACCGATTCCGAAGTCGACAACCTGTTGATTTCAATCACGTGTAAAGACATGGGACCTGACATCCGAGTCATCGCCAGATCCAATGACTTCACGATCTCCAATCGAATGCGAAAAGCTCAGGTCGATGAAGTTATCTCGCCGTGCCAGATCTGCGGAGATCGCGTGGCGGACCTGATCGTGGGCTGACTGGGTCACTCTAAATACTGTATTGGTGCAGCAATGAACCTTGATTCTGTTCTGTCATCTCCGAGTCTTCCGAGCCCTCCATCGACTGCTCTGCAGCTTCTGGCTCTTTCGAAGGAAGCGAACTCTGAGGTCGAGGACTATCTGAAGGTACTGCGGACGGATCCCGCGCTTTGTGGAAAACTCCTCAAGGCAGCAAATTCTCCACTTGTTGGGGCACGCAGTGAAATAGCGACCCTGGAGCGTGCTGTCTCGATGCTGGGTATCACCACTGTCACAGCATTAACCATGGGTTTCTCGCTCACAAATGATTCATTCGCCAGCGGATCGCTGAAGGAGCATTATGACTCCTATTGGAAGCAGTCTGTCATCCAGGCGGTCATCGCGGAGCGCATTGACGCGTCGGCCAGTCGCGACCAGAGAGCCGAACGATTCATGATTGGTTTGATGCTCGATATCGGCAAGCTGGCCATGCTGAAGGCCGCGCCCTCAGATTACGTGGAAGCGTGTGAGGCGTCACAAGACGAGCTGCGCGATGTGCCTGACGTAGAACAACAGTTGTTTGGATTCACTCACGCACACGTTGGTGCCGAGCTGTTGTCTCGATGGGGACTGCCCGAATCGCTCATCAGGGGTGTCCGCGTCCATCACGCGTGTGAGACGACATCGCCGGATGTGACGAGTGACGTCGAGGTCGCGATGATTGCTTCGGCTGCCGGCGAGTACTTCTGCACTACCAGTAAGGGCGAAGCGCTGCGACGGCTGAATGCTGTCGCCAGTCGTTTCTACGGCTTGTCGGAAGCAGGAGTCCAGACATTTCTGGACGAGACGAAAGATCGACTCGACACCACCTGTGGGCTGTTTGAAATCAACCCGGATGGTATTGCGTGCCCAGCCGACTTACTGGCGGAGGCGAACGATCAGCTCGTCATGATCTCCCTCAGAACACAACAGGCACATAGTGAAACTGAGGACAAGCGGCGCGAGCTGGAGCAGCAGAACTACGAATTACGAGAAAAATCAATCCGCGATCCGCTGACCGGACTCTACAATCGTCGGTTTTTCGAGGAACTGCTTGGGAAGGAGTTTTCGAGAGTCAAACGCTCGGGACAACCTGTTGGATTGCTGTTCCTGGACATCGATCACTTCAAGCGTCTGAATGATACGCACGGGCACCAGTTCGGTGATCTTGTGCTGTCGAAAGTGGCTCAATGTATTGAAACTGCTTCGCGGGAGTCAGACGTCGTTGCTCGCTTCGGAGGCGAAGAATTCATTGTACTGCTGACCGATGCGACAACGGGCAGTGCCGAGATTGTGGCGGAGCGAATTCGCTCGTCGGTGGAGTCACTTGAACTCGAGCAGAATGCTGTTCGAGCGCCGGTCACAATCAGCATCGGTGCCGCGTTCTGCGACGGTCCAGATGATTCACCGCAGGCTCTGATCGGACGAGCAGACGGAATGCTGTATCAGTCGAAAGAATCCGGTCGCAATTGTGTGAGCGTGTCGCCAGACCCAGGCACGCCTGCGGCCTCGAACTCCTGCTGAACACGCACGCAATCGTTTTCGAGGGACTGATTCCGACAAGTTCAGAGGGCGCCGCAGTTAGCATCGCAGTCCGATGCTTAGCCAGTTCACCGGACTCGTCGGTGCAGGCCGTCGCCGATTCGTTGCGAGTTGCATTGCCTCAATACCAAAGATGGGGGCATTGCAGTTCTTTCAACGTCTGACGTACGCCATGGCAAGCCAGATGCGGCGGGTTCGGGAGAAAAATACGGAAACACCCAAAAAGAGCGAACCTACCGGTACAGTTTGTGGCGGAGCTATAACATACTCGGTGCAAACAGGTTGTGATCGCGTGCTGACGGCTGAGCGGCATTGGTGGCGGAGCTTGCGGTCGGTTCGCGTTAACGAAATGGAACATTGGACTCAGGAACGCGAGTGTCAATGGTCCGGTTGTTGCGTCTCGTTAACCGAGCCGGTATCTGCTGCCATCGCGGCAGCAGTCGGGTTTCAGGTGCACGCGGCAGGCGCTGCAGGAATCGCGAGAAGTTTCCAACAGTTGGAAACATCCGGACGTAGCACCCGCACTGCTCAGAATCAGGGATGCGGAATTATGTCAACCACAACAACAATCGCAGCCAGCAAAGCGAATCGGGTCGCGTCTGTTGATCCTGCTCCCGACGAGCGCGATTTCCAGGGGTTCAGCGACTCCCGGCTCGTCGAACTTGCCCGAGATGGCAATCAGGACGCGTTCGGCGAACTCGTGCATCGGTACGAAGGCCGCCTGGTGCGTGTCATTTCTCGGTTCATTGTGGATCAGGACACGATTGAGGATCTCGCCCAGGATGTCTTTCTGCGCGTTTACCGTCGGCTTGAGCTGTTCGATCCATCCCGCCGATTTGGTCCGTGGCTGTTTCAGATTGGAGTCAATCTGACTTTGGATCATCTGAGGAAAACTCAAAGACGGATTCGATGGACTCAGTTCAGCCAACGTAGAGAAGAAGAATCGCGTTCACTCGAACCGGCGGTGCCCGACCCACGGACTGACCTGGACCTGAGTCAGGAAGTCCGGGCCGTCCTGAAAAAAGTTCCGGAGAAATACCGCACAGTGCTCGTACTCCGGGACCTGGAGAATTTCTCCACGTCAGAAATCGCGGCTATTCTGGACCGCAAGGAAGCCACCATCCGGTGGCGACTGGCCGAAGCTCGGTCAAAGTTTCAAAAGCTGTGGGCAGCCCGACAGAATCAGGATGCCGCCGTAATCAGTGAGCCTAAGGTTGAAGCCAATGAACTGTAGGACTGCCCGTAGGCAAACCGCGCTGCTGGTCGGTGATGATCTGAATCAGACGGAAGCTGCCGAGTTAACGGCTCATCTTCGAGGCTGCGCCGATTGCGAAGCGCATCATCAGGAGCTGCTCGCAAGCGTGGACGTCCTGGTTGCGTGTAACGGCAACCCGGTTTGTCGTGACCGTGAGAGCATTTGGCCGGACGTTCGTGCCAGCGTGGAGATTATGGAAACTGCGCAAGGTCCCCGTCGGCGAGTCTCATCGATTGGTCTGATCGTGGCTGCTGCGTGTGTGTTATTCGTCGCTGTGTTGCCAGAACTGGCCCGCTTCTCGTGGCCTGCGACAGGGGCGATGGCCATTCCCGTGAGCACTGTTTATGACGAGCCGGTTTCTTCTCCCGCGATGTTGCTCAAGGGTGAGTATGTTCCGGTCTACGCCGATCAGTCCTGGCGAGTTCTGGAGCCTGTTCAGCGCGAAAACGCGGCGAATCATCGTCCTTTGCCGACGCGCCGCGTTCGCGGAGTCTCCGGCTATTGAGCATTGGCCAGTGGATTGCAGTCGTCCGATCCTGCATCGCTATAATTGTGGCCTGTCTGTTCGCCTGAGTTCAGCGCGGACAACTGCTCATTAGCCGGGTGGCAGGAAGAGATGTGCATACAGCAGCCAGACGCCCATCATAGATTTCCAGTCGTCACGCCTCGTGACGTGAAAGGGACGAGCGATGCCGCTGTTTGAATACCACTGTGAAGGGTGCGACGTTGAGTTTGAGCTGCTGATCCGAGGTAGCGAATCTCCTGCCTGTCCTGTGTGCGGGCAATGCCATGTCGATCGACTCATCAGTGCGCCGGCAGCGCCGATCGTGAGAGGTTCATCGCTGCCTCTGGCTTCTGACTGTCCGCCTCCTGCCACCGGCCCATGCAGCCCGAACTGTTGCCGGCTGCCACAATGATCGATGTCGTTCGAGCTGGTGCGACACTTTCCGAGGCGGTGTCGCTGCAGTTCCAGGGACTGCCGTCCGACGAACGACTGGCGCAGGTCGAGGAGTTGCTCGAATCGCATAGATGCGGCGACCTGAGCATCGACGAAAGTCGAGTGATTCTTGATGCCGGTCGCGTGGTGGGAGTGCTGCTGCTTGTTGCCCAGGACGATGGGACCATCTACGTCTGGCCGGCTGAAACCGATTTCCGAATTTCACCCTATGACGCGACTCGCATGCGCCGCGAGCTTTATGCGGCAGCGGTCCGTGCTGTCGACGAGTCGGGAGCATGGATCGCGCAGAGTCTGCTGGAATCAACCGAAGAGGAAACGTCCCTCGAATTAACGGACAATGGGTTCCCGCAACTGACCAGCCTGTTGTTCCTGCATCGTTCGCTGGACATCCCCGTTCCGTCGACGGGGCTGCCTCCCGACTGCAAATTGATCTCGCTCGATTCTGAATCCGAACGGGGACGATTCGCCCGTACGATTGAGCGGACATACGTGGGAACACTCGATTGTCCGGAACTGAATGGCTGCCGGAATGGAGAACAGTCATTGCTGGGGCACCGGCGGTCCGGAGTCTTCGACCCGTCCCGCTGGTTGCTGCTGGCCCATGGTGACGTCGATGCGGGTCTGCTGCTGCTGACGGAACATCCGGACGACCAGGTCTGGGAAGTTGTGTACCTTGGTCTGGTTCCCGAAATGCGTGGCCGCGGCCTTGGCCGGTTGCTGTTACTGGAGGGCCTGCGTCGTGCACAGCAGGCCAGATCACCCGAAGTCGTCCTCGCAGTGGACGAGCGAAATGACCCGGCAATCGCTCTGTACAAGGGGCTCAAATTCACGCCGTTTGAGCAGCGTCTGGTTCACGCTCGACTGCCCGTGCGGAACTCTGATCAACACTGACTGTCAGGTCACCAGGGCGCGTCCATCATGTCGACGATCTGCGTCGCCGCCTGCTGAACATTGGCATGCACAGCCGTGGCAAGCGAGTGGCCGACTTCCGGCGCGAAGTTCGAACTTGTGAACAGCGACGTCGTAGCACGATCGAGTGGTACCGAGTACTCGCTGATGACTTCGCCCGTACTCAGGTTCTCCCAGGTGACCTCAACCAGTATCGAGAGTTCCAGCTCTCGAGAGTCAGAAAACGCAGTCCGACCAATCGGAGTTTTTCGGATCTGTTTGATCGTTCCCGTCAGTCGCGTCTGTGCCTCGGCGCCCTTTGCGATGCGGACAAACGACCGTTTCTGGATTTCCTTCTGCACCGACTCTGTCAGTTGCAGCTCGATCCCACGGCGAAAGGTCTCGTTTCCGAACACGGGAACTTCGACAGTCGTGATTTGTGGATCGCCACCCGGGCCGATCATATATCCGCAGCCGGATAGCGCGACCAATACCAGCGCAAGGACTCCAGGCGAGACGTGGCAGCGTCGTTCGTGATTCTGTTCGTCGTGCACCAGTTGCCTTCGTGTCAGCCTTGTGGACTGTCGTCGTAGATCGGGCCACCGGATTCGAATACCGGTCCATCGGGTACGTTCGGAACACTCTGGAAGGGCTGAATCGGCGCGTCCGGTTCCTGCTGAGTTGCGTCGAATTCGAATTCCTCTCCCTGAAGTTCCGAAAGTTTCTGACGCGCCGCTGGCGCGTATTTGGAATCTGGAAACTGTCGCAGCAGTTCACGGCAATAGACGGCCACCGCCTGTGGCTTATTCTTCTTTTCGTAGAACAGCGCGAGTTCCCATTCGCGTTCGGCGCGAGCGTTATACAGTTCCTTCAGCTCGCGACGCATGCGGTCCGCTTCCGGGGCATCGGGGAACAGTCGCAAGGCATTCTCTTTCAGTTCCAACGCCTGTTCCAGTCGCTGCTCGTCGTACCTGGAGCCCTGGTAGGACATCAGTTCAACGTGCGAGCCAATGACAAACGCGTTTTGCAAATGCGGGCTCTTGGGGAACTGTTCGCGAATCAGCTTCATCAATCGCGCCGCCTCGCGATAGTTCTGGCGTCTGAGGTTATGCGTCGCGGCCAGCATGATGGCGTCGTCGGCCAGCGGGCCGGATGGATCATTGATCCAGATTGCACGCAGCGAAGACAGTGCCTGTCCGGCTGCATCAAAGGTCGGTCGGGACTTGTCAGTGAAGTTTGGTAGAAACCGTCGCTTCGGAGGTTCCTGGTTGGACAACGGGATGCTGCCGTTGTCCTCTTCGAGACTCACTGTGCGAATCTCATCGCTGGTGACAAAGTCATCGACGCCCAACCAGACCTTCGCGATCTCGAACAGACGCCGACTTGACTCATCGAGATAGCGGCTCGACGGGTAGTCTTTGATCAGAGACTTGTAGGTGTCATCCGCCTTCGGAAACTCACTTTGCATGTACTGGCATTCCGCGACGTAGAAGACGGCTTCCTCACGGATCGGGTCGTACTCAAGGCGTGTTTCGTCACTCTTCGTACGCGCGAAAAGTTTGAATCTGCGTGGATCGCGGCCGTCAGCGATTTTCTTGAAAGCCGTTTCTGCTCCTGCATAGTCGCTGTTTTCGTACAGGCGTTGAGCGTCCTGCAGAATTTCGCGAGCGGCTTCGCTATCCAGATCCCGGCTTTGTGCGAGTGCGGTTCGTTGCAGCGGACCGATTACGTCACCAATGCCGGCGCGTGCCCCGGCCAGACGAGACCCATCTATGCTCTTCGCCCATTCACTGGGCGGCGGCGGCAGGAATGAGCTGAGTTGCAGTGTTTCGCAACCGGTAAGCAGGGCACTCAGCGAGCACAATACCAACACCGACTGAGGCACAGGGGTAGCCCGTCCCAATCGGGATTTACTTGTGGAAGCGGTCATCCGTGAACCCGCCTGTCGTAGATGTGAAGAGTGGGGAGAGGAGAGGCAGACGTCGAGAAGTGAGGGAGGGGACGTGTTGTGGTGTTCTGCCTATGTCGACTTTTAGCACCTTCAAAACTGAAGAAACCGCAGCGATTTCGGCTGTCTTCCGAGAGTTCCGGAAAGTGAAGCTGTCAGGAAACGCCGCATTTCTCGAAGCTGCTGCACTGAGGCGGTCAACCGTGTTGCCATTTCATCTGTGCTGCCGGACAGTCGTACCATCAATGCTGCTGTACCGGCCTGAATCTGTTGAGTCGAATACTCCTGTTTCTGACAGGCGGCACACAGAAGCCCGCCTTGAGAAACATGGAACACGTTACTGCTCCCAACCGCGAGCGGTTCGGCACAGTGAATACACACATCAAACATCGGAAGCTGACCAATTTCCCGCAACGCAACCAGCTCAAATCGAGCCAGCGAGAGCGGCACGTCCGCACCCGCAGCGAACCGTCCCAGAGCCCAGCGGGCCGTGTCGTACAGCTCTGGATGCGGATCGTAGTCCTCGGTCAGACCAGCAAGCAGTTCGGCGATGTAACATCCCGCATAGAAGCTGCTGATCGAATCTGGAGCGGGCCGAAAACGATCGATTAACGCGGCTTCTGTGAGAATATCGAGAGCCTGACTTGACTTGCGCAGGAAAACTATTCGAGACGCGGAAAGCAGGTCAAGAGCAGAGTCGAATGGCCCTTTCAGGCGTTTTCCGCCCTTCGCCACAGTCCCGATTTTGCCGAAATCGCGGGTAAAGAACGTGACCACCCGACTGGTGTTGCTCCAGTCCGCCATCCGGATCACGACCGCTTCGGTCTTTTCTGCGTCCAACCTGTCGACTCCGTTCGACTCGCCTGGTTTTACAAACAGGTCATCCGACCGTGGTCTGACTATTTGATGCCGACCATGTCTATCATCGGCCCCGCCACAACACCGGGATCGCCCGATTGCCAGATGTAGCGGACCAGATCGAACATGACTCCGCCGCAAACGAGCATGGCGACCGACGCAACCAGAACCGCAGCGAATGTCAGTCCGCCCCAATCCTGCTCCGCGACCATGACGGCCCCACCCTGCACTCCGGACTGCCCGACGAATTCGGCTTGGCTCTCGCCGGTCGAAAAGCTCTCGTCGAAATCATCCTCATCCGCCATGAACTCTTCGTCGTCGAAATCGTCCTCGTCGAAGTCTTCGATTTCGTCGTCTTCGCCCAGCAGGTCGTCTTCGTCGTCCTCGAATTCCTCGTCGAACCCTTCTTCGGCGTCGAGGTCGAAGGTTTCCTCGTCGTCGTCCGAACTCTTCTTGATCAGCGTGGCCGCTCGGTCGTCCGCGTCGTCTTCATCGTCGAATAACAGAACGCTCGTGTCTGAACTGCTTTCGCCCTCAAGCGCGCCAAGTTCAAAGTCACTCTCGTCGTCGTCGTCATCATCATCACCGAACGAAGGCATCTGAATTAACGTATCGGCCGTCGAATTATCGGAATTGTCGCCCCCCGGAAGCTGCATGGCCGGAGCCGTCGCTTCCAGCCCGTCCACGTCGAGCGAAATATCACTGTCACCGCCAGCATCAAGTGAAATGCCACTGTCGCCAGCGTCGAGCGAGATTCCGCTGTCACCGCCAGCATCAAGTGAAATGCCACTGTCGCCGGCATCGAGCGTCAGGCCGCTGTCCGCGTCAAGCGAAATGCCGCTATCGGTGTCGAGCGTCATCGATTCGTCATCGTCGACGTCCATAGCCAGCGAGATGTCGCTGTCCGTGTCGATGTCCAGAGCGATGCCGCTGTCGTCGGCCGCGTCGAGCGAAATTCCGCTGTCCATTGCGGCATCAAGTGAGATACCACTGTCTGCCGACGTTTCCAGGATGATGCCGCTGTCGGAGGACAGTGCGATGCCGCTGTCCGCTGCCAGAGCCAGACCACTGTCGTCATCGATATCCAGAATGCTCTCGCCTTCGTCGTACTCATCCGGGAGCTGAATCGCGTCCTGCGTTCCCGCAACGGACACGTCACTGTCACTTCCCGGCTGGGGCGAGTCGCCAGCCAGCAGGCGCACATCACTATCGGAATCTGAAACCAGCAATCGCACGTCACTATCCGAGTCTGGCTTGATCAGCCTCACGTCGCTGTCACTGCTGGCCCCGAGCACCATCGGTGCGGTCTCACCCAGCAGCCTGACGTCGCTGTCGGAATCCTGACCGGTCAGCAGAATCTCGCTGCCGTCGTCGCCATCGCCTGCCGGCGTCAATCGCACGTCGCTGTCCGACGCCGGCAACTCAATCATGCCCTCGGTTTCATGGAGCTGAGGACTGGTCGAACCATCGTCTGCCAACTGAACATCACTGTCTGAATCGCTCAGCTGCACATCGCTGTCTGAATCCGACAGTGTGATGTCACTGTCCGAGTCGGCCAGTCGTACATCACTGTCTGAGTCTGCCAGTCGCACATCACTGTCCGAGTCTCCCAGCAGGGGGACTTCGATGCTCTCCGAGTCGTCCGAGCCCAGCTCAATTCCGAATTCGTGACTTGAGTCACCAAACGACAGCGGAATCTCCTTACTTAATCCCTCGTCACTCAGGTCGCCGCTGGAACCTTCCAGCACCAGTTCCTTGTCGGAGTCACCGAACGACAGTGCGATTTCCGCATCGGAGCCATCGGTTTGCCCGGTAATGTTTTCGTCCAGCACCATCCGTACGCCACTGTCAGACGCCGGATCCTCCAGTTCGAGCGACGAGTCGACAAGGACGTTATCGTCACCCTTACGGATAATCGTCGGCTGTTCAGCAATCGCGTCATCGTCCGACAGTGCATTGCCACCAGGATCGTCCAGCAGAGGCAGATCAGCGCCGGAATCGACCTGCCTGGAGCGGCCGAACTCCTCGACGTCTTCCTGCCGGAACTTCCAGTTGCCGCGATCCGCGAAGCCGCGAATGTCGCCCTTGGCGCGGAACTGTTTGAGCTGATCCTCGGAGATGCCAAGGATCCCGGAAGCGTCCGCGAGAGAGATGTATTTCTTCGCCATGGCAATCAACCAATCAAATGACTCGGACCAGCTTGAGTCCCGCCGTCAGGCGGAAGCTGAATGACTGCGCCGCTCAAGGACCAACGATTCTATGACGGTCAGCGAACGATTCCTATCCCCACCAACGCAGATGTCGTGCTGCAATGCCGCGGAGAATGGAGACTGCGCAAGGAGCGTAGGGTTTAAGGTTATCGGTCGATGCCGGCGACGGGCCACGTGAAATCGGGCTGCGTACTCAAACCAAGCGTCCGAGACGTGCACGCATCCGGGTTGTCACGTCACTCGGTCCACGCCACGCTCGGCCCTGCCTGTCGGCGATCATCTTCCCGACATGATTCGTGGACTTGTCTGGAAAACCAGCAAATCGTCCCAGTCTGGTGAGATCTGTCATTTTCGACTGGGAAACGACCATTCAGGCAAATGCGTGTCGGTCAGTCGCTGATGCCGCCTTCGTCCCTCGCGCCGTAGCTGGAGCCCAATCACGCGGTCCGGCGAATCTTCTTGAATCGCGCCGAATGCTGTGAGTCGCTCACCAGCTCGATCTTGACGGGCACTTTGTACGCCTGCAGACGTTGCCGGCAGTGGCTCTTCAGAAGAGCCACGAAGGGCTTCTTCTCGACGTGTCCCACAGGTTGAACCTTGGCGCAAACCATCTGGCCTGTGATCGGGTTTGCCTTGCCAGTGACTGTCGCATCAGCCACCTCGTCGAGTTCCTGCAGGACACTCTCGACCTCGGCCGGATACACCTTCTCGCCGCCGACATTAATGATCTCAGACTCACGTCCCAGAATGCGCATCCATTCGCCATCGACTTCAACTCGATCGCCCGTGTCATACCAGCCGTCCGTAGTGAATGGACTGGGATGGTTCAGGTAACCGAGCATCGCCGACTCTGCCTTGATCTGCAGCGTCCCGTCAACGATGCGCGTCTCAAAGCCATCGCCTCCCAGACGCACCCATAATGAGTCGCTGCTCTTTGACTTCGAACGCAGGATCCCCACCTCGGACAGTCCATAGGTCTGCAACAACCGGATCCCAGGAAACAGCTCGTTGAAACGCTTCAGTGTGCTTTCCGGCATCGGCTCGGTGCCGTACGAGATCGTCTGCAACGAGCTCAGATCATGCCGTTGCCAGGCCTCGCTGATCAGCGTCAGATTGAGAAACGTCGGTGACGTCGGCAGCAGTTCCACTCGGTGTTGTTCAATAGCAGCCAGAATCGCATCCGGCGAACGATCCTGAACGGTGACCAGGCAGCCTCCATTGGAAAGCGTATAGAGCATCGTGTTGATGCCACCGATATGGTCATACAGCAGAAACGAGATCGTGCGCAACGCATGTCGCGGAGTCCTGAACTTATCCAGCAGCGGCACAACATTATGTACCGCCGCCTTACATGTACCTGTTGATCCGGACGAGAAGATCACCAGCCCGGGATGTCCCGCCGCACGTAAGTCTGCATACAACGCATGAGTCGCCGTTCGGTCAAACCGCGTCAGCTCAACTTCGTCACCAGAGCTGATCGAGATCGACACTTCACCTTCCGCGATCTCGATGAACTCGTCGCGTTTCGCAGCCACGGCCGACGTCAACGGCACAAGGACGCAGCCCGCTTCAGCCAGAGCCAGAAAGAGCGCCACCGCGTTGGGCGAAAAGTTGGCTTCCAGGATGACCACACTACCCGACTCGACATTCTGTTCGGACAGAAACTGCTGCCACAGGCCAACTCGCTCGGCCAGCCATGCGTAACTGTAGCTCTGATTCCGCCAGACGATGGCTTCCGACGCCTCGCACT
This sequence comes from Planctomycetota bacterium, assembly GCA_963579025.1. GTDB lineage: Bacteria > Planctomycetota > Planctomycetia > Planctomycetales > Planctomycetaceae > CAUZFZ01. The sequence goes on along the minus strand of CAUZFZ010000031.1, from coordinate 16,867 downwards.
GACTGAACCGGTCACACAGGAAATCAATAAACATGTCCGCCGTCCTGCTTCCTTGAAGTAGGTGCTCCCCCGCCAACTAAAGGATCGTCCTTGAATTAAGTGTCGCATTGTCGTCTTTCGCTCCGCGAAAGAACGCACTTTCGCGGAGCGAAAGGCGACACTTAATGATCGAACGATCCTAAACGCCACCCAGATAGACAATCTGCCCCGTCACAAAATCGCTGTCTGGGCTGACGAAGAAGTTGATCACATTTGCAATGTCTGCGAACTCACCGAAGCGTTGAATTGATTGCCGTTGCAACAGAGCCTGAATCTTCTCTTCAGGGACGTTTCGAATCAGATCCGTCCGCACGGGCGTTGGCCCAACGGCGTTGACTGTAATTCCAAATGGTGCGAACTCGCGGGCCAGAATCTCCGTCAGTGTCGCAACTGCGGCTTTGGAAGCGGCGTAAATCGCTTCTCCATCAAGCTTCAAAGGGACCGCGACGGTGACGAAGTTCACAATTCGCCCCTGCTTCTTTTTCTGCATCAGCTTGGCCGCTTCGCGACAGAACAGAAACGTGCCGGTAACGTTCGTGCTGAGAACACGATCGACTGTCTTGCCGGGCGTCAGCATCGCGTGATTCATCGACGCGATACCCGCGTTGTTGATCAGCACGTCGAGCCTGCCGAATTGCTTCCGCACAGTAGAAAACAGTTTCGTAACGGCCCCTTCGTCGGCGACGTCGAGTTGAAAATGGTGGTATTCACCTCGATCGAGATCGCATGGGCCTCGACTGCAGCCAATGACTTGCCATCCGGCAGACAGATACCGCTCTGCAAGGAACCGGCCAATGCCCTTGCGCGTGCCGGTGATCACTATGACGCGATCGTCACTCACTCTGCTCCTCCCGAATCAGTTCTTCAATAAAATCGAGCAATGTCTCGACCGACTGAAACGGACTTGTGCGACGGGACATCGCCTTTTCGTTAGCCAGTGTGACTTCGATATCGAGTTCATCGGATAGCTGCTCTTCCACCGTGACAATCAGATTCACGAGTCCAATCGAGTCGAGCGGTGCGTCATGCCCGAACAGCTTTGCTCTGGCGGACTCTTCAATCTGCTGTTCGGGTGGAAGCTGCTCGTTAAGTTCTTTGATCGCCTGCAACACGCAAGTCTGAAGCCGATTCTGGTCGGCGGTTTCGGTTGTCATTGTTCTTCCTTGATCTGGTTGACCACCCAAAGTCCCCTCTCCCCGGTGGGGAGAGGGTTAGGGAGAGGGGCATTGAGCACTCTGTTATTTCTACAACACCGCTGATACTAAGCAGCTTCGTTGCCCCCCCACGTAATCCGCTTCGCCGTGTCGCCCATAACTGTCGAGTGATCACGGACTCGACGAACGACTGTACTCCCCGCGCCGATTGTGGCGAATTCACCAACAGTCACATGCGGAATGATTGACACGCTGCTGCCTAGGAGAGTTCCCCGTCCAATTTTCACATGTCCGGTAATGTCACAGTGCGAGTTGATTGTGCATCCCTCGCCGATCACGGCATCGTGTCCCACTGTGACTCCGAGATTGATGATGGCAAAGTCGCCGATTGTCACGTCGCAACTGATCACGCTGTTCGGGCCAATCACGCTGCCACGACCGATCGAGTGGAATCGAGATTCAATCACAGTGGGATGAATCCACGCGGCGAATTCTGCTCCGCGAGATTCCAGTTCATTTGCGATCTTCAATCGGGCTACCGGCGACGCGATCGCCATCACCAACTGCTCACCAGCCTGAGGAATGTATTTGGAAATCGAGCCGACGATGCCGACGGGATAATGTGAGTGCGAGGCAAGAGCGTCCGCGTTGTCATCCAGGAAGCCAGCGACCTCCCATTCGACGCCGTGCCGAGGATCCGTGGTCATCCAGCAGAACAGCTCGCGACCGAAGTCACCCGCCCCCACAATGAGTATGCGATTCACTGAGACTATTCCGATTATTCCGTAGCTGGATTCAGTAGTTCCAAGTCTGGGGTAGCCGAAGTCGCCAGACTTTGGCCAGTCTCTCGAATACGCAAGAAGTTAGCTTCTGTTGTGTGTATTCCAGTGCCCATTCAGTGAGCCGTGTATCCGCCGTCAACAACAAGAGTCGTTCCAGTAATCCAGCGACCTGTATCTGCCAGTAGAAAAGCGATGGAGTTGGCAACGTCTTCGGGCTGACCAATTCCGAGCGGGTGCATCGTTTCGATGGCTGCACGCTGCTCGTCGGTCAGAGTCGCATCCTGTGACGTGGCCATTTTCGATTCGACCTGCCCCGGCGCGACGCAATTGACTCGGATGCCGTCGGCCGCGAGTTCCAGCGACAGTGATCGTGCGACAGCAATCAGTGCGCCCTTACTTGCGACATATGCCGAAACGCCGGCTTGTCCGACCAGTCCCATCACCGACGAAACAAACACGACACTCGACGCTGATGCATGCACCTTCCGCTGTCGAAATCCTTTGGCCAGTTGCACGGCCGCCGTGAAATTGATCCGCATGATGTCGTTGAGCTGTTCGCCACTCATGAACTGCAGCGGCAGGGTGACGTGGACTCCTGCCGAGTGCACCAGACCATCGAGCGGCCCGTGTTCGGCACCGAACCGTTTCAACCAGCTGGGGATCGCGTCTGTCTCTCGCAGGTCGCAGGTTTCGACAATGTGGCCGTCTCCGTCGAGCAGGCAGCGGGTTTCTTCCAGGTTCTGCTGCGAACGGGCCACAAGAATGAGCCGCGCTCCCAGACGGCTGAGCACGACGCACGTGGCTCGTCCGATCCCGGATGAAGCGCCGGTGACCAGAATCGAGCGACCGGCCATATCGAGCGGGTTGAACATCACGCGGCCTCCGCCCGAAGGACCGGGGCTTCGTCCGGCACGATGATGACTTCAGGCAGAACGAGCCCGTCACACTCAAGCGCGGCCCCGGCCCAGGACCACCCGGTTCCAAATCCACCCAGCACAAGCTTCTTGGCACCCGTCGGGCTGTTTGACGACCACGACTCTGACATGGCCAGCGGAATAGACGCCGAAGCCGTGTTTCCGTATTCGGACAGCGCAACAACGAATTGCTCCGGCGTGAGCTTGAGCCGCTTGCGAAGGTGTCCCAGCATGAACGCGTTGGCTTGATGCAGGACGAACGCATCGACGTCGTCGCGTTCCCAGCCAGCTCCCTGCAACGTTCGCTTGATCAGCCCGGGCACGGCCGACAGCGTGAACATGAAGACTTCGGCGCCGTTCATGAACAGATCGGAGTCGCTGCGAATGTTGCCGTTCTCTCGTTCAGTGCGGCGAGTTGTCGCCGGCGATCGTTGCGTCCGAAACCCGCCGGCTCGAGTCAGCAGGTGTTCGACACCGGCCCCATTCGTGCCCAGGTCAAAAAACATGGGAGGCGCCCCGTCACAGACTTCAAGACATGTTGCGGAGCCGGCATCTCCAAACAATGGAGCCGCCGATCGATCGACTGGCGAGACAACGCGCGACAGCGTATCGCCGGTCAGCAGCAGGGCTCGCTTCACATTGCCGGCACCAAGCAACCGGCTCATCATCGCCAGCCCGTAGACGTAACCCGAACAGCCCTGATTGATGTCGAATGCCAGGCACTGAGTTCCCAGTCCCAGCCGGTGGTGCAGTGAACACGCCGTTGCGGGCAGCACGTAATCGGGCGTTTGTGTGACGAGAATCAGCGCGTCAATGGAATCACGCGACCAGTCGAGCTGATCGAGCAGTCGTTCTGCCGCCGCGAAACACAGGTCCGATGTGCAGGTCGAGTCCCCGGCAATGTGACGCGTCTGCACGCCGACACTTTCAACGATTTTGCCGGCTTCGTCGGGGCCGAAGAGCGCCGCCAGATCATCCGCTGAGCGAGTCGGTTCGGGAACAGCCGACGCGACTCCGGACAGGCGGATACCGGGAACCGTCCATTGAGCCATTGCGGGTCCTCCCTGACCGCCGGTTGGAAAGATCAGACGCGGCGGAAATTTGCGGTTCTTCGGACATCATGTCCGACCAGTGTTTCAAGCCGCAGCCGACGTGGGCTCCACGGCATGGCCGAGCAGTGCGATCAGGTCATCGACCGTCTGGCAGGCCAGGATCGACTTCGGAGCCAGTGTGACCTCGCACTCCTCGTCGACCATCGCGATCAATCCGATAAACGTCAGCGAACTCCACCCGGGAATCTGCTGCAGCTCATCGGCACCCTGAATCGTGCCCTCATCGAGTTCGAACAGCTCGTCCATGAGCTGCAGAAATTCCGTTTTCTGCATGTTCTGCATCCGTTCTCTGCGGTGAAACTCCATTCTGCCGGCGCGTGGAACCGCACCGCAGGGTCGGGCAGGGTTCTAACACAGGCCTCGGAATTCGACCAACGGCAATTCCGGCGATCCTCGCGGCGGCGTGACAGGCCACTGCACACCACAATACAACTCTAGGATGCTGTGAGCTTCTGATGACCGGCGTGCCCAGTGACAGCCCGGTAGTGCCTCACAATGTCGCGATTTGCCAGCGAAATCTGATCGAAGTAAGGAACGACTGAGATGACGTCATTATCCCGCCGTACGGCCGTCAAGGTCATCGCTTCCGGATCGACTCTGCTGGGAATCAACCCGCAGCAACAGACATCCGCTCAGCCTGGTGGCGACTCGCGTCAACCGGCAGTCGTTGGCGGCTGGGATCGAAAGAACGATCGCGTCTGGCTGGGCGAAGACGTCTGGGCCAACCCGATGGAAGACTGGCGGATCGTCAATGGAGCCGCCGAATGCCGGACCACGGGGGGCGACCGGAATATTCAGGCCATCACTCGACAGGTCACAAACTCGGACGGTTCGCTGTGGATGTCCGTGCTGGCCAGCCAGGTGGAAGTGCGTAAAGAAGACGGCGGTGTCGGCTTCCGCATCGGTATTCGCAGCGACATCAACGAGCACCGCAGCAACTGCTTCGCGAAGAACGGCATGCGGGCCGGCATCATCGGCGACCGCTTGGTTCTCGGTGGAAAAACGCAGGCCCTGAAGAAGCCTGTGGATATGAAGAACATCCGGCTGCAACTTCACGGGGAATCGACCGGTGACAGGTACGCGCTGACTCTGACGGCGTCATCAAGCAAAACCGATGAAGTCTACGACACAATCAAACTGAAGGTTGTTCCTGCCGCTGTGCTGGGAAACGTGGCACTTGTCAACAACTTCGATCCAAAACAGGCCAGAGCGAAAGGGTCTCGATATCGATTCAGCGACTGGCAGATCGATGGCGACGCCTTCACTCACAAACCGGACCAGAAATTTGGTCCGATTCTCTGGTCGGTCTATTCGCTCAGTGATTCGCGCAGCGACGAAGGCTTCGTCATGAAGATGACGGCGCTGACCGGTCCTCTTGGTGCGAAGGACAATCAAACGGTTGAACTACTTGTTCGGAAGGGAGGCGAATGGAATTCGCTGGGCGAGGAGAAGCTCGATACGGATGCCTGGACCGCGACGTTCCGCATTCCAAACTGGGACCAGAAGACCGCCGCACCCTACCGGCTGGTCTATCGGGAAAAGCTGACCGACGGCACGGAAGTGGAATCCGACTGGACCGGCGTCATTCGCCAGAATCCGGAAGGACGGCCCTTACGCCTGGGCGCGCTGACGTGCCAGAACGACTACGCCTTCCCGTACGAGCCCGTCGCGAACAATCTCGTGAAGCTCGATCCGGACATGCTCTATTTTTCCGGCGACCAGCTTTACGAGAACCACGGTGGATACGGCATCATCCGCGACGACGCCGAGCTGGCGATTCTCAACTACCTGCGTAAGTTCTATCAACACGGTTGGTCATTCCGGCACGCGATGAAAGACCGCCCGACTCTATGTCTCCCCGACGATCACGACGTCTTTCAGGGCAACATCTGGGGTGAAGGCGGCGAGAAAATGACGTCGGGCAGCACGTCATCCAAAGGCGGCTATCGGCAGCCAGCCCGGATGGTCAATGCCGTCCACCGCACGAACACGTCACATCATCCCGATGCCTACGATGCTGCTGCCAGCAAGCAGGACATCAGCGTCTACTTTGGCGACGTGGTGTATGGAAACGTCAGTTTCGCCGTGCTGGGAGACCGTCAGTTCAAGAGTGGACCGGAACGAGTCGAAACAGGCAGCGGACGCGCTGATCATGTCAGCGACCCGAAGTTCGACACGTCTGTCCTCGACAAGCCCGGACTTGTTCTGCTCGGTGACCGTCAGGAGACGTTTCTGAATCACTGGGTCGGTGACTGGAGGTCGCACGGAATGAAAGTGCTGCTCAGTCAGACAGTATTCGCGGCAGTGGCCACCCATCACGGCGGATATAAGGGATATCTCAAAGCGGACCTCGACTCCGGCGGCTGGCCGCAGACCCCGAGAAACAATGCGGTTCGCATCGTCCGCAAGGGAATGCCTCTGCACATCAACGGAGACCAGCACCTGACGACTCTGGTCCAGTACGGAGTCGAAGAACAGCGAGACAGTTGCTGGTCATTCTGCACACCGGCGATTGCGGCCGGTTATCCGCGGTGGTGGCGTCCGGATGCATTGGGAATGCCCCACGAGAATCGTCCCAAACACGGACTACCCAACACGGGTGAATTCATCGACGGCTTCGGAAACCGAGCGTACGTGTACGCGGTCGGTAATCCTGAAGTGGCATCGAAAAAAAACCGCTACTCGCGCGCCCATCAGAAAGGCAGCGGCTTTGGCCTCGTCACGATCGACACCAAAGCAAAGACGTACACGATCGATTCCTTTCGGTTCCTCGTGGATGCGACGGACGGAAAGCCCACCAACCAGTTCCCAGGCTGGCCCGTCACAATTCACCAGAAAGAAAACAACGGCGACAACACGATTCTGTAGGTCCCCCAGCTCACCGCCGACCCAGTCAACTCAGGCCAGACTGTGATGCCGTTCGCCAGAATCTTATTCCTGATTCTGATCCTGACCCCGTTGCCTCGTGCGCAGTCCGCGGACGAATCGCCGTCGAAAACGTTTCGCGTCTGGGCGACAAGTTGCGCGCACGTGCCGGCCGACATCCGGCGTGGGCGAGAGAGCCTGGCCGATGTCATTCGGCAGTCTGAAGGGCTCGTCAAAGACGCACCGGCCTTCGAGTGGGACATCATGATCGACGCGGGCGATCTGTCGGCTCATCAGCATCCGCCGGGTGATCGCGATGGGTACGAGTTGATTCGCCAGTACCACGCGATGAGGAAACATCGCCGCGAGCAGATCTACAACGTGCCGGGCAACCACGACGCGCCGTATTACGACCATGGTGCCGGAACGTGGTTTCAGAAGTGGGGCGATCCACTTGGCCGACACACGGAGTTCTCTGGCGTCGATTCCGAACGAAGGCCATTTCCGGTCGAAGGGACCTGGGAACGGTATCGTTTTCAGGCTGGCAACATGCTGTTTCTCATGCTGGCTGATCGCAACGACGCGCCGGAACCCGTCGGTCGCGGGCACAGCAAGGATGGCCGATCCGGGGGATACCCGGCCGGGGCGGTCACTCGCGCGACGTTCGACTGGTGGAAGCAGCAAGTGCTGGACAACCAGGACAAGATCATTGTCACCATGCATCATCACGCGTTGCGGGACACAACAATCGCTTCCGGTCGCGGCGAAGGCAATCCGCGCTATCACGGTGCCAGCGGCGGCGCCGAAGGCTCGTCGTATCTCTATTACCTGATTGAGAATGATGACCCGGACGATTTTCAGTTCATCAGCGACGCTCACGTCTTTGAAGCTTTTCTGGACAACTTCCACAAGCAGCATGGACGTGGCGCAATCGATCTGTGGGTCGCCGGCCACACGCATGTCCACGGTCCCGAGGACAACTGGGGCGACAAGACGATTACTGAAACTCGCTGGGGCGTCGGGTTCCTGCAGGTGGCTGCACTCACGCGGCATCACGGCGGATCGCATCCGATGAGTCGGTTGCTGACGTTTGTCGATGGAGCATCAACCATCAAGGCCGACGTTTATCTGCACGACGATTCCTACGAAGGGAACCCGATCGGGTGGTATGACGCCGCGTCCGGGACTCTACCGCTGAGACACAGGTTTGTGGCCCCACCACCAATCAAGTCGCTTCCGCCGTTTCCCCCAGGCACACGGATCACGGACGAGCCGTACGGTAAGCCTGCGCCGAGCCGCCCGCTGCAGAATGCGTCGGCATCGGCCGATCTAACGCAGCGGTGGAAGACAAGCGGCCAGGGAACACTGCATCTCGAAGCACTACTGAAAGCGGACAAGGACAACCGGATTGACCGTAAACCATCGCTGTGGACTGGCGATTCCACTTCCGCTCTGGAATTCGACGGCAACCAGCGAATGCTTGTCGGATCGATCAAAATGGAAGACTGGACGGATCTGACTGTCAGTGCGTGGATCAACACATCGAAGCAATCGCCTGGCATGCGAGTCGTCTCGAAAGACAATATTGGCACGCCCGGAAACTTCATGCTGTGGCATGACCTGAAAGAGTCGTGGACCATGCAGGCCTGGGACGACAAAGCCCGACGATGGCAAACAGCGTCCTGGCATTCGCATGACGTGAGACGCTGGCATCTGCTTACGGGCGTCGTGGATTCGAATCGGAAGAAGGTATCACTGTTTGTTGACGGTCAACAGAAGGCGGAATCGCCCTGGACAGCCGGTTCCCTGGACGATTCCGACATGACTGACCTCGTTGTCGGTGCGGATTCCAACAACCAGCGATTCGGACACGTGTTTGTTGGGATGATCCACGACGTGCGTTTGTATCCGCGAGCCCTCACAGCGGACGAGATCACGGACTTGTTTTCCACGAGTGCGCCGACCATGAAGTAAGCGTCCCCGCAACATGACTCCAATTGCCCCTGATTAGGTGGATTCATCCTTAACCGTGGAGCTATAGGCGGATTTCTCCGAAATCCGCAAGCGGCAGGTCCCGATTTTGGAGAAATCGGGCTACGGCTCAGCCACCAAAGTCGATTTCAACCACTGGACTTTGTGAATGCCCAAATGAGAAACCCATCTGCTGTCATCATGACACTTATATTGCTTCTGGCCGAATCGTCATTCGCCCAGTCAACTCCGGTAGACATACGCCCGCATCCGGATGCACTGCCCAATACGCACAAACCAGGCGAAGTTGATAATCCGAAACTGGTTCCGTTTATCGTGAAGGACAAACGCGATCTGCCAGGGATTGTCGTCGACGAAACCGAAGCCACACTGGTTGGTCAGTGGCGGTACTCGACGCACACTCCGCCCTACGTGGGCCTGGGCTATCTGCATGATCAGAAACAGGGCAAGGGAAAAAGCTCGGTTACCTTCAGGCCCGATTTGCCGCGAGCGGGTCTATACGAAGTTCGGTTATCACACTGCTACAACATTCGCCGTTCGACGAATACGCCGGTGACCATTCACCATGCAGACGGTGAATCGACACTGCGCATCAATCAGCAGGACGTGCCGGAACACAAGCGGCTGTTTCGAACTCTTGGCAGGTTCCGCTTCAATGACGGCAAGCAAGGCTGGGTGCGAATTTCGACTGCGGGCACCGACGACAAATACGTGATCGCGGATGCCGTGCAGTTTATTCCCATCGCTGGAACTGGTGACACGACACCGGTCGCAACAGTCAGAAAGGAAATCTATGTCCGGAATGAAGTGTCTGGAAAAGCCCCCTGGGTCTACGCGTTTCCAGGCAAAGGCGGATATCGCGAGGAGATCCACACCAAGTGGACTCACGACGATCAGGTCAGAGGCTACGGCGACTCGCCGCAGGAACCGCATCAACGGGTCTCGCATGACAATGGGAGGACATGGTCACGACTAACCGCTCAGCCTCCGTGGATGACCTACCACGACAAGGTGACCGTTCTCGACTGGAAGTTCTGCGGTATTCACGACCCTGCGTCTGGCAGGCTTGTGTCGCTCTCGATCCATCATGTTCGAGACATGCGACAGGGACCGCCCCGTATGATCTACAACCATGCCCTGGTACGCACCTCCACAGACGGTGGCTTCGGGGAAACACAGACTCTCAAGTATGAGGAGGGAGATGACCTGGATCTGCAGAACGTCTTGAATCCGAAGTACCTCGAAAACAACACGGGCTACCCCGGGCAGTCGATTCTTCGGCTGAGTAATGGCAACCTGCTCATCCCTGTCACGAACTCGAAAATCCCCGCCGATGTCGAAGACGTTCCATCTCCAAGGGCTCGCTGGCCGAGCAAAGGGACCATCGGAAGTCTGTGTTACGCAGGTCGCTGGGACAAAGATACAGAACAATACGTCTGGAAGGCTGGCCGCCCCGTGTGGCTGCCTCGATCGATCGCCTTCAACGGGCTGCTGGAAGCTGATGTCGCCGAGTTGTCTGACGGGCGAATACTGATCGTCTGGCGAATCACAAAGACAAGAGACGGAAATGCTCACAAGTGGTTCAGCGTGTCGAACGACAGAGGGATGACATTCTCCGAGCCTCGGATCTTCGGATACACCGACGGCACGGTGTTCTTTTCCACAAGCACGTTTCATCGCCTCTTCCGCAGCCAGAAGACTGGCAGGGTCTACTGGATTGGAAACATCGCTCCCACAAACCCGACAAATCCCGGCCACCCTCGATATCCGCTGGTGATCGCCCAGGTCGACGAGGATGCACTCGCTCTGAAGAAAGCGACGGTGACCGAGATCGATACCCGGCAACCCGGCGAAGGCGAGCGGCTGCAACTCTCTAACTTCTGGCTGATCGAGAACAGCGAAACTCTCGACCTGGAAATCTACCTGACCCGACTCAACGAAATCCCGGACGAGACGTTTACGGCCAACGCATACAAGTACACGTTGAGATTCTCGGATTGACCCGGACCTGCTGCGTCCGGAGTGAGAATTGCTTATTTGGACTGCGGTGATGCGTCACCGCTTTCACATTTTCACCACGGCGCAGACGTTTTCGGCGATGTGTCGGCGATCCCGTACTCACGAGCCGGAGAGAAAAGCGGCTACTTCGAGAATAGAGAATGTGAAAGCGACGATACATCGTCGCACTCCAGAAGTTGCGCTGTCCGCTTAGGACGTTTTCGTGGGTGACTCATTGAACGATGACGAATTCCCGGGAGTTGACCAGCGCCCAGAAGATGTCTTCGACGTATTGGGCACGCTCGGCTTTCTTTGAGTGTTCGAGGAGTTTGTTCGATTGTGCGGCGGTCGGTTCGCGGTGCAGGATGCGGAAGAATAAGCGTTGCGTGATGTCCTCGATGGTCGCATCGCTCGCAATCAGTCGAGCCACGATTCCTGTCGGATCGTGAATGGCGTCGTTCAGTCCATTCGAACTCAGCAAATGGAGCGAGGAGTACGAGTAGATGCGTTTTCGGTATTGGTTTCGGGAGCACTCAACATCGCTCTCATTCAAGTTCGGCTGAAGTCCCCGGAAGGTCCCCGAGATTTCCTCACGCTGGTCATTGAAAGTTCCCCTGTTGGAGTCCGCGACGAACTGAATCGCGTCGAAGATCTCGCGGCTCGCCAGCCGCCTTGGTGTAAATCGAGAACCGAACCAGCGATCCACAGGTGGGGCGTATGGAGTGCTGCTGAGCTGATACGCGCGCGACTGGCAGATCATGCGGATCAAGTGCTTCGTGTCAAAATCCTGTTCCACCAGTTCCCGGGCCAGAGCGTCCAGCAGTCCGGGATGCCGCTCCACACTTGATGGCGTCAAATCGTCGACCCATGCCGTTAATGGGCGTCCCATGAATCGAGCCCAGTACCGGTTGACGATATTCCGCGCCAACATCATGCGACCGTGGCCCAGCAGCCAGTCTGCGAGTTCCGCTCGGGTGTCCTGTTTGCCATGCAGTCGCGTGCCGAAAATGTTGGGTTTGACTGACGACTTCGTTCGCGGGTTCTGGAAGGACTCGGTCTGCACGATCTTGACCGTCAGGGGCTGGTTTTTCTCTGCATGGACACGTACGTCCTTGAACGCGGCAGCGATTCCGTAGAAATCATCGATGCCCCACTCAGCGTGCGGGTGGTCATGGCATCGCGCACAGCGGAACGACACTCCGAGGAAGACCTGCCCAAACGCTCGGGCCAGATCATCATGTGTTTGATGACCCGAGTAGAACGCGATGGCGCCGTTATCTCTTGTTGATCCCGACGCGGTCAGCACATCTCGAATGACGGTCGGCAGTGGTTGTCGGCCTCGGAGCCTGATTTCCAGCCACAAAGCGAGACGCTGTCGATCATCCTTCTCGTGAAGCGGCTTCGGTACGGACTGCCAGGCGACTCGGCGATCTTCAAGTAACCACTCCGTCCACACCTTCGACCAGTGACTTGCGAATGCAGGGTTTGCCAGCAGTTCGTCAATCAGTTCGGACCGCCTGTTGGTTCGTGTCGACGTGAGGAACTTGCTGGCCACCTGTTCGGACGGAATGCGGCCGACGACCTGCAGCCAGACTCGCCTCAGGAACACTCGATCCTCGGCAGGCTCAAGTGGAGTCATTCCCGCATCGCGCCACGTCTTAGACATGATCTGGTCGATAATATTGTTCGGCTGCCAGTCCCAGTCCCAGTCCTGCGGCTCGGCTTCGGATCGGATCACGACATCAACGCCAGCGACTTTCTTCTGGAATCGAACGCGCACAACGGCGCGACCCATCTCGCTTGCCGTAATCTTTCCATCAGTAGAAACCTCCGCCGGCTTTTCGGAGTCCGCAATTTCAAAGCGACACCACCGAGTGACATCTTCCACGACGCCATCTGACCATCGCGCCGTGATTCGAACCGAAGTGGACTCGCCCTTCCTGAGTACGACGCGCGCCGTCGAAGGTGTCAGCTCGACGACGTATGGGTCCGACTTGCGTGGTCCGGGTGCACCCGCCGCCATCCATGCCTTAAACCTGCGATAGCCCTCCGAATCGTGTTTCAGCTTGACGGTCGATTCCGGACCGGAAAGTCGCTTGAGCAGGAGGCTGTTATCGGGATCGATCGGCGACACTCGACGCCCGGAATCCGATCGAGCGAGCGTATTGAAGTCGTGTTCAAAATCACTGCCGAGCGGTGAGAGGTTCAGTCCGCCTTTGCCTTTCAGCACGTTGTGGCATGCGGTTGTGTTGCATCCCAGCCTGGTCAACATGGGCATGATGTCCCGAGCAAACGACACGGGCCGCTCCTCGGCCGAGCTCGTTCCCACGCCGCAAGTGACGATTACTGCAAACGACGCCAATATCAGTGCCTGTCGAATCGTGCTCATGGTTTGTCCGCCGATTCCGATGGTCGATGAAGAAATGTGCGGTTGGGCCGCTGCACATTGTCTCATACAGGGAAGGACCTGTCAGTAGCCCGCTGGCTCGACTTCGTTTCCTGTCGTTGCGGATTCATCGTTCGCATCTGGGATTCGTGCTGCCCGGTTCGTTCTGCAAGTGTGGTCGCTTGATTACGAACAGGCTGGCTCACGCGCAGGAGTCTCGGTGTCAATCGGACTGCAACCCTGATTGTTTGGTGATGACTCGGCGGTTGAGTCGTTCCTTGTGGATGACGCTTAACTTGTGCGTGCCGCGGGCAATTTCCTCATGCTCGTCGTGAGCTTTCAGGCTGAATGAAATCACGTTGCCATCGACATGGATCACGCGAGCGGTGCATGTGACATTCTGGCCGACCGGTGTTGGTGCGAGGTGTTCGACATCGATGCGAATTCCCACAGTGCTCTCGCCGCTGTCGAGCAGCGGAAGCATGGCTTCGCGAGCGGCATGCTCCAGAAACCAGATCAGCCAGGGCGTGCATAACACGGCCGACATCTGCTCGTCGGCGAAGTCAATGATGTGCTGATCTGTGACGACGAATGACAACTCGCCGGTTTCACTGACTCTTGGTGGACGGATCATGATGTCAGTCCCGAGAATTTCATGTCAGGTTCCCAAGCTACTCTGCCGTTGTACATTCGACCTTGCCGAACCTGTCAGTCTCGACAGAAATGTGACACCCGTTGGGTACAGGAAACAAATCGGCGACCGAACCGCACAGAACCGTCTGCCGTGCCTGTAGCTTGAGGTGACGCTTTCCCAATTCACCGGTCAACCAGCGCAATGACTCAACAATCGTCTGGATCAATTCGGAGCCGGTCACGACGGCGACCTTTTTGCCATCGATCTCGATTCGCAATGAGGCGGCGTCCTGATTGAGGCCCACCGGCGAGTTGTCGCCCTGAACAAAACCCGCGTGCAATGCGTTGTTGGCAATCAGTTCCTGCTCCGTAGGTTGATTACCACGGAAGACCAGGTTGTGTAACTCAATGACGGGAAATACGGACTCAATAGCGTCGCAGATCGAGGCGTCTGACTGGTTCGTTTCGGTCAGATCAGCGGCAAGGCGTATCGCAAATTCGCCTTCGATCGCCAGGTTGGCGAAACGCGATGATGGCAAGCATGTCCCAGACGGCCAGCACTCCGTGTCAAAAAGCCGTCCGAAAACCGGATGCTGAACGTTGAGTCGATTTCGAATCACTGGAGACGTGCAGCCGACTTTGTAGCCAATGACCTGTTCGCCACGTTGACGCCGCAGATCAACGGCCAGTGTTTGCACCTGGTAAGCATCATCAATTGACAGCGACAGCCCGTCAGCGAATGCGGTTCCAGGCTCGCGCCGGTCGTAATCCGCGATCTGGCGTCGCGCGACCTCTTCCAGATTCGTGGACGGCATCAGCCCGGTGTTCCAACGCTGCACTCGGGACCTGAGCAGCTGGCCTGCACGTTGTGCCGTTCTGCGCCTTCGATCGCCGTGCGCAGCGTCACGCCAGCATTGACTGCGGCGGCCAGATCGATCGCGGCACGCACGGTTTCGTAATCGATATTCGACTCAAGAGCTTTCTCGATTCTGCCGCCCGTGCAGGCAATGCAGCCGCGCGTCGCGGTGACTGCCAGGCCGATCAAATGCTTCTCCCGATCGGTAAGGGACTCGGTAGCACCGGTCGCGTCCAGTGCGTCTTTGACTTTAAATTCCGTGGCTTCCATTGTGATATCCCCAGATGTGTGGTGGTCCGACCTCGCCTGGTCTTGCTCTTCGTGAGAGAGACTCCATTAACGTCCGAAGTTCGCGCACAGACGGTAACGAACTCCGCCGTTCGGAATCCAACCCGACTGCTGAATGAGTACGTCAGCGGCCTGGCAGTCGGTACGATGGATGCCGTATCGCGGATTGCCCCTCCCGAATTCAGAATAGACAAGGTTCACTCATGAAGAGCATTGGACTTCCGGTTGTGTTGTTCTGTCTGGTCGCGGGGCCGCTTGTTGCCGGAGATCCGCCTGCCAACAGTGATGTGGCTTTGGAGGACGCCTTCGATCGTGACGAGCTGGGCGAGGGCTGGAATTCGACGACCGGCGATTGGAAGATCGTGGATGGAGTGCTACGGGGCGGCGAGATCGCGGCGGAGAAACATTCCGCTGCGACTCGGCGAGTGGTCGAGACAAAAAACGCCGTTTACGAACTGAAGTTTCGGTTCACCGGAGACTGCAAAGCGTTTCACTTCGGATTCGATCCCGCCCGCGGCGAGCTGAAGAAGAAAGGGCATCTGTTTTCCGTCATCGTGACTCCGGATTCGTGGAAGGTGCTCAAGCACGTCGACAAGAACCGTCGCGAGGAAGACCCGAACGAAACACTGGCCGAGCAGGAGACGAAGTTCAAATACGGATGCTGGTTCCATCTTCGAGTCACGACCTGGGGCAATTACGTGACTGCACGCATCGAAGGCAAAGAACCGCTCAAAGCCTCACATCCGACATTCGGCGTCCGGAAGCCAACGCTCGTATTCCGCTGCCTGGGAGATGGCATCGAGATCGACGACATCCGCGTGTGGACTCAGAAGAGCAAGTGACGCGAGGTTTGCGCGTAAATACACGCGTAGTTGAGGGCATTCACGATTCCATGCCAGACGCCCGGCAGGTGGCCACAAGCGGTGGCTCAGCAAGAACTTACCTGAAAGTTACCCCGCTAGGATTTGAACCTAGACTAATAGAGTCAGAGGCGGTTTCCAGGTAAGTCGCCGTTCACGAAAACCCTTGAAACAAGGCCTCAAATCGCATCTGAGGCAAACGACTGTTACGCACTTTATCGTCAATTCTCAGTGCTTCACAGTGCATAAATTCGGAAACGCGTATTCGCGCGTACGGCTCTTGAGACGAATTGCCGTCGGATCAGTTTCTCACGACGACTGCGCGTTGTCGTGACGACGTCTGGACGCTGCCAGGGAAAGCCAGTCAGCGTCTTCCCGTTGTCTGGACGCTGTCTGTGGAAAGCCAGTCAGGGTCTACAGGATGTCTGGCCGACGTCTTCCCGATATCTGGCCGACGACTGCGCGTTGTCTGTGGGAAGCCAGTCAGAGTCTTCCGGAACCACTCGGCAACTGATGATTCCGCCGCATACCAGAACCAGCGGACAGCACTTCCAGTGTTGATTGATTCTCACCCCGAGCCCGGATAGCCTGGATTGCGAACTTTCCGTTCAAGCTCACATGCGCGGGCCACGGCCTGCGGGTGCTCAACCGCGATCCCGACGCGAGATAGTGAGGGATTCAGAATGATCCGTTTCCCCTGCCCGCGATGTGGCGACCACATCGAAGCCCCAAATTTAGAGGCGGGAACCTGCCGCGCGTGCCCCGCATGCGGTGAAACGATCGACGTCCCGGACCCTGCGATTCGGCGGGCGGTTGCGCGCCTGGATTCCGCCGCGTTCGCATGCCGATGTTTCGCCTGGACATACTCAGGGCTGTTGATTGCCGTGAGTGTAGACGCCGGTTAGAAAACGTAGCGCCGGGCGGTCGAAAAGCGTAGCGCTGTGGTTGTGAAGTGGGGACCGATGTGGTGGCTTTTCGTCGGTCCGGC
>CAUZFZ010000030.1:0-77413 GCA_963579025.1 Planctomycetota bacterium | reverse complement strand
AACACGCTGAAGCAGACTTCTGTTCGATTCTTCGAGGAGCGTTTTTCGATTTTGACACGCAATTCTACGGCACCAAATCAGTTTCCCGACGGGCACTAGCTAAGAGCAATCCCTACAGCGGCTGCCGACCGATCTACCGATCCTCAGTCGCTCGTTGGAAACGATCCGAGCTGCGGGTCTGAGCACTTGAATTGGCGTTGAGGGGAGACGCATCCGGGTTGGGGCCTTCGATTCTAGACACCCGATCCTGACTGACCCAACTCCAAATTCGGATCGTCGTAAATCGTCACGACGATCCGAAAGAGCGGGTGTGCCCCACACCCGAAAGTAGGGATTTGTGGGGTCTTGTAAGGCCTCAGCCAAGGCAACTCGAGAGCGTTTGACCCAGTAAATAGCGTGTTTTACGGGTTGAGCGATGCGGAGAGAGCGAGATTTCAAGACCAGTGCATTCGGCCACTCTGCCACCTCTCCGAGTGCTTTGTTTTGACGGCTCGCGATTGTTGAGAGACTCCGCGAAAACGTCAACTACACCTGTGACTGGAGATAGGCGTCGAGAACCCCGCGAGATCATTTCGTGACTGCCCGTTGTTCGCCCGTGCGTCAGGGCAGTGTGCGTACGAAATCAAGGGCAGCCCGCGCGCGACAAAAGTCGTAGCCGGAGTCGCAAGACTTCGGACGGCCTGTCTGAATCGGCCCGAGTTTTTGCGAATCCGGCTACAGTCAAACTGCGAATTGTCACCGATCGGACCTTTGTCCGTCGCGTCAACCTCCGTCTTTCCAAGCGTCTTTCAGGCTACCCTGGTGGCGAACGGTGACCCAGTGGCCGTCGTCGTTCTTCACGCCGTGGCTGCGGGAGACCGCTAACACTGTCGACTCAGATGGTTCGGTATCGGCGTGAGACCGTCGAACACTGGATGACGGCGGCGGAAAACGCGGGCTGGTTGCTGGATCGGACACGCTGGGATTCTCTCAGTCAACGCTTGCACCAAATGACAAACGGCAGGCCCGCGATGTGCCGAGCCTGCCGTCTTTGTTGTCGGCGCCGCGCCCGACTGCTGTGTGGTCGCGTCAGTTCTGGTTAGCTCGCCGTACAGGACGGCTTCCGGATCGGAGACATCCCGGTCCCCTTGCGGTACTTCGAAGAAGCATCCAGCATCAACTTCGGCCGCAGCATGAAATACGGCCTGGCAACGCTGGGAGTCCTCAGCGTCTACTGGATGAACCGCCTGCGCCTGCGTCGCTCAAAACTGTTCGCCGAACGCGAACCTACGATCGACGAGTAGCAACCGCCGCTTCGTTCGTCGCGATTCTCAGTGTTCGGTGCCTGTCGGTGATGCCGTCCACACGTCGACAGCAGCTCCACGCTCAATTGGCAGCCGGGTGCGGGAGTCGCTTTCCATCCGGACCAATGGGCACAAGTTGCAGTTCCTTGATCACGTCGCCAGATTCGGGCAAGTATTCGGTTCCAAGCCCGATGCCGTATTCCGTCATTCCGAACTTCAAGAGTGGCACTTCGATCCTGTGCCTCTTATTAGTCCGCTCCCTGACCATCCACATTTCATAATATGTGTTTTTGGGGATGTACTTGCTGTCAAGGATAAACGTCTGCAGTGCCTCCATGCTCGTCAGAAGACGCTCACCGTCTGCGATGGAGATCCGGAACGCACCGTTCCGACTGCCCCACCGGAGTACCATCCATTCTCGACCCAGATCTGTGAAGCTCTGTCTCGGCCGCGAGCGTTCGGATTCGTACATGGCGAGGTTCAAGTACCGCAGAGTGCCGTCACGACTCGCGGACACCAACGCCTCGCTGGTCCCGTCCACAAAACTACAGACGGCCACGCCGCTGCGGTGACGATGCGGCTTGAAGTCGAAGTCAGGTATCGGGTGTTTTTCGAGACCATATTCGATGTTCCATACGCGAAGCATGTAGTCGTCTGACGCTGTAACCAGACGCGTTCCGTCGAGAGAAAATGCCAAATCCGTCACACGTCTGGTATGCATGGCTGCGTCGGACTTAAGTATCAATGAACCGACGCCATTAGACTCGTTCAATTCGAGCAGAAAGATGTTGCCTGTCTTTTCGTGGCTCACAACAAGCGTATTCCCGTTCGGGGCGATCGCAGCGTGTGACAGCGAAACCGTCGAATCGAGTGGCGCCCGATGTTCGAACTTGAGACTCAGTGAAGCCTCATCGACAACTTTGATCAGAAGGCACTGATCCGAAGTCAGAACGATCAGACGGTTCTTGTCCGGAACAACAACCAGATCCTGAATGGACTTATCGGCTTTATAGCTGCCCAAGTGTTTTCCGGTATGTCGATTTATGACTCGCACGTATCCGTCGCGTTCTCCAGTAACCAGCCATTCTCCATCCGGAGAGACCTCTACCGCAGTTACTGTCTGGTCCAGCACAGAAAACTCGACGAGCGCCGCTTTTTCGACCGGTACCGCGTCGCCAACGTACAGAGTTTTCTGTGCGGCCACGAAGACCCGTTGACCGTCCGGTGTTATGCTCACGAAATCGGCACGACGGTCGTTCGGCATCGTAAACGCTGTAGTTGCAGATTCGGGAAATGTCTCCGTACCGGCACGAACTCGCCAGACAGAGACGCTTCCTTTCGTGCCACCGAAGACAAGCGTTCGGCCGTCACGACTGACTGCACTCGAGTTGATCGGTTGACGTGTCTTACGCAGCCCGTCTCGCGCTTGGTCGAGCTTCCTCTGGATCACGTCCTTCCTGGCGTCGCTGATATCCATCTTCAGAGCATACTCCAGAAGCCTGATCGCACTTTCGTACTCGCCGAAACGCAGCCGGCCATCGACCTGTGCCACTGTCGCCAGATATTCACCTTCAATCTTTGCAAGCGCCGCTGCGGCCAGAGCCTCCTCCACCTGCTTGTCAGCCACTTTTGCTTCAGCCTCGGCTTTCGCCACAGCAGTTTGCGCCAGCTTCGCGTCAGCCTCGGCTTTGGTTCTTGCAGCGTCGGCGTCTCGCGTCGCGTCTGCGATGAGTTTTTTCGCGCTCTCGTCGGCAGTCGCTATGGTCTCTTTCGCGACATCCAGATTCCCAATCAACGCCTCGTTCTCTTGGTTTTTTGCTGCCAGCGCCTGGCGACCCTGGTCAATCGAATACAGTCCCGCAGCGCCACCGATAACGATCACCAGTAAGGCTGCGACGAGGTACTTCAACACTCGATACACGCGTCGGTTGGCTTCACGTTGCTTCTCATCGACCTCACGCTTCTTTTCCGCAGCTTCCTGCTTTTCGCGCTCTTCCGTACGTCGGCGGCGTTCTTCCGCCGCCTTTCGTTTGCTTGCGAGCAGGAATCCCAAGGCTGGCTGATACTTGCCCGGGGCGTAACGGTCCGCCCAGTGAACTGTCGGAGATTCAGAATCGAACCAATCGGACAGTGCTTCCAACGCTCGACCCGCCAGGAAATCGCCGTGTCCTGACCGGTTCTGTTCGGTCGCATCAATCAGGCGTTCGAGGTTGCGACGCCAGGCAGACTCCCGCTTCATCCAGTGCGTCAGACGCGGCCAGTTTCGGATCAGGCTTTCGTGGCTGATATCGATCAGTGTTCGACCTGACTCGTCGCGGTCCGCGTATCGGATCAGGAAATGGCGGTCGGACTGAGACCGATCGGCATCTGCCGTATAGCTCAGGCCTGTGAACGCACTGACGACTGCGTCGACCGACGCTTTATCGGTCTGCGCAATAGCCGCGACTTCGGAGAGACTGGTGGGACGACGTACGACCCGAGCGTTGCCCTGGTCGTCACACAGGGCACAAAACAGATGGCTGGCGATTCGCTGCTGTTCGGTTTCAAGTCCTTCGTATATCTCGTCGGCGTGCCGTGCAAGAACGTCGCTAACCCAGTCGGATGGTCCTTTCGCTACACCCTCATCGGTACAGCGTCTCGCGTGGTCGAAAGTCAGCACAATCTGAACACCGTTTTCGTTCGAGTGTTCGTGACGCCCGCGGTCCGAGTGCTCGTCGATTTCACGACGAGCGTCCTGTCTGGCCAGCGTCCAGATGCGCAACAGGGCATGCTGGATGAGTGGCAATCGATCGCGGCCGGTTGTCGCGGCATTCAGGATGTGATCAAGGAGCTGAGGCTCAATCTCGGCCTTGTAGTCAGTGTGTTTCAGCGGACCGGTGGCTGCGGACTTCAACTGATGGAACGAGAGACGTGGCGTCAGATACTGAGCGTTGTTGATTGCCTGAGGAAGATCTTCGAAGCGGTCACAGTCGCCCATGAAGTCCGTCCGCATCGTCAGCACGACGTGTACCTTGCGCTGCGACTGACGCGCCGTATTCAGCAGCAGAGAGACAAACTGCGTGGCCTCGTTCGACCTCTGGCGTGCCTCCGGTTGCGCGTCCCCCAGGTTGTCGATGACATCGGTGAATCGAAAAATCTCCTCGAACTGGTCCACGAGAATGAGAACATTGTCGTCATCGGGAATCCGTGCATTGCGAAGCACGGTCGAGACTCCGCGCGGGCCACTTTCAAGGACCACGCGTGTCATTCCGGGATCACCGTCGTGCAAGGGCGTTTGCGACAGCAACGCACCACTGAGCGGATCGGCTTCATGAAAGGCCAACGCCAGATTGTCCATCGGCGATTTGCCGGGCCGCAGAATCAGAAAGTGCCAGTCGCCCGAGGCTTGGTTGATCAGTCCTTCGTTGCGCAGGCGCGGCAGCAAGCCTGCTCGAACGAGCGACGATTTGCCGGAACCACTGGCTCCGGTCACGGCCAGAAACCTGTGGTTTTCCAGCAATGTGAACATGTCAGAGACATGCTCGTCCCGGCCGAAGAACAGGTGTGCTTCATGAGGCTGAAACGGTCGCAGCCCCGGATAGGGAAAAACCGTTTCTGGCTTCCGAGAGTGTTGTGTGTCGCCCATCACTGGCCTTTAACCGCCTTGAGGAATGCCTGCATCTGTGACGAGCCTTCATCCTCAATCACATGGACGCCTCGCAGCGATCGCAGCCGGACGGCCGTACTACGATCAACCGGTCTGTTCCAGAAACCCATGACCCAGTTTCTGGCAGCATCAGAGTCCTTGAATTTTCTGAGCTGCTGAATGCACCGCAGGATTTGGCGACGAGGCGTTCGCTCGTAAACCAGCATGAAGCCACCACCCTCAAGGTCGCTGATGACGTCATTGAGAGATGTGCCATCCTCAGGAGGAGGGACATCAATCAGGTCAAAGCCGTGTTCGTCAAACAGCTTTCCCACCTGATCGCATGCCAGCTCGTCCATTTCGTCTGCCTGCAGAACCAGCAGGGGCGTTTCAGCACTGGCCAATTGCTGTTCCCGCCGTCCGTCTGCGTGCGCAGACGTGGCTGTGTCTGCCACGAGTGTCTTGAACTGCGTGTAGGGAAACGTTCGGACGGATGGCTCACGTGCAAGTGTTCGAAACACATCATCCCCGAAGATCGGGTCATTCCGTCGCCAGCGGAGCACCTCGATCGGGCCGTTCGTCGTCGCAAGATTCAGGAACCACTTCTCCACGGACCCGGCGATACCCGGCACTGTGGGAAATGGCTTCTCGTCCAGCAGTTGGACGAACGCGTCTGACTGGCGGATTTTCTCAGACAGCGAATCCTCGAAGGCAGGTGTTGAAAAGAACCGGTCGTCCGGACAGATGGGCTCTAAGCCGTAGTCACGTAATGTACTGGCGAGTTCGTCGCGCAGCGTGACCATCTCAACGCCATGAACAGGGGCGATGAAGACGGTGCCACCGACACGGTCCGGCAATGGGGAAGTGCGCTCGACTGGAGTCGCTGCTTCCCGCTGCCGTTCCAATTCGTACCAGATGGCTCGCGTCAGTTGATGCAGCCGCGATTTGAAAGCCACCGACTCTGTATCGAGCGGCTGACCATCGTCATCGAAGAACGGCGTCCCCACACAATTCGGCAAAACCCGATCGTATTTCTCGACACTGACATCATCGTATCGAACAACAAAAACGCCTCTTGCCCCGGCCCGGGTTCGCTCGGATGCGAGAAACGTGTCGCGCTCA
This sequence comes from Planctomycetota bacterium, assembly GCA_963579025.1. GTDB lineage: Bacteria > Planctomycetota > Planctomycetia > Planctomycetales > Planctomycetaceae > CAUZFZ01. The sequence continues at coordinate 71,383 of CAUZFZ010000030.1, read as the reverse complement.
AGGTCGCACCACGGCCGCTTCAGATGCATGTGGGACACGATCGGCAGAAATACTGCCGTAGAATTCACAGCCTCGGGAATGTCCTCATCAAGAACGTCATTCTGAGCAAGCGACCGACGATCCCAGTAGATATTCGGCTGAACGACAAATTCGCCCAGGTGGGCACGGAGCTTCTTGTGGAACCTGGTCACCCAGCCATCGTGATCGTTGGCGTGCGAGTAACTGATGAATACGTCGTACTGAAACCCTGGAACGTGACCCATCGCAGTTCCTTTGTGAGCGCGGTGGAACTACCCCACGCTATGAACCAGCCGTTCATTCTCAAATTGTGTGAACGAAAAGCCGAATTGACGAACCGTTCATCGCTGCAACCACTGTGAAATCGTGTAGTTCTCGTCCGGTGACTTCAAGGCACGGGCATCGCATGACCTCCTTCGTGCCGTGGTTTTCCAGTATTTGCCTGAGCGCGAACTCACTGGTCCGGGTGTGGACAGCCAGACAATTCAATCGTGAGTTTCAGAGGCAGGAGCGGACTGCAGCTTCGGGACCTCGCAGTCTTCACTGTTGTGGCTTGCGACGCAGTGCGGCAGATATTTGCACGGATGCAGCCACGGATTTCATCGGCGTCTGAATCCGTCTGGTGAATCCGCAGGCGACGGACTCGTCCTTCAATGGATGCGAAGTTCGGTGTGTGTCGTTGTCGCGGGCCGCTTGGATAGGTACTTTTTGTCGCGCACGCATCTCGTCTGGCCGTATGCAAATGACGCATCCGGACAGACGGATTTCGAGACAGGACATCAACGAAGACGACTCATCACGGGGACTGGACGTTATGCAGGAAATCAGACAGTGCGTTGGTGAAGTGATTGGCACGTTTTATCTGTGTTTTGCCGGTATCTCGGCCATTCTGTGTACGCAGACTATGGGCGATGTTGGCCCGGCCGCGGGGCTGGTCATGGTGGCTCTGGCTCACGGGCTGGCGCTATCGATCGCCGTGTGCACGTTTGGCGGGCTGTCGGGGGCACATTTCAATCCAGCTGTTACATGCGGCATGCTGGCCACCGGACGGATCAAGCCGCCTCTGGCCGGCAAATACATCGTCGCTCAATTGATTGGTGCGACCGTGGCGGCGCTGGCCTGCTCGGTGATCTTTCCGGCTTCGGCTGTGGCTTCGGCGAAACTCGGGATCCCTCTGCCGCCGCCCCCGTCGGCTGAATGGGCTATCGGCCCGGGCACGATTCTGCTGGTCGAGTTCATCTGCACGTTTCTGCTTCTGACATCCATCTTCGGAGTCGCGGTCGACAACGAGCGGGGTCAGCCGGTCAAGATCGGCGGGTTTGCGATTGGTCTGACGGTCGCGTTTGACATTCTGGCGGCAGGGCCGGTTACCGGAGCCTCCATGAACCCGGCACGGTCGTTTGGCCCGGCATTGATTCACGGTCACTGGGACCACCATGTCCTGTACTGGATCGCCCCGATCGCCGGTGGCGTCTGCGCGTCGTTGCTGTATCACCACTTCCTGCTGAAAACGGATGACGCTCCAGCCGCCGAAGGCTGAACAAAGTGATGTTGAGGGTCCGTGAGACCTTCGTATCTGGCAGGCTCGCCGGGTTGATAGAAGCCTGTTACTTTCCAAGCCATGCTGACGGTCGCAGAAGCACTTGATCTGATTGCCCGTGAGGTTCCGCAAAACCGTTCGGTTTCGTGTGCGCTGCGCGATGCATTTGGCCGCACATTACACGCCGACGTACGATGCCGGGACGACTCGCCACCGTTCGATAAAGCCCTGATGGATGGCTATGCGGTCATCGCCTCTGATGTTCGAATCGGAAGCGAATTGATCGTTGTCGATGAGGTCACCGCGGGTCGGACTCCGACCAGGACCGTCGCACCCGGTCAGGCCATTCGCATCATGACGGGGGCTCCGATTCCGGACGGGGCGAATGCCGTCGTCCGCGTCGAGTTGACCGAGTTACTGGACGGCGAACCGCAGCGTGTGCGACTCAATGCCGACTCGGCGGCGCCGGAGCAGGACTTGATCCGTCGCGGCACCAACAAACGCGCCGGCGATCTTGTCGTGCCGGCCGGCCGATGTCTGAGGGCTCAGGAACTGGCCGCGCTGGCCGAGATGGGTCAGGACACGTTGAGCGTGTTCCCTCAGCCGGATATCGCAGTGCTGGCCACCGGCGATGAGCTGGTATCCGTCGACGAACCGCTCGGGCCTGGCCAGATTCGGAATTCGAACGAAACTATGCTGGTTGCTCAGATACGGGCGTCCGGCGGCAATCCAATTCCACTGGGGATCGCGCGAGATAATCGCGAAGACTTGCGAAAGCACATCGAGCGCGGCTTGCAGAGTGACATCCTGCTGCTGTCCGGGGGCGTGTCCGCGGGCAAACTCGATCTGGTCCCGAGTGAACTGGAGCGAGCTGGCGTCCGACAGGTGTTCCACAAAGTCCGCGTGAAGCCTGGCAAGCCAGTGTGGTTCGGGATGCTCGACGACGGCGACCGGACGTGCTGCGTCTTCGGACTCCCGGGCAATCCGGTCAGCAGTATGGTGTGCTTCGAATTGTTTGTGCGCACGGCGATTCGTCAGATGACGGGCGTCGCGCCGGTTCGGCCGCAGGGCCTGACTGCGCGGCTGAAACACTCGCATTCCCACAAAGACGACCGCGAGACATACTTCCCCGCTGCGGTCGACTGGACGCCGGATGGTCCAGTCGTGTCGCTGATGAAATGGCACGGCTCGTCGGATTTGCAGTCAACGGTCGATGCCAACGCCATGACCGTCTTTCCGGCGGAACCACGGAATTACACCGCTGGTGAATCAGTCGAAATCGTTCTGTGGTAGGCCGGGACGAGTGTTGATGAAACTCCAGGGATGGAACCATGCCGACTCAGCTCATGGCACAACGCGAGCCAATTCAGACACCCCCCGCCGATTCCACACGTCGCCCGGCAAAATCCGAGCTGTCGGTGCGGGACATCATTGAAGCGGCCCGCTCGTCACATGCTCCGGCCCGCGGTGCCGTTGTCTGCTCGATGACGACCAGCGTGCTGCTGTGGGCCGCGTTCACTCCTGTCGATTTCGGCTGGCTGGGATGGGTCGCGCTGGCGCCGCTGATTCTCCTGATCCGGACACGGCAGCCGACTCGCGCCATGTACCGGATTGTCTATGCCAGCGGTCTGGCCTGGTCACTGGCCACACTGCAGTGGATGCGTCTGGGTGATCCGGCCATGTATATCGCGTGGATCGCGCTGGCTGTTTACGTCGCAATGTACTTTCCGGTCTTTGTTGCAGTTTCTCGATCGGCCGTGCATCGCTTCGGCGTGCCGTTGACGGTAGCCGCTCCGCTTGTCTGGACCGGACTGGAATACTTGCGGTCCGTGCTGATGACTGGCTTCGCCTGGTACTTCCTGGGACACACGCAGTACGCCTTTACTGAGATGGTTCAGATCAGCGATCTGGTCGGTGTTTACGGAGTGACGTTCGTTCTCGTCTGCAGTGCCGCATGCGTCGCGGGTCTGATTCCGGTGAACTGGCTGAGTCGATTGAAGCTGCTGCCACCGGTCGACGTACCGTCTGAGTTCGCTCATCTGCCGGCCGAAGGCCTCTCGCCGCCAGATTCGGGTTTCGCAGGACTCCAGCGGCCGTGGTTGCATGTCGGCGCCTGCCTGCTGCTGGTGACTGGCACACTGGCATACGGTTTCGTGCGGCGATCTCAGGCGGACTTCAAAGACGGCCCGCGCGTCGCACTCATTCAGGGAAACTTCGAGGCATCACTCAAGCACAACACGGCGGACTACGAGACGATCTTCCAGATGCACGATGCTCTGACCGGCGTGTCGGTGCGGCATCAGCCCGATTTAATCGTCTGGCCAGAGACCATGTTCCGCTGGCCGCTGCAGACGGTTGAGGCGGGTCTTGACGAAGCTCGGTTGCTGGCAATGGCACCTCCGGGTTCTGGTGACGCCCAGGTTCGCTGGGCTGAATCGTGGCGCGATCCGTCGGTGCGCAAAACGCTTAACGCGATGTCCGAACGATCGCGTGCCGCAATGGTGATTGGCATTGATACCTGGGTCGCCGGGAACGACGGCATGCGGGCCTACAACTCGGCGGCGTTCGTTACACCGACCGAGGGACTTGTCGATCGTTACGACAAGATGCATCGCGTGATATTCGGTGAGTACATTCCGCTGCAGGACCAACTGCCGTGGCTGCACCGGCTGACTCCGTTCTCGCAGGGCTACGGCATTCAGGCCGGCGATTCGGCCCGCGTGTTTCATCATGGCGACTGGTCGTACGCCCCGATCATCTGCTTTGAAGATACCGTTCCCCAACTGGTCAATGAGATCGCCCGTGATGCGGACAAGCCGATTGATGTCTTTGTGAATCTGACCAACGACGGCTGGTTCAAAGGTTCAAGCGAGCTGGATCAGCACCTGATCACGTCGACCTTCCGAGCCGTCGAAACGCGTACGCCGCTGGTTCGGGCGGTCAACACGGGTATCTCTGCCGTGATTGACGGAGACGGAGTCGTACGCGAACCGGACGTCTTCATTGACGGCGATGCCCGGTCGCGCGAAGAGGCCCGCACGACGCTGCGTGACCCCAAAACCGGTCGCTGGCACAAGTCGCTGAACGCAGCGGTGATCAGCAATGTCCCGCTCGACAACCGAGAAAGTCTGTATGTCAGACACGGTGACTGGTTCGCTCAGGCAAGTTGTTTCGGCATGCTGTTCTTCGCCGTTGCGGGTCTGTTCCGTCGACGGCGTTCGTAGTGACCGCATTTATGCGGTTCGGCGCGCGTGCGGCTCGAACCGGGTGAGCGGTCACGCCGGACAAGTCCGGCTACTACGAACCATCCAGGCTTCGAATGAGTAATTTGGCGACGTCGAGGCCCGTTGTGCGGGTGAACGCTTGCCAGCCCGGCACCGCGTTGACTTCGATCACAAAGCACTGGCCCGAGTCGTCGTACAGCAGATCGACGCCGGCGAATCGCGCGTCGACAGCAGCGACAGCTTCGAGTGACAGTCTGCGCTCTGCATCATCCGTTTCGTGAATCTCTGTCCGAGCCGACCGGGCGACGTTCGTGCGGAAATCGTCTGCGCCAAAACGTTTCATGCCCCCGATGATGCGACCATCGAGAATCAGGACGCGTACGTCGTAACCGGGATGCCGAATAAACTGCTGTAAGTAAATCACGGCACCGGTTCGCTCCAGTGTGCGAAACGTACGGAATGCGAGGTCCGGATCGCTGACTCGGCAGATGCCTCGGCCTTCGGCTCCGAAGATCGGTTTCACGACGACGTCACCTCCAAGCCGCTCGAAACTCTGAAGAGCCGTTTCCGCGTCCTGACAAACCGACGTCGGTGGAATCGGCAGGCCTCGTTCCAGCAGCCGGGCGGTGGTGAGGTACTTGTCGACGGCGCACTCGATCGACTTCGGCGAATTGATAACGACCGTCCCTCGCGATTCCAGCCGGGCCAGGGCGTCCATCCGGAAGACCACCTGCTCCAGTGAACCCGGGGGCATCGTGCGGACGATGACCGCGTCGAAGTCCTCAAGTCGGACTGCTGCTGATTGGGCGCTGTCGTCGACATGCTGGTACACGGATTCCAGATTCCCGCACTCAGCCGCGATGCGTTGAAAATCGAGACGGCTGCACTGATGCCCCGCCTCGTGCGCGACGCGCGCGATGTCGTTGCAGTACCAACTGCCAGAATTTCCAAGAACCGCAATGCGCACGTATCGCTCCGTCGTTGTGTCGATGAACTCGTCTTGCTGTGTCTTTCGTGTTCCGTTTTGCTACCGGTCTGGTGGCGGCGGAATCTCGTGCTCCGCCGGCCAGCAAGGCAACACATCCGATCCGAATCATGGAGGATTTGGACATGGCATGCACTTCAGGGCGAACGGCAGAAGAAATCCCATCGGTAGCTCGATTTGACATGGCCACTCGCCTGATCAGACGCGGCCTGCTGTATGTGAGCGTGATTATTCTGTGTGGCTCACAGCTTTGCGCCAGTGTCGTGATCGAAGAACCGGCGACGGACAACCGCGTGTATTCCGTTCGTTGCCGACTGCAGGTCACCGGGGAAATCCGCACGGCAGTCCAGGAAGGTCGCGCGATCGGTCTGAAGCTGAACGTCGACGGCCGGATGAGTTTTCTGGAACGTCGCCTTGCCGCCGCGGGTCGCGATTCGCATGCATTGCGATCACTGCGCTCGTATCAGCTCGCCGAAGCGCGCATTGAAGCGGGCGAACGCAAGACCAGCAGCCAGTTGCCCGACTCCAGGCGACTGATCGTGGCTGAGGGTCGCGTTGACGGAATTCGCCACTGGTCCACGTTGGGTTCCATGACCAGCGAGTCGATCGACCTGCTGCGAACTCCCGGCGACAGCCTCGCGTTGATTGCCGTGCTGCCCGATTCGGCAGTCAAGGCTGGCAGCACATGGAAGCCACCGCACTGGGTCATTCAGACACTGACCGGTGTGGAGGCCGTTACGAAAAGTGAGCTGTCCTGTCGCATTGACAAGCTCGACGAACGTTACGCAATTGTCGCGCTCGACGGTCGAATCGAAGGTGCCATTCTGGGATCGCTGACGACGGTCACGGTGAAAGGCCAGATCGCGTTTGACCTGCAGAGTGGACACATCCGCCAGGCGCAGATCACGCAGACAGAAGAACGCGCCGTCGGAACTGTCAGCCCGGGCATGCAGGTCACAGCGACGATGTATGTCGACCGGCAGGTGTCCAACTCCGTTGGTCCGCTGACCGATGAACTGGTCGACTCGATCCCAATTGCCCCTGAAGACGAACAACTGGCCGTGGGCTTTGTCTCTCCCTGGAGTCTTTACTTCACTCACAATCGCGACTGGCATGTGTTTCATCAGACAGATGATGTCGCGGTGTTGCGTCTGATTGAAGAGGGCAGCCTTGTCGCGCAGTGCAATGTGTCGCGCATTCCAAGTGTTGCGGCCGGCCGGCACACGCCCGAGGAACAGTTCATTGGCGATATCCAGACGGCATTGGGCAGCCAGTTACGCGAGATCAGTGACGCAAAGACGATTTCGGTAGAGGATGACCGCTGGCTGTATCGTGTGACCGCCAAAGGCGTGACCCGCGACGTTCCGATGGAATGGTACTACTACCTGTGCGCCGCTCCGGATGGTCGTCAGGTGGCGTTCGTGTTTGCTCTGGAGAGTCGACTGGTTGAGTCGTTCTCTGGTCGCGATCTGGAGCTTGTCGGCAGCGTGCGGTTTTTGAAGCCCGCGGAAGCGACGGCGAAGAAACCGGTATCTGACGCCGGGTAGCGCGGCATGGGATAAACGACTTTACCGGTAACACCAGTGAACGTGCCTGTAGCGTCCGCAGGGAAATGGCCGCCGGCATTTTCGACACGGCAGGCAGATTGATCTTCAGCTTGCCCGGATTGACCGCATGCGGTGAGAGAGCGTCGATTTCCGGTCCGGTCGAGACCGACTGGAGACAATCAGCGCGCGATTGACTGCGCGCAGGTCGGGCCTGCTGCTTTCGAATTCACTGCTGAGTCGACCTCATATGATCACTCCCACTCCACTCCAGATTCTCGTGATCGACGATCACTCTGAGAATCGTCAGGTCGCACGCTGGATGCTGACTCAGGCATTCTGCAAGACCGAGATCCTGGAAGCCGAGTCGATTGAACAAGCTGTCGAATTGTGGGACACCCGACGGCTCGACTGTGTGCTGCTGGACAGTGCCATTTCCAGTTTCGAATCAGCGCTTGTGCGGCTCAGTCAAAAACACCAGACGACTGGCATCCCGCTTGTGCTTCTCGTCAGTGTGCAGGATGAACTGCAACGCAGACTGGGAATCGAACAGGGAGTCGAGAACTGGCTCGTTAAAGAGACGCTGTCCGCGCAGAACATCGAGATGATCGTTCGGAAGGCGATGGAAATCTCTTCCCTGCGGCTGATGCTCGAGGAGCAGGGTCGCGAACTGAATCGTCTTCGCAGCGAGTTGTCGACGGCGGCCACAACGCCTCCACCATTGCCGTCGACCGGCCTGATCACGGGTGTGGCGGGGGGCGATTCGCTGGAGCCGCCAGCGACATCATCGCGTGTCGAAGATACCAATGAGCATCGCAGTGGCACTCAACTCGTCCGCCCCGGACTGATTACCAACGGATTCGGCACGCCGACCGCCGAGGAAGACGAACTGGCCAGGCAGATCCAGTCGGACCTGTTCCCGCCCGGCTCACCATTTTGTCGACGGTTACGACATTGCCGGATTGTCGGTTCCGGCGGACACAACCGGCGGCGATTATTACGACTACCTGCCCACAGCGGATGGTCTGCTGACGATCACCATTGGCGAGTGCAGCGGCCACGGTCTGGCTCCGGCCATGTTCATGGCTTCGCTGCGGGCGTATCTGCGAGTGCTGGTCACGTCCGCGATAGATGCGTCCGATGTTGTCAGCCGCGCGAACACGCTCATGACCGAAGACATCGGTGAGAAAGAATTCCTCGTCACACTGATGCTGGTGCAGGTCGATCAGCTCACGCGATCGGTCCAGTATTCGAGTGCCGGGCATCAGGGCCATTTGATCAAACGTGACGGGTCGAGCGAAGTGCTACCCAGTACGGGAATGCCCATGGGCCTGCGGACGGAAACAGTGATTCCGGACGGGACGACCTGGAAGCTGCATCCCGGTGATCTGCTGCTGCTGACGACCGACGGCGTGCAGAAAATGACGTCCGCCTCGGGCGAGAAGTTTGGTACCGAGCGAATGCTGAATGTCGTCCTCGAAAACCGCGAACTGCCCGCGCGTATCATTGCGAACTACCTGCGCAACGCCTGCGTCGAATTCGCCGACCCGCAGCCACAGAGGGACGACATGACGATCGTGATCGTCAAGGCATCGGCAGATGAGCTATAGGGCGATCAGCCTCCGCCCCGCAGCCATTGCCCCTGGCGGAGCAGATTCTCAGCTGCGATCAGGTCTGCGAGAAAAGGCTCAACCCTCTGCCACTGCTCCACTCTCCACGAATCGCTTGCGAGTGATGTTCCAGTGCTGCTGGATGACCTGCGCGGCTTCGGCACCGGTCGCCTGACCACCCTCAATCAATCGGACGCCCTTCTCACGCGCCTTGCCTTCTTTGGCAGACCACTTCTGGACGCGTTTCATTTCGTCTTCCACCGACAGGTCTTCACCAATCAGGCGAAACTTCAGAGCACCAATCTGCAACACTTGTCCGGCCTTCAACAGCGTCTTTTCTGAGACACGTTTGCTGTTGATCCAGGTTCCGTGCTCGCTGCCCAGGTCCTCAACCAGCACACCTTTGCCTGTCGGCTCCAGCGAACAATGCTGTTCGCTCACCGTGCTGGCACCATGCCGGATATGACATTTGGGCCCACTTCCGAACACAACCTTGCTTTCGGGCAGCATCATCTTCTTGCCTTTGCTCTTACCTGAAAGCACACGCAATACGCGCAAAGAGCTCTCCAGTGCCGCTCGGGACATGGGAGCGCCCACAATCGAGAGCGAACCACCTTGCTCTGTCCCACATCGCGGACATTTTCGCCAGTTGCCCTGCACGTTTGATAATCGATAGAACGTCGAGCAGCTCGGGCACTTGATCGTGACAAACTTAAGCGGCTGAAGACCCACTTTGCCGGTCTCGCTCGGATTCGAATCACGTACGACGAATGCGTGAATCGTCTGGTCTGGCACCTGGATTCGTTCATTGCATTCCTCGCACGTTGTGTGTTTGCCGCGGTTGCTCATCTTCTCCTTGATGCGATTGCCACACTGACACTCAAATCGAATCACGCCCTGGTCGTTCTTTTCATCTTCCATCATCCGCCACACATTATCAGCGACTTCGCGCATCATTTCCGGCAACACCTTCGGATCCCACGGTTTGACCAGGTATCCGTCAGCCCCAACACGCTCAGCCAGATTGCGAGCCGAATCGAGGTTGATCTCTGTCACCATGATGATGGCGATGCGACGATGCTGCTGCTTGAGCTTCTCACAGATTTCAAAACCGCTCTCACCGGCCAGGATTGCTTCCATGAGAATTAAATCCGGCTGCCGCATCCTGACGACACCCTGAGCCTGTCCGCCATCCTTAGCGATGCTGACCTCAAAACCAAGCGGCTCCAGCGCTTCCTTCGTGGCGGCAATCCAAGCGGGGTCATCGTCGACGAGTAATACTTTTTCGAGCGGGGCCTTTGTGTATTCCGGCAGAGTTTCATTGAGCATGATCCGTCCTCGCGTGCCGACCGTGAGATACTGAAATTTAGAGAGAATAGACGCAGCCAGCACATTTCAGCATACGCTGCGGTTCACCGAAAACAAGCCGACGCGGGTCCTGGGTTCCGTTGACAATGGCGTTCCTGGTGTCGCTGATTTTGCCCGGAGGCGGCGCGAATCCACTTCCCCAATTCTGCAGAATCTGCCACGCTGCCCGGGACTTGCTTGACACTTCGCCAGATCGGCGGTGTAATCGGCGTCGACTTTGTGGGTCGTGGGAACCGGAAAACCGATTGGGTCCGGTTGGTTCCTGGGTAGACTTGCTGAGTTCCCTCCTAATGAGTCCTACCTGCGTTCGTTTTGGGTCCTTGCTCCTTTTCCTGTGTGACATCATCGCGGTTCGTGTGCGCTGACTGAAGTTGACTCTGCCACAAGAGGGGTCTTGTGACAGATCAGTCCGGGCTATCGGGTGCGAAGTCATTCAGGAAGCTGCCGTGCTGAACACCGGTCCTGTCTTTTCGCCGGTTGTTACAGACACAGAGGCAGGTGCTGGCATGACTGGGTCTTCAGACATCACGCGTGTTGTCATTTCCGGGGTCGGAACAGTTTCTCCGATCGGCATCGGCAATGATCCGTTCTGGAACAGCCTCATTCAGGGGATGTCCGGAATCGGCCCGTTGCAATCTGTGCCGAGTCGGGGCTTTCCCTCGCGAATCGCCGCCGAGATTCCGGACTTCGATCCACTCAAGTACATTCAGTGCCGCAAATACATCAAGCTGATGTCGCGCGACATTCAGCTCGGCACTGCGGCCGCTTCGCTCGCTATGAACGACGCCGGACTGGAAGGTGGAGCCTTCGACCCTGATCGTCTGGGAGTCACCTTCGGAGCCGGCCGTATTTCGACCCAGCCGGCTGAATTGGCCGAAGCAGCTTCCACCAGTGTTGACGACAGTGGTTTCGATGCGACTCGCTGGGGCGAAGACAACCTGGGCCGGATTGCACCGCTGTGGCTGCTCAAGCAGCTCCCGAACATGCCGGCCTGTCACGTGGCGATTCAGCATGACGCCCGCGGCCCGAACAACACGATCACCAGCCGCGACTCGTCCGCACTGCTGGCTCTGGCCGAAGCCGTCCGCGTGATCGAACGCGACGCCGCCGATGCCATGATCGTGGGGGCCTGCAGTGCGAATATACAGCCGGTTGACCTGACCAAGCTGAACCTGTTCGAAAACCTTTCGCGCCGCGAAGACGATCCGGAAACAGCATCACGTCCGTTCGACATGACACGGGACGGTGCGGTCGTCGGCGAGGGTGCAGCCGCATTCGTCGTTGAACGGTACGAACACGCGATCAATCGTGGCGCGACGATTTACGGCGAGGTTCTTGGTGTTGGTGCCGGGTGTGATGGAGCTGGTTACTCAAACGGTTCCGGCGGCCGCGGTGTCGCTCGATCTATTCAGTCTGCTCTGCGACGGGCCGACATCGAGCCGCGTGATATCGGGCACATCAACGCGCATGGTCAAAGCACACAGCGTGACGATCTGGTCGAAGCTCGCGGTTACTACTGGGGCCTGGGAGACGCGGCTGCCCGCATTCCCGTGACAGCTTTGAAAAGCTACTTCGGTCACTTTGAAGCTGGTTCCGGAGCTGTCGAACTGGCCGGAATGCTCATGTCGCTGCGCCACCGGATGTTGCCATCCACACTGAATTATCACATTCCGGATCCGCGCTGCCGTCTGAATGTTATTCACGACGGCCCCATGGAGCTTCGCAGTCCGACGGCCATGACGATCAATCGGACGTCAATGGGTCAGAGCGCCGCCGCCATCATCCGGGCGATTTAGGTCCGTGTGTCTGGACGGTCGCACATTTCAGTCACGAATCAGAATGACTGATCAACCTTCGCTGCGCGGGGCGCGTTGTCGCAGGACCTCGCCGATGACGTAGCTGACTCGCACCAGTTCACGCTCTGTGACCAGCCCGTTCAGTCGTTCTTCAATTCCCGGCTCGATGTGCCAATGCCCGAGTACGTCAAACAGCTCGCTGATGCGCCAGTCTTCCAGGCCGAACTGCATCTTCAAATCCCACGCGTCTTCCGGGTCCATATCCTCGAACTGACTGACCAGTAGAAAGTCGCCTTCGTTCGACAGACTCAAGTGCAGGTTGCGCAACTCACCGGGCAGAAACGAATCGACCAGCACGTGACACTGCTTCGGACCTGTGATCATGCAGTGAGTGATGACCGTTGGCTCTTCTTCCGCGATACGAGCCGCCGTTTCGCACATGGCATAGACGATGCTCTCGTCAATCAGCGTTGCCTCGTGCTGGCGACGCGAACTGTGTCGACTCCAGCAGTCCGCCAGCAGATTAAGCTGCACGTGCGGAGTCACACCCTGAAGAAACGGGACTTCGGTCAGATAGCCGAAGACTTCATTGCCGTCGTCAACCTGACGAGACAGCACGATCCGTTCGAGCGTCTCCTGAAAGGCGACTCGGAACGCCAGATACGTCAGGTCGTTGCGCGGCAGGTTGTCACCACAGATATTGAGCATAGGAGCCATGCTCATATTGACGTTGGGAAAACTCAACCGTTTCCCTGCGGCAACATGGAAAAAAAAATGGGCCACCGGCGGCGCGCTGGACTGACGTTGCACACGGAAGAGTCAACGCAGTTGGCGATCGCATTCTGATGCGTTAATCCGGCCGTCCGTTCCCGAAAAACCTGATGCTCAGACAGGAAATGCCAGCCTGACAGGAAAGACATGTTGGAGCAACAAGTGCGGAAAACGGTCTTGTCGAGCGATGACATCCCGCCATGGCCCGTCGGCACTCAGCCTCGGACTGCTCCGCCACACTGCGACTTCCAGCGGAGCCAGTGATCGGCCAGAACGATCGCTACCATCGCTTCTGCCATCGGCACAAATCGCGGCAACAGACACGGGTCATGCCGGCCTTTGGTACGGATCGTTGTCGGCTCTCCGGACGACGAGACCGTCGGTTGCTCCATCGGAAGACTGCTGGTCGGCTTAACAGCGGCCCGCATGACAATCGGTCGACCGGATGTAATACCGCCCAGCATGCCGCCGTGCCGGTTTGTCGCCGTAGTGATATCCGGCCCCCCCGAATCGGCTGCCCCCTCACCGGGGATAAAAGCGTCGTTATTGGCACTGCCGCGCATCCCAACGCAACCGAAACCGATGCCGTATTCGACGCCAAGTACCGCCGGCAGGCTGAACAGTGCTTTGCCCAGATCAGCCTTGATCTTGTCGAAGACGGGCTCCCCAAGACCCGCTGGCACACCGGACGCAACGATCTCCGCAGCTCCACCAATCGAGTCGCCTTCGTGCCGCACCTCGTCGATCAGTTCGACCATCCTCGCGGCACACTCAACGTCCGGACAACGGACAATATTGGGTTCCCCATCGGGAAGAGTCTCGACCTGATCGAGCGTGACCGCTTCCGGGTCGTCGATTGTCGCTCGAATGTCTCCGACCTGAACCACGTAGCCAACGACGCGCCCGCCGAACTCTTCCGCGATCAGCTTCTTAGCGACGACGCCAGCGGCCACGCGTACGGACGTCTCGCGGGCACTGGATCGTCCACCGCCGCGATAATCACGAAACCCATACTTGGCGTCGTAGCCAAAGTCGGCGTGTCCCGGACGGTACTTGTCTTTGATCTCACTGTAATCACGACTGCGCTGGTCCGTGTTGCGAATCAGAATGGCCAGGCTGGTCCCCGTCGTCTGACCATCAAATACGCCCGACAGAATCTCCGGAGTGTCGGCTTCGTCGCGTTGCGTCACAATTCGACTCTGCCCGGGACGGCGTCGACTGAGATCCACGGTGAAGTCTTCAACGCAAAGCTGAAGTCCCGGAGGTACGCCATCGATGATGACGACGTTGCCGGGACCGTGGCTCTCGCCGGCCGTCGTGATGCGAAACAGTTGTCCGAATGTGTTGCCTGCCATCCCGCCATTGTAGCCAGACGCGGCGCAATGTCATCGACTGCAGAACAACGGAGAAAGACGGGAACAACAGGGTCTTCCGCGGGTGATGCCTGAATGCCTGCGGCGTGAATCATTCGCCGCCGGCGACGTCCGGCCGGCGCTTCCACGTTTGAGTGGCCTGTTCAAACGCATGAGCAATTTGCAGAACCCCGAAGTCATCGTTGTGGCGACCGACAATCTGCACGCCGACCGGCAGGCCGGACTCGGTGAAACCGCAGGGAACGGAAATCGCCGGCAGGCCGATGGCCGAGATGTAGTAGCACGACTTCATCCAGTCGATGTATGTGTCCAGCGTCTGACCATTGATCTCGCTGATGTAGGGCTGATCGATCGAGAACGGCGGCACCTGACTGACTGGCAGAATCAGAAACTCGTGCGTCTCCATGAAGCGCCTCACGCGGTGATACAGTCGCGTCCGTTTCATCTCCGCGCGCGACAGGTCAGGTCCGGAGAGTTTCTGTCCGGATTCGACGTTCCAGATAATGGTCTCCTTGATCTGATCACGGTCCGTCTGAATCAGGTCGCGGAAACGCAGCTCGAACTTCCAGGCGCGCCAGGCTTTGAATACTTCGTCGGCATCCGCGAAATCCGGCTGATCATCGACGACTTCGCAGCCGAGGTCGTTCTCAAACGCCGCACGTTGCCCGTCAATCGCAGCAGTGACGGCCGGATCAACCGGCAGATCTCCAAAGTCGCAACTCCACGCGATACGAACGCCGCCGAAGTCTCGGTCCAGAGATTCGGCGAATCGTGATCCGGGCTCGACGATCGCGATCGGCGATTTCGGATCCGGCCCCGCGATCGTGCTCAGCATCAGCGCTGTATCGGCAACCGTCCGCGCCATCGGTCCCTGCACGGAAATCGGAAACCAGCCGACTTCGGATGGATAGACCGGCACTCGACCGGGAGACGTCCGAAACCCGACCACATTGCAGTAGTTCGCCGGGTTGCGAAGTGAACCGCCTGTGTCACTGCCGTCAGCGATCGGAAGCATCCCGCAGGCCAGAGCCACCGCAGCGCCGCCACTACTTCCGCCGCACGTCTTTGTTACGTCGTATGGATTGAGTGTCGCCCCGAAGACTTCGTTGAACGTCTGCGAGCCCGCACCGAATTCCGGTGTATTCGTCTTGCCAATCGTAATCGCCCCGGCTGCTCGCAGTCGTTCGACGATCAGCGCGTCTTCCTGTGGGACAAAGTCGCGATAGATGGGCGACCCGAATGTTGTTCGGATGCCCTTCGTTGTGACCAGGTCTTTATGAGCAACCGGTAACCCATGCAGCGGACCAACGTCTTCACCACGGGCGAGTTTTTCGTCGGCAGCAGCAGCCTGCTCCATCGCCTGCTCGGGCAACAGAGTGACGATCGCGTTGACCTTTGGATTCAACCGATCAATTTGCGCAAGGTGAGCTTCCATCACTTCGCGTGCGGACAATTCACGATCGCGGATTCGGCGGGCGAGTTCTGTTGCAGAAAGGAAGCAGAGATCCGATGCATTCATAAGTGCGATCCATAATCCGGCGACGCCGGAACGAGACTCATAAGTCTGAAGTGGGGACGCGGATGACGCTGATCCTGTGGATGAAAGCGGATTAGCGAATATCCGTTGAACCTGCGTGATCCGCGTCCCCAGCCACATCAGGTGGCAGAAGCGCGACAAGTGTCGAAGGACTAATTCAATTCGATCTTCGCCTGATAGATCTTCTGACGGTCACCCCGAATGCGCAGGTCTTCGAGAATCGTCTCGACGGAAGCTTCCACGAAATCGTTGAACTTGCGCGGTGACCCGGCGACACGTACCTGTAGGCGGCGGTCGAAGTCAATCATCTCGGGAGCCAGCCAGATCGTATGTACCCGGCTCGGTGACGTGATCGAGATCATTGTATAGTCGATTCGTCCCGAGAGGATCTTCGCCGAAATCGTCTTGGGACGCCCCAAGGGCACCCGCAACCCAACCTGCCGCACACGTGGACCCGTCGGGATTGTGTGAGACTTCAGCCAGAAAAACCGGTTGTTGTTGGGACGCACGACCTCAACGCTGAACTCCTGCGGGAACTTCAGCCGAGTCTGCATGTCCATCCACTCGAACAGCCGATGGATCTCGCTGTAATACGACTCGTAACCGCGACCGATGTACTCGGTCAGCAGGACGTCGTACCGTTTCTTCATCATGTAATCGATGTGCTTTGCATTGCGATCGAACGTGTCGCGATCGAGTTCTCCGCCAACGATATACCACGGCAGATACTGGCCATTGTCGCGCAGGTGTATGTTGACGTTGCCCAGGACGCCGGTGATCGGAATCACGCCGGCGAAGACGTCGGGATGACTGAACCCGATATCGAAAGCCGCATCGCCACCCGATCCATGCCCCGACAGAATTACGTGGTCGGAATTCACACTGAACCGCTTGCGCGCATCGCGAATTGCCATCTGCACTCGGTAGTGACACATCGGGCTGTAGCTGTACGTCTTTTCGCCCGGCTGCTCGTAGTCAGGAGCGATCACAATGTAGCCATGCCGCTGAGACTGCAGCGGCTTCTCCCGAGTTCCGCCCCACCATTGCAGTTCGAACTGCGGAGTTCGTTCCACGGAATGCAGCGCGACGATCATGGGATACGTCCGGTCCCGCGAGTATTCGGTCGGCAGCAGCACCTGATAGCGCACGTCCGGTGAGTCCGCTGGCATTCCGGCCATGACCTGGTCCACAACGATTTCCGTGGCAACTCCCGGCTGCACACCTCCGCTGTCAATGAGTGGCGGCAGAAAAGTGATCAGGCTCTTGACCGTTTCCGGACCGACGCCTTCGATGCTGGTCAGATCGGCAAGAATCTGCGTCCGGGTGACGGAGTTTCGCGTGTGCAAATACCGAATGATTTCAAAACGGGCCGCCCACAGATTGATGGCTCGGTCGAGAGTCGGGACAGCAGCCGATGCTCCCAGCACCCACGCGGAATACGCCAGACCCAGTTTCTCTGACGCACTGCGTGTCGGGTCGTCGGCCTGTTGCAGAAAAGGACGAAGCCGCGAGAGCGTTTCATAGTTCAGCTTGTCGCTGACTTCGACGCGCATGGCATCGACCTTCTCTCGCTGTGCGTCTTCCTTGAGTTGTGATTGCAGTTCTCCGAGCAGCGCCAGAGCCAGTTCGCCTTCATCGCGCGCCCCTTCGTATTCACCGAGGAACTCGCGCACCTGCCGCAGGATGGATGCACTCATCCGATCCGTTGGAAACTGCTTCGCCTTGAAGTAGGCCAGCCGGTGCTGACCGCTCTCGCGACGGTGCTTCAGCTCACCGATAAGCTGTTGAGCGAGAAGTTGCTGAGCCTGCAGAGCCAGATCGTCCGCGCGCTCCCTCAGTTCGGGAAACGCTTCACCGATGGCTTCCAGTTCAGCCAGCGCCTGCGGATAGCGACTGGCCTGCAGATAGAAGCGTGCAATGGCGAATCGGTCTTCAGGTTTTTCCTGATCCGTGACCCGTCGAATCATCTTGTCGACCGACGCAATCGGTACGGATTCCGTGGCGAGCCCAAACTCCCAGGCCAGGTTCTTCGCGGCAACTCGCATGTACTTAGGACCGATTCGCGAGATCCCCTGGTCAACATTCAGTGGTCCCTTTTCGGTCTCAATGCGCACGGTACGGCGACCGAATTCATTGAACGGTTTCCGCGTAAATACACCAACAGCCCCGAGCA
Source organism: Planctomycetota bacterium (assembly GCA_963579025.1). Taxonomy (GTDB): domain Bacteria; phylum Planctomycetota; class Planctomycetia; order Planctomycetales; family Planctomycetaceae; genus CAUZFZ01. The sequence goes on along the minus strand of CAUZFZ010000030.1, from coordinate 53,444 downwards.
CACGACCGCCGCGGCCTGCTCGGTTCGGCAGGCGAAAGATCTCCCGGCCGACGTCCGAGTCTTCTTCGTGGCCGATGATCTCCTGAGTCCGCACGTAATAACGCTGCATCCCGGTGTCGATCATGGTGATCGAGTAAACGGTGACGCCGCCAGCATTGGGAGGCACGTTTTTCCCGATCACCGGCAGTCGGACTGCGCGGCCCTCGAACAGCATCCCATTTTTCAGTCGGATGCCTTCGGCGCAGACGGGCTGAATGCGCAGAGTCAGACACAACGGGCAAATCAAAAGCAGGCAGATAGCAGGCAGACGTGAAGCAAACCTCATCAGCGGGCTCCCGGAAGATTTCGAGAACCCGGATTATTCGGCGCCGACGCCGCAGATGCCAGACGATCGCCTGTATCCAGCACGAAATTGACCGTTTCGCGGGCGCAGCCGGCAAAAGCGGCAGAGTCAATGGGCTGGAACAGGCATGACGTTACAGCACGGCGTCGATCACGTGACCGCGAGTGATCGGCATCGGCTGACCCGCTTGGTTATACATGACGGTCTCGGGCGAAAAGCCCAGGCTGTGGAAAATTGTGGCGGCGATATCGCATGGAGCGACCTGACCACTCACGGGATACGCCGCGTGACCATCGCTCTGGCCATGCACGACTCCACCCTGAATACCAGCCCCGGTCAGTGCGCAGGAGAAACAGCTTCCCCAGTGGTCGCGACCGGCATTGCCGTTGATCTTCGGCGTATGACCGAACTCGCCCACCCAGGCCACCAGTGTTTCGTCCAGCATCCCGCGTTCTTCCAGGTCCTCGATCAGCGCCGAGAACGACTGGTCCATAATCGGCATCAGAAAGTCCTTCAGGCACGGGGCATACGCCTTGTGAATGTCCCACGAGCCGTGGTTCTCTTTGCCCTCGATCTGCTGCCAGTTGACTTGCACCAGCGACACGCCGGATTCGATCAGCCGCCGCGACAGCAACACGGACTGCCCGAACTTCGTGCGACCGTACCGATCGCGCACCTCGTCCGATTCCTCGTCGATAGCGAACGCTCGGCGAGCACCTCCGCCGCTCAGCAGGTCGAGCGCCTGATCCGTGTGCTGACTGAAACTCTGCACGGAACGCTGTCGATCCAGTTCCCGTGCCGCCACATCGAACTGCTCCAGCAGACTGCGACGTCTGGAGAAACGCCCGGTGCTGGTGTCTTCCGGAAGAGTCAGGTCGGGAATCGCAAACTTCGGATCGTTCGGATCGCAGGTCAAGACCCACGGATCGAACTGTCGCCCAAGAAATCCAGCGTACTGTCCCGGCCAGACGATCTCACCAACATTGGCAATGTGCTTCGGCAGTGTGATCGCCGCCGGAAGCCCGCCGCGGTCATCCCGTAACGTCCGTACGATTGCTCCCAGAGACGGCCACAGATTGGGAGCCTTTGATACAACGTTTTCGCGGCTGAGCGGTATGTGCGGCACTCCGGTCAGCATCTGATAGCCACTCGACGAATGCGAGTTGTCACGTGATACGACGGCGCGGAGCACGGCGATTCGATCAGTCAGTAGCGACGTTTTCTCGAACAGCTCACCGACAAACACTCCGGGCGCTTTGGATGGGATCGCGCGACTGTATTCCCCGCGGATTTCAGCGGGAGCATCGGGTTTTGGATCCCACGTTTCGTGCTGAGCAGGTCCTCCGCCCAGCCAGAACAGGATCACAGATTTGGCTCGACCAAAAGCCTGACCTGCTCCCTTGGCGGCGTTTGCCGACCGGGCCTGCAATAGCTGCGGCAGAGAAAGACCGAGTGCTCCCAGACCACCAACGCGCATCGCGTCGCGACGGGAAACTCCGTCACACAGTCGGATACCACGGTTACGAATGCTTAACATGCGAATGACTTACAGTGTCCCCTCTCCGCTGAGGGGAGAGAGTTAGGGAGAGGCATTGAGCGGCCGAGTGACACATCGTCACCCGATTGCGATTTGAGATCCAGAGAAAGGTCCTGCAGTGCACGGAATCATTTGTCACGAACACGGCTCACCGGACGTCATGCAGTGGGAGGAACTTCCGGATCCGGAATCGGTTGCGGGTCAGGTCGTGATTGAGACAGAAGCTGTCGGCGTCAACTTTGTCGACACGATGCGACGCAGTGGACGGCATCCATCGGCACCGGCGACACCGTTTACGCCTGGAGTCGAACTGGTGGGCCGCGTCGTTTCCGTGGGCGAACACGTCACTCGCTTCAAGACTGGCGATCGCGTGATCGGCCGCTGCCAGACACACGGCAGTTATGCCCAGCGGGTCGCTGTGGAAGAACGCTTCACAGTGGCATGTCCCGAGTCGATTCCGGCAGCAGACGCGGCGGGCCTGTTCGTCAATCCGCAGACGGCGTACCACGCACTGGTCACGATGGGTCGCGCCGAGCCGGGCGATAACGTGCTCGTGACGGCCGCAGCCGGAGGCGTTGGTCTGTGTGCCATTCAACTTGCCAAAGCGCTGGGCGCGCGTGTGGTCGCTGTCGCGGGATCATCTGACAAATTGCAGATCGCAACACAGTTTGGAGCCGATCGCGCAATCAGCTACCGCGATGCCGACTGGCCCGATCAGATTCGACAGGCCACCAATGGTCAGGGAGCCGATCTGATTCTGGAATCCGTGGGCGGAGCGATCACCACTGGCTGCGTCGACTGCTGGGCCGAAGGCGGGCGCATGGTCGTTTTCGGCAAAGCGTCGGGAGAGACCGGCTTCATCCCGGGTGATCAACTGCTGTTTGGAAACCGCAGCGTGTTCGGTCTCGCCGTCGGCATTGTGATCGAAGACGAATTCCTGATGCGATCAGCGATGGACCACATTGTCGATGTGTACGAGGCCGGTCCGTTGAAGGTTCATGTCGGACTGACACTCCCGCTCAGCCAGGCCGCCGAGGCCCATCGGCAACTGGAGGCACGGGATACATCCGGCAAGATCGTCCTGATCCCCGATTGACGCGATTCTCCAACTGGTCAACTCGTCGAAACCGACCATTGCGGGCAGGTTCGTGAGCTAACTTTCTGGCGGATGGATTCACCATTGCGCGCTGCTGCGCATTGACGGTTATCCGATTCGCAGGGAATGAATCGGATGACACCTCGCTCGTGCCGCCAGGTGAAATCATGCTCGGTCTCTACTCTCTCACGCTCTTTGTGAGTGCTCTGCTGCTGTTCTCTGTTCAGCCGATGGTGGGCAAGATGATCCTGCCTCGGTTTGGGGGAGCCTCTTCCGTCTGGAATACCTGCATGGTGTTCTTTCAGGCGCAGTTGCTTGTCGGATATCTGTATTCACATCTTTCGAGCCGGTGGCTGCGCCCGCGCTGGCAGATGCGATTGCATTTGCTGGTTCTCGCGCTGCCTGTCCTGGTTCTGCCAATCACCTTCAGCGGCGATGCGCCCGCCGCGAGTGATTCAACAAACATTTGGCTGCTGGCGGAGCTTTGCGCCGTTGTCGGGCTGCCGTTTCTGGTCGTCGCAAGTACTGCTCCGCTTCTTCAGAACTGGTTCAGCCGGACGTCTCACCCTTCGGCCAGTGACCCCTACTTTCTATACGCGGCCAGTAACACAGGCAGTCTTCTGGCGCTTCTGAGCTACCCGTTTCTGCTGGAGCCGTCTTTGACGGTCGATCAGCAATCGAGTTTCTGGGCACTGGGTTTTTGCGGTCTGTTCGTCCTGGTGGCTGGGTGCGGAATCGCCATGCGCCGCAATCGTCGTGAGGACACTGCACTGCAACCGACCGAATCCCCGGCCGAAAGACACGCCGATGCGCCGCGATGGAGAACGCGGCTGCAGTGGATCACTCTGGCATTCGTGCCGTCCAGCCTGATGCTCGGCGTCACGACATTCATTACCACGGACATCGCCTCGGCCCCGTTGCTGTGGGTTATTCCGCTGGCGCTGTACCTGCTGACGTACATCCTCACGTTTTCACCTCGACTGGCGCACTGGCATTCCCGCGTCTGCAGTGCGTTGCCGTTTTTCGTGCTGCCGTTGATCCCGCTGCTGTTTCTGGAGCTTCAGTCATTCAACTGGATTCTGGCCCCCGTTCATCTGGTGTCCTTCTTTGTGATCACCATGTTCTGTCATGGCGAACTCGCACGACGCCGGCCGGATGCCGGTTACCTGACCGAGTTTTATCTCTGGATGAGTGTTGGTGGAGTTCTGGGTGGAGCGTTCAACGCGCTGGTTGCACCACAAATCTTCAACTCTGTCCTGGAATATCCGCTGGTCCTTGCGGCAGCCTGTTTCCTGTGGGCCTGGTCGACTCGTCGGGACAGCGATTGCGGGTGGCTGAATCGTGTGGATCTGGCCTGGTCCCTGCGCATTGCTGCCGTCGCCATTGCAACCGTGCTGATCGTCAACACGATCGACTCCGGACTCGACGCCCTGAACCAGATGGCGGTGTTCTGCGTGCCGGCCATTCTGTGCTTCGCGATGAAGGAGCGACCCATGCGGTTTGCCATGGGCTACACGATCGTGCTGGTCACCTTTTCGACGTGGGCCGGAGATCAGCGCGGCGACGAACTCTACGCCGCACGCGGGTTCTTCGGAGTGAACCGCGTGGTCGTGGAATCGAGCGACTCAACAGGCGACGACGGTCAGAGTTCCGGCAGTTATCACAAGCTGGTCCACGGTCGCACGGTCCACGGCGTTCAACACGCATCGTCGAACCAGGCTTCCGTACCGCTGGCGTACTACCGGACCGAAGGCCCCATGGGCGACGTTTTCCGCGAGTTGGGCGACCGGTTTCAGGACGTGGCCGTGATCGGACTGGGCAGCGGTGCCGCGGCCGCCTACGCCGAACCGCGGCAACGATTCACATTCTTTGAAATCGATCCCATCGTCTCAGCGATCGCTTCGGACGCACGTTACTTCACATTTCTGTCCGCTTGCCGAGGGAAGCATGAAGTGGTCATCGGGGACGCGCGCATGCGTCTGGGCGAGGTTCCAGCAGCGGCGTACGACCTGATCATTCTGGACGCATTCAGTTCGGATTCGATCCCCACGCATCTGCTGACGCGTGAAGCACTCGACCTGTACCTGGGAAAACTCCGACCTGGTGGAGTCCTGCTGTTCCACATTTCCAACAAGTACATGGACCTGGAACCGTTGATTGGAAACATGGCGCGATCGGCCGACCTGGTCTGTTTCCATCGCCACGACATCGTGGATGCCGCGTCCGAGGACAGCCAGATGCATACCTCCGAATACGTCGTCCTGGCGCGTTCCACCGACGACCTCGGTCCTCTGGCACGCGACGCCGACTGGAAACCAGCCCGCCGGAACCCGGACCTGTCTGTCTGGACCGACGACTATTCCAACGTCCTTGGCGTTCTGCGTTTGTGGTAAACGGCCACCGCCGAATCCACTCTTTGATCGCGCGGTCAGACCGCATCCATGCCGATTTCGGGCCAGCCGCTGTAAATCAGCGAAATTCTTCAGATTCCCAGCGAATCCTCGATATTGACCGCACGGATCACGCGTGTAAGTTGTTTGTGCCCCGATGAATTGGGACGAACATTCGTTTTTTCAACCAGGAGCTACGCGTAATGAACAATGATCCAGTCGAGACGACTCTGGAACAGGTCGACTCTCAACGAAGAGGATTTCTGCGTGAACTGCTGGCCGGTGGTGCCGCGGTTGCCGCTCTTCCAGTAATGACGACCGTGGCACTCGGTGCACCCGAGGATCAGCAGGGAGCCGGCAAGGGCAAAGGCGGGGGAAAAGGCGGAGGAAAAGGTAAGGGCGACGGCAAAGGAAAAGGTGAGGGTGGAAAAGGCAAGGGCGAAGGTGGCATGCCGGATCCCGCGAGAATGGCCGCCATGATGATTCGGAATTTCGACAAGGACGGAGACAAAGCCCTTAACGAAAAAGAACTGGTCGCAGCTTTGACCGAGATGGCCAAGAGGCGAGCAGCCGGTAAGGGAAAAGGTGATGGAAAAGGCAAAGGGCAGGGCGGCAAGGGAAAAGGTGAAGGCAAAGGCAAAGGACAGGGTGGCAAAGGAAAAGCGGCAGAGTGAAGCGGCTGCCGCGGGTGGAACTCGTCCGAAACGTTCGGCTGTGAAGTATCATCCCGGCAATGACGTCGATGATTCATGAGGTCGCTCTGGCTGTTGAGGCAGCCGGGCGGCTTTTTTCTATTCACAGGATCGATCAATTCTCGCCACTGCGGCAGCGAATGGTCTGTCGTCTTGCGCTGGGTTTTCGATGAGCAGGCTTGTCCTGAATCCGTCTGTGCTGTTGTCGCCGCTGGCCGAGGGCTACGTTGCCTATAACACGGATACGAATTGTCTCCATGAATTGAATCCGACCGCTGCGTTGCTTGTGGAATTGTGCGACGGAACGCGAACCGCTGCAGAAGTAATCACTCTGGCAGCGCCGCTGTTGCCTCCCGACTCCGAAGCTGCCGTGTGTGCCTGGCTTGAGCAGGCGATCGAACAGACGTTGCTGATCGAACGACCGGTTGATCAGCAGAACGAAGTCCGCGAACTGTCGGCAGACGACTTGATCGAACTGGCAAGCCGACTGCGCGACGAAGGCAAGGTCCAGGCCGCGTTCCTGTGTCAGCAACGTGCCGCGGAACTGGAGCCCGGAAGCGCATCGTTTCAACGCGACCTCGGCGAACTGGCCCACATCGTCGGCAGGCGGGACGACGCCAGAATGGCGTACGAGAGATACCTGACCCTGCAACCTGACGATGCGGAAATCCGGCATCTGCTGACTTCGTTACACGACACGACGACGCCAGCGCGAGTCCCGGACGGGTGCATTCAGCAGCTCTACCGCCGGTTCTCGGGATTCTACGAATCCAATATGTGCGACGAACTGAGTTACGAGGGACCCGAGCACCTCACCGCCGTGATTGAAGACGCGATTGGTGAGCGGCGGGAACTTTCAATTCTGGACCTTGGCTGCGGAACGGGACTGGCAGGTGACCGACTGAAAGATCGCGCGGCGCATCTTGTCGGGATCGACTTGTCAGCCGAGATGATTGAGCTGGCTGCCCGGCGCGAGATCTATGATCGCCTGGAAGTTGCCGAAGTGACTCAATGGCTTGATCAGGCGACCGGGTCATTCGACCTGGTCGTCGCCTGCGACACGTTCATCTACTTCGGTGATTTGAATCAGGTGATCGGTCCCGCATCACGACTGTTGAACCCGGGCGGTGTGATTGCTTTCTCTGTCGAGAGTGCCGCTGAGCCTCCGTATCGACTGACGGATTCCGGTCGATACGTTCATCATCGGGAACACATCGAAAACGTGGCCCGCAGCTTTGGACTGCAGGTGACCTGCCGCGAAGCATTTCTGCGAATGGAGTACGGCAACGAAGTGACTGCTCTGTATCCCACAATGACACCGCTCTGAGGATCCTGCGCGGGAGATCGTTGAGGTCCGCACGCGGAGAAGTCACGAATCAGCCCGTCCGAGCAACGCGATTCCTGATGGCTCGACCGATTCGGATCGGAGGCAGCACTTCATCGGCGAGACCTGCTTGAGCGACACTACCGGCCATGCCCCACACGACACTGCTGGCTTCGTCCTGAACGATCACTCGCCCTCCGGCATCGACGATGGCCTGACTGCCGGCGAGTCCATCGACTCCCATGCCCGTCAGGACGACACCCAGCACGCCATCGGCGAAGACATCGGCTGCGGACCGGAACAGGACGTCGGCCGCCGGTCGACACGAGTGTTCCGGATCCGCCTGGTTGAGCTGCAGCCGAACTCCGTGTGAACCACGCGTGAGAAACATGTGATGATCGGCGGCTGCGACCCACGCCTGGGCGGCATCGAGCGGTTGATCCGGGCCGGCTTCCAGAACCTGCAGGCCTGTTCGCTGCGACAACCGCTCAGCGAATGCGGCCGTAAACCCAACCGGCATGTGCTGCACAATCAGCACCGGAACCTTGAGATCGAGCGGGAGCGCCGCGAGCACAGTGGCCAGGGCGGCTGGCCCACCGGTTGATGAGGCAATAGTCACCACGTCAACTGGCACTGCAGCCGTGCCGGCACGCAGCGGGATAGCGGGTACTGCGACCGCCTCCGTCTCAATGGGCTCCGGCTGCACTGGATCGGTCACACGGGCGGCAGACCGCACTCCTGTACGCAGTGCAACGAGAGTTCGGATTCGCGGCAACAGTTCGTATTCGATGCAGTGTTCCAGCGCCTCTTTGCTGTCTGGTTTGGGAACATAGTCATCGGCGCCAAGAAACAGAGCTTCGACTGATTCCGCCGCTCCTCTTTGTGTGAGGCGGCTGAACATGACGACGGGCATGGCAGGGTACTTCTGACGCAAAGCACGCAGCGTCTCGAGCCCGTCCATGTGCGGCATCTCGACATCGAGCAACACCAAATCCGGCAATGTCTGATCGAGCTTCGTCAGAGCGATCTGGCCGTCGGCGGCAGTGGCAACGATCTCGATCTCAGGATCGCGGGACAGCAGCTTTGTCAGCAGCAGCCGCGTCGTTGAAGAATCGTCGACGATCAGAAGGCGGATGTTGGTCATGTATTTGCGGTATGCAGTGCCGCTGCATGCTCGACGATTCGGCTGACGTCCAGAACGAGCAGTAGCCGGTCGCTGAGTTTATAGGCCCCTCGTACCAGCTCAAAGACGGAAGGGTCCAGTGTCTCCGGTGGGGTTTCGAACATGGATTCATCGACGGGCACGACGTCACCCATGCGATCGACCAGAAAGCTGACCGGCTCGCCTTCATGTCTCACGATCAGGTTCACCGTCCTGGAGTCGTCCGGGCGGGCGCTCAGCCCCAGACACTCGCGCAGATCGATTGCCGTCACAATCTGACCGCGAAGATTGATCAATCCCCGCACCAGATGTGCTGCCAGTGGAACGGGCGTGACAGGCTGATCGGTGATGATTTCCTGGACGCCGTGGACGTCGATCCCGAACAGCAGACCGTCCAATTCAAATGTGCAAAGTTCAACCTGGACGTTCATCGTGTCCCCTGCAGACGTTCGACGAGTCGTTTGAGGTCAGTGGCCATGTCGTTGGCCTGATGCGCGGCTTTCTGCGTGCTGGCGGCACCGATCGCGGTTTCATTAGCGGCGGTCGCCACGGCGGCGATGTTGCGGGCAATCTCAGTGCTGCCCTCAGCGACTTTGCCAACGTTCTGGCTGATCTCGCGAGTCGTCATGCTCTGCTGTTCCACCGCACTGGCGATCGAATTCTGGAAGTCGTGGATGCGCACGATGATGTCACTGATCTTGCTGATCTCGCGAACCGCGTTCGTCGAGTCCTCCTGAATCGCTGCGATCCTGCGGGCAATGTCGTCAGTCGCGCGGGACGTTTCTTCCGACAACTGCTTGACGGCATTAGCGACGACGGCAAATCCCTTACCGGCTTCGCCAGCGCGAGCGGCTTCAATTGTGGCGTTGAGCGCCAGCATGTGAGTCTGTTCGGCGATCGACGTGATGACCTTGATGACTTCTCCAATCTGGGCACTGCTGGCGCCCAGACGGTCGACGGTTTCGCGCGTTGTGCTGGTCGCGGACACAGCCTCGTTGGCAACGGTGGCCGCTTCGCTCGCACTCGCAGCGATCTCCCGAATGCTGGCACCGATGTCTTCGACGCCCGATGCGGCGGTCTGCGAATTCCGACTGACCTGTTCGGCCGCCGCCGACACGACTGCTGCCTGACTTGTCGTTTCTTCCGCCGTGGAGCCCATCTGATGACTGACCGTCATCAATTCGTCGGATGAAGCCGCAAGTGTCTGCGTGGTATCCGCCACGTTGGTGATCAGGTGACTGAGCAATGATTTGCCGCGTGTCAGAAGTCCAATCACCAGCGCGAGACCACTGCCGGCCAGAACGATGTACGTGATCAGCGACTGTTGAAATTTCTCGTCCTGCTGAGCCTGGATGCGATCCATCGGAAGCGTGACTTCCAGGACGCCCCGCAAGTCACCGACTTTCCAGTCCGATTTTGGCGTATCCGTGTGGCTGTTGTGACAATTGATACAAGCGGGTCGCATCAGGTCGGCAGTGGCGTACCGCAAGGATCGTCGGCCGTTGACGTCCTCAAGTCGATAGAACGGTTGATCAGAATTCTCGTTTAGAGTCTGCCAGGCAGTCTTTGCGAAGTCGTCGCGTAGACCGCCACCGGCTTCAAGTCGCCAGGGGAAGGGGAAATCGCTGTAAAGTTTCGCGTTCACTCCCGATCCACCTTTGCCGATGCTCTCGGCGAGCTTCATCGTCAATGTGGCCGGCAGCGGAATCGCATTCTCTTTGTCTTCATAGTCGTGCGTGACTTCCAGGCCGTGAGCTTTGGCCGTGCCGACAACTTCCGACGTGTAGAGGCTACGGAAATTTGAAAGCGCTTCAGAATAGGCATTCGCATCCTGAAGCGCGATCGCTTCGACGATCTCTGCCTGGGACTTCGCCTGCTGCCACAATAGGAAGGCCACCGAGCAGACCGACAGCAGGACCAGGAGATGCACAATCGGATCCCGGACCATGGTGCTCAGAAACTCTGAGGGCGAAACGTGGCCGGATGATGGAGTGGGAGTCATGAGGTGACTGCTCAATGAGTTGGCTGAAAACGTTGAATCAACTGCTCGAGCCCTGTGAGGGCACTTGACGATTCTCTCGCCGAGTTTGGTTCAACAGATTGCATTGATGATTCGCGTGCCGCCTGCGCGGCGGTGGTGATGTTCCTGGCGGTCTCGACACTTTCCTGCGCCGCTACCACCACGGTCTGACTGATGTCCGTTGTCGCAGCAGACTTCTTTTCGACCTGTCGCTGGTACTCGTCGATTTCTCCAATAATGCCGCCGATCCTGGTCATGGCTGAGACGGCGCCCTGCGTATCGTTCTGGATCGATTCAATCTTCTCGCGGATGTCATCAGTGGCGCTGGCCGTCTTCTTTGACAATTCCATCACGGCACTGGCCACGACGGCAAACCCTCGACCCGATTCACCGGCGCGAGCCGCTTCGATCGTTGCATTCAAAGCCAGCAGGTTCGTCTGTTTCGCAATCGACGTGATCAGCTTTGTGATGTTGCTGATCTCAGCGCTGCTGACTCCCAGGCGGTTCACTGTGGAATTTGTCGCACTGGCCAGTTCCACCGCCTCATTCGCCACTCGCGCGACTTCATTGGCACTGCTGGAGATGTCTTCGATACTGGCACGCAATCCCCGCACACCGTCGGACACGGTCATCGCGTTCTTATCGACCTGTTCGGAGAATGTGATGATTGCGTTACTGGCCCGTCCGACGACCTGTTCGGACTCCTGCCGCGCGTGTTCGAGCCGATCGAGCACGTTGTTGTAGCGCTGCGCGATCTGGCCAACTTCCGTGAAGGGCTCCACCGGAGCCCGCAAACTCAGATCGCCCGTCCGAGTGTGCTGGTCCATCGCCTGGAACAGATCGACCAGTTCGGTGGATGCCCCGTGCTCGCTGACATTCAGCCCGATGTGTTCATCCTCGGGAGAAACTCGTAATCGAATATGCGGCGAGATCAGTCGCAGCACCAGGAACGCGGCTCCAAATGCCCAGACAAAACACACCAGCGCCCCGAACATCTGGACGCCAATCTGCGATCCCCAGTCCAGACCCGTATTCAGGTCTTCGCTTCGGCCGAACACTCCCACCGCGATCGTGCCCCACACGCCAGCCGCACCATGCACTGGCACTGATCCAACGACATCATCGATTCGCCACTTCTCGAGCAGGCTTTCCATGATCAGCATGACCACCGCACCGATGGATCCGATCAGCACGGCAGACGATCCAGTGACCGCGTTGCAGCTTGCCGTGATGGCGACCAGACCGGCCAGCGAACCGTTCATCACATGTTTGGTTTCCGGCAGTCCGTCGCGCCGCCAGCCAATCGCGACTGCCGTCAGCATTCCCGCCGCGCCGGCGAGCATCGTATGAGCAATGATGTGAGGAACCTGATCGTTCAAGGCCAGTGCGCTGCCGCCATTGAATCCGATCCAGCCGAACCACAGAATCAATGTCCCGAGCAGTGCCAGTGGATAATTGCCACCTTGAATCTTTGCTGGTGGTCCATCCACCGGAAACCGGCCCGTTCGCGGTCCGATGACGATGACCATCGCAAGCGCGACCCAGCCGCCGGTGCTGTGAACGACAGAGGAACCGGCAAAGTCGCGAAAGCCCATTGTCGCCAGCCAGCCGGTGTATTCGCCCTGGAGCGCTCCACCCCAGGCCCAGTGGCCGAACAGTGGGTAGATCAGCCCGGAAAGTATGGCCGCAAACAGCAGGTAAGAACCGAACCGCATCCGCTCGGCGACGGCACCGGACACGATGGTTGTTGCGGTGCCGACGAACATTGCCTGGAACACGAAGAAGGTTGCCAGCCACGGTCCCGATTGTCTGAATGAGGTGAAGTAATTTGATGCTCCAAACCAGCCCGCTTCAGACGCGCCAAACATCACGGCGAAACCGAACATCCAGAACAGGACAATGGAGATTCCAAAATCCGTGATGTTCTTGATTGCGACGTTGATGTTGTTCTTGGATCGTGTCAGTCCGGATTCCAGGCACATGAAACCGGCCTGCATCAGAAACACGAAACCCGCGCTGACGAGGACCCAGACGATATCGAGCTGCGTTTTTTCCATGGTGGATTATCTCAGAGAGCTCGTGCGATGGTTTCGTCGGCGTCCAATCCCGCGTCCCCGATGAGGCTGGTCAGGTCAATCAGATCGGTGACTTTTCCGTGGACCACCACGGCACGCGTCTGGCCTCCGGAGTCAAACTCCGGCATGTCGTCCGGTTGTTCGACGATGTCCAGGATTCGGTCCACAATCAGCCCGATGTGGCCGTGGTCGCCATCGTGCACGACGACCGGCAGCCGATCCGATTCAGATGGGCTTGCGGCTTCGCCGAGTAACGAGCTGGTACGGACGAGGGGTAACAGCCTTTCCTCGTCCTGCATGATTTCGCTTTGCCCGGCGATCTCAATTCCATCCTGGGCAACGCTGATCAGTCGCGTCACGTCTGACAGTCGTAGACCGATTTGTCGCCGACCGACTGAGCACACCAGCAGGTTATCCTGGTCCTCGCGCCGTTTCGTGAGCGTCGATGGCGTCTGATCCTCGACGGCATGCTTGATCACAAACAACCCGGCATGTCGGGCCAGCCCCAGAATGTCGAGGATCAATGCCACCGTACCATCGCCCATAATGGTCGCGCCGGTGTAGAACTTCAGGCCGTCAAGCACACTGCCGATCGGCTTGACGACAATCTCCTCTGTGCCGCGTACGGCGTCCACAACGAGAGCGAATCGACGAGCGCCCGCCTGCACAACCACGATGTTGAGCCCGTCTTCAGAGTCCTGCGCGACTGGCTGAATACCACCGCCGAACACTTCGCTCAGCCACAGGAGCGGCAGTAGTTCGCCGCGCAGCCGGTAGACCGGTGCGTTGTGGAACAGCTCACCCGGCTGAGTTGCCTCAAGTCCCTCCAGGTTGATCAACTCGATCACGTTGACCTGCGGAATGGCGTAGCGCTGCTCGCGCTGACGCACGATCAATGCGGGGACAATTGCCAGCGTCAACGGCACGGTGATGTGCACTGTCGTGCCCTGAGAAGGAACACTCTCAAGATCCACAGTGCCACCGATGCCCTCAATGTTTGCCCGTACGACATCAAGACCCACGCCACGTCCGGACAGACTGGTAATCGCCTGAGAGGTTGAGAATCCCGCGGCGAACACGAGGAGGTGAAGCTCGTCGTCCTGCATGGTCTCGGCCTGTTCGGCCGTAATCAGTCCGCGCTGAACCGCTTTGTTCCGAATCTGGTCGGCGTCCAGTCCGGCACCGTCGTCCGCCACTTCAATATGCACGTGCCCGCCCTGATGCCACGCCCGCAGCGACAACCGTCCGTGCGGCGACTTGCCACACGCCCGCCGGTCCTGCGGACTCTCAATGCCGTGGTCGATCGAATTTCGGACAAGGTGCAGCAGGGGATCGGTCAGCGCTTCAAGGAGTGTCTTGTCCAGTTCGGTGTTCTCACCCTGGATATCCAGCACGACGTCTTTGCGGCAATTCCTCGCCAGGTCGCGAACCATCCGCGGATAACGATTCCAAGTGGTGCCGATCTGTTGCATGCGCGTCTTCAGAACACCTTCCTGGAGTTCGCTGGTCAACAGGTTGAGACGCTGAACCGGATTGATCGTCGAATTATTCGTCTGATTACCATACGTCTCGACGATCTGATTCCGCGCGAGCACGAGTTCTCCGACCAGGTTCATCAGACGATCGAGCAAGTGAACGTCGACTCGGACAAAGCCTGATGCTGGACCTCCCGAGTGGCTCGACCCGTGTTCCGCGGACGAACCAAGTACGACAGACGATCCTCCCGACAAACTGGACGCCGGCTTGATTTCGGATAGCGGCGGCTCAACCGGCTTCCTGGGTTCGGACGAACTGTCCGGCACAGGTCGGGAGATTGAATCCTGTGAACTGGAATCGGAGAATTCCTCTGGCGAGACGTCACTCATATCTCGCGCGAAAGTCACTGTCGCCGTGAATGCATCGGACTGACTGTCCGGTTCAGGTTTGTACTTCTGCGTTGGCGGACCAATCTCACTTTCGAGCGACTCTGCTGCCGGCGGCTCGTCGTCCGACTCAGTAAAACTCTTGAGCTGCGCCTCGACTGCTTCGTATCGATCGGGGCCTTCCGATCCGGAGCGCTCAATATGGCTCAGCATGCGGCGCAGGGCATCGAGGACTTCCAGCAGTGCATCGGTGATGGCCGGTTCGTGTTGCAGCTCGCCACCGCGCAGCAACTGCAGCACGTTTTCACCCGCATGCGCAAGCTCACCGAGACGGTGAAAGTTCAGGAATCCGGCATTGCCCTTAATGGTGTGCAGCGATCGGAATGCGCTGTCGCAGCGTTCCAGGTCGCGCGGATTTTCTTCCAGCGCGATCAGGTCGCTGTCCAGTCGATCGAGGCCCTCCCGGCTCTCTGTGAGAAACTCCTTTACAAAATCATCGAGTTCGCTCATGGAGTTTCGAGGCAGTCTGTTGAGACATTCAGCGCAATTTGCGCGCGATAGAGAGTCAGCGAGTATACGGCGATCTTCGCGGCTGACGCGATCAGTTATCAAATGTGCGTTGTAAACCTGAACGCAGTTGACCGTGACAACGTGACAGTTCGGTCCGACATGTCAGACGCGTCACGGATCCGAGCGAGTGGCTGATCGAGACCGAGGACTTCGGCAGTCACGCCCTTTGATCACGGGGGCGACCAACATGTTGTCGTTGGCGATTCAATGTCGTCAGGCGGCTGCAATTTGTCATTAGTTATTTGTCATCTCTCATTTGTCATTTTTGAGGTCAATGCACTGCTTCATGAACACGGCGCACATCGCGCTCTCTGCAGGACAGCAATGACAAATGACTATTGACAAATAACTAATGACAAATGACAGCACCCGCGGGACGAGGTTGCGACTGCCCTGGCTTCTGAGCCTGTCTCAGAAACGAAGCAGACTCACAGAAACAGCCGGATCACAATGTTGCGGACCTGATCAGGTTCGAAGCTCTTGCCGCAGATGGCGCTGACGCCAAGCTGATAAACCTGCGCGAGCTTTGTCGGATCAAACTCCGTCGTCACCATGATGACCGGAATCTCGCGCTGAGCACTCTGGGAACGGATCCAGTCCACGAACTGCAGGCCGTCCATGCGCGGCATGTTGTAATCCGTGACCACCAGATCAAACTGCTGCTGCTTCAGAAGCTCAGTTCCTTCAGCGCCGTCTTCCGCAGTCACGAAATCCGAGAAGCCGAGTTCCGTAAGCGTCTGCTGCATCCTGCGACGCGCCACGCGACTGTCATCGACGACCAGCACTCGTTTCGTAGATAGCGTGGATAACACGCCGGAACCGCCCGTGTCTGTGGACAGCAGATCGTCGATGGCCGTGTTGAGCTGCGGGGCATCGAATGGTTTCTGAATGATCCCCGTTGCACCAAAACGGAGAATGGCATCACTGACTGCTCCCGACAAAGCGTTCGATGCCATGATCAGAACGGAGACCTGCGTCCAGCGCAGTTCGTCCCGAATCCGTTCGGCCAGCTCAAGACCCGACATGTCAGCCAGTTCCGAGCTGGCCAGCACAACGTGTGTCGGGAGAGCCGCGAGCTTCTCGATCGCGTCTGTGGCATTCGCCACAACGTGGACGTCGTCGATCTCGATCGACTTCAATAGCTTTGTGATCATGCCTGCCTGCAACCGTGACTGCTCAACGATCAGCACCGTTGTGTCCTGCGCCGTGCGGATTGCGGCACTGTTGTCCGCTGCACGGTCAGCCGACTGCAGCGCATCGATCGCGGCCACCACTTCGTCCATCGACTGAAACCGGTCATCTCGCGACTTGGCCAGCATCCGCTGAAAAACCGCATCCAGTTCTATGGTCGCCTCCGGGACATCCCAGAACAGCGAAGGTGGCGTTGCCGTGCGGTGCTGCACAATCCGATCAAGCAGCGTGCTGCCAGTGAATGGTGGTGCTCCGGTCAGCAGAAAGAAGAACGTGCAGCCTAAGGCGTAGATGTCCGCGCGATGGTCAACGGTGCTGGCGTCGTTGGCCTGCTCCGGTGGCATGAAGTCGACTGTGCCGGCGACGATCCCCGTCTCTGTCAGGCCGCTGCGGACTTCGTGCTTCCCGCCAGGTTCCACGAGTCGAGCCAGGCCCAGATCGGCGATTTTCGTCACACCATTCTGGTCACGCATCAGATTGGCCGGCTTAATGTCGCGATGCACGACGCCCTGGCTGTGTGCGTAGCCCAGAGCCAGCGCGGCCTGCCGGAGAACGGACACGGCATCCTTGACCGGCAGACGCCCCGACTTCTCGACGACCTGCCGCAGGTCTGATCCTTCGACGTACTCCATCACCAGAAAGTCGCCGAGTTCACATTCGTCGGCGTCGTACGCCGAGATGACGTTCGGGTGAGTCAATCGGGCAGCCGCGACGATCTCCCGCCGGAATCGAGTGATGAAGTCCGGAGTCGCCAGCTCGTGGCGGATCGTCTTAACCGCGACGATGCGTTTCATTATGCGATGGAGTGCCTTGTAGACAGCTCCCATTCCACCGCGGCCGATCCGCTTCAGGATGACGTAGTTTCCCAGCACCAGTTCGCCCGACTTACCTTGACCGACCTGCTTCGCCTGCCAGGAAGTGAGTTGCCCGGACTTTGTTAACAGGTCAAGTAGATGCGCCGCGTCGAGAGGATTGCCCGTCTTCGTAAGTTCATCGCGAGCTTCATTCAGTACGGTGTCGTCGACCAGGCCGGCCCGCAGAATTGAATCGGATGCCTGTTCGATCGAGACGCTCATCCACGCTGGCTCCTGCGGCACAACGGGCTCTGGCACACGACGCCACGAACCGCACTGAGCTTCAATTGATCTATAGAGCTTATAGACTTCTCCGAATGGATTCAGCACCGTGCCATCACGCTCAAATGGAGCAGACCTCTCATCAATTCGACAATGCGTCGTGTCGATCTGCCCTGCCGAACGGAGGGGCCGGCCCGATGGCGGTTGAGCTGACCGACACAATTGTGCCACTCGCCGCATCTGGCAGTGAGTCTGGTTGGCATCGGATGCGACGGAGATCGTGCTGATGCCAGTCACCTCCGCTAGTTTTGACTGGGTTCGTCATCTCGTCGAACAGAGAGCAGGCAACGTCCTGGACGATGAAAAAGCGTATCTGGTGGAATCACGGCTGGCTCCCATCGTCGAGTCCGTGGGGTTGGCGAGTGTGGATGAACTTGTGAGTCGCTTACGCGCCACACACCAGCCCGAGCTTGAACGACAGTGCGTCGAAGCGATGCTCACACACGAAACGTCTTTCTTCCGCGATCCGCATTACTTCGATGCACTGGCATCGAGCATCCTGCCTGAATTGATCAACCGGCGGCTTTCCACACAGCGTCTAACCATCTGGTGCGCCGCATGTGCAGCCGGGCAGGAGCCGTACAGCCTGGCCATGCTGATTCGCGAACAGTTGGCCGACTTGCTGGATGGCTGGCAACTGGATTTTGTGGCCAGCGACCTTGCACGTCCGGTGATTAAACGGTCGCGTGATGGCCACTACAGCGAAGTCGAGATTCAACGCGGCCTGTCGCCACAGCGAGTGTCTCGATTCTTCCATCAGGCGGACAATCGCTGGGTTGCTGATGAATCACTGCAAGACATGATTCGCTTTCGGGAAGTGAATCTTGTGACTGAGCCGCCGCCGGTGTCACGAGTCGATCTTGTCCTGCTGCGCAATGTGCTCATCTACATGAACGAACCAACGCGCCTGCACGTCCTGCAGAAGATCCAGCGTGTTCTCGCCCCGGACGGCTGCCTGATGCTGGGCGCGACCGAAACGCTGTTCGACCTGGACGTTGGATTCGAGCGGAACTCCGGACAGGTGCCGACCTACCGACTCTCGGACGTTTAACCAGCGGCGATTAATTGGACAGCGCCACCTCTGGAGTGCGACGATGCGTCGTCGCTTTCAAATTCTCTATTCGCGGCGTAGCCGCTTTGTTCTCTCTCTCCGGCTCGTGAGTGCGGGATCGCGGACACATAGCCGAAAATGCCTGCGCCGCGGTGAAAATGGGAAAGCGGTGATGCATCACCGCACTGGTATGAGGTTCTCCAAATTGGCGCTGTCCAGTTAACTCATCAGGAGAAAAACATGAGCAACCTGTTCGACCTTTCCAACCGGACAGCACTCGTCACAGGAGGCAGCAAAGGCCTTGGCAAGGCGATGGCGACGGGTTTCGCGGACTGTGGTGCGGATCTGATGATCTGCAGCCGCAACGCGCAGGAGCTGAAAGCGACGGCCGACGAGATTCGAAAGGCGACTGGTCGGCGCGTCGAGCATGTTGTCACGGATCTTTCAAAACGAGACGGTGTGGCCAGTCTCGTGAGTGCAACCAACGAGCGATTCGGCGGCATCGACATCCTCGTCAACAATGCCGGCAGCAATAATCCTCAGATCATCGACTCGATCGAAGACGACGCATGGGACGAGATCGTGCAACTGAATCTGTCCAGTTGCATGGCTCTGACGCGGGCCTTCGTTCCCGGCATGCGGGAACGCGGCTGGGGACGAGTCATTCACATTTCATCGATTGTTGCACTGGCGGCCGCGCAGGCGCGAAGCGTCTATGCCGCAACAAAAGCCGGGCTGATCGGAATGGCTCGGGCTCAGGCTCTGGAACTCGGAGAGGCGGGCATCACGGTCAACTGCATCGCACCGGGTCCGTTTCTAACCGACCTTCCCGCGGCGAAACTGACCGAGGAGCAGCGACAGCACATCGGTCAGCGTACGGCTCTGAAGCGCTGGGGTCAGACCAGCGAACTGGTGGGACCGGCACTCCTGCTCGCCAGCAACGCCGGCAGCTACATGACTGGATCGGTAGTGGTGGTCGACGGCGGCATCCTTGCCAACCTCGCGTGACCGTGCGCTGTACTCAGATTTGGATGACATTATGCCCCACCTGATTCGCCGAGGACGCCTCATCTTCATCGTCCTCGCGTTGTTTATTGTCGTCGACAAGTTGGCAACGCTCGTCTGGGTGCTTGCGCACCCGGATGAATTCACGTGGCGGAAACTACTCGAACCTCTGGTTATCGCGGGATGCGTCATCGTGCTCTGGCGCGGGGAAAAGTGGCTTCGCTGGATTACCGGGATCTGGTGTGCGTTCCACGGTGGATTCAATCTCGTCCTGCTGGGCTTTGTCGTTTATCGCCTGGCACTCGCGACTCCGCCGGGACAGGTCGGCTTCTTTCTTAAAGTCTCGGCAATCGGGTTCGGAGTCCCCCTGTTGCATGCTGGCTTCTATTTCGTTGCCGGGTTGCTGTTTCTGGTTTCCAGCAGCCTGAAGGCATTCCTCGAAAACCAATGCCAGGTCGCGAAGCAACAGGAACTCAGCGAGAGCCACGGACACGATCTGTTTCAACTGACTGATGCACTCAACGCACAGTCGGGTGGCGGAACGCCCGTGTCGTCAGAACGTCACCTGGGCGACCTGCCGGTGCGGTCCGGAGCGCTCGTCCTTGGCGACCCGCAGGACATGCCGGCTCTTGAGATACCGAACATTGAGTGTGAAAGTATTTCAATTACGGCACGGTTGTGGGTTTACCCAACGGGAAGGGAGACAATCACGTCACTCAGTATCACGGTCGGCGACGGCGAAGCCGAAACGACACGTCGTCAGATTGGTCGGCTCGGGATCGACTCAGCCAGACTGGTGATTTGCGATCAATCAGACTTTAAAGAGCACTGGACCGACGTTGGACCTGATCGCATCGGCGTGATCTCGACAGCGCGTGGTCTGGGCCTGCTCAGGAAACTCAAGCGAAGATTCAAGTTCGACGCGATACAGATCAATGTTGTTCGGGCGGAAGTCGTCGGTCCAGTTTCTCAATCGCTCGAAGCGGAGATAGTGTCATACCTCGAATCGATCCCGAAGTATGCCAGCTTTCCGTTCATGCATTTTCATGTTCAGACGAATGACAGCTTCGAGCGCGTCAACTACATGAACGAGGAGTGGGCTTTCCTGCCAGTTGGAAACGGGGAATCGCCCCGCATGTTCGCCTGTGGCACCGGTCGAGGGGACGGCTCGTACCGAGTGGACGGTGACTTTGCCGGCGACAGGCTGTGCAATATTTTCATCGAGTTTGTCAGTGACGACGAATAAGACACATCTCGGCAGTCGATTGCACTGTACCGGCTACTTAGCCAGCAGCTTGTCCAGCAGGAACGCGTCGGGGCTGGTGTACTTGTCGGACTTCGAGACGCCTGCGATCAACAGGTGGCACTCGTGCCCGGCCTTGTCGGCCTTTTCCTTCATCTTCACACCGTACACCGGGTGATGAATGCCGTGTCCGGCACTCTCCGATGGCAACTTCATGTTGTTGCCGTATGTCATCAACAACGGCGGATCGTCCCCGTCCAGGTGGTTGTACGGCGAGAACTCGACATACAGTTCGCGATGTTTCTCGTAGTTGGCCAGTGCTCCTTTCATCGTGGCCTCACCGACCGCCATGTTGATCATGCGATGCTTCAGGACATTGGGACCAAGCCACGGCTCGATGACTTTCGGATCGATAGAAGTCTGACCTCCTGAGACGGCCGCCGCCGTGACGCGCGTTGATTCGCGCCGGACCGGATCCTTCGCATCCGGATCAGCCAGATCATCATGCAGCAGAATCCACATCGACGTGCACGCTCCGGCACTGCCGCCGGTGAGCGCGATCCGCGTCTTATCGATGTTCCATTCTTCGGCCTTCGAGCGAATGAACTGAATCGCCCGCGCCGCATCGTGTACGGGTGCCGGCAGCGGGGCCTTACCTGTCAGGCGGTAGTTGATGGCGGCATACGAAACACCTTTGTCCAGAAACGGGCGAAACCGCGAGTCACTCGATTTCTTATCGCCGCCCGTCCAGCCGCCTCCGTGGATATAAACCAGCAACGGTCGAGGACCGTCCCCTTCCGCTTTCCAGAAGTCGATCACGTTCATCGGATCAGGACCGTATGAAACATTCGCCGCTGTCGGAGCCAACGGCTTCGCCTCATCGGCAAGTAACAGGTTTGCCGGCAGGGCAAGCAGGATCAAAGTGATGATCGATGATTTCATGTGACACTCCGGTTCAGGCTGAGGATTGGTTGCGTTTGCCGAGTTGTACTGAACTTGAATCGTTCTTGCGGCTTTACTTCTTTTGCAGACGCAGCAGGCAGGAGTTGTCCTCGTCACTGGAGACAAAACCCAGAGATTTGAAAATGTATCTGGCCTGAGGGCTGGTGGCGTTGGTGTGCAGGACGCTGGCGTCGATGGACTCGATCAGCCCGAGGACCAGCACGTGGCCGATTCCAATCTCAAAGGGCTCGTTGCTGATGTCGATGCTCGACTTCACGCCGGCTGAGCGTCGCGATGCCTCTTCGACATCAGTCGTCATGATCTCCACGCCGTGTTTCGACGGGACCTCGCCGAGGCCGAAGGCGATGACATCTCCGTCTTTCTGCACGATCACGATGGTGACTGCTTCACCATTGTGAAGCGCATCGATGAATGGCTGATACTGGTCGGTGTACCGAAATCCTGCGTCTCGCTTCAAGTCGGGAACGGTGTCTGATGCGGCTGGGACGTTGACCAGCACGCCATTCGAATTCCCAAGTGCTCTGGTGGCGGCGACGATTGCATGAACGGCACCCTCGCGGTCAGGTAACGAGTCGAACCTGATTTCGCTTGAGGTCGGCACGTGTGAGTGTGTTTCGAGATCATCTGCCATGTCGTCCCCGGCTCGGGAGAAGTCACTGTCATCATCTGTCTGATGGTTCACGGCTGGGAGTTTCCCGGAATGGCTGCTGTGTCTCCAGTGACACCTGGCCGATAGAGATCGATCGCAACTAAGATTTGCGCAGCCCGGTCGACAGAAGCACGAGATCGATGAGCCGACGTTCGCGGCCCGGCCGCAGAATCCCGGTCGCTTTGCATCGTCGCCCGACCGATTCGATTTTCTTCCTGACTCGCCGTAGACTGATCACTCGCGTCGATTGGCGAGGATGCCAGTAGTGATCTTTCGGGCCGGGAGACTTCGGGAAGGATGACGGGACTCCTGCGTGGGATGGTGCAGATACCGTATGAGCGTGCTTCATAGAGTCTCCACCAGCGCAGGCAGCGATCACCTTGCAGACGTCGTTTTCCTGCATGGTCTGGGCGGAGATGCTTTTAAGACCTGGAGGCACGGCAACGATCAGTCGACCTCCTGGCCGCACTGGCTCGCCGAAGAGTTTCCGGATGTCGGCATCTGGTTGCTCGGGTATGCCGCAAGTCCGACGAAACGAGCCAGAGGGATTCGGAAGCTGATTTCTGGCGACAGAGACGCCGGACATGCGATGCCATTGCCAGACCGAGCCCGTGAGGTTGTCGATCTCATGGTCCAGAATCAGCTCGGCAATCGTCCGCTGCTGCTGATCGGCCACAGTCTCGGTGGCCTGCTGGCCAAACAGATTCTCCGGCGGGCGAGCGACGATACACGTGATGACCATCACTGCATCTTTACAAACACGAAGGCAGTGCTGTTCCTCGGGACGCCACATCAGGGAGCGTCACTCGCATCAATGGCGGATCGCTTCAGGGCCGTCTTTGGTCCGACCGCCAACATGGAAGACCTCAGGGCTCACGATCCTCATCTTCGCGATCTGTTTGACTGGTACCGCACTCATTCCCAACGAGTAAGCATCGAAACCTTCACATACTTCGAAACGAGAGAGGTTGCCGGATTCAGAATCGTCGATCCCTCATCGTCGGATCCGGGGGTCACACCGGCTCCTGTTGGACTGGAAGAGGACCACATCTCACTGGCGAAGCCACGCGACCGAAATCAACAGGTGGTCAACAAGGCTCGGGAGCTTCTGGCAATCGCCAGGCAGGGGATGCCCAGGAACCATGGCCAGAAAGGCGACTCCGACGAGGATCGAATCGTACTTCCCGGCGGAGAAGCTCCCGCCGGTGACGATTCGTATGGGGGCGACACAGCATTCGATTCCTGGGTGAGCTTCGTCGTCGATCACTTCCTCGAAGAATTCAAGCGACTCTCGACGAACACGGGATCGATGGTCTGTCGTGCTCTGGCGATCGAATCCAGGCCAAACGGGAATGATGTTCGTGCAGGAGTGGCTCAGTTCTTCCGAAAGCACTCGGAAAGCACGACGCAGGATTCAAAAGCGGTTTCCCTTGCGTTGGATCGGATCGACGAATTGATCGATCGGGCTGGACGGGAAACTCAGAAAATCCTCAAGAACATGCAGGACTGGCTCATGACGACGCTGGTTTGCCCCAGCGACAACCCTGATATCGCGGTCATCCGGGATAACTGCGACGGTGTTCTGTTTGTCGGACATCCTGCGGGGGCCGAATTGCTCTATTCCGTTGCTGAGCACAGGAAGCCAGATTTCATTTCTGGAGATGATGGCGAAGTTGCTGGGAGCCATCTTCTGAATCTGTCGAGCCCACCGATTGGAGATCAGGAACCACTAATCCTCGTGCAGTATTTCTTGACCGAGCTGGCGGATCGCATTGGAGCAGAGACCTTTGACAATCGGGTGATCGATCAAGACGACCACGGGCAATGCCTCCGACACTGGGCAAGGCAACTCAGTCTGTGGTTTAAGGTATATCGTCAACGCTTCGGATCGAGGTGCTACTGTTGCTGTCCCCTTCCCGCTGATGCGAGCAGTTCGGCGAGGATGATCTCGCTACTTCGGGACGTTAGTGACCAGATCACTGATCTCGGTGTATTCCGTCTGCACACGAATAAGGGAACACTGTCTGCGGAAGAAATCATCGTTCCGCTGCTTCGCAAACGCTTTGAGCAAATCCTTTGAGACGCGCAGACCAGGTGACAGTATGCCCCGTGTTTTCGTGAGCTATGCACACTCGAATGACGATCATCGTCAGAGAGTGTGGGCGTTCGCGGAGTATCTCCGCGAACAGGGGCTGGATGTGGTGTTCGACACAGACGTCAGGTCACCGGCCGGGCCGAGCGAGGGATGGCCGCGCTGGATGGAGAATCAGGTTGAGGCCGCGGACTGGGTGTTGTTGTTCATTGATGAGACTTATCGGCGGCGATTCGATGGGCATGAGGATCCGGACAAGGGACGCGGGGTCACCTGGGAAGGCTGCATTATCAGCCATCGGCTGTATCACTCATCGACGAATAACACCAAGTTCATTCCGGTGCTGGCAGACAGCGAAGACCTGAGCCTGTTACCAACTGTGATCTCCGGCGCGACTTACTACCGGATACCGACTGACCAGCAACGCCTGGCTGACGCGATCCTGGCCTATGAGTCGGAAGCCGGTACCACGTCCGCAGGTTTCCATTCGGCCTTGTATGACGACTGGCGGGGTCTGACGGTTTCCGGGATCGCTGATGCAATTCTCCGACTGCAGACTGATCGGCGACGGAAAGAGGTTGCCGACCTGTTTCACTTCCGTGGGGACGACGACCGAGACGATCTGGAGTCGCACTTTCGCAAATTCGTCGACCGTTGTTCGGCGGCGGAATCGTTTGATGTTGAAGCGACGTGCCTGGCGGTTGCTCAACTTGACGCGTTTCGAACGGACGCGGCAGGACACGTGGAAGACTTCCGGGCTTTGACGGACCTGCAGGACTGGCTCTTTCCGCTGTGTATTCACCCAGCGATCAAAGCCACGGTGGCCTCCGGAATGGATGATCGTCAGGGGGCGATCATTGAGGAATCAGTGGCTCTGGCTGTCGGAGCAGAACTCGCTGCCGCACCGACAGATGGTCGTCGAGCACGCTTCCGGCTTGACGACAAGGGAAGAGTCGTTGGTGAAGGGCTGCTCCGGATTGTGGACACGCCGATTGGTGACCCTGACCCCAAAGCCGTTGTCGCGGAGATTCTGGCGGATCTTGCGGACCAGCTTCTGGTCAGCCTCGATGATGACCTCGCCAGCGAGAAGGACGTGATCAAACGGATCAAAGGCTGGACGGGACAAATGCGATTGCAGGCCCAAATGGACACTGTCGCCAAACGGCGGCGGTTCTACTGCGTCATTGAGCCGCGGAAATTGCCTGCGGAGGCGGAGTCGCTGAGGAACCTGCTCTCGGAAATCCGGAAGCAGATCCCGGAACTCGTCTTCTTTGAACTGCACCGAGGCCAGACCAAGGCTGCCGAGGAAGTGATCCTCAAAATCGTGAATGACCGGCTTCAGAGCGAGAAACAAAAGTGACACAGCGACCAGCAGTTGATTTCACCCGACTCGACAGCGACGAGCCCGTGCGGCTGGTCAGTGAGGAGGGTGTTCCGGAACAGGTGCATGTCTTTGAAGATGACAGCCGGATGGCGGTGAAGTCGGCTCTGGCTGCCGGCAGGCCGTTGCTGGTGCGTGGTGAACCCGGTGTGGGCAAGACGCAGCTTGCTGCGGCCACGGCGAAGGCGCTCGGGCGTCCGCTGGTGTCGTGCGTCGTGAATGCCCGCACGGAATCGACCGACCTGCTCTGGCATTTCGACTCCGTCCGACGTCTCGCCGAAGCACAGGTCTGCGGAGTGCTGAAACTCTCTCCTGAGGAACTGGACGAGAAGCTGCGCGTCACTCGGTTTGTGGAGCCGGGGCCGCTGTGGTGGGGATTCGACTGGAAAGGCGCGAAGACACACGCCGCAGCCAATCACTTCGATGTGCCACCGTTTGATGAGGGCATCGATCCGGAAGACGGCCGAGTCGTCCTGATCGACGAGATCGACAAGGCGGACAGCGACCTTCCCAACGGCCTTCTGGAAGCGCTCGGCTCGGGGCGATTCACGCCGCATGGCTGCCCGCCGGTCGTGATGCACGATCCCGCACCGTTGGTCATTGTCACGACGAATGAAGAGCGGGTACTGCCGGACGCGTTTCTGCGACGCTGTCTCGTCCTGCATATGTCGTTGCCATCGACTGACGACGCGTTGCGCAAACTGCTGGTCGAACGGGGGCAGGAGCACTTCCCGAAGCTCTCGGAAGACCTGCTGTACGAAGCAGCGAACTTGCTGATTGAGGATCGTCGTGCGGCATCCACACCAAAGCCGGGCCAGGCTGAGTTCCTCGACCTTCTCCGAGCCGTCCAGAAACTCGACGAGCAGAAGGTCGATACGGCGGAGAATCTCCTGAAGAAGGTCGCGGGGTACACGCTGAAGAAGCATGCCGGGGGCTCGCTATGAGACGTCGGCCCCTGACCGGGCGGGCGGATCTGCTGCTGGCTCTGGCCAGTGGCGATGCTGTCATGGCCGACATCGCCGGGCGACTGGGCTACGAGCGGCGCGAAATACTGCCCGAGCTGCAACGGGTCGAAGTGGCCGAGCAGGAAGAAACGGCCGACGTGGTCACCACCGAAGTCGCCCTCGGCCCGCGTCCGGCGGTGCCGTGGTGGCGTGCTCAGGAGTTCTACTCCCGCAAGGTCGTTCCGCTGCCACTCCCGGACGAAGAAGCGCGGGCATCCGAAATCACGCTGGACCCATTCGATCCGCTGGCGACCGTCCCGGAGTTCTTCACGCGACTGCGTCAGGTGGCGGACCTGACGCGTCCGGGAAACCGCATCGATCTGAACCGGGTCGTGTACGAACTCAGCCGGGGCAGGCAGCTTGTCGAGTTTCCACGGCTGAACCGGCGAAGCTGGGGGCAGGACCTGCACGTCGTGATTGACCTCGCTCGTCGGCTGGTTCCGTACCGCCAGGATCAGAAACTCATCGGTCGCGCGATGAAGCGGTTGCTGCCCAAAGGTGGAAGTACGGTCTGCGTGCTGCGGGAAGGAGCCGAGACGCCGGTCATCGAATGGCCGGAACATCAGCGTGGACACGAACTGCAACTTCATCCCGGAGCCACGCTACTGGTGCTTAGCGATCTGGGATCGATGCAGGACTCAAATTCGTCCGCTGCGGAAGACCGCTGGACGCGCATCGGCAGACGGCTGAAGCGTCAGGAGTGTGCTGCGCTGGCGCTGGTGCCCTGTCGGCCGGATGCGGTGCCTGACCGCCTGGCCCGGCTGTGGACTCTCATTCCGTGGGAGGGTGACAGCCGGCGTCGTCCGAAGCCGGCAGATGCCACCACAGTCGAAGCCTGCGAGCGAATTCTCACACTGCTGTCTGCGGCCGTCCGGATTGAGCCTCGGCTGTTGCGGGCCGTGCGCAAGCTGCTGGCGGCAGGACGCCGGGATCCAGGACTGGAATCCCGCATCTGGCAACTGTGCCGCGGGACCACGCACTGCTCGGGGGCGGCTCTGTCGCAGCAGCAAGCGGTCGAGTTGCGGGGAACTCTGCTTCAGGACGACTTGAAGCAGCGGGCGTGGTCCCTGATCGACGCGGCACACAGGGACGAGTACTCCGGCGTCGCCTGCCTGGAAGTGCTTCGGCTGGGAAAGGACGCCGGGAAACTGGGGGCGGGAGGCGGACTGGCCCGATCACGCCGCTGGTTTCAGAGTCTCGGAACCGGCGAGACCGAATACGGGGGCGACTTCTTCCTCAAAGCCGTGTCGCAACTGACCCCGGAAGCCTGGGAAGCTTCCCCGGAACTGCATGCCCTGTGGAAGCAGTTCTGTCCCGACGCGGGTGCCGCGTCGGGGTACGACCCGGCTCTGGCCGGCGTCAAGGACGCACCGTTACAGGTCGTCCGGGTTTCGTTGATTGGTGGCCGGTTGGAGTATCGACGACGCGGAGAGGCTGCCGAGCGGAGCACTCCGTTGGCGACTGTGCGGCTGAAGAATCCGCAGATCGTGGTGGATGAGTTCGACGACTGGCCGGTGGGCGATGACGAGCCGGCGGCGTTCTGGGCGGATGGGAACGTGCCGGCGTGGGCGGATCGATGGGGATGCGACGATGTCGGGCCGTGGGTCGAGTTCGTGATTGAAGGCCGGAAAGAACCCACCCCGGCGTCTATCGCCAAAGGCCTGGCCGAAGCTGGGGCCCTTCTTTATGGATCACACCTCGATCCTCGCTCGGGGGCTCAGCTTGACGTCTTCGAGGACAGCAGGGAACTCGTTCCTTATGAGGAGATGGTCAACCTTGAAGGCCGGTTCAATGACGTCGGCATCAGACACAACATTACCGAGTTTCCGATGTGGGTGTTTGCGGATGGGACGAGACTCGCAGGGGTGCAGTCACTCGAATCACTCGCCGATCACATCGGGCCAGTTCTGGTCCGCCAGCGGATGCGTTGGATTTGGCCGGGCTCGTTTCTGATGGGCTCTGCGGAGAAGGCAGAGCTGGAGGGCTGGCCGGAGACCCCGCAGCAGCTCGTGACAATCAGTCGCGCGTTCTGGATGTTCGACACTCCCTGCACTCAGGAACTGTGGCAGGCGGTCATGGGGGAGAATCCGAGCGGCTTCAAAGGCGACCATCGGCCAGTCGAAAAGGTCAGTTGGGAAGACTGTCAGGGGTTTCTGTCGCGGATCAATGAACGATGCCCGGGACTGGAGCTGACACTTCCGACGGAAGCCGAGTGGGAATACGGGTGTCGGGCCGGAACAGACACGCCGATTTATGCGGGTGACAGTCCGCTGGATGAGATTGCGTGGTACGACAAGAACGCGGGAAGCGAGACGCACAATGTGGCGGAACTGCTGCCGAACGCCTGGGGCTTGTACGACACGCTCGGAAATGTGTGGGAGTGGTGCCGCGACTTCGGCGGAAGGCCGTACAGCAGCGAAGCTGTATCCGATCCGGCGCAGCTTACTGATAGCGAGTCAGCGAACCGGGTCATCCGTGGTGGTAGCTGGGCGATCTCCGCGCTGTACGTGCGGGCGGCGTGCCGGTTTGGCTTCCGCCCGGGCTACCGTTACCTCAACCTGGGCTTCCGCTGCTCCAGTTCAGGTAGTGAGCCCAGCACAGGCGGCCGGAGGCCGCAGTTGGCGAGGTCGCAGCGAGCGGTTCGCGGTCGGAGGCCGATAGCGGAGCCGGCCGGAGACAGCGAACCAGCGAGCGAAGACCGGGGGGTGCGGATCAGTGCCGGCGACGCCGAGTATTCACCGGTCCCGCAGGGACCGGTCGTGCGCATCCGCACCGATCTGGAAGACGTGTTCCTCTGCCAGACGCCGCGTCCCAAATGGGCGAGACGCACGGGCCGGGACCAGTACGGCCTGTGGGCCGAGTTCACTGTTCCGCAGGAACAGGCTGAGGATGTCACGCAGCGCATGCGCTGGATCCCTCCCGGTCGATTCCTGATGGGATCCCCCGAGTCGGAGCCCGGAAGGTATGGTGATGAAGGGCCTCAGCATGAGGCTGTGGTCAGAGGAGGCTTCTGGTTGTTCGACACGCCGTGCACTCAGGCTTTGTGGGAAGCGGTGATGGGGGAGAATCCCAGCGAATTCAAGGGGAAGAACCGGCCAGTCGAAACCGTAAGCTGGGACGACTGTCAGGAATTCATTCCGAAGCTCAGTGATGCCGTACGGGGATTGCAGTTGCGGTTGCCTTCCGAAACACAGTGGGAGTACGCGTGCCGTGCCAGCACGGAAGCAGCCACATACCTTGGCGGGTTCGATCCTGACGACGAAGCGACACAGGACGATCTGAAACGGATTGCCTGGTACACGCGGAATGCCGGCAGCGAGACGCATGACGTGGCTGAGCTGACGGAGAATCCGTGGGGGCTGTACGACATGTTGGGCAACGTCTGGGAGTGGTGTCAGGATACGTGGCGGGGCGATTACGACCAGCGCCATCCAGACGACGAACCGTCGGCGAACCGGGTCATCCGTGGTGGTTGCTGGGCGTACTCCGCGCGGGGCGTGCGGGCGGCGTACCGGCTTGGCTCCCCCCCGGGCAGCCGTGACCACGGCCTGGGCTTCCGCTGCTCCAGTTCAGGGAGTGAGCCCGGAGCGTAGCGGTCGGAGCCGTCGCGGAGCAGGCGGAGACAGCGCAGCGAAGAGCGACGAGCCGGCACAGGCGAGGGGCTGAACAAACGCCATAAAACTAGTATACAAATAGACAAGCCAACTTCGACATGCAGCTTCAGTTCTTCAGAATCCCGATCCATGCGGCCAATGCCGCGGATGAATTGAACCGGTTCCTGAGCACACACCGGGTCAGCTCGATCGACCGTCAGTTCGTGGCCGACGGTCCGAACAGTGTCTGGTCGATCTGCGTGACGTATGAGACCGGTGATCCTCCACGTCCCAGCACGAAGTCGAAGGAGCGCATCGACTATCGCGAAGTCCTGCCCGAGGAGCAGTTCCGGATCTTTGCGAAGCTCCGCGTCCTGCGGAAAGAATTTTCGGAACGCGACGAGGTGCCCGCCTACACGGTCTTCAACAATGAGCATCTGGCCGAGATCGTCCGCCGCCACGTCACGACGAAAGACGAACTGGCAAAGATCAGTGGCGTTGGCCAGGTACGCATCGAAAAGTACTCCGAGCCGTTCCTGGAGATCATGCGTGTCGAACCGCGCCCGGTCGCCAGCGACTCGGCAGCAGAACCGAACCAGCAGGAAACGCCGACCGACTCATGAATCCGACCCACGTCAGCCTCGACGACATTGCCGACTGGGACAATCTGGCTTCCGCAGCCTGGCGTGCATCTGCGGGCAAGCGGACGAGGCACGAGGTCCGTGCTTTCCTCGACAATCTGCTGTCCAATCTCACCACGCTACGCCGTGACATCCTCGACGGCACGGTCGAGATCGGCCGGGCACGGACATTCCACATACGCGATCCCAAGCCACGCATCATCACGGCTGCCTGCTTCCGTGAACGTGTCCTGCAGCACGCCGTGATGTGGCACGTCGGGCCGCTGCTGGAATGTGCTCTGGTCGATGACACGTTCGCGTGTTTGACCGGTCGGGGCACACGAGCCGCAGTGAAACGCACGCAGCAGCACGCCCGCCGCTTCCCGTGGTACGCGAAGATGGACATCCGCCACTACTTTGCCAGCATCGACCACAACGTCCTGAAGAGTCTCCTGCGACGCCGGCTGAAAGGACGCGGCACCGTGGCACTCGTCGACCGAATCATCGACGCCTACGGAGACGGGAACGGTCAGGGCTTACCCATCGGTGCTCTCACATCGCAGTGGTTCGCGAATTATTACCTCGGACCACTGGACCGGTTTCTGCTGGAAGACCGGCGTGTCGCTGGTCTGGTTCGCTACATGGACGATTTCGTGTTCTGGGGCGAAAACGCCAGCGAAGTCCACGCCACGGTCCACGCCGCCGAAGAGTTTTTGCACGCAACGCTGCATCTGCAG
This sequence comes from Planctomycetota bacterium, assembly GCA_963579025.1. Taxonomy (GTDB): domain Bacteria; phylum Planctomycetota; class Planctomycetia; order Planctomycetales; family Planctomycetaceae; genus CAUZFZ01. The sequence goes on along the minus strand of CAUZFZ010000030.1, from coordinate 21,708 downwards.
TGCCGGCCACCGACGCAGGTCAACCGCAGCGTCAAAGGCGTGACTGTCTGTGGATATCGAGTCTTTTCCGGGACCATCCACCTCGGGCGCACGCGGCGTGACCGGTTCGTGTACGCGCTCACTCACTGGGAAGATGAGTGGCTGGCCGGCCGGATCACTTCACGGGAACTGCAGCGGTGTGTCGACGCGGCCCTCGGAATGACTGCGGACGCGGATGCCCGCAACTGGGTCGGGCAGTGTGTCCGGACACGGTCACGATTCGACGGTGACGATCACCAGTTTCCGATCGGGGTGCGCATCTCTTCCGGCTGGGAATGACGACAGCCTTGCGTCTGTGCGCTCGCAATTGTGCTGTGTGAGTGGTATCACGGTGGGCGAGTTGGGGGCACGGGTCGAAACGTCAGCGAACCGGGTCATCCGTGGTGGTAGCTGGGCGAACTCCGCGCAGAACGTGCGGGCGGCGTACCGGAATGGCAACCACCCGGGCAACCGTAACCACAACCTGGGCTTCCGCTGCTCCAGCTCACGAAGGAACTGGATGGTTCCTCCCTGAACAGACCCGTGTCCTGTCCGGTGGTGACGCTGCAAGGCGTGTCCGACCGGCGAATAGAAAATGGCCACCGGTGTGTCAGTAGCGTCCAGCAGCAGCGTTCGCGAAAGCTCGCCGGCCGGCCGCTTTTCTTCCCGGACTGTCTCTGCATGCCCGCACTCGGCCCCTCCACACTCGACCACCCGCTCGCCAACGGCATCCCACCGAACTGGGCCGCCGCGTGGGGCGAAGATGACTACGGCCCGTGGGTCGAGATTCACGTCGGTGAAGCGAAGCAAAGCCTCCGGTGGATCCCACCTGGCACATTCCTGATGGGATCGTCTGCAGGCGAAGAAACGCTGGGTTACACAGACAAGCCTCAGCAGGAAGTGACGATCAGTCGCGGCTTCTGGTTGTTTGACACCCCTTGCACGCAGGCGGTGTGGACAGCGGTCATGGGCGAGAATCCGAGCGACTTTCAGGGCGATGACCGTCCCGTCGAAAACGTGAGCTGGGAAGAATGCCAGACATTCATCGAAACGCTCAACAGCCAGCTGCCCGATCTGCATCTGGCGCTCCCCACTGAGGCCGAGTGGGAGTATGCCTATCGAGCCACAACGCAGACGGCAACGTATCTCGGCGACCTGGAAACAGACAGCCAAGGTCACGCGTCGGGACTGGAACAGATCGCCTGGTACACAGCCAACGCTGCCGGCGAGACTCACTCCGTCGCGGAACTCCAGCCGAACGAGTGGGGTCTGTACGACATGCTGGGCAACGTTTGGGAGTGGTGTCGAGACGCCGCCTGGCGTGACTACACCGCCGACGCAATCACAGATCCGATCTATGAGCAAGAGTCAGCGGGCCGGGTCATCCGTGGTGGTAGCTGGGCGGACTCCGCGCAGGGCGTGCGGGCGGCGTACCGGGGTGGCTACCGCCCGGGCGGCCGTGACCGCAGCCTGGGCTTCCGCTGCTCCAGTTCAGGGGAGTGAGCTCAAGCACCGGAGGTGAGGAGCCGGAGCGAAGCGGTCGTAGCCGTCGCGGAGCAGGCGGAGACAGCGCAGCGAAGAGCGACGTACCGGACTGATGACCGCAGACGGCTGCGGTCAGGCAGGCTTTGAACTCAGCGGTCCTCTGCGTCTCTGCGGTTAAGAATACAGGGCCGCAACATCGTGACCAGCCAATAGAAAAGCCTCGCTGCCATGTTCTGACAGCGAGGCTTGGGAAGAGCGGCTGATGGGAATCGAACCCACACCTGAAGCTTGGGAAGCTTCCGTTCTACCACTGAACTACAGCCGCTTCTGGTGACACCGCCTCCGGCGTCGCAGGTTAGCTTACCGATGCGTTTCGCGCGTCTCAATAGCTACTCGATCAGACGTCGCACCAGATGCATGACGCGCGTGTGCTCGAACAGGTCGCGATCAACTCGTACCCGGAGGACAAATCCCTGGATCGATCAACCAGTGATCGTGCCGGTTTCTGGGCTTGAGGCGGTGGCGTAACGTTTCTTTGGGATGCGGCCGGCGAGGAATGCCTGGCGGCCGGCGATGCAGGCGTTCTTCATGGCGTGGGACATCGTCAGTGGGTCGCGGGCTCCGGCGATGCCTGTGTTGAGCAGCACGCCGTCACAACCCAGTTCCATCGCCATGGCCACATCACTCGCAGTGCCCACGCCAGCATCGACGATGACCGGGTACGTGGGATCGTCGTCCTTCAGGTACTCCAGACAGATGCCGATGCTGTTGGGGTTGAGAATTCCCTGACCACTGCCGATCGGACTGCCAGCCGGCATCACTGATGTGGCTCCGGCCTCTTTCAAGCGCTTCGCCGTGATCGGATCGTCGGTGCTGTAGCAGAGCACCTGAAAGCCCTCTTTGACCAGCGCTTCGGTGGCCTGCAGCGTGGCGACGGGATCGGGCAGCAGTGTCTTTGTGTCGCCGAGCACTTCCAGTTTGACCCAGTCGGCACCGGAATTCTCCAGCCCTTCGAGTATCTCGCGACCCAGTCGGGCGACGCGGATCGCATCCTCGGCGTTAAAACAACCGGCCGTGTTGGGCAGAATCGTGTAACGGCCGAGGTCGATGAAATCCAGGATGTTCCGGCCGTTGGCATCTACCAGCCGCTCGCGGCGGACGGCAACCGTGATGACTTCCGAACCGCTCGCTTCCAGGCACTCCTGCATGAGTTCGTACGTCGAGTACTTGCCCGTGCCAACAATCAGCCGGGACTGCAACGTGTGGGAACCGAAGACGAGTGGTTTGTCAGCCATCTTGCACCTGATGATTTGCAATCAGCCCCCGCCAACGAGCGTCACGATTTCGAGCCGGTCGGAGTCACTCAGCATGCATTCGGCGTGGGTCGCACGCGGGACCAATTCGAGGTTGCGTTCGACGGCCACAAATCGCGGCTGCATTTCGAGCTGTTCAAGCAGTTGAGCGACTGTCGTCCCGGGTTCGACCTCCCGGGCGTCTCCGTTGATCGTTATTTCCACGAGTCACATCCGCTGCTGAACACCTCACCCCTCGAACAGCGCGCGAGTGTAGGAGTGGTTCCGGGAAACCTCAAGGAGCCCAGGTTCGGGCGACCATATGGTCGATCAGACAAACGTCCTTTGATCCATTGGCCGAGGATCTGTAGCATTTCTGTTCCCAATCCGGGGCGAATCTCATCGCCCAGGACCATCCACCCGCCTTACGGTCCCACCGCGTTTCAGTCACCCGCGACTGTCAGCTACTCGGAGCATCACCATGCTGAACCTCCTCACCGGAACCGACCATACGTGCGAAGGCCACTCGCGACGCAGCTTTCTGCAGCTCGGAGCTCTGGGTGGTCTTGGCCTGTCGTTGCCAACGTTTCTGGCCGGGCGTAAAGCCGCGGCTGCGTCATCCGACCGGGATATCAGTTGTATCCTGATCTGGACACGTGGCGGCACATCTCACCACGACACGTTCGATCCAAAACCGGAAGCTCCGGTTAGTATTCGTGGCGAGTTCGACGTGATCGACACAGCCGTGCCCGGCGTGCAGTTCACAGAAATCGTGCCCAACATGGCCAAAGAGCTGGATCGCTTTGCCGTGCTCCGCGGCTGGAATCCACAGAATGGCAGCCACGGCACCGCCGATCAGTGGGTCATGTCAGGTCGACGTTTCAACGCGGCCATGGCCTATCCAACGTACGGCTCGGTCGTCAGCCACATGAAGGGCTTCAAATCGGATCTTCCACCCTTCGTGCAACTGGGCAGTCAGGTCGACCGGCGCTATGGCGGCGGGATGTCCGGGATTCTGGGCCTGGAACATATGCCGTTTGAGATGCTTGAAGATCCTAACGGAGCGAAGTTCACGGTTCGGGACATCAGTCCGCCCAAGGGCGTCGACATGAGTCGTGTCGATCGCCGTCAGCGCATGCTCGCGAGGCTGGACGATGTGCAGAAACAGGCCGACGTTCAGCCGGCGAAGTTCGACGCTCTGGATGACAGCTTCAAAGCTGCATTCAACATGATCACCTCGCCATCGACGAAGAAAGCGTTTGCGATCGACCAGGAGGACCCGAAGCTCCGCGACCGATACGGCCGCAACCGATTCGGACAGAGCTGCCTGCTGGCTCGGCGACTGATTCAGGCCGACGTGCGGTTCGTGACCGTGACTGACGGAAGCTGGGACACGCACGCCAACAACTTCAAATCGTTGAAAGAAAGCCGCCTGCCGCCTGTGGATCAGGCGCTTCCGCAGCTTCTGGCGGATCTCGAACAGCAGGGCATGCTGGACACGACGCTGGTCTGCTGGCTGACAGATTTCGGTCGCACGCCAAAGATCAATTCTGCGAGCGGACGCGATCACTGGGCAACGTCAGGATTCGCGATCATGGCCGGAGCCGGCGTACCGGGCGGATCGATCCTTGGTGCGACGGATGGTGAAGGCGGGCATGTCGTGCAGAACGAATACAACTCGCCAGACATCGCCGCGACGGTCTACTCCAAACTGGGACTGCCCATCGACCTGATCGTCCAGAGCCCCGACAACCGCCCCGTACGTCTGATTGACGGTCATCCAATCAAAGAGTGGATGTAAAGCCAGCCGACGTTGACAGCGTCTGCAGCCACCGTCGCCTGGCGGTGGGGATAGCGGCGAGTCCACGTTCTGGTGACCGTAGCTACGACGGACGTCCGCGGTCGCGCAGATGATTGCTGATTTCTTTGAGCTGTCGCTTTTCTGCGGCCGTCAGCGAACCTTCGCCTTGGGTGTGCACCTTTTCCAGGAGCGCGTCCAGTCGCAATTCCATTTCGCGGTCCTGCTCCTGTTCCCGTTGCAGTCTCTCTTCTTCACGCTGCGCTTTGCGACGCGCCAACCAGCCGGGGCTACGTTCATCGTCGTAACCCGCATCCGACCGTTCCAGGCTCGTGTATCCCTGTGAAAAATCGTAACCCATGAACGATTCTTCGGACGCGTCCTGCATCTGTGGCTGTTGAGCTTCCGCGATGTTCAGGGGCAGGATGATGGCTCCGATCAGCATGACGATCGTGCTGTCGTAGAACAGACCGGCGATCAGAAACACAAGACCGCAGAAGGCTCCGATCCGCAGGTAGACCGTGCGGGCGACGAAGCTTTCCAGCTTTGCACTCAGTGCCAGGTACAGCATTCGTCCGCCATCCAATGGATGAACCGGCAGCAGGTTAATCAGCAGCAATATCCAGTTGGCCGTGAACAGCATCAGCAGCAAAGCAGGCACGACGTCCTGGACCGACCCGCTCAGCGTGACGTTGGGAAAGACGAAGGGATTCAGGCACGCGGCTGTGTGTTGCGACTGTATGACTGGCAGCAAAGTGATCAGACACAAAACCAGATTTACCAGCGGACCGCCGGCCACAGTACCGAAGCGAGATGCAAACGTCGGCGCTGGCATGCAGGTCGCCAGTCCACCGAACGGAGTGATGAGAATCTCATCGCCATCGCCGCCAGTGGTGCGTGCTGCGAAGACGTGTCCGAATTCGTGGAAGAGCACGCTTAGAAACAGCACGGCGCCGAAGACCAGTCCCAACTGCACACTTTCGAGCCGGTGACACAGCACCAGCAGGATGAGCAGAAAGAAAACACTGACACGCACGCGCACCGCGAACCAGGTTCCCAGCGGCAGAGACCAGTGAAATGCGTTCCGATCGGGGTTCATGAACACGTCCGCTGAGTGCGGATCCTGAATGAGCGTGTCCTGCCAAAGGCGAACAGCCTTGACTGGGCTCGGCGATTCTACCCAAGGGAAAACACTGATCGCAAATCGTGGTCCGGTGAGTCGAGACGTGAACTACGCGGGGGCAGGCTCTGGTTGGCCACCGGAATCTCCGGCAGGAACGACCGGGTCAACGAGTACCGGATCGATGGCCGTTGGTGGGTCCTCTTTGAACGTGACTGTAAACAGCGCGAGGATCACGGCCGCACCGATCGCTGGCAGCGCCCAGATCATCTTCCAGTTCTTCGCGGCCAGGGCCTGTCGTGAAATGGCGACCGCCTCGGCTTCTTTCGCCTCGGCCTCCGCAGGAGTCACGCCTTCCGCTTTAGCTTCCTCGCGAAGATCGCTGGCCTGCTGGGCCAGTCGAGTGGATTCTGCCGGTGTGAATGCTGATTCAACCCGACCACCGATCTGTGCTCCGATCAGCATCCCCAGGCCGAGCGTGAACAACACGAGCATGCCCTGAGCCTGACTGCGGATTTCCGGTGGAGCGGCCTGGTCCGTGTAAATCTGACCCGTCACGAAGAAAAAGTCGTAGCAGATTCCGTGCAGGATGACGCCAGACAGCAGCATCCACGTGACTTCATTTGGTGTGCCGATCGCAAACAGGGCATATCGAACAACCCACGCAAACATGCCGACTAACAGCATCCACTTCACGCCCAGTCGCGCGAAGAACAGAGGCATCGCCACCATGAAGAAGATCTCAGAGATCTGTCCGAACGTCATTTTGACTTCGGTATCCGAGACGCCGCCTGCAATCAGAGTGCGCTCGGCCATCTGGTAGTAGAAGGCCAGCGGGATGCAGATCAGGAATGAACTCAGCATGAACGTGAAATAGGACGGCCGTTTCAGCAGCACCAGCGCGTCCAGACCGAGGGCGTCGCCAATGCGGAACTTCTGCCCTTTGCCTGGCGGCGGTGTGTGGGGCAGTGTGAAGCTGTAAATGCCGAGCAACGCGCTGGCACCGGCAGCAAGCTCGAACATGCCAACATTGTTGGCGAGGTCGAGGGCGTTCAGAGCGAAGCCAGCTGCGATCCAGCCGAACGTGCCGAACACGCGAACCAGCGGAAACAGCTTCGACGTATCCGACATGTTCTGCATTGCCAGGCTGTTCGTCAGAGCCAGCGTCGGGAAGTAGCACAGCATGTGCAGGAAGAACAGCAGGTTGATGGTGTCCGGAGATGCTCCCTGTCCCATCATCACAATGGCACCGTACATCGCCGCCGCACCCAGTAGATGCATGATGCCCAGCACGACCTGTGTCGGCATGTAACGGTCGGCGATCAGGCCGACGAAGATCGGCGAAATCATGCCCGCGATCGGGCCGACAGAATACGTCCAGCCGAAGTCCTCGGGAGAAAATCCCAGCAGCGACAGGGCTCGCGGAGCTGTGACGTACCAGGCTCCCCAAATCAGGAACTGCAGGAACATCATCACTGCCAGACGGATCGCAACCACAAGCTGCATGCGGGAGCCCTTTCTCAAAACTGACCGTCGCAATCGACTGCGACCGATCATGGCGAGTCGGTTCCTGCCGAACAAGCCACCGTCATCGCTGCCCGCGACCGCAGCGAAACAGGGAGCCCTCACGGTAACGCCGTGAAGTGTTTTCAGGCCCTCGTTCCCGGGCTCTGCCCTGGACAGCAATGATTTCGAGGCTCTGCCTCGCGGCGATGAACGTGAGGCGGAGCCTCTCTGTCAGTGCGTTCCAAGGCAGAGCCTTGGAACGAGAATGCTTAACGGCGTTGCCCTCAGGGGGGAGATGCACCAAGCGTCGCGGACGGTTTGCTGAGTCATCCCGGCTGGTCCACTCTCGCTGACTGACGAGTCAATGGGTCGTTGTGCATTCCGCGAGTTGCTCTCGCGGCACATCGGACCACCCGAAAGGGACAGCCCGCAAGATTCCCTGCTCATGAATACCGCAGTTTATTTATTATTCCTATCTTTACATTCGGCCCGCATAATCGGTACGATCCGTACATCCTGTCAAATTGGAGAATTCTGGCAGGGAGAGACACACACCTTTTTCACGAGAGAAGAGGAGGACACATCATGAACGTATTGAGAAAAATGTGGACAGATGAAGCCGGAGCGATCATGACTGCCGAAATGGTGATGCTTGGCACGGTCGCCGTGCTGGCGACTTCGGCGGGGGTAGGAGTGCTGTCGAACGCCGTAAGCGATGAGGTCGCCGAGATGGCAATGGCGGTGCGGGCGTTCGATCAGAGTGTCGCAATCAGCGGCTACTCGTTGACTCAGGGGGGTGGCAGGGGCGGTTCGCAAGCGGCCTCAACCAGTGGCTCATCGTACGTGCAGGGCTCGCCGAGCATCGCGCAGGAGCATGTCAGGCAGTCGTATCAGACCGCGCGGCTGGCCACGGCCGGTGCACTGGGTGCCCGCGGTGTCGTGCTGTCGGATCAGGGTCTGGTCGTGGAGGAAACCGACGATGGTCGGCTGCAGGTCAGATAGGGCCCGAAAATTCGGTCGCTGGTGACAGACCCGGAAACGGGCCAACTGAAGATCGTCGACTGATTGACGTTTCGACGGATCAGTCATATTGAGACAGAACAGCCGGCTGAGAATCCCTGCGATTCCCGTCGGCTGTTTTTGTTTCTGTCGTCGCATCGGCCCGGATTCAAGAGGCGGTCTATACACGGCCGCGACGAGTCGCCGTCGTTTTCGTTCGTTGAAGATCGGCGTTCACTCGAATCGCGTTCCTGTTCTATCCTGCACCCGGCACGCTGATGCGTTGTCGGAGTTGTCGCGGCTACTCAAGCAAGGATGCGAAGCCATGAAACGACTGACCCTCCCCGTTCTGACATGCCTGTTAATCGGTGCGGGCAGCGTTGTGGCTCTTGAAGTTGAACAGGTCAAGGAAACGCAGCCGGAACCATCTCTGCAGTCGTTGCAGACCAGTATCGAACTGCTTCAGCAACAGATTGCCGACCTGAAAGTGGAGTCTTCCCGACAGTCGGCCCTCATCAGGCAACAGGCTGACGTGATCGCGAAGCTGGAGCAGAGTCTGCCGTTCTCGACCGTGCCGGTGAATACAGTGCCGACTTTTCGGACGTACACGCCGCGGACACCCGGCCCGTATCAACACCTGCAGCCGCCCGTGCAGCAATGGTGGAACGAAGCCGAGCCTGACCACCCGTCAGCAGCGATCCCCAACATGCCGAAGGGGACGCAACAACGTTGGATCAACGGGATGCCGTTCTATTTCGTGCCCTGTACGACCAGCGTTCAGACCGCATTCACCAGTCCGGTACCGGCGACATCGAAGACGCCGTCGTTCATTCGCAATGCAACGGCCGGGGCACTCATCCTGCCGGGTGAAGTGGACTCACCGCAGGAAAGTGGAACGTCACCAGTGCCCGCTCCTTAGTACCTGTCCAGGAACCAAGCCGTGAAGCGGTAGGCGGATTTCTCCGAAATCCGCTGCCCTGGACCTGGCAAGACTGAGCGGCGGTCGATGTGCCGGCAGATTGCGATGTCGTCTGGTCCCGATTTCGGAGAAATCGGGCTACGGCTCAGGCACGGCCTCAAGCGAGCTGAGCCGCTCAGCAGGCAGCTTCAGCGCTCGAACAAAGTTCGCGAGCTTGCGCCGCGGATGTGTCGATGCCCAGCGTAATGTCGACCGACCAGCTTCCGCCCTGCGGCAGCTCGAATTCCCAGTGCGGGACAACACAGCAGCTTTGATGCACCATCTCGAATCCGCCTTCTGACTGACTGACGGTTTCGATCGGGAACGCCCACAGGCCGCTCTGCTGAGACATTTCCAGCGAGATGTCGACGCCCAGCCACTCGTCCACAAGGCCCAGCCGTCGACAGTTGGACATGGCGAGTTCTGTTTCGAGCTGTCCGATGCGCTGGCCGTCACCATCGTAGAAGTACCGATCGGACGCTCCGGGCGGCAGGCCGGCAATGTTGAACTCAACGGCAAAGTGCAGCGGCACTCCGGCGGGTAGATCGTCGAGCTGGTAATGCACTCGCAGTTCACCACCGCTCGATATATCCAGAGTCACCGTCTTGGTGACCTGCACCTCCCACGATGCGAGCGTGCCACGACGCGCCAGACACACTTCACTCTGTTCGCGTCCGCGACGAATCAGTGACTGGTAGGCTCCCGTGTGGAAATCGCTGACATGTCCGTCTCCGGCTCGGAACTCGTCACGCGTCAGTCCCGGACGCAGGAAATGATCGACCAGTGCTCGACGCGGCCAATGGTCGTACGCGATCTTCTGGTCCAGTCCCTCCTGTTTGCAGATGACCTCCCCCTGAATGCTGGCAGCGTTCAAGCCATCGTCCGCTCCGCCTGACCGGGCAGCCTCGCGGATGACATCGTGGTAGATCTCGGGCCGCCGATTCAGTGTGGCCAGCAGATTGCGTCGGATGCCGCGCACGTCGAGTTCGTACAGATGGCCGCCGTGACCGGGTGCCAGGAACGCGACGAGCCGATCACCCGCGATCCGGACTTCCTGACGTGCATCGTGATTGAAATCGCCGGAATCAACACGCACCCAGCGATCGGCCGCCGGACGTCCGTCGCGTGACGCGGTCAGACTGGCCGCAGCCTGTTCCAGCAGCGTGTCGGCCGCGATCAGGTGTTCGTAGACCGCGTGTCGGAGATGCGGCAGATAGAGCCCGCCAAACGCACCGTGCCAGTAGGAGCAGTTGCACTGGCCGCGGTACAGCTCAGTGCGAGCCCGGTTGAGCAGGTCGAATTGCTCGCGTTCCGTATCCGCGGCCATCAGTTCTTCCAGCCGCTGGCTGACCTGCAACATGCGGCAGTACATGTCGTTGGCTTCCGGGTACTTCGTGCGGAAATTTCGCCACACGCCACCACGCACGAAGTCTGCCAGTTTCGGCCAGTCCTCGTCTTCACGTTCCTTCTTCCTGCGCAGGCCCAGCAGCACCTTCTGACGTTCCGTCGGGAGCACCCATTCGGTCATCTCGCGATAGCTGCTGTCTGGCAGATAGATGCTGCCCGCGGGGAGTACGTTCTCGACGCACTCGGCCAGCGTCACAGCTTTGAGCCACTCGGAATTGTCCTGCAGTAACTGAAAGAACCGCCGCAGCCAGCCCTCGTCATAGACCGATTGTTTCGTGCCTGGCCAGCTCCCGAATTTCTCGCCGTCGTCTCCCATCACGACAACGGCACCCGGATGTTGCTGCTGGATGCCCTGCATGATTTCGATCGAACGCTCCGGTGGCTGGAACGGTATCGCATAGCGCAGCGGCTCAGAGACCGGGAAAACCTTCAGCAGACGACCCTCATCTTCCGTCAGGAAGAACGACGTCAAGTCGTCACTCGTCAGTCCGGCCGACCGGAAGTGCGAGTCGTCGAGGATCGTGTACTCGATACCGGCATCGACGATGTCTCGCGCGAAGGACTGTTCCCACACACGCTCGGGAATCCAGATTCCCTTAATTGCCTGTCCGAAGTGGTTTTCGAGAAACCGCGAATAGAGCTGAATCTGTCCGACGCGATCCCGCTGCGGAATACCCGCCAGAATCGGTTCGTAGAACGGACCACCGATGATTTCGAGTTGCCCGCGTTCTGCCAGCGAACGGACAAGATCGACGTATTCCGGACGGTGGTCGACAAGCCATTCCAGCAGGCTCCCCGAGTTGTGCAGCGTGATGGCGAGCCCCGGAAACTCCTGCAGCAGTTCGAGAAACGGGCGGTACGCATCCTCGTACGCCTGTTCGAACACGCTGTCGAAATTGCCGATGGGCTGGTGATTGTGAATTACGAGAGCAAATCGGAGCGGAGTCACTCGAGTATCCTTTCGGCGTGACGCTGACATCTGGAAGAACTGGGCAAATTACGGGGACGATACTGTTCGGCGTGCAGCAGTATCCTCGTTGAGACTGTCATCGTCAGCGCGGAAGGGGCGACTTTCGCCCCAATTCGAAGACTCCGGGAACTGTCCATCACTCCAGCCTGGCTGGTTTACCCGGTCAGATCATGTCGAGCTTGCGGTAGCGGCGCTGTTTCGGGCGGCGGCACTTCTCGCAGGTGCCGTAGACTTCCAGCCGATGGCCGGTCTTCAGGAACCCGTGCGTGGCAACGATCTTCTCGATTAAGTCCGAGATTTCCCGGTTCCGGAACTCAATCAGCTCGCGACATTGGTCGCAGATCATGTGATCGTGCTGAGGGTAGCCATAGTCGTGCTCATAGACATCCGCACCATGCGGGCGAGCGACTTTGCGGATCAGGCCAGCGTCTTCCATCGAGGTCAGCGTCCGATACACCGTCGAGCGGCTGACTCGCCGGCTGTCCGTACGGTGTGTGACACGCTCGATGATCACGTCGGTATCGAAGTGTTCGTGCGACGAAAACACCTCTTCGACGATGATCGCCCGCTCCCGAGTCAGGCGCTGACCCTTGGTGCGCAGATATTCCTGAAACTTCTCCGTGGGTGCGGCTGATGTGTCCAGGGCAGCAATGTCAGTCACTCGGAACTCCCGATATCGAAGCGTCGACGCAATGGCGCCTCGTCTTTGCAGATCAATCTGATGGCCTGCGCGCAAAACAACGGGAGTCCCGCGATCCGGCTTCCACCGGAGCCGCATGGCTCCCGACACTGGCTGTCAGATTCGGCAGTCGAGTTTATTCGCCCAGCAACCGATCGAGCATCCGATCCACCGCAACGTCCAGCTTCTGAGCGGTTTCGTAGGTGCCATCAGCAATCTGCTGCTGAATTCGAGCCAGCCGTTGCGACCGGAACTCACTGTTGAGGTCCACGCTGTTGCTGGTCGAATTGACGGAACTCAGTTCCAACTCGTCAGTTGGCGCGACGGGCCGGGCTGCACCCACCGCCGGTGCTCCCGGGGGAGACGCGGCTATTGGTGGAGTCGTCCGGCGAATCGGTGATCCACCACTGACGGGTCCAAGACTGTTGACTTCCATGTCCGTGCTCCGTGAATACGGGAAAACAATGCGACTCGGGATCCTTCGTGTCGAATCTGTCAGACGCGGCGATCATATCGCGGATTCCGGATCCACTTCAACTTCTGTCTGAGACCGGTCATCTGGACGCGATTTGAGTTGGAGACCCGATCCGGCCCCAGCTCCGTGACAGGGCTGGACGATGGCTGCTCTGCACGTTTGACGCACTCAGAGCCCATCGCCAGACTCGTGCCGCATCCGTACACACACATGGGCGATTCAATTCCCGCCGAAGACCACGCCGCATAAACCGCCAGTCGGAGTCGCCTGAATCGCGATGATTCGCTGGCGAGCCGCTGCATCCGGGATTCGTGGTCAGGCGATTTTCTCTGGGACTGTCACGTGATTCAGAAGTTGATTTCGGAACGCTTGCGATACCGTGGCTACCAGCGCGCGCCTTACGAGCAGTATCGTGACAGCGTGCATCGCCATTACTCAGGCATCGCGGGCCGTTTTCTTCGATCGGCGAGCATCGTCAGCCTGCACGAGCCGCTCGCGTCGCGTTTCTTCCGTCGTGGTGGATTCCCGTTGCAGGACTGTCAGCGAATCCTGGACGTCGGTTCCGGAGCCGGACAACTGCTGACACATCTGCTGCGACACGCCGAGCACGACTCCGAGATTGTCGCGACCGACCTGTCGGCGGAGATGCTGCGTCGCGCCTCGCGACGGTTTGATGATCCGCGTCTGTCGTTCGTCTCGGCTGATCTGACCCAGCTCCCGTTTGCCGATGACACGTTCGACTGTGCCACTTGCGGCTGGGTGCTGGAATACCTGCCGGATCCCGAGCCCGGTCTGCGCGAACTTTCTCGGGTCGTCAAACCCGGCGGGCGTATCCTGTTGCAGTGTACGGAAAACACCGTATTTGGCGCCATGTCGAGCCGACTCTGGAAATGCCGCACCTTCCAGCGCACCGAGCTGCAGGACGAATGCAGTCGTTGCGGTCTGGAGTGGGCCCAGGAGTTATGGTTCAGCCGCGTGCATCGCCTGCTGCGTTTGGGCGGGATCATCGTGGAAGTGCGGACTGGCGACTGATCGCCGAATGTAGGCCGGAACAAGCTCCGCGCAGTTCCGGCAAGGGAGCTGATCAGCGACGCCCACGCGTCTCGTACATGCCCGTCTGGACCGCTTTACAGACAACCGGATTTTGCTAATTTGCCCGGCATCCCACGTTTTCGTCTCGCGCTCGACGTACGCAGCCGCTCAAATCAGCGGGACGAAGTAAATCACATCCCAGCACCGTCCGGACTCCATGTCTGTCCTTGCCAACAGCGCTGAGACGATTTCCAGATTCAATCTGCAGAACATCATTGACGCACGTGGCTACGCAATTGCCATCACCGGGATGTCGATCGTATTCGTCGCTTTGTCATTGATCAGTCTGTTCCTGGCACTGCTCCCAAGGATGCTACGAGTGCTGAGTAAAGTTTTCCCGGAACCCGCGTCTCAGCCCGCAGCACCCCCACTCGCAAGGGTGCGTGCCGGCGATGACGAAATCGTGGCGGCGATCGGAGCCGCCCTGCACCGTCATCACGGCGGACCGTAGTGCAACGGCGGGGGAAGTCCCGCCATTCTTCAGTCAGTCTTCCGCGATCAATTTCTCTAACCAGTCGACTCGATGGACATCCTCTTCGAATTCCTGCGGTCCACCGGCTTCGCCCTCATGGCGGACGCCCCGGAACACCTTCTGATGATCATCATCGGACTGGTGTTCATCACGCTTGGTATCGTGAAACATTACGAGCCGCTGTTGCTCGTTCCTATCGGCATGGGAGTCGTCGTCGGCAATATCCCGGTCATGTCCAACATGTCCCTGACCGTTTACGACAGCGCGAGAGTCGTGCTGGAAAACGGTGAGATCGTCATCAAACCCGGCAGCGTGCTGAGTTATCTGTATTTCGGAGTCGCGCAAGGCATCTTCCCGCCGCTGATCTTCCTCGGCATCGGCGCGATGACCGACTTCTCGACGATGCTTTCCAACCCGCGACTGGTGCTGCTCGGGGCGGCCGCTCAGATTGGCGTGTTTCTCACATTCCTGGGCGCTCTGTGGATGGGATTCGCTGATACCGAGGCCGGGTCAATTGGCATCATCGGCGGAGCCGACGGACCGACGGCCATCTTTCTATCCACTCAGCTCGCCCCGCATCTACTGGGGGCCATCGCGATTGCAGCGTATTCGTATATGGCTCTCGTTCCGGTCATTCAGCCGCCGATCATGAAGCTGTTGACGACGCGTGAAGAACGCCTGATCCGCATGGCGCCTCCGCGAAATGTTTCGAAGCGCGAACGCATTATCTTCCCGGTGGCGGCCTTTCTGATCTGCGCGATGATCGCCCCCGCTTCGCTGGTCCTCATCGGGATGCTGTTCTTCGGCAATCTGATGAAGGAGTGCGGTGTTACCGAGCGACTCGCGAATACGGCACGTCACGCATTGATCGACATCGTGACGATCCTGCTCGGCTTCTGCGTCGGAGCCAGTACGAAAGCAGACACGTTCCTGAAGGCAGATTCGCTGCTGATCTTCGCTCTGGGAGCCGTCTCATTCGCCATCGCCACTGCCGGCGGAGTGCTCTTTGCGAAGTTCATGAATCTGTTTCTGAAGGATAAGATTAATCCACTGATCGGCGCTGCGGGAGTTTCGGCAGTACCCGATTCCGCCCGCGTTGTTCAAATGGTTGGTCAGGCCGAAGATCCGAACAACCATTTACTCATGCATGCCATGGCGCCAAATGTCGCCGGTGTCATCGGCTCGGCGGTAGCAGCCGGTGTGCTGTGGTCAGTGCTGGCGAAGTAACAACTCGTTCCAACGCTCTGCGTTGGAATGCCTGACAGGACTCTCCGCGTCCCGTCAGGCATTCGTTCAATTACGGGACGCAGAGCGTCCCACGGTGTGTTCCGACGCAGAGCGTCGGCACGAGTGTTAAGAGGTCATAGACGTGTCGAAAAAAGTCACCTTCATGTGTACGGCGTTCCGGGACGGCTTTCAGTCGGTCTATGGAGCCCGTGTTTTTACCAAAGACTTTCTGCCGGCACTCGAAGCCGCGCGGGACGCCGGACTCAATTACTTCGAAGCAGGCGGTGGTGCGCGCTTCCAGTCGTTGTACTTTTATTGCAACGAAGACGCGTTCGACATGATGGACGCGTTCCGGACAACCGCCGGTCCGGATGCCAACCTGCAGACATTGTCTCGTGGTGTGAACGTCGTTGGCCTCGAATCGCAGCCCAGCGACATCGTCAAACTGCATGCCGACCTGTTCAAGAAACACGGCATGACCACGATCCGAAACTTCGATGCGCTCAATGATGTCAACAACCTGGTTTACAGCGGACAGTGCATTGCTGATGCCGGGCTGAAGCACCAGGTCGTGATCACGCTGATGGAACTGCCGCCCGGCTGCTCCGGTGCACACGACGCGGATTTCTACGAAGGCGTGCTGCGCCAGATTCTCGATGCCGGCATCCCCTACGACTCGGTGTGTTTCAAGGACGCCTCCGGCACAGCCGTTCCGTCCAAAGTCCACGAAACCATTAAGCGTGCCCGCAAGATGCTGCCCGACGGCACGTTCATCCATTTTCACACGCACGAGACGGCTGGCATCTCGGTACAGGCCAACATCGCGGCACTCGACGCGGGAGCCGACGCGATCGACCTTTCGATGGCACCGTGTTCCGGCGGAACCTGCCAGCCGGACATCCTCGTGATGTGGCACGCGCTCCGCGGCATGGACTACGACCTGGACATCGATATCGACAAGGTCCGCGACGCCGAAGAAGTCTTCAAGGACCAGATGGCCGACTACTTCCTGCCGCCGGAAGCAACGACCGTCGAGCCTCTTATCCCGTGGAGCCCGATGCCAGGCGGAGCCCTGACGGCCAACACGCAGATGATGCGCGACAACGGCATCATGGATAAATACCCGGACCTGATTCGCGCGATGAGCGATGTTGTAAAACGCGGCGGTTTCGGAACGTCGGTCACTCCGGTGTCGCAGTTTTACGTTCAACAGGCGTTGAATAATGTGATGTTCGGCCCGTGGAAGAAGATCGCCGAGCCATATGGCAAAATGGTTCTCGGTTACTTTGGCAAGACCCCCGTTCCACCGGATCCGGAAATCGTCAAGCTGGCTGGCGAGCAACTGGAACTCGAACCAACCACCACTCCGCCGCTGGAACTGAACGACGCCGACCCGACCAAGGGCATGGCACCGGCGCGCAAGCGTCTGGAAGACGAGGGTCTGCCCACGACGGACGAGAACATCTTCATCGTGGCGGCCTGCAAGGACAAAGGCGTCGCCTTCCTGAAAGGTGATGCTGAGGTCGGCGTGCGCAAGATTGACCGGTCTGCGAAAGAAGCCCCCGCTCCGGCTGCAAGCACCGCAGCGGCTCCGGCATCGACCAGCGGCAATTACACCGTGTCCGTTAATGGCAAGTCGTATTCGGTGCGGATCGACGGAGGAACGGCGCTTGTCAACGGCCAGGCCTATCAGGTCGGTGTTGCAGACAGTGGCGCGAGCGACGGACCTGCGGCTCCCGCTGCCACGTCAGGACCCGCAACAGATGTGTCGGCGCAAATGCCAGGCAAAGTCGTGCGCGTCGTGGCGAACCCCGGCGACTCAGTGAACGAGGGCGATCCAATCCTCGTGCTCGAAGCCATGAAAATGGAAATGGAAGTCACGGCCCCAGTCGGCGGCACCATCGCCAGTGTCAACGTATCGGCCGGAGACCAGGTCGGAACGGGTGATGTACTCGCGGCGATCGCGTGATCCGAACAGGGGATCCTCTCAATAGTCCGCGATGGATCCGTCCTTGAGAGTTGCTCCCGGCCAGCGGTACTTCTGAGGTTTGCGGGACTCCGTTTCGAGTTTCGCTTCGTCGACTTCAACGCCCAGACCAGGCCCTGGGGGCAGGCTGACGTAGCCGTCCTTGTCGACTTCGTACTCCATGCGAGTCACGCCCGGCACGTTGAATCCGGCGTTCTGTGGATAGAACTCGTGGATCAGCAGGAACGGAATCGACGAAGCCACATGCAGGCTCGCCGAGATCCCCAGGAACGTGGCCGTGCAGTGCGGGGCGAGGGGCACGAAGTACGCCTCGGCCACCGTCGCGATCTTTTTCATCTGGCTGATGCCACCGGTGTGGCAACAGTCCGGCTGCAGGATGTCGATGCAGCCCTCCTGCAAATAAGGCATGACTCCCCAGATGGTGCGATCGCGCTCACCCGTCGCCAACGGGATCGCAATCTGCTCTTTGATTCGTTTGAAGACTTCGATGTTGCCCGGCACCGCGGGTTCTTCAATGAACATCACGTCGTACGGTTTGATCGCGGCGGCGAGTTGAATCAGCGTCGCCGGTGGTACGGCCGAATGAGCGTCGAACATCACGGCTCCGTCCGGCCCCACGTTTTCCCGCGCGCGGGCAATCGCCTGCACCATGCGGTCAATGTCGACCGGTGTGCCGGAGTGCTCGTAGATACCGTGCGGCGGCACCTTCTGAGCTTTCGGCGTGTGATAGACGCGAATGCGGTCGCGTGTCGGACCACCCAGAAGTCGGTACACCGGCACGTTCCACAACTTGCCGGCAAGGTCCCACAACGCGATGTCGATCGCGGCGATCGTATGCACCATCAGGGCACCGCCGCGCATATCGCGATGCGCTCGATACAACTTCTGCCAGATGTGCTCGATACGTGTGGGGTTCTCGCCATCGATCAGCTCAAACAACGATTGCACCAGAACTCGTGCGACTCGCGGATCGACCCCCTTGAGGTCACCCCAGCCGCTGACCCCGTGATTGGTCTCGATTTTCACATACACAATTGGACCAACCCAATACGCCTTCATGCCCGAGATGCGAATACTCGACGAACGATCGAGAACCTGTGTCGCAGGATTCTGTTCGTCCCCCACAACCTCGTTCGTGAACGCCAGGCCCGCGGCAGCAGCCCCGAAACCGGCCAGCAGATCGCGGCGAGCCAGCGGCCTGGGTGAATTCCGTTGAGTGTTTTTCATCAGTGCAATTCCTTCGAAGAGTTCGAGTCGACTTTCCGATCTGACGCCGCTCGCGTCTGTCGAATTGCCAGGCATACTGAAGGCCGGTTGATATGGCGACCCTGCAGAACGAATTGGGCCGATTGACTCTCGCGGAGTCAGGCGGATAGCTTTTGAAACATCTCGTCCAGGTACCGTCGTGGTTGCGTCGATAGCGATGAAGACAACTGACGCACCTGAATTACGGCTGAGACTGCTCGTCCCCCGTTGGAGGTCACGCCATGAAGAATCGTCGACCGTTGCTGACTGCGGGACTCGGTGCCTGTTTGCTGGCCGTTTGCTGCAGTCATTCGCAGGCGGATGTCACTTCGCCGTGGGTCCTTTCGGAGCACGTCGCGGACACGACGTCGCTTGAGGCATTCGCGAAACATTCCGCGTGGAATAACCTCACAGGGCAGCAACGGGCGCTGGCGATCTGGAAGTACCTCGTTGACAACGAGACGGGCGTGTTCCACTTCAGCCCGGCGCGAGAGGGACCGGATCGGCGCGACATGCAGCTCCATGTCGTCCGCGATCCTGTGAAAATGCTGAACACCTATGGCTACGGATTCTGCGGTGCATTCGGACCAACGACGGCAGGTATCTTTGCCGGAACCGGTTTTGAGAAAGCTCGGGCGATTGGGATTCCCGGTTCGAATCACTGCGTAACCGAAGTCTGGTATGACAACGACTGGCACTACTTCGACGTCGACTTGCGCCGAGTTCTGTTCGAGAGTGACGGCAAGACAATCGCCAGCGTGCGCGACGTTGTCGAGCATCCGGAGCTGTGGACGCGTCCCGCAAAAAGAGTGCTGCCGTTTTTCACCAACGATCGCGATCTATCCGTGTACGCGCGAGGCTATGCGGAAAAACCGGTTGATTACTTTTATGGCTGGTCGTCGCACGGCTCGACGATGGACTATCGGCTGCGGAAGGGCGAGACATTTACTCGCTGGTGGCACCCACGCGGTGGCCGTTGGGCGCATCAGGACGAAGACCTTCGCGGCGACTTCTGGCAGAAGCTGCTGACTCGCGAGCCCTACGGAGCCAAAAGCAATCACGCCAATTTCAGCATCTGGACGCACGGCAACGGACTGTTCGAATACGAACCAGTTCTGAAATCAGGCTGCGGTGACTTCGACGACGGAGTCTTCGATCACAGGAATGCTGAACTGACCGAAGAAGGGATCACCCTCGCGCGGGACGGCACAGGTGAAGTCGTTTTCGAGGTTAACTCGCCATATGTCATCGTGCCGAAAGTCGGAGAGCTTCGTGATCGCGCCGATGACAGTGAAGCGTCCGTTGTTCAATACGTGGCGCGGGGAGATGTTCGCATCAGCATCTCGTTGGATTTCGGTCGGTCATGGTCATCGGTCGAACCATCAATCACTGGAACTGTCGATCTCACACCGTGGTTGCGTGAGCGGTATCAGTACCTGCTGAAGTTCACACTAACCGGCAAACGTGGCGACGTGGCTCTCAGATCGCTGCGGATGCGGACCTGGGTGCAGTTGGCGCCCGCATCGCTGCCTCGCCTGAAGAAAGGCGTCAACCGTCTGACTTTTAAGACCGGAGACAAACGCGGTCTGGCGACGACTCCGTGGATGCAGACGCCGTTCCTGGGCGATCGAAATGAGTTGAGCCGATATTGGAATCGCGAGCCGAGTGACTATGAACCCGATCGATTCCAGCAGCGCGTGAAGGGCGACATGGAACTGGCCTTTGCAGCTCCACCGGGTCGCCGGATTGAATGGATGAGTCTCGGTGGGTTCTTCGCGGCACATCGTCGGGATCGGGCGAAGCTGACGGCCAACGAAATCTGGTACGCGGTCAATGATTCGGATGACTGGCAACAGCTCTACAAGGCGTCGGTGCCCGACTGGAATGACCATTGGCATTATGGATGGGACGGTGACGTCGTGCTCGACAAACCCGCTGAGTCCGTGCGAGTCCGCTATATCGGCGATCCAGGTGTCAACGCGGTCAGAGTCAATCTGCATTCATCGGGCACAAAGCCCGCAGCCTCGGCACCGGTCGAAGTCACTCACGGATATGAGATCGACGGTCAGTTGCTGGAAAAGCGATTCACGTTTGAGAATCCAGCGAAGTACAGCATCGATTGTCCGTCGGCACCGAGGAACGTCTTCATTGCCATGCAATTGCCGAGCGACGCGGCTACGGATCAGCGCGACGTACCGAAACAGACATCGACTCCCGACTCACCGGATCGCGAAAGCGATGCTCCTGACTGGGTGTCAGCCATGAGGAAAGTCCATGCGAAGTATGACGGGAAACCGGGCATCTTCGCTCAGTTTGGCGACTCAATCACTGACTCGCGCGCGTTCTGGTCGAGCGTCCGTTACAAGCGGGTCAATGCCTCGCCCGAAGTCGTCAAGGCGTTCCAGCTTGTCAGCTCGCGGATGATTGAAGACTGCTGGGATCGCAAAGGTCCAGCGAACGGAAACCAGGGTGGCCGGACGATTCGCTGGGCTCACCGCAATGTGTCGACGTGGCTGACGAAGTTGAATCCGGAAGTCGCCATCGTGATGTTCGGCACCAATGATCTGAATTCCGTCCCCAAAGCCGAGTACGCGGAAAAGACACGCGAGCTTGTGCAGCGTTGCCTCGATAACGGGACGATTGTGCTGCTGAGTACGATTCCTCCACGGCATCGTTTCGTTGACAAGGCGGCGCAGTACGCGGAAGTCGCTCGGACGATTGCGCGCGATCTGGATGTTCCCCTGATCGATTACCACGCCGAGATCCTGAAACGACGGCCCGACGACTGGAACGGAGCACTCGACAAGTTCAACCAGTTCAAGGGCTACGACGTGCCGACCCTCATCTCCCGCGACGGAGTCCACCCGTCTGCTCCGAAGCAGTATCGCGGAGATTTTTCGGCCGAGTCATTGACCCGGAACGGATTCGCCCTCCGAAACTACCTCACACTTCTGAAGTACGCTGAGGTGATCGAACAA
>CAUZFZ010000029.1:0-79976 GCA_963579025.1 Planctomycetota bacterium | reverse complement strand
GCGTCAACAAACGCAGACCGAAGGTTCTGGCCCTGATGAAGAAACCACGACACCAACTCCAGGCCGAACTCGAAGCCGCCGCATGACGTAACCCCTTGCTACCAAACCAGCAGTGCCATTCGTGTCTGCAACATCCTTATGTGGCCGGCTCCTGCGATCGCGAAGAACTGAGAGTCGGGTGACGCGACGTTTGTGAAACCTGACTGGTAGGTGTCTCCGAAAGTGTTGAGATTCGCGACTTGCTTCCAGTCCGTTGTGGAGATGACTTTTCCACCCGTGATGAGATAATTGCCGTTACCCAAGTAGGCACAGTCGTCACCACCTATCTTGAGCGGTGCAACGAGTTTCCCAGTGGCAAGTTCCCAGACGTGGCCGCCCGCTCGATCACCGCTTGTGACCAGTCGCCCGTCGGGCGCCACCGCAATACTCATGACCTGAGCTCCTGGTTCCAATACGCGTTGTGGCTCACCGGTCTCCGCGTTCCACACTCGGACTGTGCCATCGTCTCCACCGCTTACGACGAACTGCCCGTTCGGGCTCCATGCAACCTCTCTGACTTGTCCATCATGGCCATCGTTTTTCCACACTGTGCGACCGGATGGAAGCTGAATAACCTTCATGCCACCGTCACTCGCAGTACTTCCGCTCACCAGGCGTGTTCCATCCGGGCTGACTGCTCCTAAGCCGCCAACTCGAACGGTGCCAAACATCCGACCTTTTGCGAAATCCCAGACTGCAATCTGGTTCAGATCGATTCCGGTAATCAACGTTCTACCGTCGGCGGATGACTGAAATCCCGTTGAAGTAACCATGGTTTTTAGGAGACGGCCGGTCGAGAGATCCCAGAAACGAACCGTCCGGTCCCAACCGCCACTTATGAGCGTCTTACCATCCGGATGAAACGCCATGGAATTGACGGCGTCCCAGTGTCGGAGCCGGCTGTCGCCGAGGATGGCGACGAGTTCCTTTGGGGCCTTGCGAGGGTCGCCACCGCCAGCGGCGGTTAGTTCGTAGCGGTCGATGTTTGAGCGGCGCAACTGGCCAGTCGCATTTGCAGCTTCAGCGGCAAGCTTTGCCTGCGACAGACGGTCGATCGAGTAGTCACTCTCCACCTTCAATTTCGGCAGCCGGACCGACAGCCAGGCAATGCCGTCTGGGGTGACGTCCTGACATCGCTTCACGTTCAGCTCGGTGATCGTAAGCAGTGCCACGAGGTTTCGCAGACCGGCATCCGTGACCTTCGTTCCCCCGATGTCGATCGTGTTTTGGACGCCAAGCCGCACGAGTTCCGGCATCGCCTTGTCGGTAATCGCCGTATCGGTCAGGTAGACCATGGTGACTTTCGATTCAGCGGCGGCGGCCAGTAAAGCGACGCCTCGGTCATCGAACGCGGTTCGACTTGCGTTGAAATAACCCAGTCGAGGCAGACTTGCGCCCGCCAGAAACTGTCCCGTGATCTGCTTCGATTCTTCCACGCGAACCGCATGGAGCTGCGGCTTTGCATCGAGGCCCAGAGATTTGAGCTGTGCGTCAGTCACGCTCGGGTCGTGGACGGAAAACCCTGTGATGTCGCTCAATGCGGCAAGCGATGTCCAGGTTTCGTTCGGGATGTTTTCAGCTGTTGC
The DNA here is from genome assembly GCA_963579025.1 of Planctomycetota bacterium. GTDB lineage: Bacteria > Planctomycetota > Planctomycetia > Planctomycetales > Planctomycetaceae > CAUZFZ01. The sequence goes on along the minus strand of CAUZFZ010000029.1, from coordinate 78,351 downwards.
GTCACGCTCGAAGTTGAAGCCGGAAACCTGAAACGCCCCCGCCGGCAGTCGGCGCCGATCGTCAACGGTGTCCTTGAAGTCATCGATTCGGATATTGACCGAGCCGCCGAGTGTGATGACTCGTTCGGCCAGTTACCGGGCCAATTCATCCGTGGGGCGATCAACATTCGGCACGGTCGTCGGTTGTTTGTCGACGGCGCGTTCAAACGTGATGCAAATCGAATGGTCGTCATCGTCCGCCAGACGAAACTCGCGTGCGAAGAGCTTGAAGCCGGGCCTGGTGATTTCCAGCTCGCCGCTGTTCTTGTCGACGGTGATCGTCACCGGCTTGCCGTCACCCGGATCATTCAACGTGACCTTGCCGCCGTCGATCGTGATCTCGGCGTCAGCCAGCAGAGCCGGATCGCATTCCAGTGTCAGTGTGCCGCCGGATGTGCGTACGTTGAAGATGACTCCGGCTGCGTACAGTCCGGCGAAACCGGCGATCAGCAACAGCGCCGCGACTGTCAGCCAGCGATTGCGGTTTGCTGCGCCGGTGCTGGCCGGGGGAAATGACTCGGCAGCTTCTGCGGTCTGCGGTTTGCCTGCACCACGCTGGAAGGTCACCGTCCCTTCCAGTGATTCGTCGACAGACGTGCCTTCTGGCTCGTGGGTCTCTGCAGGCGGGGTGACCGGTGACGGAGGCGCGGATGACTCGGTGTCGATTGAGGCGAGCAACTCCAGCAGTTCGGTCATCGAAGCGAGTCGCTCGTCCGGCGACTTGGCCAGCATTTTCTGGAAGGCGGCATCCAGCGACTCCGGGACGTCAGGACGCAGCTGGCGGAGTGATGGGATCGGGGCTTTGTGATGAGCCAGCAGCCGTTGCATCGGAGTCGCGCCCGGGTAAACGCTCGAGCCCGTCAACAGGTAGTAGAGCGTGCAACCGAGGCTGTAGATGTCGGATCGCTCATCCGCCGAGCGGGCGTCTTCGCCCTGCTCGGGGGCCATGAAATCGATCGTGCCCATGACGTGGCCGGTGGTGGTCAGTTCCGGTCGCGTGACGTCACCAACCCGGCCGCCCTGGACTTGAGGGCGGGCCAGACCCATGTCCAGAATCCGGACGCGACCGCTGACATCGACCAGGATGTTCGACGGCTTAATGTCGCGATGAATGACGCCCTGCTCGTGCGCGTGCTGCAGTCCAAGAGCCGCCTGTCGCAGGCACTCGATTGACTCGCCCACCGGCAGCGGGCCGCGGCGTTTCACCAGTTCGGACAGGTTCTCGCCCTCGACCAGTTCCATGACGAGCAACTGACGTCCCGATTCCTCGCGAGCGTCCTGCACGCGCACGATGTGCGGATGATTCAGACTGGCCGCGACGCGGGCTTCCCGTTCGAATCGCTGGACCGCATCCGTATTGTCCAGCACGCTGGCGGACATCACCTTCAGCGCGACATCGGTATCGAGCCGTCTGTGACGGGCACGGTAGACCTTGCCCATGCCACCTTCGCCCAGTTCGTCCAGCAGCACGTAGTCTCCGAGCACCAGCGGCGTGTCGTTCTTCAGACCACACAGCACGCGGACCTGGAACGCCGTCAGTCGTTCCTGTCGGATCAGTGACTCGGCCAGCGCCCGCGCATCTGCGGAGCCCAGGTGTCTGCGTTCCTGATCGAGTTCGTCGTCGGCCATCAGACCACTGTCACTGAGCGCCGCGACGAAGTCCGCCAGTGTCGGGAGACTTGCTGGCAGCTCGGTGTCCTGTGAGTCCGTGTCCCGGGAATCCGCGTCCGGCACGCGACGCCGCGGCAGCGAGAGCGCGTCGTTACTGGCTTCGATCGACGAGTCCATCATCCAGCCCGTACCGCGGAGAGACTCGATCGCCTGGCGGACTTCGTTCATCAGCTCGGGAGACGCAGCGCACAAGTCTTCGATGGACGGCTCGACGCCGGTGGCAATCCATTGCTCTTCCCAGTCCACGACCAATTCTTCAACGCGTTCGTCGGTTTCGAGTGGTTCAGTCATGGCGAGGGCTCCAGAAAGAATTCCGTTCGTTGCCGCGTTCACAGGAGTGTGGTTGGTGTGGTGTTCCCACCGTCTGGCAACGGTGGCTACGGGAATTTCATTCCGTCGACGGGAAGTCATCGCACAGGGCATCGCGGATGAATCGCCGTGCCCGTTGAATTCTGCGGATGACGGTTCGTTTTGTAATGCCAAGGCATTCAGCGGCTTCTTCGTAAGTCGCGCCGCCATACCACACGGTTTCGAACACTCCACGTTCGTCAGCAGCAAGCTGCTCGACGGCCTCATGAAAACGCGCCCAGCATTCCAGCGTTTCCGGTTTGCCCTCCGTCGCAGCGATACCGGCGGTGACCCGTCCAACGGGCGCGGCCGAATCGCCGCTTTCGATGCCGACGTCTGAAACATGCCGCCCGGCCTCACCCTGAGGTCCGAAGTGATGCCGACACAGGTCCAGCAGCGACCGCCGAATCTGCGTCGCGGCAAGGCCGAAGAACTGCGCCGGCGTTTCCGGCCGGACATCTGCAAGTGATCGATAGAGCCGCAGCGTCGCGTTCTGAAACACATCGTTTGTCTCCTCCCATCGCCGAAGTCGGGGATAATTCCGGAGCATGCGGCGGGTGAGACTCAGCAGACGCTGGGCAGTCCGGGCGATCAATTCGTCGCGGGCCCGGTCGTCACCTTCCGCAGCCAGACTCAGCAATGCTTGAAGTTCAGATGTGTTGGAACGCGAATGACTCATTCAACCTCCGCACGGACAACATTTGCAGAACCTGAACGATAACCAGTCGCCACCGCACCGAAAATCAAGCACACCGGTCTCCTCAGCGGACGCGGCAGCGATGCGGTGACAGCAGAAAGCGAAAAGATTTCTTCGGGCACGTCACTGAAGAGATGCCTTTGAGAAACTCGTTCCGCTTTCGCAGGAACTGTTCGAGATGCCGGCGCATGGCCATCAGGTCGAGAGAGCGCCCCGGAAACCAGACCGGTGAGCCATGACGAGTCTCGCCCAATTGCGGCACAGGCAGGATCGGACTCAGGAAGCCCGAATGATGCTGCAGTTGCTCTACAGCACATTCACCGAAGGCCTCGAAACACCGGACCTGCAGGCAGCCCGGGAAACGCTCGACATGCTTGGCTGACAACAAGTCCTCGCAACGGGAACGCCTCACACGACGCAGACGCGACTGTGCGAAAACCCGGACACGCAAGTCCCGCTGATCGAAGCCGGCGGCTTCCATGACGTACCCGAGGAAGTCCACGACCCCGGGGCGCTGGCCGGAATTGCTTGTCGGAGAGCGCGAGCGGCATTGGCCGCTCTGGAAGTCAGCCGGGAAATCGGCGACGCAAGTGCAGGCTGCCGCCGGATGTGGCGGGAATCCTCGACCCCCTGGGAAGCAGCGGCGACGTGTGCGTGACCGTCTGGACAAACTGCGAAGTCGAGACCGCGTCTACGGCGTGGTGTTTGCAACAAGCCGCAGTGCCATCAACCAGTTTGACGCAACCAGGGGCGTGAAAAAGCTCAGCAACGTCAACGGCTGCCCCGGCTGACCATCTGCCGCATCGAATCTCACCGTCTGCTCAACACAGAATACCGGACCAGCAGACCCGACTCGCCGTCTGTTCAGCGTTCGCGGCTGCAATGCCCCTTGCACGTCGGCAGCCAGCCTGCCGCTGACGCGTTGACGACTCGCCGTCGTCCTCCGGCCTGGGCAGGTTCCTTACGTCCGAGATGTTCCACATCAACGCTCTGGAACGGCAGTCACGTCAAGCCTGTTGTTCCAGTTGTCGAACGCATCTCATAGAGAATGTTGACACCGTGAATGCCGTGTGTGAGCGAGCCGCAACCGGAAGACCTGTGGCTCGCTTTGTTTTACACTCGCGTCCGTCACCCACTCTGAAGGCGGAGAGCTGCATGAGTCGCATTCTGGCATGTCTGCTGTCGCTGGCAGGCGTCGGCATTCACTCTGAGACGTCAGGCAAGGACGTCCCGTGGTCTCGACACACGATCGACAACTCGTCGCGCGGTGCGGATGGCGTGCGCCTGTTGGACGTCAACGGCGACGGGCATCTGGATATTGCGACCGGATGGGAAGAAGGCGGCGTGATTCGGGCTTACCTGAATCCTGGACCGGAAAAGGCCGCGGCTGCGTGGCCGGCGGTGACCGTCGGAAACGTCAAATCTGCTGAGGACGCTGTCTTCGTAGACCTGGATGGCGACGGTGCCGTGGATGTGGTCAGTTCGTGCGAGGGCAAAACACGCGCCATGTTCGTTCACTGGGCACCGAGTGATCCTGATCAGTACCTCAACCCCGACGCATGGAAGACTGAAGAACTGGGCAGGGCCGGCCCGTGGGCGATGTGGATGTTCGCCATGCCACTCGACATCGACGGACAGAACGGCGTTGATCTCGTGGCGGGGAGTAAGAGCGGTTCCTTCGCCGCTATTGGCTGGCTGAAGAGCCCCGAGAACCCTCGGGATGTATCCCAGTGGAGGTTCAGCACCATGCGGCCTTCCGGCTGGATCATGTCCGTCATCGCACATGACGTGGACGGCGATGGCGACAGCGACGTTCTGTTCTCAGACCGCAAGGGCGATAATCGAGGCATCGGTTGGCTTGAGAACCCCGGACTCAAGGCCACACTCATCGGAGAGAACTGGCCCATCCACTTCATCGGTGCTGGTGATCGCGAGGTCATGTTTATCGACGTGCACAGTCCGATGCCGGGCGGCGTGGTCGAGGTTCTGGCGGCCGTGAAACCGAACGGCATCCTGCGTTTTCGTGGCGGAGACCGGAAGTCGCAGCAGGCCGATGTTCAGTCTGACCACTGGGTGATCTCGGAACTGAAACTGCCGGCAGATCGGATCGGAACGGCTAAGGCCGTGCGTCGCGCGGATATGGACCTTGATGGCCGCGACGATCTCGTCTTCTCGTGCGAACAGGCCCAGGGAAAGAAAAGCGGAGTTGTCTGGCTCACCATGGATGGCGATGGCAGCATTCAGGAGACTAACGGCACAACCTGGAAGCTGCGTGAATTGAGTGGTCCGACTGGCGTAAAATTCGACCTGCTGCAACTGGTCGATCTGGATGCCGACGGCGATCTGGACGTGATCACCTGCGAAGAACGGGCTAACCTGGGCGTGTTCTGGTACGAGAATCCGACGCAGTCACCCAAATAGCCATGCCGACAGAACAGGCCACATTTCTGAAGCGGCTCGAAGCATCCGGTTTGCTGACTGACAGCATCGTCGCTGCATGGCCCAGGCTGACCGGTCTCCAGTCCGCGGAAGATGCCGCTGACGAGCTCGTCCGCGACTCAATGCTCACCGGGTTCCAGTCCGAGGTGCTGCTGGGCGACGACTCAGTCCCACTGGTCATTGGCGATAACCTGACGAGCCGGAGGTGGGGCTGCCACTGCCCCGTTTTGCTTGCGCCGAGCTTTAATGGGTACGTAACTCCTGACGTGTAACAGTCAACTCCAGTCGTCAGAGAATCCTTGCTACGACGCGTGTCTCAAATCAGGCGATACAGGTTGAAAAGTCGTCACAGTCAGTAGAAGTGACAACTTCAGTATCGCCCTGCTCACATCTCCTCATTGAGTCTCATACCACGTCGTTTGAGGGAAAATCCTCCGTTCGCTGTGCCGTACATGGAAGACTTGTTTTCCCGCGTTCTTGACGTCCTGCGAACAGGTTGTGTCATGGCAAAACGTCCCGGAAAGAAACAGAAACCGGCCAAAAAGGCTCGCCGACAGCAGAACTTGCAGGCTGACGACAAGGCTTCGAAAACGACGTCATCAACGACCGCACCCTCCAGCAAGTCGAATGATCAAAGCAACGGCAACGAGTTGACAGCCTCCATTTTTACGCTGAGCTGGCTGCTCAGGAGATCTCCCCGCAGAGGTGCGCTGATCGTTGCGACTGTGCTGACCGGAGTCGGTCTGTTTCTTGCGATCGGCACAGGCGACCTCGCATTGGATCCGAATGCCACACCACCGAATCCCTGGTTCGCTCGGGAAATCAATCCCGACATGCGATTGCAGAGATTCAACGGTATTCGAGACGTCGAATTCTACGACGATCTCAATGGAGTCGTTGTTGGTTTCGAGGGGCTGTTTGCCACGACCATGGACGGCGGTCTGACGTGGGCAACGCCTCAAGAGGACTGGAGCGGCCTGATTCTCCGCCTCAAGAATGTCCAGTCCGAACAGGAAGCTCTCAAGCTGACGGCAGCCGGCCGTGCGACCATTCACAATGTTTCATACCAGACACCCACAGAGTCCGGCGAGCAGGAGTCAGGCGACAGGCTCGACTTCCAGTTCGAGGAAGTCGTGCTCACTGGTCCGCAATCAGGGTTCGTCCGTGCTGTACTTGTTCTGAGGCAGTCATTGCCTGCGGACGACACGGCCCCCGGCGAGATTCCTCCGCCGCCGAAGCCATTCCTTGGGAGTCTGGTTCTACCAATTGAAAATGGGCGATTGTTGGAACCGCCCTGGCTCGAGCAACTGTTGAATTTCACCCATTCGCTGCAAGGACGAGTCCAGAGACTCGTTGCGACAGGCCCTGATTCCTGGAAGGCCTGGGGATCATCTGGCCTTTGGTCGGTCGAGTGGGATGGAAAGAGCCTCACGCCGAAACAAGGCGGTTCAGCGCCGATGGCCGAAACACCGGTCGTGGCGATCCCAAACGGCTTTGTTGAGCTGACACGAGACAAACTTGTCATTCAAGTTGAGCAAAGTGCGGGATTAACGATTCCGCTGCCATCAAAAATTCACAGGACTCAGACAGGAGTGCGGTATGTCCAGGTTTCAGCCATTCCCGGACGTGCCGGGAACTCGCAGCATTTCGATCAGATTTGCATTGTCGCGCAGTGGTGGCCCGATTCATCCTCCGGTGGTTCAACCGGGTCGTTCTCCGGAATGCCGGAAGGTCGCCTTGCTGCGGAGTTTGACGATTGGCGTGCACCGGCGAGCCTGACCGCGCATCTGTCTCTGACCACGCAACTGTTTCTGACCCGCGACAATGGTGCATCGTGGCGCGTATTAAGTGCTTCTGGTCTGGACCTGGACAACATTGGTCGAATTACCGGGCTTCACTTTTTTTCCCCGACGTCAGGTTGTCTGACGACTCGAAATGGTGATCTGTTCCGGACAGTCGACCGCGGCGAGACCTGGTCTCAACTGAATGTCAGCGGCAGCGCATCCTTTGTTGCAATGACGGCTCAGCAGGTCCTCGGCGGCGCCAATCGAGCCTGGGCGGCTCGTGAAGATGGCACGATTATTCGGTCAGTAGATTCCGGTGCCACCTGGAAACATGTGACTTTGCCTGTCACGCCTCTGTGCGACGTACAGTTTTCAACATTCGCCCGAACAGGCATCGCAACGGGTCGTAACCGACAACTGCTCGTCACTCGAGACTCAGGGCGAAACTGGCAGCGTCACCAGCTCGATACTGGATGGTGGGCTGAGTCTGCTGCATTCGTCGATGACACCACAGCCGTGGTCGTCGGCAATGGGATTCTTCATCGGACGACAGACGGCGGTAATTCCTGGCTGAATCTGCAGCGGGATTCTGATTCAGGACTCTACCTGGACGTAGAGTTTCCGACTGCGGATACGGGAATCATCGTCGGGGCGGATGGGATTCTGAGAAGCACTGATCGCGGCGTGACCTGGGATAAGGTGAGTGTTCCCCGCGCGTGGTTGTACGGCGTCGATTCGGCCGATGACAGGCGAGTCGTCGCAGTCGGTGAAAATGGTCTGATCCTCTATTCGACCGACGGAGGCTCCAGTTGGCAGTCGGTCGGACCGACTCTGCCGGAAAGAGCGGTCCCTTCACGTCACCTGCGGGACGCGAAACTTCTTCCGTCTGGGGTTGGCTGGGCAGTTGGCGACCGCGGGTGGCTCGTGACGACTATGGACTTTGGGGAGACGTGGACTGAACAGAGTCTCCCGACTGCGGAAACGCTGCTGCGTGTAGATTTTCGAGACGCGCAGCATGGTTTCATAGTGGGGCATGCCGGGACTCTGCTGACCACCAATGACGGTGGTCGAGCCTGGTCTCAAAAAAGCCTACAGGTTAACGGCGAACGGATTGATGCTGCTCTGGCGACCGTCCACTTCGCTGATGAGCTGACCGGTTACATCTCCGGGCAGGACGAAACGCTGCTGAAGTCCGAAGACGGTGGCCTGACCTGGAAGCACGCCCGGCAGTACCAGCAACAAATTCCTCCGCTCAGCTATGTCTGCTTCGGTCTGGCGTGTCTGCTGATTGCTGTTTCACCAAAGCTGCCGGGGCCGTCTCCTGACTCTCTGAAACTTGGTGACGTCACGCCTCCGGAGGCCGAGGAACTCTGGAATCTCGGACGCTGCCTGTCCGACGGGCCCGTCGAAGACGCAGAGAACGACTTCCTGAATTTCGAACCTGTGGCCTATGGCCTGGCCGATTACATCGCTCATGAATCCACGGAACCTCCACTAACGGTCGCCATCACCGGTGAATGGGGAAGCGGTAAGAGTTCTCTGATGAATCTGCTGGCTGATCACGTGCGACGACGAAAACGTCCGGTTGTGGAATTCAATGCGTGGCACTTTCAGAACGAAGAGAACCTGCTGACGGCGTTGCTCGAATCGATTCGTCGCAAGGGCATTCCGAACTTCTGGTCGCTGGAAGGGCTGCGGTTTCGTCTTCGGCTGATTCGCGAACGTGTCCGTCGGCGCTGGACTGTGCTGGCAGTCCTGTGCTTCATGTGGACGACGTTCTTCATGTACCTCGAGCGCAACGTTGCTGACTGGCGGACAGAACCGGCGAAGAGCGTCAACCGGCTGGCCGACCGGGTCGACAACTGGTGGAGTCACGACGACGCCAGCCTGTACCGCGCGTTTCTGTCAGGCGCTATCGGATTGATCGGACTGGGCGGCGGTGGCGGAACTCTGCTGGTCGTCATCCGCACGCTGCGGGCCTTCGGCGTCAGTCCCGGCCGCCTGGGGCAGGAAGCCGGTAACGAAAGGGAAGCCGGTCGCCGGGTGCAGTTTCGTGAAGTATTTCAGTTGGAATTCAAAGACGTCTCACGGGCGTTGAAACCCAACGTCATGGTGATCTTCATTGACGACCTGGATCGTTGTCGCCCGGAGAACGTGATGACTGTTCTGCAGGCGGTAAATTTCCTGGCCTCCAGCGGTGAGTGCATCGTTGTGTTTGGAATGGCCATTCACCGCGTCCGTGAGGCCGTTGCTCTAGCCCGTTCGCGAGAACTGTCAGAAGCTGACGGCTCCGAGGTGGCCGAGGTAACTCCTCAGGAGTTTGCCGCCGATTACATGGAAAAACTTGTGCAGATCGAAGTGCCCGTTCCCAGATCGAGCGACGCTCAGACGAGCGCGTTCATCAGCCGCGTGATTGAGGGGCATGCATCAACGACAACCGAATTGACGGAGGACCGGGCTCTCCCGATGAGGTCCGCAATTCGTGAGGCGGAAGAACGGCGCGAACGCAAAACGCGGGAACGCAACGGGCGTATCACACGCTACGCCACGGCCACGTCTGCCGTTCTGCTGGGAATGTTGATCGCACCGTCGCTTCCCGCTCCTGACTTTCTGAATCTCTCTGATTCAACCATTGTCATTCGAGAACCGGATTCTGCTGAACTCGAACTGCCCGGCGAATCGGCCACTTTGCGACTGGCGCTTGCGAAGTCACCTCAACTGACAGGCATTCTGAAGGAATTCAACATTGAAGTTGAGAAGGCGCCGCCGTCTCAGGAGCCTCAGAAAACGCCTTCAGCTCCGCCGCTCCCCGAGCCGAAAGTCGCGGGGCCGACGGCCACTTTTTCCCCAGTGCCTGACGTCGCGATGGCATCGTCGATCGCGCCGCGGTCGGACGACGGCCACACCATAGGGCCGTGGGAAGTGACTCTGGCGGTACTATTGACGGTGCTGGCTGTCATCGTCGTGATGTCACAGGTTCGACTGATGCGGCCATTGCCGATCGTAAAGGACAGTGATGCATTCAAAGCAGCAACGCGAGAGTGGTTGTCACTGGTGTCCGCTGATGAGCGGAGACCGCGGTATCTGAAGCGATTTGTGAATCAGGTTCGCCTGCATGCGATGCTCAGTGGCGATGAACGCGATGAGAAGAACGACGAGTTTCTGGTCGGACTCAATGCGTTATACGTGGCAGACAGTTCGCTGGAAGAACTGGATGAAGACACGCAGGACTTCCGGAACGACTTGCAGGAAGAGATGACTCGTCTGCTGGCCAGCGTCTGGACGACTGTCGCCGATGAGAACACGGATATTGAGACGTCCACTCCAAAGGTTGGCACAATTGCTCATGGGCTGAAGCGACGGCATGCGGATATCGCGAGGTTCTGTCGTAAGTTGCCGCTTGACTACGTTTCGAGGGTGAAATGGCTGCGGAAGTCCGTACGAATGGGAAGCTCTTCTGCGGCCGCACCCGAGACTCGACCTGCCCGAAGGAGCCAACATGAGCCGTTTGACCAAGTCCCTGCTGACGCTGGCGTATTCGCCACCCAGTCCATCACTACGGCCTCGGACGCCCCGTGGACGCGGCGCACGATCGACAATTCGTCGCGCGGTGCGGATGATGGACGTTAATGATGACGGGCATTGGGACATCGCGACCGGCTGGGAGGAGTGCGGTGTCATTCGATCGTGCATCAAGCCCGGTCCAGAGAAAGTGGCCGATCGATCGCCGGGCGTGACTGTCAGAGAAGTCAAATCGCCCGAGGACGCCGTGTTCGTCGATCTGGATGCCGATGGTGATCTGGACGTGATCACCTGCGAAGAACGGGCTAACCTGGGCGTGTTCTGGTACGAGAATCCGACGCAGTCACCAAAATAGCCATGCCGACAGAACAGGCTACATTTCTGAAGCGGCTCGAAGCATCCGGTCTGCTGAACGACAGCATCGTCGCTGCCTGGCCCAGGCTGACCGGTCTCCAGTCCGCGGAAGATGCCGCTGATGAACTCGTCCGCGACTCGTTGCTTACCGAATTCCAGTCTGAAGTCCTGCTGGGCGACGACTCCATTCCACTGGTGATTGGCGATTACGTCGTGCAGGACATGATCGGCCAGGGAGGCATGGGAGTCGTGTTGAAGGCGCGGCATCAACGCATGCGGCGGGCGGTGGCCATCAAGTTTCTGCTCAAGTCCCAGGCTCCATCGAAATCGATCGAAAGACGATTCGAACGTGAGGTGCAAGCGGCCGCCCAACTCGACCATCCACACATCGTCACCGCGTACGACGCGGGCGTGCATACAGATGGCAGCTACTACCTGGTCATGCAATATGTCGAGGGGCAGGACCTGTCGTCTCTGGTAAAGAAGAGTGGACCGTTACCGGTGCCACTGGCAATTCACGCAATCGTTCAGGCTGCCGAAGGGCTCGGGTACGCGCACGAAAATGGAATCGTTCACCGCGACGTGAAACCCGGCAACCTGCTGCTCGACCACGTGGGCGTTGTACGCGTCCTCGACATGGGACTGGCACGCATCCGTGCAACTCCCGGCGAGGAAATTGGAGATGCTGGCCACGCGGATTTGACCAACACTGGCAGCGTGATGGGCACCATCGATTACATGGCTCCCGAACAGGCACTCGATGCCCGCACTGCCGACCATCGGGCCGACATCTACGGCCTCGGCTGCACTTTGTATTTCCTGCTGACGGGAAACCCTCCCTATCTGCGTGACACGATCATGCAACGACTGCTGGCGCACCGTGAGGATGAGATTCCCCGATTACGCGTGGTGCGTCCTCAAATACCGCAGGAACTGGACGATCTCGTCGCTCAAATGCTGGCCAAGAAACCGGCAGACCGCCACGTGTCGATGCGGCAACTGATCGTTGATGTCGGCCGACTGAATATCACGGCCACATCACCTGACATCATGGAGACACTCGACCAGCCGCTCAGCGATTCAGAAGGCTCGTCGATCGTGTTTGCCCCGGCTAACGAAGAGTTCCCCGCAGAGGAATCTGCCCGACCGTCCGACTCACCGCAGCCGGGCGTCGCGATGAAGCCAAAGTCATCGGCGCGACGTCGCCGCCGTGGGCAGGCAGAACTCGAACATCCGGTAACCGAGGAGTTCAATACGGCCGACACCGCACTGCGTGAGAAAGAGAAACGCCGACTACGCGAAGGCTCGCAACGACGGTCGACGGCGAAACGTCGCAAGAAAACGGCGAAACGGAAACGTAGCGAGAATCCGTCAAAGCAGGATCAACCGGTGCTGCCTTGGGCTCCAACATTGGATGAGGGCGTCCAGGCTGGTCCGAAACCTCGACGGTCACTCAAGCCCGTTCTGCTGTGGCTGTTCGCGTCGAGCTGGGGAGTTCCTCGGGTTTACTTCGCCGGCGCCGGACTCGCAGCAATCCTCTGTGTGATTCTGGCCGTGAGTCTCGGGCCGTCATCAACCAATACAGCGCAACTCGATCCGAACGCTGGCACGGCACAGCCTGGCGACGTGATCGCGCCAAATGCCGACGGCTCGGTAGCTCCACGTCCCGCTGTCGTCGTCGGCGACTTTGCATTGGACTTCGCCGCGGCCGGTGCAGTCGCTGAGGTCAACGGGTTTCGCCTGCACGGCGAGTCACCGTTGACGATCGAGGCTCGCATTACACCCAGAAGAATTGAAGCCGGTACGCGTGCAACCATCCTTCAATTCGCACAGGTCGCTCGACTGTATATCGATAGTAACGGTGGAACATGGACGTTGGGCTGTTCGTTGCAGAACGCTGCCGGCAGCACGGTCGAGGCCCTGTCGCGATCGGAACACGTCTTCGATACAGAGCATCATGTTGCGGCCGTATGGGATCTTCAGACATTGAAGATCTACGTTGATGGTCAGGACGAACGCGAGTCGCCGTCTCTGCCGGATCCGTTGTCGTCGCGCGAGGGCCAATTGCGAATCGGACTCGATTTCGACGATGAGATGGTTTTTCAGGGGCTGCTTGACGAGATTCGGATCTCGAATGCCATTCGCTACGACGCACAATTCACCGTGCCACGGCGGCATCGGTCCGACGAGTACACCGTGGCTCTGTTTCATTGCGACGAAGGCCGTGACAACAAGCTGATCGACAGTTCCGAAAACAAATCGAACGCCGCTGTCGACCTGGCCGAGTGGTTCTTGATCGAAGAAGCACCCGGAAACCAGGCAAAGCCTGTCACCCCTGTCGCTGTCAACGGCGACGGTCTCGAACTCCAGCCCGTGCGTGAGTTGAACTCGTCAGGTATCGACGGCTACTGCTGGCTGAATCCCAATGGGTTGACGATTTACTTCACGCGTGAAGGCATCCCTAAGAGTGGCATCTGGAAAGCCAGCCGCATCACGATCGCTCATCAATTCGGCGTGCCCGTATTTGAGACCCGGGCAAGGCACATCGCACTGTCCGGCGATGAGACCGTCGCCGTCGCCCTGATGGGGTATGAAAAACCAGCCGAACTGGCCGAATCCAGTCGTCGGGGATTTCGCCAGGCTCCGCTGGACAATTTTCAGGCGATCGTTCGGTTCGCCGGAAGTCGATCGGTTCAGTCGCCCTGGCTGTCAAGCAACGGTCTGACTCTCATCTTTCAACGGATCGATGAGCAGAATTCCTATCCCGGCGGGTCATCCCCCCGCAGTTCTCGCACGGAATTCGTCATTTCGAAAAGAGCCGGATTGGAAGCAGGCTGGTCATTTCCAGGGCGTCTGCCGTTCGGAACAACGCCGCAACTTACGAAGCCTTTGACGTGGCCAATGCTCACCGATGACGGATTGACGTTGCTGTTCTGCCACGGTGCAGGCTCGGACAGTGAGGTGATGATTGCCACTCGGCCCACAGACGATGCGCGTTTTCGAAATGTCCGCACGGTCAACATCGATGGAAAGCCGTTGGTGGGTCGGGCACCGCGCTACGTGGAATCGACCGGTGAGCTGTTCGTAACGCAGCTTCACGCAGGCTCAACAACCGACTGGGATCTGTTTGTGATCCGGGACTTCGAAATCGACAAGTACCGCTGAGCCCGGAAGCGTAGCGCGGCTGATTCAAAGGCCTGCGACTTCAAAGCCATCACGAGGCGTTCGTCTCAGGAGCTTGCTGGCGTCGTCATTGTTCGTGACACGCAGTTGCTTCGCGTCCCACATCAGCTTCTCGCCGGGGAATCGATTAGCCACCACACCCAGCAACAGAGCTTCCGTCAATCGACCGGCGTATCCAAAGTGAGCACTCGTCTTTGTCTTGCCCAGACACGCATCGACCCATTGGTGCCAATGGTCGAGCGGTTCGAGTTCCGGTCGCGGACTGTCCTTGAACTTCTCTTCGGGAAAGAGCTGTGGCTCGGCCACGTGCGGCAGCAGCATCGTTCCGCCCTCACCGACAAACAGTGATCCCTGCTTTGGCAACTCCAGTCCATCCGGCAGACCGAGGCCGTCTGTCGGAGGTGGTGCGTCTGCGCCGTCGTACCAGATCCAGCTCATGGAGTCGGTGGTGTATTTCGTTCCCGGGAATTCGTACTCGACGATGTTCTTCTCGGGATGACCGACACCGGTTGGATTGCGGCAGGTCGTCTTTGCCCACTTCGGGAATGTGAGTTCCAGAGCCCGATATGGCGTGTCAAAGATATGCACACCCATGTCGCCCAGCGTCCCTGTGCCGAAATCAACCTGCTTGCGCCAGTTCCGCGGGTGATAAACACCGGCCTTAAACTGACGCATGCCCGCCGTGCCGATCCACAAGTCCCAGTCGAGTTGTTCGGGGACATCATCGAAGTCTGTAAACGCGGGCCCGTCGTAGCCCCAGTTCTTGTGTGACCACGCGAGCACGCGGCTGACTTTGCCGATCACGCCGCTCTGGATCATCTGAGTTGCGCGGCGATACGGCATGCCGGAATGCCCCTGCACACCCATTTGTGTCGTCACGCCTTTCTTCTCGGACACGAGACGCATTTGTCGCGCCTCGAAGACTTCGTGTGTCAGCGGCTTCTGGCAGTAGACTGGCTTGCCATGGTTCATTGCGGTCAGAGCGGCGGGCGCATGCGTGTGGTCCGGCGTCGAAACGACCACGGCATCAATCGTGTCACCCAACTCTGTAATCATCTCTCGGTAGTCACTGAATGTGCGTGCGTCCGGAAACTTCTCGCTGGCTCCCTGCAACGTCTTCGCATCGACGTCACACATTGCCGCGACCTCAACAGCAGCGTGAGACGACACCGATCGCAAATCGGCTCCACCCATACCGCCCACACCGACATGCGCCGTGCGCAGCCGACTGTTGGGAGAGAACGCCTGCACGCTGGCCGGCAGAATGTTGAACGCCGCAAACGCGGCACTTGCACCCAGAAACTCGCGACGCTGCAGACGATGACTCATCTGAATCTCCCTGTGGATGTGCCTGAACTCGGATGCCCTCATGCGACGATAATGTGACCTGCGGATTCTCATGAATTCCGCCACCGTTCAGTAGTGTGCCGGCGCAAGACATTCTGGTGCGGCATGCAGACATTGAATGACGAGAGCGATTCACGCCATAATATTGTTCGAGTCCACGCCCCCGAAACGGTTTCTGCCGTCTTCCAGCAAACCGCCCCGCT
The DNA here is from genome assembly GCA_963579025.1 of Planctomycetota bacterium. Classification (GTDB taxonomy): domain Bacteria; phylum Planctomycetota; class Planctomycetia; order Planctomycetales; family Planctomycetaceae; genus CAUZFZ01. The sequence goes on along the minus strand of CAUZFZ010000029.1, from coordinate 62,764 downwards.
GTCCCGCCGAGTTCAGGACCTGATTCATGTCGAACGAGACCGCTGTGTGCCCCGGCCCGCAATCGCGTCGCGGTTTTCTTCAGGCTGGATTCCTCGCCCTTGGCGGATTGAGCCTGGGAGATGTTCTCCGTCTGCGATCGGCCGCGAAGGAATCCGGCACGGACACGTCGATAATTCTGATCTGGCTGCAAGGTGGTCCCAGTCATATGGAGACCTACGATTTGAAGCCGGAAGCTCCGCTCGATTATCGCGGGGAAATGCAGCCAATTCGGACGGCCGTACCCGGTATGGATGTGTGCGAACTACTGCCACTGCACGCACGCGTTGCGGACAAGTTCACCATCATTCGCTCAATCTCGCACGGCTTCGCGAATCACGCGGGAGGTGCCGGCCGGTTCCTGTCCGGCCGTGATCCGCTGCGACCATTGGACCCGGTCGCTCAGTTCCCGACGATCGGCACCGTCGTGAATCGCATCAAGGAGTCGCGCGACGTCGGCATCCCAAACTACGTGGGCAATCAGAATCGGGTCTATGGCGGTGGCAGTTCGTATCTGGGCGAATCCGCTTTGCCCTTCGTCGTTGGTGGCGACCCGAACAGAGATGGTTTTTCCGTTCCGAATCTGACGATGTCCGGCAGCCTGAAAGACCGGCTGGACGATCGCGTGCGGCTGCTCAACTCGTTCGACGGCCTGAAACGCGACATCGATCGCAACGGCTCGCTGGCCGCCATGGACAAATTCAACGACAAGGCCCTTAGCCTGCTGACCAGCGACAAGGCAAAGCATGCGTTCGACATTTCGCAGGAAGACCCGAAGCTACGCGAGAAATACGGGCGTCATAAATGGGGACAACGTGCTCTTCTGGCACGGCGTCTGGTCGAAGCGGGCGTCACGTTTGTGACGATGCAGATGCAGAGTCCGGGCGTTCCTGGCGGCATCGGCAACTGGGACATTCACGCGGTCAATGGGCACCTCTACGAAGACGCGCACGCCCGGCTTCCGATCTTCGACCGTGCAATCGCGGCGCTGATTGAAGATCTCTACCAGCGAGGACTCGACCGCAAAGTGATGCTGGTTGTGACTGGCGAGTTCGGTCGCACACCGCGCATCAACCCACAGAAAGGGACACGTTCAGGAGTCATCCAGCCGGGCCGGGATCACTGGCCGGGATCGATGTCGGTTCTGGTCTCCGGCGGCGGCATGCCAATGGGACAGGTCATTGGTTCGACAACTGCAAACGGTGCCTACGCCAAAGACAACAAGCTGGAACCCAACGATCTGCTCGCGTCGATGTATCGATTCCTGGGCATCGACTATCACGCCTCGTTCATCGACCACACCGGTCGACCCATGCCGATCCTGCCGCACGGCCAGCCGATCGCCGAACTCAGCTAAGGAACGGGCCTCAAATAGGTTCACGATCTGGAATCCGCGAGACCTCTGAGCCGTAGGCGGATTTCTCCGAAATCCGCTGCCCTGGACCTGGCAAGACTGAGCGGCGGTCGATGTGCCGACAGGCTGCGATGTCGGCTGGTCCCGATTTCGGAGAAATCGGGCTACGGCTGAGCGAACTGGCTCTGCCAGGAATCCTTCAGCGACAGGTTCACGATCGACGGTTCCGGCCATTCACCGTTGAGCAGTGCGACGATGTTCTCCGCACATTCAACTCCCATGCCTTCCATCGAGCGTTCGTCGGTGCCGGCAACGTGCGGGCTCAGCACAACATTGTCGAATCGGAACAATGGATTGTTCGCGGCTGGTGGTTCCGGGTCGAACACATCCAGACCCGCTCCCTGCAGGTGACCTGACTCGAGCGCCTGGACCAGATCGGCTTCGACGACGAGCCCGCCGCGCGACGTGTTAATGAACACCGCGCCGTTCTTCATTTTCGCGAAGAACGTGCTGTCACACAGACCCCGAGTGTCATCATTCAGCGGGCAATGGACACTGACAAAGTCAGACCGAGCAAGTAATTCGTCCTGGCTGACCAGTTCGATTCCATGCTGCTCGACGAATTCCAGGTCAGGGTACAGCTCGTGAGCAATGACCGGCATTCCAAGAGCCACTCCGCGCACAGCCGTGCTGCGGCCGATGCGTCCGAGTCCGATCAGTCCCAGAGTCCGACCACGAATGGGCTTTGTCAGGCGACTCGTCCACTGACCGGATCGCACCAGACGATCGTTCTCGGCAACGTACTTGGAAACGCCCAGAATCAGAGCGAACGCCTGCTCGGCGACGGCTTCATGATTCGAGTACGGTGTGATCGTTACGACCTTGCCAAGCTCGGTGGCGACATTGACGTCAACGCGATCGTAACCGACTCCGCAACGGGCAATGACCTTCAGGTCCGGAAGCTGCGGGAGCACGCCCGCGTGCAGCCGTTCGCCACCAGCGATGACGGCGGCTGCTCCCGCCAGTTCGCGAACAGTGTCTGCATCAGAGCCGTTTCCGCGAGTCCATGTTTTCTCTGATGGATATCGAATTTCATGTCCCGCCTGCTCCAGCAGGTCAACGAACGGGCCTGGCTGATGCCAGAATGCTTCGGGGGACATGACAACAGTCGACATGGGCTGACCTCTCTCGCTGTGCTGAATTGCTCTGAGTCCGAAAGGAATCTACGGGCTCAACGTCCAGAGCATCGACGCAGAGAGTTCGCTTTTGCGTTCTGAAGCAGCATGGTGAACGCGTTTCGGGGATTCCCGTGACAGGACCCGTTCAACCAGGATCGCGTTGCTGCGCGAACGTCTTCAGGAATTTGGTCGCAAATTCCTCGTCGTCCTTAAGCGTGCGATTGTTCAATGCCAGTGCTTTCCGAATGCGGTTCACTGTTTGCAGCATGGGCGCTGTCAGTCGAGCGGCGATTTCCTCGGGTCCGTATTGCTCCAGCTCCTTCAGTGTGGCGACATTCAGAAACTCGAAAATCTGGCGAGCCTCGTAATCCTTGAGGAACATCTGCTCCAGCTTCGAATCGCCGGATACGCGAGCACGCCCAAGTTTTGGTTTTGCCGACGCGGCAACGCTTCGTGCGGCTTTCTTCTTCTTCGAGGTCGCGGCCTTTTTCCTGGCGACCTTCTTTCCGGACGCGGCCTTACGGCGAACCGACTTCTTTGCGGCCGTCTTTTTGACGGCAGCTTTTTTCTTCTTCGGAACGCTCTTCTTCTTACCGGCCTTTTTTTTCTTCGCTGCGACTTTCTTTTTCGCCATCAGAGCCACCTCCACTAGAGGTCTGCAGGCGTCTGGTCATTTCGCTTTCTTTGGCTTCCAGTTGACCCTCACGCCAATCGACTTAAGTGCCGCAATCTGCTCGTCACGCCGAGCTTCCTCAATCGGATTATCGTCGAGATAAAGTCTCCAGTACGGAGCAAACCGCTTGTCCCCTTCGGCATCCTTCTTCGCCATTTCAATCAACGGCCCGAAGTCCTTGATCTTGTTGCCCTGCAGAAATGTGAACCGCAGTTCCGTCAGTCCGGCCAGCGCTGAGATGTTCTCAATGCCATTTCCCTGCAAATCGAGGTTCGCCAGCCACCGCAACCCTGCGAGTGGTTTGACATCCGCAACCGCATTGCCGCCCAGATACAGAGACGAGAGCTTTGGCAAGTCCTTAAGCGGTTCGACCGACTTCACTTTGTTATCGCTCAGGTACAGAGCCGACAGCTTCTTGAGGTCTTTGAACGGAGCCAGGTCCGCGACCTCGTTCTCCTCAAGCTGTACGTACTGAAGTTTGACAAGAGCTGTCAGCGGTTTGGCGTCCTTCACGGCATTCTTCGACAGGTCGAGCGACTGCAGATTCGTCAGACCAGCCAACGGTGCAATGTCTTTGATCTCATTGCCGTGAAAATCGAGCAGTACCAGATTCGTGCACTTCTCAAGTCCGGTCAGGTCCTTGATTGCCTTCTTGCGTGCGACGACCTGGTAGACGTTTTTGAGATCATCCTCTTTGATCTCATCCTTGCCTTGTTTCTTCAGAACGGCCTGAACCGCTGCACGCAGTTGTTCGTCCGGAAAGATCTCGGCAGCGGAAACACGTGCCGTCAGCGAAACGACAAGTGCGAGAAGGAACAAACCTGTGCGGGGGGCAGGGGCAGGAAGCATTGAATTCGTCTCCGGTGAGGCGAAGAATTGGGGCGGGGGAATTCGAGGAAGGTATGTATGGGAGTTTATCGATGCGTTTCCAACAGGCACAGCGAACCGCTCTGCCAGAGCGGCGATCGTCTCAGCTCCACGCAGATCCGTTTGGAAACTCGAATTCGTCCAGCGATTCGGGCTTCATTGTAATGCTGTAGCCGGGTGCGGTCGGCGGCATGTAGTGACCGTTCTCCATGTGCACTGGATCGACCATGTGCTCGTGCAGGTGGTCCGAATACTCCGTCAGCCGGTCTACCAGCGAGGCGCTCACCGCGACGAAATCGAAGATCGCCAGGTGCTGGACGTATTCGCACAACCCGATACCGCCGGCATGTGGACAGACAGGAATTCCGAATTTCGCGGCCAGTAACAGGACGGCGAGCACTTCGTTCACGCCGCCGAGTCGGCAACTGTCGATCTGACAAATCTGCATCCCGTCGGCCTGCATGAGCTGCTTGAACATCACGCGATTCTGACACATCTCACCGGTCGCCACTTTGATCGGCGCGATCGCACGGGCGATAGACGCATGGCCAAGCACATCATCCGGGCTGGTGGGTTCTTCGATGAACCACGGCTTGAACTCTGCCAGTAGCCGCATATGGTCGATGGCCTGGCCGACGTCCCAGACCTGATTGGCATCCATCATCAATCGCCGGTCCCAGCCGATTTCCTCGCGGATGATGCGGCAACGGCGGATGTCATCGTCGATGTCGCGACCCACCTTGATTTTGAAGTGCGTCCAGCCACGCTCGCTGAGACTGCGGCACAGCGATCGCAGCTTGTCGTCGGGATAGCCCAGCCACCCGGCCGACGTCGTGTAGCTGGGAAATCCATCTTGCTCCATTTTCGCGATGCGAGCGTCTTTCGTGCACTCGTATTGACGGAGAAGATCAACGGCTTCGTCGGGCGTCAACGCATCTGTGATGTAACGGAAGTCGATGCAACCGACGAGCTGTTCCGGAGTCATGTCGACCAGCAGTCGCCAAAGCGGCTTTTTTTTAACTTTCGCATAGAGATCCCAAACGGCGTTTATGACTGCAGCCGTGGCCAGGTGAATCACTCCTTTTTCCGGTCCGACCCAGCGGAGCTGACTGTCTCCGGTGACATGTCTCCAGAACCCGGCCATGTCGCATGTGAAGGACTCCAGGGTCCGCCCGACAATCAGCGGGCGGAGCGCTTCCGCGCCGGCAACACACAGCTCGTTGCCTCGACCGATCGTGAATGTGATCCCATTTCCTTCCAGTCCGTCTGGGTGATCGGTGTGAAGCGTGACGTAGGCGGCCGAATAATCGGGGTCCGGATTCATGGCGTCCGAGCCGTCGAGATCCCTGGATGTCGGGAATCGAATGTCGCGTGCTGTGAGAGCGGTAATGGTTATCGGCATGAAGTTGTTCCGGGGGATGTTTGTCGTTGTCGCACGCTCGGGACGCGGTCTGGTGAATTGCAGCCGGGTTGGTGGCCTGACCGCATAAATGCGGTTACTACGAGCCCGGCCGCCGCGAAGCTTAAGTTGTCGGCATCAACATGTCAGTTTCGCGGGCCGTTGTGGTTGCCTATCATCGAACGGACGGGGCCGGGAACGTTGTTTGTGGCCCGTGACGACCGGCAACACTAGACAAAGACCTCAAGTCAATGATTCGACGGCTGACCATCACTGCAGTAATGCTGACGTCACTGACACTCGGTGTTTCGAGTTCTGTGTTGGCTCAGGATGCTCAGCCCGGCCCGGCCCCGAATGTCACCCGGCCAGGCGCCGCAGCACCGAATGTGACGTTCGGGCAGCGCACCTACTATCTTGAAATCTTCATGGTCGTTGTCCTGTTTGGCGGCGCACTGTTTGCCGTCTGCCGTTCGAGCGAGCGGCGGTAGCTGTCATGTCTGAGCCGCGACGCGTCGTGATCACCGGGATCGGCCTCGTCAGCCCGCTCGGTTGCGGACGCGAAATCACATGGCAACGTCTGATTAATGGCGAACGTGCGCCGCGGTGGATTACACCACAACTCGGGGAAGAGAGCCTGTGGCCCCAACAGTCTGCTGGAGCGCCGGCCATCGGCTCGTCGAATCTCTCTGAGCTGCTCGCAGCGCGCGGACGATCCGACATCATCCCGCTGACGGTCGAGCCAACAATTGCTCATGCAGTGACCGCTGCCATCGAAGCCGTGCACGACGCCGAGTTGGATGGTGAGCAGATCGATCCCCATCGTCTGGGCTGCGTAATCGGCACCAGCAAGGGCGGCGTACACAGCCTCATGCAGCTCAGCCGAACAACTGGAATTCACGCGACGAGTGCCGACTGGTGGTCGTTGGCGGCACCATCTGGACCGACGGCTGCGGTGGGATCTCTTTTCGGTGCGAAAGGAGCCTGGCTGAGCCCTGTCAGCGCCTGCGCCACGGGATTGTCGAGTCTGGTCCGTGGAGTGGAACTGATCCAAAGCGGCCAGTGCGACGTCGTGATCAGCGGCAGCTCGGACGCTTCACTGACGCCAGCAATCGTTGCGTCGTTTCGGCGACTGGGTGTGATGGCGCGGGGGTTCGATGATCCGGCCGCTGCAGTCCGCCCGTATGACCAGAATCGCAATGGCTTTCTGGTCGGTGAAGGTGCCGCCGTGTGCATCCTGGAATCAGCGACACATGCGGAATCTCGCGAGGCTTCAACCTACGCGGAATGGCTGTCCGGAGCGATGTGCTCTGATGCCGGCGGACTCACCCAGCTTGATCAACGGCCGGATGCTTTGGAGTGGCTGCTTCGGGAAGTGCTTCGTCGCGGCGAACTGTCCGGCAGCGACATCGATTACATCAGTCTGCATGGCACGGGCACACGCATGAATGACCGACTCGAAATGCTGGCACTGCGGTCCGTTCTTGGATCGACTGCCGAATCGGTCTCGGGGTCCAGCCTCAAAGGGGCGATCGGCCATCTTCTTGGCGCGGCAGGAAGCGTTGAGTTCGCCGCCATGTTGCTGGCTCTGCGCGACGGTCGGCTTCCACCCACCGCCAATCTGCACGACCCCGACAAGGAAGCCTGTCTGGACCTCGTGCCGTGCGAATCACGTGCGCGAGAAGTCCAGCATGCCATGAAGCTGTCGTTGGGGTTCGGCGGCCATCTGGTCGCCGCAGTCGTACGGAAAGGTACTCGACCGCGTTTACAGCCGTAGGCACCCAAAGCGGCAGAGCCGCAACCAAAAGTAGGACGGGCACTCTTGCCCGTCCATTGCCGGTGCCGGGACGGGCAGGAGTGCCCATCCTACGATGCGCGCGCACGGCGCGCATGCCTGACGACGGAAGACTCTAATCCTTATGCCACGCGGCTCATTTCACCGACTCCCTGTCGAAGCGAAGCAAGGAAGCCACTCTCTGCCTGTTCCAGGAACCGGCCGATCCCTTCGTCGACGAGTGGCATGCAGTCGCCAAGTAACGCGCAGGCCCTTTTGCTGCTAAGCGTGGTTTCGCCACACCCGAAGCCGGCCACCTTTCGCTTCAGAGTTGTCGACGACGGGAACTGCGGTGGTTCGAGTCCCGCCAGATCGGCCAGCCGCTCGGCAAACTGATACGGGTTGATGCGTTCGGCAGCTCCGATGTGCAGGAGCCCAGTCGTGCCGGTCGCGTGTGCCTGGACCAGTATGCGTGCGAAGTCGCTCGCCAGGATTGGCGCTGCGTGGCACAGGAATCCGTTCTCGCTGCGATCACCGGACTCGAGGGCCGTCAGCATCGATTCTGAGAATCCTGGCGCGTCCGCGTTCGGTGACCAGCCGAAGACGTTACATCGAACGATCAACGCGTCCGCATGAACCGACACGACTTCCGATTCGATCTGCCGCAGTCGTTCTGCCTGCGGAGTCTCACAGAAGTGCGTGTCGTCTTCTGCATGCGACATCCACGGACCGGTGAAGACGGCGTCCGAGGAAATCATCGTGAAGGCGATTCCGGACTCACTTGCGGCGGTCGCCCAGTCGATGGCCAGTGAATCGTCGATTGCATGCTGACTCGACTTGTCGCCGTCCCAGCTCGATCGAGCGGATGAACCGCAGAAGATGATGCGATCAGGTCTGACCGCCTGCAGGTGCTGCTGGATGCTGCCAGTGCCGCGGATGATACGACAGCCGTCAATCTGGATATCGGAGTTGTCCGTAACCCCAACGACAGTGGCGGAACTCTGCTGCGTCGCTGCGATGTTTGCTCCGACAACGCTCTCGACACCAACGATCAGAATCGTGTCCATGTTCGCCTCCCTGCGAATGATCGACATGTTTTTAGAGTCACCCGATTTCTTTGGGCGATTCGACAAGACGGCGAGTATACGCCTGCCTGCGAAAACGGGCCAAGACGAGGTTCGTGGCACGTTCGTAGTAGCCGCACTTGTGCGGCTTTCTGGTCACAGGTTCGCTTGTCGGGTCGTCACCGTTGCATGAAATCTGCAACCGCACGAACCGCATAAATGCGGTTACTACGAGCTCGTCTTCGCCGCCATTCGCATTCGGACAGCGTTAGACGGTTCGCCCTCCGGGCAGCTCACAACGAATCGTTGCTCGGCCCCATCGCAGAAACACAGCCCCCAATTCGAAGCCAGTCTTTTCGGCGAGACGCAATGAGGCTCGATTGCCGGCCTGAACGGTCAGGAAAATCCGCGACAGTTTCAGCCGATTGATGCCGTCATCCAGAACGGCTGCAGCGACTTCGGTTCCCAGTCCTCGCCCGTGGCAACGACGAGCCAGCCGCCAACCCATTTCGGTCCACTCGCCGTTCGGAACGAATCCGCAGAAACCGGCCAGTTCCCCGGTCTCGCGAAGCTCGACGGCCCACTGGCACAGACCGAGCCGAGCGAATGTCTCCTGATTCCCCGCGACGAATGCATCCGACCGCTCACGCGACCACGGTTCGCCATCCCCAACGAGGCGCATGACTTCAGCGTCGGAGCAGAGCTCGTGAAATGGCTCGCGATCGGCGTCGCGCCATTCGCGAACCAGTAGGCGGTCCGTTGTGAGGATCATTTCAAGAACAACTCGCTGAGGCTCGAGGCAGTGTCAGATTCTTTAAGCTTCGCGTTTGAGTCGCAGAAGTGGGCCAGTACAGGCTCTGGCGTCAGCCGGTCTGGTTGCGACACGACTAACTTAACGGCTGAGCCACGGAGATGAGTGCCGACCGCGGACTGCTGTTCCGGCCTTACCGCGAGAGCGGTACGGTCCGCGAGTCAAATGGACTTGATGGATCGAGAACGCCATGTCTGCACGTGCCGTATGGTTCACTGCCACTGCCGTCACGATTACTGGGTGCTCGCACCTGTATCAGGCTGAGGACGTTGACCAGTGGCAGGCGATCGGCACGATTCCCGCCCAACGTCTGCCCGTTGCGTCACTGGCGTTTTCGTCGGATGGCAAGAGGCTTCTCTCGACTCACGCAGGTCTCTTCGCGCACAACGAGCGGCCCCAGCTACTGTTTCATCCGGCTGGGGTCATGCGGATCTGGGATCTGCGGATGGATGGTTTTCTGTGGGCGTCCGAGATGCTGGCAGCCCGCTCGATTCGCGGGCTGAAATTTCATCAGATTCCGATGGAGCCTGGATCGTCGGAGGGCCGTGTCGTTGTGCAGGATGGCGACACGACGAGCATCGTGGCCTGCGATATGGCGAAGTTGGAATGGTCTACTGAACAGAGTAATGTGAGCATCGCCGATGTCTCGTCGGACGGCCGTTATCGGGCCGACCTGCGCAGCAGCGGCGATTACGATTCGGTTCGATTCACCGACTCGGAATCAGGAGCCTTCCACGACGCAGCCGCTGCGGGATCTCTCAGCTGGCCATGGGGATTCCTTGGGACGGCGTTCTACTGCGTCGAGGACGGGCATAACACAGACTTCCACGACCTGCGCATATGGGATGCGACTTCCGGCGAGTCGATTACATCTCTTCGGTTAGCGCACGATCCTTTCTACATCGCTCTCTCTCCCGGCGTCTCCGGCGGATTTCACGCCGCCTCAGCGGAATATGAGTCAGCGACATTCGAAGTCGTCCACGTCGGCATCCCGAAACATACGTTCGAGCTTACGGTTGAATCCGGCACGATTCACGGGCTGGCAATTTCACCTCAAGGTGACCTCGTGGCGGTCTGTGGCGAGGACGACATCAAAGACGCGGAAGTCGGCTTTGTTGAAATCCGGGACATCGACACCGGAACGCGGATCTCCCGCACGATCGATGATTCGTCATGGGGCATCACAGCGGTCGCATTTTCGCCAGACGGGAAACAACTTGCAGCAGGGACGGCAGCTGGCGAGATTCTGTTCCTCCAGCCACGGTCAACAACTCCAGGAAATCTTTGACCTGCTGAAGTCCCCGCAGCGACGGAGCCACTGGGCTCAAACTGGTCGACATGCAGGCTGAAGTTATTCGCCTTGTCGAGTTCCGTGCCGACATCGTGCAGCCGGTCAAGTGGCCCGCACCGGGCTGAAAAGGTCGCGAGCTGGCCGTTCGCAGGAAAGGGACGACGCGGGGCAGACTCCAGGCTCGACGCCGGAGTTGTGACTGACATTGTGCGTCCGGCTCGTGAATCGTTTCGGGAAGAGCTCATTGACTACGCCACACCGCACTCGTTGATCGACTACGAGCGGACAACCGTCATCAATGCAGACGAATTTCCGGATCTCGAACTGACGTCGAAGCGTGTACCGGTGGTGCTCGAAGAGATGGTCACGATCAATCGATTCGGCGACTTGAAGCACATCGATTCTGACCATCAGACGCAGGGCTACGATACCTGGAAGAGTCTGATGGAACGGCAGAAAACAGTGTGGCGCCGTCTGCGAATGACTGCGGAACCAACCGGCGGCACCGGCCGGCTGCTGGGTCCCGGCGAAGATGTAAAGCGATCGGTCGAGTCTCCTGGTCGGCCACGAGGCTCGGGAAAACGCAGCCTGGGTGGGGAAGGCCTTGATCCTTACGGTGGCGGCGATTGACTGTCAGCCACACCGTTCGGTGGCCTGGTCACCACCACACGGGTGGAACGGGTCGGCGTCGCGCCATTCGCGAACCAGCAGGCGGTCCGTTGTGAGAATCATTTCAAGAACAACTCGCTGAAGTTCGAGGCGGTGTCAGAGTCTTGAAGCTTCGGGTTTGAGTCACAGAAAGGGGTCCGCCCAGGCTCTGGCGTCAGCCGTGCCTGATTGCGACACGACTAACTTAACGGCTGAGTCACGGAGTTGAGGGCCGACCGCGGACTGCTGTTCCGACCTTGCCGCGAGCGCGTACGGTCCGCGCGGTAAATGGACTTGATGGATCGAGAACGCCATGTCTTCACGCGCTGAGTGGGTCACCGCCGCTTCCGTCACAATTACTGGGTGCTCGCACGTGTATCGGGCTAAGGACGTTGACGAGCGGCAGGCGAGCGGCACTATTCGTGAATCACTTCATCCGGATTCCGTGCCAGGTGGTGAGCCAGGGACGTCGTCTGATCCACCGCGTGCCGCACTGGAACCGCAGGGCAAAATCCAGCTTGCTGGCAGACGGCAGTTGCGTGCCTTAGCGTGCAGCCGGCGCGCTCCGGAGCGAGATGGCTCGCTGCCTTGTGCGTGATGACACGAACCAGACTGAGGAAGTACCCGTGAAAATCGTTCGCTTTCTGGATGATACCGGTTCCGTTGGCCTCGGCAGCCAGCAGGCTGACGGATCTGTCACTCGGATCCAGGGCGATCTCTTCGGCGATTACCAGGATACCGGGAAGGCTGCCACGGTCAGCAAGTTGCTGGCTCCGGTTGCACCGACGGACATCGTGTGCATCGGATTGAATTACCGGAAACATGCGGCAGAAGGAAACCAGCCGATTCCGGAATACCCGATTGTGTTCATGAAGACGAGCAGCACGCTCCAGCACCCTGGCGATCCAATCGTCCTGCCTCGTAAGCTCGCCAGCGACGCCGTGGACTACGAATGCGAACTGGTGGTCATCATTGGCAGGGAATGCCTCAACGCGACTCGCGAGAACGCTCTGGACTTTGTGCTGGGTTACACCTGCGGCAACGACGTCAGCGCCCGAGACTGGCAGTTGAAGAAGGGCGGCAGTCAGTGGTGCCGAGGCAAGACGTTTGCGACGTTCGCCCCGATGGGTCCCTGTCTGGTCACCGCCGACGAGATCCCCAATCCCAACTCATTGGGGATTCGGACGGTCCTCAACGGCGAAGTCATGCAGGACTGGAACACGGACGACATGATCTTTGACGTGCCGACGCTGATCGAGTTTCTCAGTGGCAGCACAGTGTTGTCTCCAGGCACGGCGATCTTTACGGGAACTCCACACGGAGTCGGCGGAGCACGTAAGCCGCCGGTGTTTCTGCAGGACGGCGACAGCTGCACGATCGAAATCGACGGAATCGGGGCACTGACGAATCCCGTTGTGGATGAAGCGTAAGACGAGTGACCACACGTCGCTCGCGATTGCAGGAATTGGCCACCATTCATCGGTTTCCAAAGGTCTGAAACATGCACTGTGTTCGCGTTCTGTGTTCTGCTGGGCTGCTTGCACTGATTTGCTCAGCGGCTGCTGCCGAAGAGCCCCTGCGTACGACGGCCGACCGCGACATTGATGTGCATCACATCAAACTGGATCTCTTTGTTGATCTGGAGCAGAAGAAAATCACCGGCACGGTGTGGCTCGATTTCACTCTATTGCGGCCAACATCGTTGATCACGCTTAATGCTGTTGATCACGAGACTTCTCTCGCCTATCTGTCGCCCGTTGACGCTGAAGGCAAGACGCCGGAAGACGGCAAGTTCAGAGCCGGACCGGACCTGCCCGTTTACAACACGGGAGAAAAACTGCAGATCGATCTCAAGCACCCTGTGCTCAAGAAGAAGGGAATCACGGTTCGCCCTGGTCAGAAATGGCGATTGGAGATTCCCTACTCGGTGCGTGAGCCTCGATCCGGGCTCTATTTCTTCGGACCAACTGATAAGGCCCCCGACACACCATGGATGGTATGGAGCCAGGGTGAACCGACCGCCAACCGCTACTGGTTTCCCTGTGTGGACAATCCAAACGAACGACAGACCACATCGCTGATCGCGCGTGTCGATCCTAAGTTCGAGGCGCTGTCGAATGGCCGGCTGGTCACACGCCGAAAGATCGGCGACCACGTCATGTTCCACTGGGCTCAGGAGAAGTCGCACGTTTCGTACCTGGTGACACTGGTCGTGGGTGAATTCGAAGTCACGCGGGAAGAATGGCGTGGCAAACCCGTTACGTATTACGTGCCGAAGAATCGTGCCGCGGACACGCAGCGGACGTTCGGACGCACGACCAGAATGCTCGACTTCTTCAGCGAACGGTTCGGGATTGAGTATCCGTGGGAGAAGTACGCTCAAGTGGTCGTGCACCAGTTCGTGTTTGGCGGGATGGAGAACACCAGCGCCACGACTCTTTACGGCCGCGCAATGCACGACGAGCGGGCCATACTGGACAGTACGCCCGACTGGCTGATCGCTCACGAACTTGGGCATCAGTGGTGGGGCGACCTGGTGACGTGCAAGGACTGGTCGCACCTGTGGCTCAACGAGGGATTCGCAACGTACTCCGAGATCCTATGGGACGAATACGCGCACGGTCGCGACGAACGCGACTGGCATCTGCTGCAGGACCTGCGTGCCGCTCGATCGGGGACGACACTCAGCCGGCCGGTTCTGGATCGGCGATATCGGCATCCCGGTTCGATGTTCGACAATCGCGTCTATCCGAAGGGCGCGTGGGTGTTACACATGCTCCGCAGCCGCCTGGGTGACGAAGACTTCTTCCGTGGGTTGCAGAGGTACGGCACGGTTTACGCCTACCAGTCAGCCGAGACCAGCGATCTGCGGCAGGTCTTTGAGCGGTTGTACGGCGTCTCACTGGAGCGGTTCTTTCATGACTGGACAGAGCGGCCAGGGCATCCGGAATTGCTGGTCGAAAGCGAGTATCTGCCCGCCGAACAGAAGATGAAGATTCACGTCAAGCAGACACAGAAGGGCGACCTGTTTCACATTCCCGTGCGAATCGCGTTTAGCGCCGGCGCAACAGCCGACGGCGCCGTGGTCGATCGTCTCATGACAGAACGGGAATTTATCGAGTACGTGCCGATGACGGAGAAGCCGAGTCTCGTACGCGTTGATCCCGACTTCACATTGCTGGCAAAGATCCGCGAAAAGAAGAACCCCGGGCTGTGGGAATCACAGCTTCTGGTGACCGACACCAACCCGGCACCGTCGGTCCCTGAGCGGGTTCGCGCAGTCGAACACTTCGCCGAAGTCCGCACCGACAAGAGTCGTGAGTTGCTGCAGAAGAGTCTGAATACGGACCCGTTCCATGCCGTGCGCACGGAAGCTGCGAAAGCGCTCGGCAAACTGAAGGGGAACATCGCACGCGACGCGCTGATTGACGGATTGACGCAGGAGCATCCGAAAGTTCGCCGAGCCTGTGCCAACGCTCTGGCGGCGTTTACGAACGACGAAAAAGTTATCGAAACGCTCACTAAGAAGTCAGACGAGGGTGATCGAAGTTACTTTGTCGAGTCGGCCTTGCTGACATCACTGGCGGAAGTGTCCAGCGAACCGCCGGTCAAACTGCTCAAGGCGGCGCTGGGCAAGGCATCACATCGGGAGACGATTCGAATCGCAGCACTGCGTGGTCTCGCCCGTTCGACCGACGACAGCGTGCTGGAGGTGCTATTCGAGTGGACTCAGCCAGACAAACCGCATGTGTGCCGACACGAGGCGATTCGCCGGTTGGTTGAGTACGTGAACCGCAACGAACTCTCCACGGCGGTGGCCGATCGGGTTGTCAGGCACTATCTCGACCTTATCGATCGCGACGGACCGCGCTTGCGGGGCAGTCTGGCCAGTGGTCTGGGGCAACTGGGTTCACGGGCTCGGGCGGCCGAATCGCGTCTTAAGCAGCTTGCCGAGTCTGATCCGTACGACTGGACGCGGGATACGGCCGGCAAGGCACTGGAGAAGATTCGGACCTCAGAGAGCGGCGATTCCGAGCTCGCACGTCTGCGGCGTGAGGTGGAAGATGCCCGGAAACAAAACCGTGAACTCGAACAGCGTCTAATTAAGCTGGAAGCGAAATGACTGGTTTCGAATCCGGACCGGTACTTGCGTGACGTACCTGCCGCATGTCAGGACAGAAGTCGCGGCAGCGTTCGTTGCTACAGATTCTCCTACCCATCCACGAACATGGATGCGTGGGATTGTGGAAATCCGCAGATCTGCCAAAGAATGGGGCAGACTCACGCAGACAGAACTGGTCGTTTCCGCATAATGCCCGCGCAGCCGGCCGTTGTTGCCGCCTTAAGCGTTGGCCCGCGCGTGAAGTGGCATTGGCCGGCTGCATTTCATTCCACAACATCCGAAAAGGCCCGGTCTGGATCAGACCGGGCCTTTCTGTGTTTCGTGTCTGGTACACCGACAATCGTCAATTGACGCAGTCCATTAACGGCATTCACTTTGTGCAGGCCAACGTGTGCGCCGTACGTGCTGGCGTCGAGCCTAAGCTACGCTTATTCATCAGAACATGTTGCAGTTGAGTCAAGTTTGCCGAGCGATGGTTCATGAACAGAAGGTCGCGAAGAGCTCCATCGTTCAGTCGTCTTCGCGACCTTTGCGTTCTTCTGTTCAAACGGTCTGAGGCGGAGCCTCGTTAGGCCCTTCGAACCCGTGATCGACCAACATGTTGTCGCTGGAGTTTCGCAATGAATATCGAATATCGAACAAGGAATTTCGAATGATGAAGTGCTTCACTTCGGACTTCGACATTCCTTGTTCGATATTCGTGCCGCCAGGCATTGGCTTCCGAGTGCGTCTCAGAAGCCGCATAGATTCTTCAGTCGTCATGCATGCACGCCGTGCGCGCTTTCGAATCTCACGCAAAGGCGCGAAGACGCAAAGGCCGGAATTGAACTTTACGTCTTCGCGCCTTTGCGTGAGTCTTTGTTTGGTTGCGGTTTTGCCGCTGTAGGCCCATCGATCCTGGGATCGACCAACATGTTGTCGCTGGCGTTTCGCAATGAATATCAGCCGCTGGGCGTTAGCCACGGTTCGCGGAACCGGACGCTAACGCGTGCCGGCTGATTGGTTCCGGCTCGTCCGGGTTATGGACGGCAGCGAAATTAATCGTACAGCCAGTCAGCCGCGATAGCGGCAACAGCACATAGCCCCTGGCGTGAGCCAGGGGTCGAAGGAACACGCAACAAACGGAGCCGCGGCGGCAGCAACCTCGTAATTTAAGTCTGCTGCAGCCGCTGCTGACCGATCTTCCAGTTGATTCGGCAGCACGGAATGTTGCAGAAGGACTGCAGAAGCGGATCGAGCTTCTGCGTGAAGCGGTGAGTGAAGCGGCAGAAGGTCAGTAGTTCAGACGCGATTCCAATGCGAAACCAATGCCGGCTTGAGCCGGTCCAACCCGATGGAGGGATCCAAATGCCGGATGCACGAAACAAATTGATGGGCGTTGCCATTGCTACGCTGCTACTGGCTGGATGCCACCTGGCGACGGCGTGTGCTCAGTCGACGGAATTCCCCGGTCCGGAGCTGCGGACAGGGACACCGCTGACTGCCACCGGTGTCAACAGCGACGCTGGACTCACGGGGATCGTCCAGGTTGGCGCGGCAGATGAACAACCCGGCAGGATTCTGCCTCGCGACTGGCGCATCTGCGAAACAACGCTTGTTCCAGCAGTCTCCCCGGATCACAGGCTGAAAGACCAGATCGTCGACGTCTATGGGATGATCAAAGGCGGCCACGTCGAACGGGTCGGCGAGGCAATCGTTCTCGATATCAGGTTTCTTGAAGGGGGCGCGATTACACGAATGGCCGCGCCACTGGAAACCGTCGAGCGACTTCTTGATGTGGAACGAGGTCTTGGTGAGGATCCAAGAGGCGTCTATCTGCGGTTGATTCCGCACGTCGCCCAGACGCTCCCACGATCCACAACGGCTTCGTCCCCGCCAATCCGACGGGCCGGCCACCAGCAGGCCCCAACGCGGCTGACCGCAGTCGATGAGCGGCCGAATACCGTCGAAGTCGTTGAAAACTGCCTTAAGGTCATTGATCTGAACTGGCCTGCATCGGGTGTCGATTTTGATCCCGAGTTTCTCGATGCCGAAATCATTGTCGAGGGCATCAAACCACCGGCCGTGTGCGGGATCGCCATCGGAGCTCTCAAGCCGGGGGTCACATCCCTCACAGTGTACGACGAAGGCAGTCGATTAGAGCGTATCGACGTTTTCGTGGCCGGCGACGCGCGACACCTGCAGCACATTCTTGATATCCGTTTTCCGACGGCACAGGTGCATGTCAGCAAGATACAGGACGCCGCCGTGCTGACTGGAACAGTGCGCGAACCCGAGATCATTAATCAGATCATCGAGATCGCAGAGCAGTTTTATCCGATGGTATTGAACCACATGCGCGTCGGAGGAGTCGCACTGCCGCCTTCGGACTTTGTGCGAGTTGTACCGGACACGGCCGGAGACTCGGCGCCGGCCGCTTCTTCGACCGACCTGCAACAGATACTCAACGAAGTTCGATCACTGCGAGCCGTCATTCGCGAGTTGAAAGAGGACGTCGCCGAGTTGCGGAGCGCTCTGGAAGAGCGTGATCAGCAGATCGGGCGTCGAGTGACGATCAAGAAACCTGGTCCGCCACCGTTGCGCGCTGCGTGGCCCGTCCCACACACCGTCCAGCAGGTAGGAAACGACAAACCGCGAGTGAACGAGGCCATTGACAATACGCAGCAGGGTCAAGGGTCCATCGAACTGAAAGCTGGTTCCTCCCGCCAGATCACAATGCACGTGGGTCGCTCGGAAACAGTCGCAGTTCCGCAAAGTGACGGCCGCATAGTCCGTGTCGATGGATTCGATTCGGAGATTATCAAGGTACAGGCACTTTCACCGCAGATGCTCAGATTGATCCCGTTGAAAGCAGGCCACACCGGGTTGACACTGGAAACGGATGGAGGCACAGCCCGGATAGAACTCGAGTTCGTTGTTCAACCTCCGCGTCCGATTCCATACCCCGTGAAGAAAAGTCACCCCGAGGACGCCTGGCCGATCACCGTTGCGGTGGGACATCAGCGTCTTATGAATCAGGAATCGCCGATCACCCGCATTGCGATCGCCGATTCAAAGACGCTGGAAATGGTTCAGTTCACACCGACGAAGCTTGGCCTGATCGGCCTGAAACCGGGATCGACGAGCCTGACAATCTGGACTGACGATGAATCGGAGCCGCAGATCTATGTCGTCCGCGTGCTTGACCCGGATTCCATCAAGACGTCGTTGCGTAGCCGGAAGGAGCCGCCAAAAGGGATGCACATACAGGAGCTTCCGGGAACGCAAATCAGCCTGACCGAGATGGACATTGAACGAAGTCTGAAACAGAGGATCTCGCTCCATTTCGAGGTCACGCCTCTCCGGGACGTGCTGGAACACGTGCAAGAGGCTGCAGGCGTCAATCTTGTGCTTGATCTTCCGTCCCTTGAAGAAGAGGGCGTGTCCGAAAAAACACCGGTCACGATCGACGTATATGGCATAAGGATTGAGTCGGCACTGAGTCTTATGCTTGAGCCGATGCACCTTGGCTGGCAGATTCGCGACGAAGCTCTCGTGATCAGGTCGCAACAGGCCCTGAAAGGGCCTCCGGTCACGGTCAGTTATCCTGTGGACGGTCTATTGCTTTGGGGCGAGACGGTTGAAGAGGGTCTGGAGAGATTACGAACGATTATCGAGGAATCCGTTGCGGCCGAGTCCTGGTCGGAAGTTGGTGGGCAAGGCGTGGTGCGAGGGCACTCGGCGACCCGATCGCTTGTCATTCGGCAGACGCCGGATGTCCAAAAGGAAATAGATGGCCTGCTCGATCAACTCAAGAGTTTGCGCAATCAGAAAGCGACCGACGGACTCATCGAAGAGTGACGTTCGAGCCTCTTTCGTACCCTTGATCGCGACGATAGCATGAGCCTTGGTTTTGTTCACCAGGGCACACAGCATGCCACGTAAGCGTTCACGGATGGGTTTCCCGGTCCTGGTGCGTGAGCTGAAAGAGCTCTCGGCGCGCGGGCGGATGTTTGTCCTGCGCACCGTCTTTGCCACTATATTTCTGGGCTTCGTCTTCTGGCGGACCACCGAGCGACTCGGCTGGTCGCTGACGATCAGCTCAACATCCGGTCTGGGTAGCGGCGCCGGTGTCTTTCACGAGCTGACCATGTGGCTGGTCGTGGCCGTATGCATTCTGATGCCGGTCATCACAGCCGGAGCGATCGTTGATGAAAAGGACCGGGACACACTTACAACGCTGCTGACGACTCAGATCAGTCCCTTCCGGATCGTCGTCGAGAAGTTGCTGAGTCGCGTGTGGGTCATGATCACGCTGCTGCTGATCTCGATGCCTCTGCTGGCTTTCGGCTACTCGCTGGGAGGCGTCGATACACGACAGCTCGCGGCCACCATCACTGCCCTGGGCGTCCTGATCGTGACGCTCGGATCGGTGTGCATGTACTGGTCAGTGAAGCGCAACTCGGTGGTCTCCGCATTCATGAGCACTGTGTTTTCCATGCTGGGGCTCATGATTCCTGGTTCCTGCTGCATCAACGTTGCCGTCGAATCGATGACGTTCCTCGTGATCTTCACGGGCGCGGGGGTTGTGATCAGTGCGATTGCACTGGGCAAGGCGACATCGCGACTGCACGCCGCCGCCACCGAGCCCCGTCGTAATCAGTTCTTCAAAGCGTTCGGAAAGTTCGACACCTTCTTTGCCGACGCGGGCCTGTGGGTATTCCGCGATCGGCGGACGCTGCCGGACACGAAGGCGATCTCGTGGCGAGAGACAAAGAAACGGGCACTCAGCAAAACGCAGCATCTTGTGCATGTGTTTCTGGTGCTGGAGTTGCCGGTGGTCCTTCTGATGTTCCCGGTGATGATGGACCGGAAATATGACGTCGCATTCTTCGCGATCGACTTCCTGTGGCTGATCGCTGTCATGGTGTTGACGCTGCGAATGGCCAGCGTGATTCCTGGCGAGCGGGTGCGCCAGACGTTTGGCATACTGCTCGCCGCGCCGCTGAGCGGCCAGGAAATCGTGCGGCAGTACATGGACGGCGTGAAAGGCACCATGTGGACTCTGGCGATCCCTCTGTTAACCGTCTTCTGCGCGACGAGTCTGACTCTATTTCCGTCCCCACTGGCGTTCGTGTGGCTGGCCGGGTCGATCATGACCGTCGCCATCCTGATGCCGCTGTGCGCGTGGGTAGCACTGCTGATTGGCCTGCGAGCCAGGACTCAGATGCGAGCGGTGATCGGCTCCGTTCTGCTGATCACCGGCTGGATCTTTGTGCCGGGTATCGTCTTCGATCGGCCGCTGGGACCCGAAGAACTGCGGTTTAATCTGTTCCTGAGTCCTACGTGGCTGGTCCACGTCTTGTCCGCCAGTCTGCCGAGCAATGCTTCCCGATTGGCGAACATCAGAGAACCATGGCGACTGGCCGTAGCACTCACGACGGGCGGAGCATTCTACGGGGGCCTACTGCTTGCCATCCGCGGTTACTGCCAATGGCGAGCCGACCACTGGCTGGGCCGCAGCGAATCGTCACCGGCCTGGAAAACGCCGGTGGCGTGACGAATCCGACTCGCTCACCAACTGGAGTTCGCGAACGAGTCCGGAATCTGTGAATTGAAAACGAAAAACGCCCGCTTCACTGGAAGCGGGCGTTTCAGTCTTGACTTCATACTGCTCCACTGAAATCCATGTCGGCAGAGCTGTCCCGGCCCGACTTGGGCAGCACTTCAAACACCAGGCTCACGGCGTTAAGCAAGTGACGCCGCGACAGTGATCAGACGCGCGGGGCTGGGAACCGGTTGCCTTCAATCGCAGTAGAACCACTTCTTCGAGTACTTGGGCGTGTAGTACACCGGTTGGTAGTAGCTCATTGTCGAGTAGCTGCTCTTCTTGGTGTCCTTGCCGTCGCAGTTGGCACAGTTGTCGGCGCATTTCAGAAGGTCCTTGATCGCGCACGCGAGCCGTCGTTTTTGCTCCGCGCGATCGTAGTCGGCGAGAACTTCCTCCAATTGTCCGGACAGATCATCCGCATGGTGCACATGTCCTCCCGCTAATGTGCCGTGCGCATTGACGTGGCTTACCAACTTGCTGATGTCCTGCTGGATCGCAGTGACGCCCTTGTTCAATTTGCCAACGTCATTCCGTAGCTCCTTAATCGCTTCAAAATTCAATGCCTCCGTTTGAGCATTCGCGTCTGCCGGGGTCAGCCCCAAGGCCAGCACCGCGACACTCAGTCCACTCGTGATTCCTCTCAGCATGATACGTCTCCTGTTGATTTGAATACTCTGCCTGGGACAGGTGCGTCAGGCTACTGGCTGATGCACCAACTGTTCAACCTTCTTGACAGTGTGACAATCGGAAGAATAGGAAGTTTCAGAGTAATGAGTCAACAGGAATATATGCGTTATATGGACTATTTCTGATAGCTGGCGATAGAGATGACGTGTCCACGCACTCGATAACTCTTGATGAGCCACAACTATTTTGTAAATCATACTTTACGCACAGTTCTTAACGAAACATCTCACTCAATGTAATCTTCTTAAAGCTCCTATCTTGACAAACCGTCACAACCGAAACATGATACGCCTCGAACCCTGCACCGCAGGTGTGCTTGATGATCTGTATCGGTGGACGGTCATTCGTATGATTGACGCCCGCCGAATGCCCCGCTGCGAAACGGGCTCGCCACGGCGATCCGACAGGAACTGTTCCCGTCGGAAGCTGAAAATCAGAGCATGTTCTGGATGGACGAATGATGACTTTGACCGCTTCGCGCCGCTCATCGAGAGACCGCATTTCGTCGACTTCGACAACTACTGTCGTGGCGCTGATCGCGGCCTGTTTCGTGATGTCCCCGTACGGCGTTTGTCGCTGTGACGAGTTGCTTCGGTTGCCAGACGGGACCACCGAACTGCTCAAGAGTAAGGGAGACAGCGACTTCATTTTCTTCGAGGACCAGGCTGGCTACTCCCTGATGAAGGTCAAGGATCGATTCGAGTACGCGAAAATCGACCTGAAGACTGGCCATCTTGTTCCCAGTGGGCACATCAAGGGGCAGGTTGATCCGGAGACCGTCGGTATCCCGCAGGGTGTGCGTTTCAGCAGTCGGCGTATCCGTGGGATCGGACCGGACGATAAGCCGGGTGGTCCGGAGTTTCAACGTGCGGTTGGCGAGTTCAACGTGCTGATTATCCCGATGCGGTTTTCCAATCACCGGGAACGGGAACTGCCAGATTCAGAGACCCTGCACCGCATTTTCAACCGCGACGGCGGCGATCCAGAGCACGCTCCGGTTGGAAGTGTGCGCGACTACATGCGCGAAGTGTCCTACGGGCAGTTCACGCCGACGCTCCACGTACTCCCCTGGATTGACCTGCCGAAGCCGGAAAGTCACTACGCCGAGTGGACCGAGGCAAGGACCATTGCGAACGGGTATCGACTCGACGAGGCCTGCTTTCACGCACTGGGAGCTGCCGACACTGACTTTCCCAGTCTGGATCTGAGCGAATTCGACCGTAATGGTGACGGCTACCTGGACGCGGTTGGTTTTCTACACAGTGGCTACGGTTCGGAAGCTGGCGGGAGTGATCCCGACGGTGTGCCGTACAGTCAACGAATTAACTCGATGCAATACACGTTGCCGGAGTGGACATCCCGAACTGGATTGAAGGTACGCAAGGTGGCTGTTGTGGCGGGGCTGTTTGGTCGCCTGGGAAACGGGCCGTGTCGTGTCGGCGTGCTGAGTCATGAGGCGGGACACCTGATCGGACTCCCGGATCTCTACAACACAAGAAGCCACTACGAAACTGATACGGGAGCCGGCATCGGCGTTTGGGGACTGCTCGGTGACTCATGGGGATTTGACCGTACGCAGCATTACCCGATGCACATGTCGCCCTGGACCAAACTCATGCTGAAGTGGGTCGAGCCTGAGATCATCGACAAACCAGGTGAGTACACCGCGCGCGCCGTGGAGACATTTCCGGACGTATTTAAGATCACGCGTGGATTCCCCGCCGGCGAATACCTGCTGATCGAGAATCGCCAGCCGGTGGGTTTCGATCGACAGATCCCCGCCGGCAGTGACGGTCGCAAGGGCGGACTTGCGGTGTGGCATGTTGACGACCGTAAGACCAGCGAGAACGACCCCGGCTACCCGGGATATCCGGGATTCCCCCGCAACAACTCACATCTGCGCGTTGCCCTTCTGCAGGCGGACGGACGCAATGATCTCGAACGGGGGGGCAACCATGGGGACGGAGACGACTTGTTCCGGGCGACGGGAATTGCAGAAACGGGACCTGGCACAAATCCAAACACAAACTCGTACCAGCTTGGAGTCGTCCGGCAGACAGGCATACGTATTTATCGAATTTCCGAGTCTGCCGAGAAAATGACTTTCTGTGTCGACTTCCTTCCAATCGCTCGGTCGAACACAGCCAATGATCTTGAGACCGCGGCAAAACCAACTCAGCCGAATGAAGCTCGTCGGCCGACTGAACCGACCGCGAATGCTCCCGATCGAGAACTGACGGAGGCTCCGCAGGTGCTCCGGGAACTGGTCCTGGAGCTGGATGAGCCAGCGACCGTGTCCGTAACGGGTGTGGCCATGCTGCGTTCGACTGTCGCGCGACAGACGGTCGAGATTGCCCTCACTCAGGAAACTGCTGTGTGGCGGACTTCTCGGCGAATTGCCACCTTCGAGAGAACAGATCAGTTGCTGCCGCTCAAAACAACAATCGTTCGCACATTTCCTGCTGGCCGCCACACGCTACGGCTGATCCTGAAAATGCCTGAAGGCAAAGTGGATGTGGAGCCGGAAACATCTCTCGTGAAAACCATTGTCGGAGCTGACCGTGCGGCTGAATTGGTCGTGCGCGAATCGAACGTGCCAGCAGCGACGACACCGCAACCTCCGGCCCCACGGACCACGAGTTTGCCTTTCCTGACCTACATCGACCTGGACGCACCACGATCACAGAAATCTGTCACCTCGACACCGGAGCCATCCGCTGTCGTCTCATCCGCCTCGACCGCTGCGTTTGGAAGCAGTCCCGGGCGCGTACCGGTAGACATAGTCTGGGCAGACATCGGAGGCCGGAAACCCACGGCTTTCGCCGAATCCGGTTTCATCGCATCAGTCACAATTAAGCTGGCAAAGTCAATGGATGTGCGTCTAACGACTGCCATGAGTTTCGCAAGCCCTGGCGAACGAAACACGATCCTCTTGTCTCTGACTGATTCGGAAGATCCGAAGGCGCCAGGCTGGCCGGACTCACTCCAAAGAATCGAGACGAGTTTCGCCGACCAGTGTGTGAGCCATGAATCACAGACCACGAAGCGTTTGCCCCAGGGCACACACACCATCTATTGGCGCATTCAACCAGAAGGTGATGCCCCCACGTATGCGATTGGCGGTGGGATTATCACGGCAGAACTGCTTTCAGCACCGTAAACCCGGCCCTTCACTAGACCGAATTGTCGTCGCCACTGTCCTCGTAAGAGATGGAACCTTCCAACGACTTCTTCAGTCACCGGAATAATGTTGCCACGGGTTTCACACACCAGTTCAGTTAGAGGAGACATCCATGCATACGACTCTGACGGCGACTCTTGCCAGTCTGACGCTGGCTGCGTTCAGTCAACACCTCATGGCTCAAACGACCGTCCTGCCCAACTGCAACGTACCCGCAGCTCAATCATTCGGACCTGTGGGTAACAGCATTATGACGGCGATTCCGAACCCGTTGGTTCTCAACGCGCCACGATCCGTTGCCATCAACGCCGGCGTTCTTCGGAGCCTGACGAATCGAGGTTACTACTCTCACTCGGTCGCGCCCGTCGGGGTTTTCTCACCAGGTATTACATACCCGGCCCCAGGCATCCGCACGTTTTCTGTCCCCTCTGTGAATTTCGCACCGACCATAGTGCTCTCAACTTCGCAGGCCTTCAATATGCCCACAGGGCCGCTGTCGACAACTCGTATTCGGCTGACACTGCAGACTGTCAAAGGCGCTGAGACACTAAACGGCATTCAGTCTACCGCGAACGACGCGTGCAGATGTTCCCCCGAAGACCTCCTGAAACTGTCTGACAGACTCGCCAGTTTGAGGGCAAGGCTGGAAAAGCTGGAACAGGGCAACGGTCGAGTGCCGGATGGCAATGCAGGAGACGACGTCGACGACCTGCTTCGGAACGTCAACTAAGAACCTCACTACCGTCATTCGAGTTATTGAACGCCATCATGAGCACCTGCACTTTCCATTTGGACAGAATTCGGTGGCCGGTCGGCCTGGCATGCTGGTTCGTGTTCGCGGTCAGTTATACGAGTTGCGGGCATGTGCAGGCGCAGGGTGATGTGCTGCCGGGCCGTGACGACGACAAGGCGGGCTACCCGGAACCCAGCCTCGATTTTCCGGGCGCTCCGGCTGCGGAGGTCCCCGGAAAAAAGCCACTCCCTCAGACTGGCCAGATCGACAAGATCGTCTTCCTGGTACGTTTTCGGAACCATCGGAATCGCCAGCTGCCTGAACCCAAGGTGTATGAGGCAATTCTTAATAGTAAGGGGGGACATCCGGACTACGCGCCGGGCGGAAGCGCATTCGATTACGCCCGCGAGGTTTCCTATGACCAGTTCGACATTGTCGCGCACGTCGTCGACTGGATCGATCTACCGAAAACCGAACAATATTACGCCGATGGCGTTGCGCGGAGCGTCGGCCATGTGCCAGAGGCAGTTCAGTATGTGATCGACTATGCGGAGCGGAACAACCTGATCGACTTCACGAAGTTTGATTGCAACGCCGATAGTTATGTCGACCTGGTGACGTTCATACATTCCGGCTACGGGAGTGAAACGCCCGGACCGGACGTCGACGGCACGGCCAGGAATGACCGTGTCTGGTCGCATAAGTCTCACATTTCGCCGTGGGCATCGCCGCGATCCGGAATGCGTGTCACCGACTATGCCATTTCGACCGGGTTACGCGATCTGAGCGGTGCGAAGCCATGCCGCCTCAGTCTCCTGGCTCACGAGGCCGCTCATCTTGGGAATCTTCCTGACCTCTATGGCACGAAAGGTTCCGGCATCGGTGCCTGGGGACTGATGGGAGTGTCTCGGGGATTCGATGGATCGGGACACTTCCCTCCACATTTGAGTGCGTGGTCAAGAGTCATCGCCGGATGGGTCACGCCGAAAGTCATCCACAACTCTGGCGTCTATACAATTCGCCAGATTGAAGAGCATGCGGAGATTTATCGGATCGATGCAGGCTTTCCGGCTGGAGAGTACCTGCTCATCGAAAACCGACAGCCAACGGGATTTGACCGTCATCTCCCCGGCAGTGCTGGCGGTCTGGCCATCTGGCACATTGATGAGAAGGAAAATACGAATTACGATCCTGGCTATCCCGGATATCCCGGCCAGCCTGGGTGGCCGGCAAACAACAAACACTACATGGTCTCGCTCCTGCAGGCCGACGGCCGTTATGACCTGGAACAGGGCCGCAACCTGGGCGACGCCGATGACCTGTTCCGCGCGGGGCATGTCGACTCGATCGACTCGGACTCGCTGCCGGGATTGCGCCCCTATGTTGCCGACCCGCGGCTTGCGCAAGTGCGGCATCGCATCAGCGATATTTCGGCTTCCGGGCCAGTAATGACGTTTCGGTACGACGTCGGGATGGAAAGCCCACGGCTGGCTCCTTCCGCGGCTGGCTCCCTACTTTCGATTCAAGGAGGGAAGCTCGTCGCAGTGGAGTTTTCTTCTGACGATAATACGCGGTTGCCAGCGAATGGTGGTGTCGTCATGGAGGCGCAATTGAATCTCTCAGTTGAGAGTCGCGTGCATATCGACGGCCATACCAGTGTGACGGCGGATGCTGCCAGTCGAGCATTTTCGACGGGACTCACGGCGGGGAGTGGCGAGCGACCCGATGTCTGGAGCGACTCGCTGCGGCTGGTCAGTGTGCCGGAGGCTGAACATCACGTTTGCGTTCGAGTGAACAGTCGCCAGTCTCTACCGGCTGGTCAGCACACGATTCGATGGGTGTTTCGTACACCCAACACCGACCTGCGTTTCGATCGCGGCGGGTCACTTTCCATTAAAGCATTTCCCGTACAGAGCAGGTAGAGCACGCGACACAAATCGACTTTGCAACACATGAATTTGATCCATGTAAAACAACTGCCTGCCGAAGAGAGCACCACTGAGGAGGACTCATGAGAACTCGAACAACTGCAATCCTGATTCTGGCCACGGCCCTGTCTGTTGACTCGATTGCGTTCGCCCAGCGGCGAGCTTCAAGGCGTATGTCGTTCACGCCACCGGTCGACAGCGTCGTGAACGACCCTGTGATGCGGAAACTAGCGCCGGGCCTGCGAGTCGTTGTTCAAAACAGGGCTCTGTTGATCGGAAAAAACGTCGGGGGTGACCTGGTCGTCGACGGTGACCTCGATAACACCAGCGGTCTGCAGAATGTAGCGGCGGCTGAGGATGCCGAGGATTCGGTGGATCAGTTGATTGTCAGCTACGCTGGCAAGTCCAGACCTGACGATGACACCGTGCGAAATGCCGGTTTCAACATTATCGAAGACTACAAAGAAGGTCAGTTCCTGGTCGTGACTCCAGTTGCTTTGACGGCTCGGGAACAGAACGTGCATCGCTCGGCCGGCATTCTGCATTCCGAAATCGTGGCGATTGCATCGCTCGAATCCATCGGAAGTATCGAGGCAAACTTCGCGATGAGTATTCCGGAGCCAGACCCCGCACAGATTCTGTCCGCGGAGGAAGTGCAAACGCTCGAGTCCGCGAGAAGCGAAACCGAATTACAACGCTTATGGGGAATTCGTCATACGAATGCGCACCAGGTTCAGTCCAGCAGCAATCCTCGTACGATCATCGTTGCCGTGATCGATACTGGCGTGGATTACAACCACCCGGATCTGCGCGACAACATGTGGGTCAACGAAGCTGAACGAGATGGTGCAACCGGCGTTGACGATGACCGCAATGGTGTTGTTGACGATGTCTACGGCGCGTCGTTCGCAAATGGCCAGACATCAGGCAACCCTCTGGATGACCAGGGACATGGAACACATTGCGCTGGAACCGTTGCGGGCGTTGCGAACAACACCGGCGTCATTGGGATGGCACAGACTCGGATCATGGCGCTCAAGTTCCTGGGCCGGGATGGGAGCGGTTCCACAGCGGACGCCATCAAGTGCATCGACTACGCACGTCGGCAGGGGGCTCACATTCTAAGTAACAGTTGGGGTTCAGCCGGCCGAGTATCGGCTGCCTTGAATCAGGCCATCGAAAAAGCGCGTGCCGCGGACATCCTGTTTGTTGCGGCCGCCGGGAATGACAACCGGAACAACGATCAAGTGCCGAATTCTCCATCCAATGCTGAGAACGAGAACGTACTTGCGGTCGGGTCCATCAATATTAATGACGGACGCTCAAAGTTCAGTAATCACGGACTTCGGAGCGTCGACATTGGCGCTCCCGGTGGAACGGCCAGTGGCGTGCAGACGGACGACATCCTGAGTACCTATCCCAATGGCAAGTACGCTTATCTGGCGGGGACTTCGATGGCGACACCGCACGTGTCCGGTGCCGCGGCGCTGATTCTGGGGCACCCGAACTTTCAGAATGCCTCATTCCTCGACGTGAAAACGGCGATTCTGCAGAACGCCCGCAGCAACCAGTCGCTGGCACGCTTCTGGCCGCAGGGGCGTGAGCTGGATGTCAGCTTCCTGCTGTCTGGCAGTGGCGGAGGTGGGGACGGAGGCGGAGGCAACGGCGGTGGAGGAAACAACGGTGGCGGTGGCGGCGGCAACCCGACGCGACCAGAGAATCCCACACCCATCGCCGGGAATTCCACTGACAAATTTTACTACCAGTCAGGAAGACGATTCGCCTCGGAAAGTGTTCTCGCAAGTCGCGTCGTTCGCCTGGATCGTCCGGCGCAGGTCTATCTGCAGGCCGGTGCCAGCGCCACAATGGACGCGAGACCCGTGACGTTTGCGACAGGCATTAATATCTCGACGACGCAGCACAAGTCATCGATTCGCCTCGCAACGACGACGCTGAAGAATCACTATGTCCCATTCGGCACAAGTCTGACTACGCGGCTGCCTGCTGGGACACATCGGATTCAGTGGTGGATTCGTGTGCCTCGGAATGGCAGTATTCTCGTACGGGGCGGCGGTGCTCTGGACGTGCAGGCATTCGCAGTGAGTGAATGAGGGACGGGATCACATGTTTCGGATGAAGAGAGGTTTGATCGCCTGCGCGTTGCTGAGCTGCCTGTTGGTGCAGCAAAGCGGCCCTGCGCCTGCCGCCGAGGATGTGCAGAAACGCAATAAGAGCTATGTGAATCTTACCGTCGTCGGAAAACTGACCATCACGGACAGCACTGCTTCGATCACGGCGAAGGGAAAGCCACCGCTTCTGGATATCACATTCAATCTGGGCTTCGACAAGGAGCCAGGTTTTCGTGCCAGAGCCATGGCATTGAACGGTCGGACTGTCGAGATTCGCGGTTCCCTGATCCGGCTGCCGAAAAAGGACAACGAAGATGAGCCCGCCGATGATGGTGCCCGAGACGACGAGGATCGACGTCGTGTCGGACACGAAGACTACGTGCTGGTCCCTGTCCGCATCCCGGTCGCTTCCTCAAAGCCACACTATGTGAATGCCGTCACCCGTGGTGAGGTGCAGTCTGGTTTGCTGGCTGTCGGTGGTGAGACAACTGGTGTGAAGATCTCCATCTCGCCCAAAAAGGAACGGATGTGGGAGTTGCAGTTGAGTCCGAAAGACATGGAGTTGATCGAAATGGCTGAAGACAAGGCCATAATCGTGAGTGGTCTTGTGACGCTGCAGAAAGGCGTCGCCATCCCGTACCGCTGGATCATGCAGGTCCGCTCGGTGCTGTTGAAATAAAGCGACGCGCCAGAAGGGTGAGTTCAACGTGTGCTTACGAGCGCTTTGGCTGCACGAATCGCAGGATTCGGCGCACCAGGCCGGCGTCGTTCGGCGTGGGCGGGTCGACGACGTCCTCGGACGCATCGAGAATTCCACACGCGTGCAGAGCCGACTGGACTTCGTCCATTGATTGCGGTCGGTTGTCGGGAGACTTACTCACCATCCGACGGAAGAGAGCGTCCAGTTTCACGGGAGCTTCTTCGCGAACTTCTCTCAAGGGCGTGGGCGGCTCTTCTCGGTGCGCGACCATCGTCAGGACCGGCGTGCGTTTCACGAACAGTGGGCGGCCGGTGACCAGATAGAACAGTGTGCAGCCCAGACTGTAGATGTCGGCACGGGCGTCGGCGGTTTTCGAGTCGCGGGCCTGTTCCGGAGGCATGAAAGCCTCGGTGCCCATGGCCAGTCCGTCCTGAGTCAGGGCACTGATGGTGATGTCATCCGCGTTCAGGCGGCTGATGCGTGCCAGGCCGAGGTCCAGCAACTTGGCCTGCCCATCCGGTTGCAGCAGGATGTTCGAGGGCTTGATGTCTCGATGCACAATGCCCTTACGATGCGCCTCGGCCAGAGCATCGGCGACCTGCATGATGATCCGCACAGACTCTTCGAGAGGCAGCGGACCGTGGGCGCGTACAACGTCCATCAAGTTCCGGCCGTCCACGTATTCCATGACCAGAAAATGTGTGCCGCCCGCGTCGTGTGCATCCAGTGCCGTCACGATGTTCGGATGCGAAAGCCGCGCGGTGGCTTTGATTTCTCGCTGAAATCGACGGATGGTGCGTGAGGCGTCCTCAAGACTGCGCGGCAGGACCTTGAGGGCCACAATGCGGTCCATCGAGACATGCCGCGCCTTGTAGACGACGCCCATTCCACCGGAGCCGATTGCTTCCAGAATGACATAACGATCCAGCAGCAACGGATCGTCGCCGCCTCTCAACAGCACGGTGGCCTGATACGTTGTCAGCAGGCCGTCGCGAACCAGATTCGCCGCGAGGCCACCGCAACGCTCTTCCACAAACGGCTGCAGATACCCATCCCGGACGCGCTGCAGTCGGGACGGCGCCAGAATCCCGCTGGATTCGAGAGCATCGACGAACTGCTGGCCGGTCAGATTCGACTCCGGAAGAGTGTCGTCCCGCGCTGGAAGTTCTGCGTGCGCCAGGTTCGTGCGTTCCAGGTGAGTCGACGGATCAAGCATCCACGCGGTTGCACGCAGATCATCAATGCGTTGCTGAAGTTCGACGGTCAGTTCCGGGTTGTCGGCACACAATTCTCCGACCGACGCCTCGCGACCGGACTGACGAGCCAGTTCCCATTCGACAAGCAGGTCTTCGAGAATTTCTTCACTCACGACTGGCCACCATTCCCGGATTGCGATGAGGCATCATCGAGCAGTCCTCGCAGCGCGATGCGCGCGAGGATCATACGGCGGATGACGGTCCGTTCCGCAACATTCAGGATGTCGGCGGCCTCCCGTTGTGTCAGTCCGCCGTACCAGACCAGACTGAATGTCTCGCGGACTTCCTCGGGCAGTGTCTCAATCGCCACATGAAATGCCGTCCATTGGCCGAACGTCCCGGGCTCTTCGTTCTCAGGGGCCTGGTGCAGTGGTCCCCCGACATCATCCGCGGCCCGACCGCCGCCGTCCGTATGATGGTGAGCCCCATCTCCGTGAGCTCCGAAGTAGTGGCGGGAAAGGTCGATCAGCGTCCGACGAATCTGAGTAATGGCCAGGCCAAAGAATGCTCGGGTCGAGTCAGGTTTGACGTCGCTCAGCGATCGATGCAGTCGAATCAGAGCTGCCTGAAAGACGTCGTCGGTTTCTTCCCAGCGGCGGACATGCGGATAACGAGCGAGCATGCGATGCGCCAGCGCTCGCAGTCGGTCGGACGCGTGCATAGCCAGCGCGTCGAAGGCTCCGGGTTCTTCGGCCGCAGCACGTTGAAGCAGGTTACGGAATTCGATGGATCTGTCCGAGCCGTCGTCCATGAGCGTGTTCCGGGGACCTTGTGCGTCACTCGCGCGAGAGTTGACCGTGTTAGGGGCACTCAATACAAGTCCTGCCACGCCCGTTTCCCCCGAGAAATTGCGATATGGCTCGTCTCACACAGGCCGATCTGGCCGATCTGAATGAAACTTTTGAGGAGCGCACGCCCCAAGAACTGCTGGCGTGGGCGAAGGAAACGTTTGGCGATCGAGTGGCCACGATCTCTGCCATGCAGGAAGCCGGCTGTGTCGTCTGCCACATGCTGCATACAGCCAGTGTGGATATCCCCGTTGTGTTCGTCGACACCGGCGTCATGTTTCAGGAAACGCTCGACACACGCGACCGCATCGCCAGTGAGTACGGACTGCGTGTCGTCACCTTGCAGCCCGAACAGTCGATGGCGGCACAGACCACCGAGCATGGTGTGCTGTACCTCACGGCCGAAGGGCAGCAGCAGTGCTGTCATATGCGCAAGGTCGAACCGCTGATGAAAGTCAGCGACAAGTACGACGCGTTGATCGGCAGCCTCCGCCGCAGCGAAGGTGGTCGTCGGGAGTCGTGCCCGATTCTGTCTGTCGATACTGAAATCAACGCAATCC
The DNA here is from genome assembly GCA_963579025.1 of Planctomycetota bacterium. Taxonomy (GTDB): domain Bacteria; phylum Planctomycetota; class Planctomycetia; order Planctomycetales; family Planctomycetaceae; genus CAUZFZ01. The sequence goes on along the minus strand of CAUZFZ010000029.1, from coordinate 29,996 downwards.
GCATCAACCCGCTGGCCGTGGTTGATGACGAGGCATTGCAGAGTTATCTCAGCGAACACAACGTGATTACCAACCCGTTGCACGCTCAGGGCTTCACGACGATCGGCTGCAATCGCTGCACGACGCCCGTGCTGCCCACCGAGCCCCGACGAGCCGGACGCTGGCGGCATCTGGGTCCGTGGTCAGTTTACTGCGGGATCAACCCGACCGACCGCGACCAGACAAATTCGCCGGCCGTCGAGTTTCCGCAGGAACTGATCGATCGCATTCTCGGCCGGATGACCGACTTCATGATCTGATGGGCTGGACGACCCAACCTACGGGATCAGCTTTCGGACACGCAGCCACGCCTCACAGTGCTGCGGCCATTTGGAGCACGGCTGCTCCGTCGGTCGCAGACCAAAGCCGTGCCCTCCCTCCGCAAAGATATGCAGCTCCGACGGTACTCCGGCCTTTTTCAGAGCTGCATACATCAGGGCACTGTTCAGCGGACTGATGCCGTCGTTGTGGGCGTGTGCAAAAAATGTCGGCGGCGAGTTCTTGTCGACGCGTATCTCCGGCATCAGTTCGCCGCTCTTCACATCCACAAGGTACGCTGGATAGACAAGAACGGCGAAGTCGGGTCGACAGCTTGCTTGATCGTGCTCGTCGATCGTTTCGTACGCGCGTTGATCGGAATTCGTAGATGTTGTGGCCGACAGATGCCCGCCCGCGGAAAAGCCCAGAATACCGATGCGTTCCGGATTGATGCCCCATTCGTCGGCTCGCGATCGAACGATACTCACCGCCCGCTGCGCATCCTGCAGAGGAGCTTCATGTTTGGGACGGTCCTTACGGCGAGGTACGCGGTACTTAACGAGTACTGCGGTCACACCGATTGAATTCAGCCACTCACAGACTTCGGTGCCTTCGAGATCCATCGCCAGAATGCTGTATCCGCCGCCGGGGCACACGACGACCGTCGTTCCCGTACGTTTGGCTTCCGCCGGCTGATAGACCGTCAACGTTGGCACGGAAACATTGCCCAGTCGGTCGATCTTCTTTGTTGCGTTCGGTCTGGCAGGCAGAAGTCCTTCCGGACCGATGTCGCCGGTTTCCCCAGGTGCGATTCCCGGCCAGAGGTTGATCGCGGCGGGTTCGGCGGCGCCAAGATCAAGCGATAGCCAGCCAAGGCAGAGAAACGCAACGACGTGCAATCGAACGGGCATTGATGTCATTCCGATGTATCGGGAGGGGGATTTTCCTGTCGTGTGATTTCAAAAAAACTCGCCGAGCGGGCCTGTAAGCCGGGTTCTGTCGAGAGTGATCATTTCTCTGCGATGCCGGTTGCCCGACACGTCAAGCTGCCTACCCGGAAGTCGGACGGTTCGGACAAAACCGTGTCGCCTGGGCGACTCCTCCCTGTCTGGCATTGCTCCGGGTGGGGTTTACCCTGCCGGTTGAGTCACCCCAACCGCGGTGCGCTCTTACCGCACCATTTCACCCTTACCTGTGCCTGGCAAGCCAGACCATCGGCGGTATGTTTTCTGTGGCACTTTCCCTGACCTCGCGGCCGGTCGGCGTTACCGACCACCCTGTCCTGCGGAGCCCGGACTTTCCTCGACATCCGACACACCGAAGTCCATCGGACGCCGCGATCACTCAGCCCGCTCGGCGAACCGGCATTGTGAGCAACCTGACCAGCAGTGGGTAGTCGTCGCCTGGAGTTCGTTGGTTGAAGGGGTCGGGAGTCTTTTTCGGTTGACACGATTCGATGATCGTGACGGTGTTGGCCGAAAAAGACTCCCGACCCCGTGCGCACTCATTGGTGTTCGTTGAATGGGGATCGGTGACATGCCCTGGCCCGTCTGCAATGATGGCTGGCTGTCACATTCCGTCAGATTTCGACATCGGAACCGAATGCTACGCACGTCAATTGCGCGATACTGCCCGCTGGCAGCACTTGCCGCTGTGTCATTCACTCTCACGGCGCCGATTGCGCAGGCCGCTGGCGATTCGTACTCGGCCCGACAGGACGATCTGCAACTGACGGCCGACTGGACCTGGGCCGGCTGCGCTTTGGGCGGTTACTACCCGATCCGGATCGCAATGAAGAATTTCGGTCCCTCGCGTGAGTTTGTTGTTCAGTTTCGGCCGGACGAGAACGGCCTTCCGCAGGTGTCGCGACGCGTCAACGTTGACCAGAACGCCACTGCCAGTTTCAGCCTGCTGATCCCCATGGTTGGTTCCGCCAGCTATGGAAATCTGGTCGTTCTGCACAACGGTCAGCCACTCGAAAGCCTGAGGCGACACGTTTCACTGGCCGAACGGGATATCTCCAACATTCGACCGGGTTTGCTGGTCATTGCCGATACTCAGGTCGACTGCGCCTCGCTCGAGACGGCAGTGACGTCGGTGCAGGGTCATTCCAGTCATGGTCGTCACGGTGGGACTGTGCGGACGAGCGATCACGAGGTCATCGAGCCGTTTTTGCTGCCCGACAACTGGCTGGCCTATAGTGGCCTGGACGTCGTCCTGATCCGGATGGAACTGCTGGCGGGACTGGCCGAGACGCAACGATCGGCATTAATCGACTGGGTCCGTTCCGGCGGCACGCTGCTTGTTTACAACGTCGAGCAACCAGCACATGAGTCCGCTGAATTCGCACGTCTGGTCGAACTGAATGGGTCACTGCAGGGTGGAGGCTGGACGACCGCGTCGCAGCATGCGCGGCGTGTGATCAACGTGATTGATGTAGATCAATACAACAACGCTTCCAGCCGGTCAGGTTCGTTCGACGAATTCACCTGGGAGGATTCCCCCGACGTATTCGCCTGGCACGCGATCGGATTCGGGAAGGTCCTCGGATTCCAGGGCGACCCTTTCTCGGGTTCCGTGCAGGACTGGGGCTGGGTACTCGACGCGATCGGCAGCGATCGGCTCCACTGGACTCAACGTCATGGAGTGGCGGGACGAGCGGAAAACGAAGAGTTCCTGCAGTTTCTGATCCCCAACAATCGCAGCGTGCCGATGGCTGCGTTTCTGATCTTCATCTCTGTCTTCACCTTCGTGATCGGGCCGTTCAATTACTACGTGCTGGCAAAACGCGGGCGGTTGAACTTTCTGGTAGTCACGATCCCGGCCATCGCACTGGTGACCAGTGTGGTGCTGTTCGCGTTCTCGGCGGTCTCGCATGGATTCGGGGTGAAGTCGCGAGTTCGCAGTTTGACCCTGATCGATCAGAACAGTCAGACGGCAGTGAGCACGACCCGGTTAGCTCTGTACGCCGGGCTGGCTCCATCGGAGGGCCTTAGCTTCTCGCCCGCCACGGCAGTTATTCCGATATGGCCAGGCAGTTCCGAATTTCAGAATGGGCGCGTCGACTGGACCGAGAAACAGCACCTGTCGACGGGCTGGCTGCGATCTCGGACCCGTACTCAATTCCTGACCATTAATGTGCGTCCCGAACGAGGTCGGCTGACGATCGAACCGGGCGAAAGCGGATCGCTCAACGTTACCAATGGTCTGGAATGGGATCTCGAAGCACTGCTGGTGTCGCACGACGGCGAGTTCTATTACGGCACGTCGCTGGCGGCTGGGTCGGCGAAGTCGCTGCAGCCAGCAGTTCTTGAACAGCGACGTGCCGTGGTCACGTTGCTGAATCGTTCGCAGCCCTCGATGCCAGAGGATCTGGAAAACAGCAACGACGTGGCCATGTTCAACGACTTCAACCGACGACGGCGATACTACGGAGCCAGAAACCTGTTTCAGGTTTCGTTGGGGCAAACGGAACAGCACATCCAGCAACTTCACCGAACCCTGAATGAAACGAACAGCCCGCCGCCCGAGCGGCAATGGATCGCCGTTCTCCGCGAACCACCGGGCATTGAACTCGGAACCGAGTCCACCATCGTCGACGGCTGGCATCTGGTGCTGGGGTCTTATTGACGAGTGAATGTCCGGAACCACAGCCATGCTCACTGCCCGCGAATGGACATTTCGATTGCTCAAACTAGGGCTTTCGGTACAGACGCACGCGACACGATTGGTGCGTGAGGCGGCCCGGTCTCCCGACCACACACTGGCGGAAGCTGTCGCCGAAGAGGGCGGCGATCGGATTTATGCGATTGACCGCGGAGTCGAAGCCACGATGGACGTCGAAATCGCTGTGTGGCCGGATGAGTGCTTTCCCCTGCTGCTGACTGCGGAAGGACTTGGACCTGACGGCCGGCATCGCTTTGGTGACCCGGATCAGCCACTCCGCTGGCGGATGCTGCTCGATCCGATCGACGGCACGCGCATGCTGATGTACGACAAGCGGTCGGCGTGGTTCCTCGCTGCGATCGCTCCGGATTGCGGGGAAGAGACGTCGCTGTCAGATGCGATTGCCTCGGTGCTGGTTGAGTTACCCGTCAGCAAACAGACCTTCGCTGATGCTTTTCTGGCAACGGCTCGTGGTGCAACCGAGGCCTACCGATTCGCAGTCAGTGAACGTGATGTGCCCGCGATCAAGTCCGGATGCCCGATTCCCCTGGGACCGACGCGGCGTACGGATCTCAGCAATGGCTTCCTATCGGTCGTTGCCTGCTTCCCGGGTACGCGTCGACTGGCCGCCGACCTGGCCGAGCGTATCGCCGAAACGACGGGCAACGTGACATCCACACCGGAACTCTTCGACGACCAGTACATCTCGACCGGCGGTCAGATGGTGCAGCTCATGACCGGTCGTGACCGCTGCGTGATCGACCTGCGACCTCTGTTCAATCGTATTCTCGGCCGGACAGATCACGATCGTTTCATTGAAACGCATCCCTATGACATGGCCGGCCTGCTGGCTGCACAACGTTCGGGGGCGATCTTCACCGATGGACTGGGACACTCACTCGACGCGCCGTTTGACGTAACGACCGGGGTCCACTGGTGCGGCTATGCCAACGCGGGCATCCGCGCGCTCGTCGAGCCAATCATCCTGCAATGGCTCGCCGATCACGGCATCGACGAAGGCTCGTAGTAATCACTTTCATGCGGGGCTGTTTGTAGTAACCGCATTCATGCGGTTCGGGCACCAGACAGTGATTGATGAGCCAGACACCGTCGGGAGCGGGCTCAATTCCCGAAGACTTCAGGCAGTCGCCCTCGGCTGCGCGTCACCGACGATTCGAAGCGGCGTCACACGACCGATGCTCGCCGAGTAGCAGCCGGATAAATCCGGCTACTACGAACCTACGGGCGGCAGACGACGAACGAAGCACTACCCTGGGTCGCACAGTTGCCCGTGTATCGCCGGTGTGCCAGCATGCTCGCATCCATGCCTGTTGATGGATGTGATTGCACTCCACGCACTCGGGAGCACTGTTGTGAGATCAGTTCTGACTGCCTGCGTTGTCCTGTTGACGTTCACGAGACTCGTCACCTCAGTCGCGTTCGGCCTGGAAGTTCCGGATGGCTTCACGCCGTTGTTCGACGGGAAGACGCTGGACGGCTGGCACGGCCGTCCGCATTACGATCCGCGCAAACTGGCAGCGATGAGCGACGAGGAACGGAAGAAGACGATCGACGCCTGGCGCGAGGAAACGGTCGCCCACTGGACCGTCGACGAGAATGAAGAACTCGTCAACGACGGAAAAGGACCGTACCTCACCACGAATCGCGAATTCGGCGACTTCGACTTTCGCCTTGATTTCAAGACCGTCGCCAAGGCCGATAGTGGGATCTACTTGCGTGGCAATCCGCAGGTGCAAATTTGGGACTTCACGCGCGAAGGCGGCAAGTGGAATCGGGCCGCGGACAAGGGCTCGGGAGGTCTGTTCAATAACTACAAACGAACTCCCGGTCAGGAACCGCTGGTTCTGGCCGACAAACCGTTTGGTGAGTGGAACGAGTTTCGGATCCGCCAGGTTGGCGCTCGCACGGATGTCTGGCTCAACGGGCAACTGGTCGTCGACCACGACATCATGGAAAACTACTGGGACCGCAGCCGACCGCAATTCCGCACTGGCCCGATTCAACTTCAAACGCACGGCGGAGAAATACGTTGGCGCAATGTCGTTCTTCACGAAATCGGCACTGAGGAAGCCAACGCGATTCTGAGCGGCAAAGTGGATGACAAGCTGATTAGTGCCTTCAACGGCAGCAACTTCGATGGCTGGCAGGGGGATATCGATAACTATGAAGTGGTGGATGGAGCCATCCAGTGCAAAGCCGGAAAGGGCGGCAACCTGTTTACCGAAGAGGAGTATGCAGACTTCGAAGTGGCACTCGAATTCCGCCTGCCCCCTGGTGGTAACAACGGCCTGGCGATTCGCTACCCTGGCACGGGACGTCCACATGTGGACGCGATGTGCGAACTGCAGGTGCTCGACAGCGAACATGAAAAGTACGCGACTCTCGATGCGCGTCAGTATCACGGATCGGCCTACGGTCTGGCCGCTGCAGATCGAGGCTTCCTGCGTCCCACTGGTGAGTGGAATTTTCAGCGTGTGCGTGTGCAGGGATCACGGATCAATGTCGAGCTGAACGGGTTCCCGATCCTGAACGCCGACCTGAGCAAGATCACCGAATCCAAAGACGGTGCCTTGCCACCCGGCGTGAATCGCACGAGCGGCTTCTTCGGGTTTGCCGGGCACAACGACCCGGTGGCGTTCCGTAGTATCCGCATCCGTCACATCGAACCGGCAGTAGAACTTGCGCGGACAACGTGGCCGCAGTTTCGCGGGCAGAACAGTTCCGGCCTGGCTCAGACGCTAGATCGACTGCCCACGAAGATCGGCCCGGATGCTGGTGTTGTCTGGAAAGCAGAACTGCCACCCGGGCACTCGTCACCGGTTGTTTTTGGCAACCGCGTTTATCTGACTGCTGTCCGCGACGAATCGAAGCTGGTCACGATCGCCCTGGATCGCGCAACCGGCGACATCGTGTGGGAGAAGATCGCCCCTCACAGCGAGCTGGAAAAGATTCATAACATTGGCAGTCACGCTCAATGCACGCCGGTGACCGATGGCAATGTCGTGATCAGTCTGTTCGGCTCGACCGGATTGTTCTGCTACGACCGCAATGGCAAGCCGTTGTGGACAGTCCCGATGGGCCCGTTCAACAACGACTTCGGAGCCGGAAACTCGCCGATTCTGGTCGATGACAAAGTGATCATCGTGCAGGACCACGACACTGATTCATTTCTGCTCGCGATCAACAAGAACACGGGCGAGATAGCCTGGAAAACCGACCGTTCGGATTTCCCCCGCAACTACTGCTCGCCTGTGGTATGGGAATTTGACGGTCGCAGACACATCGTCGTGGCGGCCACATTGCGAGTCATTGGTTACGACGTCGACAGCGGCAAAGAAACCTGGACTGTTCAGGGGCTGTCGCGAGCTGTCTGCATGACGCCCGTCGTTGGCGATGACAACGTGCTCTACGTCGCTGCCTGGGCCCGCGGCGGCGACGTCGATGAACGCATCGTCATTCCTGGCTGGGCGGCTGCCACGAAACTCTGGGACCGCAATCAGAACAACACGATCGAAGAAGCGGAACTGGACAAGGGCGGCGACATTCAGCGTCGGTTCAATCAGTTCGACCGCGACAAGACTCGCACCATCACGGAGGCTGAGTACACTTGGTATCGCGGAGTCTTCGAATCTGCTCAGAACAAGATTGTGGCAATTCGACCCGGTGGGCACGGCGATCTGACTGACACCAACATCGCCTGGGAGTTCCGTCGGTATCTGCCATTCTGCTCGTCACCGCTGTACGCCCACGGTTACGTGTTTACCGTGAAAGACGGCGGTATCGTGACGTCGCTCAATGCGCTGACGGGCGAGCCGATTAAAACGGGCCGCGCGGCTGGAACGGGCAACTATTACGCGTCAGCGGTTGCCGGTGACAACAAGATCTACCTGGCCGATCAGAAGGGCCATGTCTCTGTGTTGTCGTCGTTCGCCGAGTGGAAAACTCTTCACGATGCGGAGTTCGGCGAAGCGATCTATGCGACACCCGCTATCGTCGAAGGTCGCATCTACCTGCGAACCAACGGTCACCTGTACTGCTTTGAATAAGCATCGCGGTGATTGCGCACGACTCGCGCCAGGATTGAGAAAGACAACTTTGGGGAACACTAATTGACGCTAATAATCACTAATTCTGTTTTCACTTCCATTAGCGTTTATCAGCGTGGATTAGTGTTCCTTCCCGTTTGCGGCCGTAGACTGAATTCGTTGATCGCGATCTCCCGTTCCGCCAGAGGGATGCAGTCGTTGAGTCACGGTTGCGAAGTCACATAGACCGGGCTGCTCCATGCGAGTGACTGGTCCGTCTGCACGACGCGAATCCAGTACGGTTGAGTTCCCGACAGCGGTTCGCTGTCGGATGTCGTATGCTTGAACTCCAGCGAACCGCCGGGCGTTGGCGGGGGGCCGATCTGAATGAAGCGATTCACGCCGCCGGCTTCCATTCTCCGTTCGGTCGCGAACTGATTCAGTGGCATCTGAAACTGTTCTGGTCCAGTATCGAATGACAGCTCGCTTTCGTCGCCGAAGATTCGGACGACAACGCCCGCCGCATTGCCCGCTGTCTTGCTGCACCATTCAATCCGGTTTGCCGAAACTGAATGCACCTCGTCAGCGATCGACTGAAAGTTGACCGGTTCGATCAATTCGAGTGTGCCGTGATGAATCGTCAACGAACCGTCCCAATCGACGCGCTGCAGGCGCGCCGTCCCTCGGCGTTCGGTGCCTCCCCACAACACACGCACCAGCCGACCGCGCGAAACATCGGCTGCATCCCAATCCTCGCGCGACGCCACCGACCATGATTCAATCACTTCGACTCCGCGAAACAGATCGACTCGCTCGATCGGTTGCGTGCCTTCCACTTTGAATTGAATCTCCGGTGGTCCGGTCGCGTCGATTTCAGATCCCATTGGATGGCCGTTGACACTAAACGTCAGGCGGATGCGTTCGCCGGTTGTCGCGTAGCAGCGGCGATTCTGCAGAGCATCCCACAATGACTCGCGTGTCAGGTCCTTCGCGTATACGGCGGTGAGGCCGTTCTTCAGATTGCGGATCAGGCGGCGACCCGGATGGTCCGCGCCGGGACGTCCCATCACGCCATCGGTTCCGGCCGTCAGGCCGACACGATAGCCGCGTCTGAGTGCTTCCATGAAAAACCATTCGACCGTGCCATGCGTCGAGTGTGTTTCGCAGAGTTTTTCGATGGCCTGCTCGTACCACTGCAGATTTGTCATTCGACCACCGACGTGAATGTTGACCAGCACGTTGCGGTCGCGAAACGCATCGTGGAATTCCGGAGCAGTTCGAATATCAGGCTCCGGGTCGGGTTCATCTTCGAGGAAAAATCGGTCACTGCGACGCAGGACGGGATCGTCCTCGCCGTAGAAAACATTTCGATCACCTCCGTCTTTCGTCAGTGGACTCCATTCGCAGCCCAGAATCGGGACATACCGGCCAGGTTCGTAATACTCGTCGGTGACGCGTCGAGTCTCGTCCCATTCTTCGAGCGTGACGTAATGGTCGTTCGCCTGGTGTGTGATGAACTGGATGCCGGCGCAGTCCCGCCCGAATGCATAACTCTCTGCGACGGATCCGCAGCCGCAGCCGATCTCTGTCTGGCCCGAGTGCAGGTCGCCCCAGAACAACTGCTCGGCTGGCTGCGTTGCGTGTACGGTCACCGGATTCGACTCCGCGGTGAAGTCGTCGGCCGAAACGTTCAGCTTGAATGTGCCTGCCGTCGGAAACACGACTTCGAATAGTTCGACCGGGCGGACTGTTTCGCGTTCGAGTTGGCGGACTTCTACGTTCGTGTCCGCCGTGCTGCCGGTGATCGACACTGCCTGGGTCAGCCGGGCGGGATTACCCCAGCAGTCTTCCGCTCGAACAATCAGTTCAACCGGCGTGCCAATGACGGCGTCTGACGGAATGACTGCCGCAAGTCGACTGGGCGGTCCGGCGACGACGCGGAACGGCGGTGCGTCGACCAGCCGATGTCGTGTTCCGTCGCCTGCCGGATCAACCAGCATGAGGAATCGGCAACGGTCCGCGACACAGGTCGGGGCCCGCCAGCCGGAACTTCCTGCCGATGAGTCCCCGCAGACGAGACGTACCTGGTCGCCAGTCTTCAGGTCTCCTGACTGGACGCGGACTTGAATCTGATGATGCCAGGGTTCGATTCCGGCGATCCAGTTGTAGCTCAGAGATATCTCCACATCGGCAGTGCTGCCACCCTTGCGATGCGCCTCAGCCCGCATGAAGCCTGCAGCGGCCGGGTCGTCGAGCTGCAGATCGCTCCAGTCAAAGGGCCATCGCCACACAACGAGCAGTTGACCACCGGTTTCAATTGACCGTTCGCCGATCGTCCACGTGAACTCGACAGTCGTCGATTCGCTGACGGTAATCTGTTCGATCGGCGTGTGTTGTCCCGCGCCGTATTCACGAACGCGTTCTGCCTCCGGCACGTCGGAATGATGCAGGAGTGTCGGCTTATCTGGAGCAACCTGACTCGCAACTCGCATGGAGATACCACCGTTTTGAATACCGAGCCATCGACGTGACGCGGTGTGGCTGTCATTCTCGCCCGCAGCTGGATTCACCAGAATTCAGCCCGTTCGCTTGTGTCTGAATTCTGGCGGATCCAGCTATGTTGAGACGGCCAGAGCGAACGGCTCACGATATACCACACGGCGAGAATGATCACATCTCATGTCATGGAGACCTCGGATACGTGGCACATCGTGCGACACAGAGGTTCTCTCTTCAGATTTGCTACAGGTGGCTAAGACGGCACAAGCGACTCAGCCCGGCTGACTGCATTCGATTTCCCCGGCAGCCCAACTGTTGCCAACTGTGCTTGAAATGGCTGCATGTGACGGGCCTGTGTGGAAGTGGCTCAACCGGGGGATATACTGGCGCGGCTGTGCTGGAATTCCGTTTGCAAGCGGAGCATACCGGTGTCTTTACCCGAAGGCGGAACTCTCAGCGGGTTGCCTGCCTTCATTGCGCTACACACTCATGCCACGCCAAAACGCCCTTAACACTCCGTTCGCGGTCGCGGTGCTTCTGGGCACACTCTGCCTGGGTATGGCTCGGGCTGAACCGCCAGTGATACCTCGTGCTGACGGTGCTCCGGGTGAGAACCAGCAGCCGGAATTCGCTCTGGAGCCCGTTGGTCCTGGCGAACAGGTTTTTCTTCAGGCCCCGCCCGGACTTCAACCTCCCGGTGACACGCCGATTCCGGACACGGATGAAACCGGGCCGAAGCTTGATGATTTGGACAAGCGAGCCCCCGTCCGCAAGGCCCGTCAGGATGTCTGGGAAAAAGCGGCAGTGGCGGCCGACGCCGATCAGTGGGACGAAGTACTGAAGTTCCTTGGCCAGTGGCACGACCGCGCTAAAGATGATGGTCAGGAAGACTCACTGGTTCGGAAGCGGGACGGTTCGCTGCGATCCGGTCGGCTGGAGTCCGCGCGGCTGCTTGTGCGTCTCCCTCAAGAGCAGCGTCATGAGCGGGAGGAGCAGGTTGGAGGACGTGCACGCAGCCGACTCAACGACGCCGTGCAGTCGGGTGAGTTGAACAGTCTGAGTCGTGTCGCCAGTCGCTACTTCGGAACGTCGGCCGGATACGCGGCTGCAAGCCGTCTTGCGACTCGTCTACTTGATCGAGGGGACTTCGCCCTCGCGGCACGTTGGTTACTGCTGCTCCACGAAGCCAGCGCACCTGGTACGGACGATCCGGCGTTTCGGAAGCGCATTCGGCTCGTGCTTTCCATCACGGGTCTTGAGGGCGGTTCCGAAGATGCACCAGCCGATACCGCGGCGGATGAGACAGTCGACGCGCTGGCCGCCAGCCTGATCACCGCTCAGCCCGAACTGGTCAACGAGTGGCGTTTGTCCGGTGGAAACGCCGCTCGGCATGCGAGAGCACCAGGCGGCGAGCCGGTGTTGATTCCCCGTTGGGTCGTTTCAACCGTTTCCAGCAGTCGTCTGCGAGACTCGATCGACGAGATGATCGAATCCCTGACCGAAAGACGCGCAGCGAGTGTTCCCGCCGCCGCACCAATCTGCGTGGCCGGTCGGGTCATCAGCCGAACGGTCCGTGGGATCGAGGTTGTTGATGCGGCTACCGGACAGCGTTTATGGGCAACCGATGAGCGGGGTTCGGTTGAACGCCTGCTGGAATCGTCATCGCCCAGGCAGAGTCGGCGAGTGACCGCTGGTGATTGGGCAATTCCGCAGTTACTTGGCGAGAGTGGTGGTGTCGCTGTTGGCGAATCGGCCGGGCCGCTGAGTCAGTTTCTCTATCAGAATGCCGCGCACGGACTGATCAGTAGTGATGGCCGCTATGTGTTTTATGTCGAGGACGATGCCATTCTCACACTGGGACGCACGAGTATGCGGAACGGCGTGGGCATCGACGAAACCCCTGAACCAGGCAGTGAATCCGCGAATCGCCTGACCGCCTGCGATGTTCAAACCGGTCGGATTGCGTGGCAGGTGGGAGGTCCGGAATCGACCGACCTGCTCAGCAGTCCGTTGACCGGGCTTTTCTTTATGGGGGCTCCGCTTCCCGTGGGTGACGATCTGTTCGTCGTCGCGATGAAGGGGAGGGACGTGCGGCTCTATTGCCTCGACTCCGGAACGGGTTCGGCACGTTGGTCACAGTTGCTGGCGTTCGCGGATCATCAGCCGGATCGCGATCTGGTGCGACGTATCTGGTCGGCTCAACCCTCAGTGGCACACGGAGTCGTCGTTTGCCCGACTCACGTTGGCTGGCTGGTTGCTGTCGATCGCAGCACTGGCACATTGCTGTGGACGCACCGCTACGCGAAAAAGAAACGCAGTCTGCTGACGCCTTCCTTTGATCCCTTCGCGGACTCTGGTCTGCCGTCAACCGCCAGCGAACCAATGAACAGCCGCTGGGCGACATCGGCGCCGATCATCGCCGGACGTCATGTCTTCGTCACGCCTGCCGAGTCACGCACCCAGGACGACCCGTCGTCCAGCGTGATTGCGTGTCTTGACCTGTTCTCCGGCGAGCGCCTCTGGCAGAAGGCACGTGGCAACGGGCGATATCTTGCCGGAGTGTCTGACAACCGGGCCATCGTCGTCGAGAACGACGCTGTTGTGGCGTACGGATTGAAAGGGAAGCGCGAGTGGGATACCGATCTCCCCCGCGAAGTCGGTGTTCCATCAGGACGAGGAGTCATCACCGACAATTCCTTGTGGCTGCCAACGCAAAAATCGAGGCTGCTGCGGATCGATCTGACCAACGGCAAAATCGCCGACCGCCTCACATTACCCGAAAACGGTCGACCACTCGGCAACCTGGCGATGTACCGCGGCATGTTGATCTCGCATCACCCGTCCGAACTGCAGGCATTTGAGCAGACAACTGTCCTGGAACAGCGTCTGTCGGCGGCCCGGTCGCTGGGCCGACATGATCCGGCGACGGCTTTGCTGGACGCTCGGCTCGCATTGGCGCGCGGAAAATTCGACCGCGCCATGATCGTCCTGAAGGAGGGTCTTGCAACTTCGCCGGACCCGCAAATCCGCACTCAGTTACGATCGCTGCTCGCCCAGGCGATTCTCAAGAATCTTGAGTCAGCCCCCGCAGCCAGTCTGTCCCTTGTTCGCGAACTCGAAGAACTCGCGGGATCGGCGGACGAGTCGCTCCGGAACGAGCAACTGGCGATTGAAGTCCTGTTGCGCACCGGCCACCCGGATGAGGCCCTCGCACTGTTGATCGAACGGGACACGTTCGAAACCAGGCCGTTGGTCAAAATGCTCGGCCACCCGAGCGTCACGTCTTCGCTGTTCGCCTGGATGGAAGAGCGTCTCACGCTGGCGTGGTCACAACTGTCTTCCACACAACGTCGGGTGGCGGGCACGGCCATTTCCACGCGACTGAATGAAACTGGTGCTTCCGAGCTGATCCGTGAGCGCCGGGCTCGACTGTACGCCTTCCATCCGTCGGCGGCCCTGCTGCAGGCGAGACTTGCAGAGGAAGCCATCGAACAGAAGCAGTTCGCGCGGGCCAGTCATTGGCTCAAACGGATGACAGAATCCAATGATCCGGAAGTGGCCACGCGGGCCATGGCGCAACAGATCGAACTGAACCTCCAGAACTTCATTGATCAAAGCGAGCTGCAAAACAACATAACGCGTGCCGAACGACTGGCGACACGCTTGTCTTTAGAGACTCCATTCACCACTCGACTGACTGAGCTGCGCCAGGTTTTCGAGACACGGGCTGCCGAGTATCGCGCATCGGAGGAAGATCAATGGCCGCTTTCGCAGCAGCTACGCGTCGTCGTGACTCGATCCGGCGGAAGTTACTCAAGGCCGACGACGTTCGGAGTTGACCCGGTGGACGGCGATTCGCCGGCTGGCTCTCGTTATCGAATCCAGGTCAGTGGAGACGGGAAAGCCAGACGCCTCTCGCTGATCGAGCGTCGCAACGGCGACTTGGCGTGGTCCGTTGTGATACGCGGAAACTCAGGAGGCGGGCGGAATCTGAGCGTGCGGCGAGCCGGCCCAATGCTGCTGGTGCTGCACCGTGGCGTGCTCAATTGTCTGTCCATTCCAGATCGCCGAGTTCTGTGGACCCGGTCGGTCGACGTGCCTGATTCTCCGCTGAAGTTCCCGAAGGTCAAAGCCGTGAAACTCCAGCCGGGCACTGACTGGATCAACCGGCTGACTGCCAGCGCCAACGATCCTCTGCCCATCGTCAATTCCAGCTACGTGTGCAGTCGTGGCAGAAAATCGTTGTCTGTATTTGACACCCTGTCCGGTGAGTTGCTGTGGCAACTCGATCCGGCGCCACGCACCGTGCGCGTACACGCGACGAGTTCCATGATCTGCCTTGTCCGTCGCAATGGTCAGGTCGCCGCATCTTACGATGCCCTCAGTGGCCGGCGACTGAAAGATGCTCCGGAACAACTCCATTCGCCACTGGCGCAGATCGGCGACCAGACTGTCACTGCCAACATGGACGAGGCGGGCGAGGTAATCACTGTGGAATCGAGAAACCCGGAGGCTGATACGCCTGTCTGGAGTCACGAATTCGAAGCGGAGCACGCGTTCGGGATGGTCGGTCGCAACCGTCTGGCCGTGATGCGGAACCGCGGGATGTTCGCTGTGCTGGATCTACAGACAGGAGCACTCCAGTCGTTTGACCGGATTCCGGCCTCACTCCGAATCGGCAAGTCTGATTTCTCAGTGCTGCGAGACGAGAGCCGCTGGTACGTCATCCTGAATGGCGACGTCGAGCGTGACTATCAGGCCCCGTCACTACGAAGCGCCTTGATTTCCGGACACTTACTGGCCTTTGACGCGACCACCGGCAAGCAGCTTTGGAGACAGTCACTTTCCAATCAGTATTTGATTCTCGACCAGCTATCGAGCAGCCCCTTCCTCCTGACGCTGAGACCGTCCAGCAACCCACTGGGAATACCCAGTGAGAGTCTGCGTCTGATGTTGTTTCGAAAATCGGATGGCAGTCCGCTTCTGGACCAGTCATTGCCGGGCAGTATTTCGATTCACTCGATGCGTCTGGACCCGCAAAGCCGTTTCGTCGAACTTCTGGCGAGCGGTGACCGAATCATGTTGAACGTCGAGCCAGTCGAGGAGCCGTGAACCTGGTAATCCAGGCCGTGTCAGATATCATCCACCTCAACAATTCAGTTTCTCAGCAATGAGGACACACAGCGGGATGTAGCTCAGCTTGGCTAGAGCGCCGGCTTTGGGAGCCGGAAGTCGCAGGTTCAAATCCTGTCATCCCGAATATCTTTCGGATCAAGCCCTTTGACGAGTACGTCGAAGGGCTTTCTCCATTCAGGGACAAGAGTTACGTCGTCGAGGCGAAGGTTCAAACACAGGATTTCGAGTATTCTTCGCTTCGTGCTGTAATCCGCCGTAACCCACCGCTCACGAGGGCTTTGCGAAAGTTCAAACGCTTTCACCGCGATGTCGGATTTTTCCTTGTGTGAGCGGTCGAGCGTCTCAATCGAGAGCTTCAAATCCGCTTCTCGATCTCGGAGTTCGGGCATCTTGCGGGCGAGCGTCTCGCGGTCAATTTCATTGTGGAGCCGCAGGTTTACAAGTTAGTCCTGCTGATTGATCGCGACAGTCAATTGCCGCTGCAATTCCGCTCGCTGCTTTTGCGAATCCTGTTGGTCTTTACGAGTTTTGTTGCGCAGCACACGGACGAACCAGTCTCGAACATCGTCGTCCGCGATCTTCATTTCATCGAACAGCGCCAATACCTGACTGTCCAACTCCTTCTCGTTCAACCGCGTCCTCGGATGGTCGCCCTTGTTGTATTGCGTGCAGCGGTAATAGACATACTCAGCAATTCCTCGCTTGGTTTGCTTCTCTTTCCGCTCGCCCGTGATCGGATGACCGCAATGGCCACACTCAATCAACTCACCGGCGTAGGTCAGATCAACTGACTGGTACTGGCTGTCGCCCAGCAGTCGTTGGACGCGATTCCACGTCTCGCGGTCAACGTCCGTCTTTTCGCGTCGGAGGCCTTCTTTCACCAGGTCAATGTGCCCGCATTTCCACAAGCACGTCCTGATCCGACGAGGATCGCGAGTCACGCCCTTGGCCGTTCGGGCCGGACCGGTTCGCCAAAGTCTCGTATGTTTGATTTTGATGTTTCCCTGCTTGCCGAAGGAAGGGAGATTCCTGACGGCTCAGAGGGCCTGACTGCAGATCGACAAACTCCCGGCACCAGTGATGCCGTTCGCCAGCTGGATCGCGGTCAGGGTTTTGGTTCGAGCCCGAACAGACGCCAGAGCCGTTGCAAATCTGCAGCGAGCTCGCATTCGCGAGACCGGGACAAAACCATGGATGAAAATTCTCTGACTGTCGTCGGAATTGATGTCGCCAAGAGGACCCTCGAAGTCGCTCTCCCCGGGAAGAAGTCCCTGGAGATCAAAAACAACACAAAGGAGATCACAAACCTTCTGAAGAAACTGCCTGAAGCCGGTCAGGCACTCATCGTTCTGGAAGCCACCGGCGGCTATGAAAATCTGCTGGTTGGAGAACTGCTCGTGGCCGGGTATCACGTGGCCCGGGTCAATCCGCGGCAGGTCAGACGCTTCGCTCAGGCGCTGGGTATCCTGGCCAAAACCGATCGCATCGACGCTGCGGTCATCACCCGCTTCGGTGAGCAGATTCGGCCCCGCACTCTGTCGCCTCTCTCGCAGCCACACGTCGAACTGCAGCAGCTTGTTCTGCGTCGCCGGCAACTGGTTGATCTGCGGACGATGGAGTCCAATCGGCTCGAGCAGGTCACTGCAAAACCCGCGATCAAAAGCATCCGCAAGGTGCTCAAGGTCATCGAGTCGCAGATCGCGGAACTCGATGAGGAGATCGCCCAACGCATCGACTCGGACGAGCAGTGGAAGAATCAGGCGGCACTGCTGTCGAGCGTTCCCGGAGTGGGCACGGTCACGGCCGCGACGCTCATCACGGACCTGCCGGAACTGGGCGAACTCAACCGTCAGGAGATCGCCGCGCTGGCCGGACTGGCTCCGTTCAATCGCGACAGTGGCAAACAGCGAGGCAAACGCAGCATCTTCGGCGGCCGGGCCCGCGTGCGGGCTGTGATCTACATGGCGGCGGTGACGGCCATGAGGTGGAACCCGGCACTGCGTGAGTTCAACCAGCGGCTGGAGTCCCAGGGCAAACTGTTCAAAGTCCGAGTGACCGCGTGCATGCGAAAGCTGCTGGTGATCCTCAACACGATCAAGAAGACGCAAACCCCGTGGCAGAGTCCCCACGAGCGGGCGCATCCTGCCGTTGGATAATTGTTCGAAAGCCCCGTTCGTCTCGCCGTCGCGTCGGCCCTCACCAGGCGCAGCCGGAGCTGAGGTTCACAAACACAAGAGATTCACAGAAACTCAGGACAAATCACTTGATAAACAACACAGACGCTGGCGACTTCGGCTACCACGAACGCCCTGTGTTCTCCGCAAGAAAATCCTTAACAGCGTTGCATATTGGGACGCTGTCAGAGCTTGCCGCCGCAGCCAGATCTCGCTGATCGGAATTCGCGAGAACCGGAATTGGGAAAAGTCGAAAGGATTCGGCGCCGTGTCTTTGACACTCTGACAGGCCCTCCATAGACTCCCCGCCCTCCACCGGGCGGCTGGCGTTCGTGGGAGATTCGGAATGCACAAACCTGACAGTCAATCCTCCGTCGCCGATGCGATGAGGTGGTCTACCCAGGTCACCTCAATTGCCATAGAGCTGGCATTGCCAGCCGGTGGTGGACTCTGGCTGGATCGGAAATACGGCACAATGCCGTGGTTCACGATCCTTGGGGCATTGATGGGCGGGTATCTGGCATTTCGAGGACTGCAGCAGCTCATTAGAGATCTGGAGAAGTGAGTTTTCCGCCTGACAGCCAACGCTCGGAACGTTCCGCTTTGCGAAATGCCGTCCGGCTGACACTCTTCGGAATTCTGTTCTGGCTGTTGTTGGCCGGACCGGCCTGGTGGATTGCGAATCAGGCCGGACTGATCGGCTTATCCGCGGCTGCAGGGTTATGTTTGTTGCCTGGTTACCTGGCAGTCACTGTCCGAAGCTGGGCGGGCGAATCTCAGTCCACATTCATGCTGGCTGCTGGTGGGATTCGCCTGTTGTTTGTTCTGACTGGTGTTCTGGTTGTTAAGTTCAAATGGCCTGACGTTGGGATGTCAGAGTTCCACGTCTGGCTGATTGCCTTTTACCTGTTGACGCTGGCCTTCGAGACACAACTCGTGGTGCGTGAGCAGGATAGGCCTGAGTGATTCAGGCCACGTGTTTTTGACTGGTTCGTTTGTTCGACCGGTTCAGTTGTTTCATGGTGGGAATTCATGGCCGCAGGTCCTGACCATTTTCATCACGTTCGTGACTTTCCATTCTTCGAGATGCCATTAGGTCTCGGAGTGGATCTCGCGAAGTGGTTTGAAGGCAACCCTCACGTTCACGTGGGGGCGGGTGCAACCGGTATTCCCCTACCAATGATCCCGGGTGTTCACTTTCAGATCACCAAATTCATGGTGCTGCAGGTTGTCGCCGCAGTGCTTACGCTGCTGATCTTCCGGGGCCTGGCAAAGCGAGTGCAGACCGGGGAACCAACACAGGGTCGGTTCTGGAATTTCTGGGAATCCATCGCCCTGTTCGTGCGAGACGAAGTCGTCCGTCCGACCATTGGTGATGGCCACCATGAACACGATGACGATCACGGCGAACATGACGACCACGGCTCGGCAACACATAAGGGGCACTACGCCGATCAGTTCCTGCCCTTCATTCTGAGCTGTTTCTTCTACATCCTGTTCTGCAACCTGCTCGGTGCCATTCCGATGCTGGGGTCGCCGACCGGGTCGATCTGTGTGACCGGTGTGCTGGCAGTTTCTGCGTTTGGGTTCAACCTGTATCAGGGTGTGCAACACCTCGGTGGAGTGGGCAACTTTCTGAGTAATTTCTGGCTCGAACTTGGTCTCGAAGGAGCCATGAAGTTCGTTATCGGTTTACTGATCTGGGTCATCGAGGTGTTTGGGCTGCTCGTCAAGCATGGCGTGCTTGCCGTGCGTCTGTTTGCCAACATCATGGGCGGCCACACGGTGGTCGGTGTGATCCTGGGCTTCATTGCGTATGAAGGGGTCGCTGGCGAACCGATGCAGTTACTCGTCGCACCTGCCAGCGTCGTTGGGCAGGTTCTGATCGGATTGCTGGAGCTGTTCGTGTCGTTCCTGCAGGCCTATGTTTTTGCGTACCTGACGACGATTTTCCTGTCTTCCTGCATTCACAAGCACTGATCGTGATCGTGGCAGCCGGTGGATGTATTGAACTTAAGAGGGATGTTTTCCCTCTGCGTACAAGAAGTTTTCACAGTGCGGTCCTGACACAAGGAGATTGAACGACATGTCACAAGCAGTCAAGCTCGTCACTATGGCCTCTGTGGTCATGCTCGGCTTTGCCGTCCCAGCGTTTGCCCAGGATGGTGCCGGAGCGGCCGAGACTTTGAATTCGGCAGCCATCGGAGCCGGCATTGTCCTGCTCGGTGCCGGATACGGTATTGGAAAGATCGGTTCATCCGCCGTGGAAAGCATGGCGCGTCAGCCAGAGAAGGCCGGCGATATTCGTGGTGCGATGATCGTGGCGGCCGCTCTCATCGAAGGTGCCGCATTCTTCGCCCTGATCGTCTGTCTGGCAGCCTGATCTCCGACCTCGCACCTGTGCCTTCGAATATCCGAAGGCTGACCGGCGTGGAGTCTGACTATTCGCGAGGCCCTGCGATGCAAAAGTGGCAATCCACCCGCATCTGGTTTCTGGCACTGATTGGAGCGTTCGCTCTGGTCGTCAGCCCGGCAATACCGGACATCGTGACCGCTGCTGATGACCCGGCTCCTGCCGGTGACAGTGACGGTGGCGATCATGGCGAACACGACGCCGGTGTTCCGATTGGCTGGGAACGCGATCTGGTTTTGTGGTCGCTCATCACGTTTGTGTTGTTTGTCTTTGTGTTGAAGAAGGTTGCCTGGGGACCGCTGGTTGAGGGACTCGATAACCGCGAGTCGAAATACCGGAAGCTGCTGGGTGACGCTCAGGCCGATCGGGATCGCGCTCTACAGATGCTGGCCGAATACGAAACAAAGTTGAAGTCGGCTCAGGGCGATGTGGACGAGATCATCGCTGAAGCTCGACGGGACGCGGCACGCACGAAGACGGATATTATTGCTGCCGCGAATACAGAGGCTGAGACCACACGGAATCGGGCTCTGGATGATATCGGCCGGGCTCGAGATCAGGCCTTGGACGCGATCTTCGAACATATGCGAGACAACGTGGTGGCGGCGACCGAAAAGGTCCTCGCTCGATCGCTCACGAGTGACGATCACCAGCGTCTGGTTGATGAAGCACTCGCGGAAGTCTCAGCGAATTGAATTATCTGGCCGCACGCCGATGGCATGCGGTCACTCGACGAGGTCAACATGGCAGACGTGTCGGAAAACGCCAAAGTCAAAAGCGTACTGGAAGATCCCAGTTCGCAGGCGATTGCGCACGTTTACGCGGTTGCCTATCTGGATGCCTCGGGTGATCTCGAGGAGTTCGGCTCTTTCGTCGAGGACGTGTTGGATTCGAGTGCCGAGTTCAACCACCTGCTGACCAGCGGACTGATGAATCGAGACGAGTCGATCGCTGTGATCGAACGCGTTGTCGGCACTCGGGGAAGTTCGGCGTTTGTGAACTTTCTACGCGTTCTGGCTCGGCACGATCGACTGGCATTACTGCCGGTCATTCTGGAAGCCTCGCGACTTGAAAACGAAAAACGAAACAACCAGCAGCGTGTCCATGTGCTGAGTGCTCAGCCATTGGAAGACGCTGCGGTCGAACGAGTCCGCAACCGGATCGCGGACGTGTTTGATTGTGAACCGATTATCGAAACCGCGTCGGACCCGAGACTCATTGGTGGTCTCGTGATCCGCGTTGGGAACAGTGTTTACGACGGCTCGCTCCGTAATCGCCTGAATCAACTCGCGAAGCGGATGCAGCAGAGGAGTCTCCATGAAATTCAAAGCGGACGAGATCGCTTCAGTCCTCCAGAAGGAGATTGAAGACTTTCAGGGGCAGATCGCGACCAGCGAAGTTGGGCGTGTCCTGGAAGTCGGCGATGGCATCGCGCGTGTGTACGGCCTGAGGTCCGCGATGGCGGGCGAGATGGTCGAGTTCCAGAATGGTGTCCGCGGCCTGGTGTTCAATCTCGAAGAAAACTCCGTGGGTGTCATCCTGCTGGGTCCCTTCAGAGACATTAAAGAAGGCGACGAAGTCAAAACTGTGGGCGCGCTGTTGTCCGTGCCTGTCGGTGATGCGCTGATTGGTCGAGTCGTCGATCCGCTGGGTAATCCACTGGATGGAAAAGGTCCGATTGTCAGCAGTGAAACTCGCCCAGTTGAGACGATCGCGCCGGGAATCGCCGGTCGGCAACCGGTGAAGCAGCCGCTGCAGACGGGTATCAAAGCTGTCGACTCGATGACACCCATCGGGCGTGGCCAGCGTGAGTTGATCATCGGTGACCGTAAGACCGGCAAGACGGCCGTCGCGGTCGACACGATTATCAACCAGAAAGGCGGAGACGTTATTTGCGTCTACGTCGGTTGTGGTCAGCGAGCCGCGAACGTTGCCGCCGTTGTCGAAGCTCTGACCGAGCACGGCGCCATGGACTACACGATCGTGATTGCGGCGTCCGCTTCAGACCCGGCTCCCGTGCAGTACATCGCCCCGTATGCCGGTGCGGCGATGGCCGAACACTTCATGCATCAGGGCAAGCACACGCTGGTCGTTTACGACGACCTGACAAAACAGGCTCAGGCTTATCGCGAACTGTCACTGCTGATGCGACGTCCTCCGGGGCGTGAAGCATATCCCGGTGACGTGTTTTATTGTCACAGTCGATTGCTGGAGCGAGCCGTCAAACTCAGCGATGAACTGGGCGGCGGTTCGATGACCGCCCTGCCCATCATCGAGACACTGGAAGGTGAGGTCTCCGCCTACATCCCGACCAATGTGATCTCGATTACCGACGGCCAGATCTACCTTGAACCGGACCTGTTCTTCGCGGGTGTTCGACCGGCCATCAATGTTGGTATATCGGTGTCGCGGGTCGGTGGTAACGCTCAGACGAAGGCCGTGAAGAAAGTCGCGGGTTCACTGCGACTTGACCTTGCGGCGTTTCGCGAACTGGAAGCGTTTGCTCAGCTCGGCACTGAACTCGATAAGGCCACGCAACTGCAGCTCGACCGCGGATACCGCATGGTGGAACTGTTGAAGCAGCCGCAGTTCGCTCCACTTCACTTTGCCGACCAGGCCATCAGTATCTTCGCCGGAACGTACGGCTACTTCGATACGGTGCCGGTCAAGAAGGTTGCGGAGATTGAAGTCGAACTGCTGCGGTTTGTTCGCGAGCAGAAGTCCGAAGTTCGGGATGCGATTATCGAGACGGGTGCGTTGAGCGACGAACTTGTGGATTCACTCAAAGACGCTCTGGCCGAATTCGTCAAGACGCTGGAAGGGCGTTTTGACGGGGACTGAACCAGACGGCGGCTAAGCCGCAAAACAGATCTCATAGAAACAACTTTGCTCGCTGCCCGACAGCAGCAACCCCTGTGGACCAATTCGAATGGCCAAAGCACGAGCCATTATTAAACGCCTTAAGGCGGTCAAGAACATCCGGAAGATCACCCGGACCATGGAGCTGATCGCGACGGCGCGATTCAAGAAAGCCATGGACCGAGCGAGCGACGCGGCTGCGTACACTGAGAAGATCTCCCAGATCGTTGCCGACCTGTCGAACTCGGATCTGAGTTTTTCGCACCCGCTTCTGACTCAGCCGGATGAGCAGACGAAGAATGTGCTGCTTGTCCTGACTTCCAACCGCGGGCTGTGCGGCGGCTACAACGGCAGTGTTCTACGAAATGTCACTCGTCGAATTAAGGATGCAGCGGACAGTGAAGAACTTTCGCTGGAAGTCGCCGGAAAACGCGGGATCAACTTCCTGAAGTTTCAGGGCTTCGAATTCAATCGCACGTTCCTGAACTTCGAAGACAAGCCGACCTTCGACGAAGTCGAAGAGATCGCCGATCGTTACGTGGAAGGATTCGTTAAGGGCGAAATCCACCGACTCGATGTGGCATACACGAAGTTTAAGACCGTGTCGCGCCAGTCTGCTGTCGTCGAGACCCTGCTGCCGATTGGATCACTGGGTGGCGACGACGACGAAAAAACGGACGGTGGGGGAGTCGACTACGAATTCCTGCCGTCACCTGAAGACATTCTGGAAGAGATCGTACCGGCCGCGTTCAAGGCTCGTTTGTTTAAGTGCTTCCTGGACGCGGCGGTCAGCGAGCAGATTGCCCGCATGGTCGCCATGAAGGGCGCAACTGAGAACGCCGGCGACATGATCAGTACTCTATCGATGCAATATAACCGGGCACGACAGACACAGATTACATCCGAACTAAGTGAAATCATCGGCGGAGCGGCCGCACTTGAATGATCGTGAATTGTGCTGCAGGCGATCGCCACGTTGGTAAGATATGGGCTGGAGGAACTCTGAATGAGCAACACCGGTCCGAACAAGGAGCCTGAGATGGGGCGAGTCACGACGCCCGTGATCCTGCAAAATTTTCCGGACCTCTGGAGCGCCCAGAATGGCCAGATCGGCGAGGATGAGGTCAGGACAGTTAATGTTGAAGACGCGTTGGTCGATACCGGCTGCACTCTTGTCGGGCTGCCGAGGCGAATGATCGAACAGCTTGGCCTGATGCCGTTTTCGACGAAAAAAGTCGTAGCAACATCTGGAGCGAGTGAGACGACGATTTACGGTGCAGTGCGACTCACGATTCAAGGCCGATCGTGCACGATGGATGTCATGGAAGTCGATGAAAGCTGCCCAGTCCTCATCGGCCAATTGCCGCTTGAACACCTGGACTTTGTTGTGAATCCCCGAGAACACACGCTCGTCGGTAATCCGCGACACAATGGCGAGCACATGTACGAACTCCTCTGAATCAGACGGAATACGATGGCAACCGCAACCGCGACAGAAAAGAACACCGGTCACGTCACGCAGATCATTGGTTCGACCTTCGACGTCGAGTTCGCCGAAGATGCGCTGCCGAATATCTACAATTCTCTGATCGTCGACACAGAGCTTAAGGGCATTCACATCAATGTGACGGGTGAAGTCCAGCAGCACCTTGGTGGCGGTCGCGTTCGTTGCGTCGCACTCGGATCAACCGACGGTATGGCGCGCGGAATGGAAGCCGTCGACACCGGGGAACCTGTCTCGGTTCCAGTGGGCAAAGAGACGCTTGGACGAGTCTTTAACGTTCTTGGAGAGACGATCGACGGTCGTGGGGATGTGACCACGGAAGAGAAGTGGCCGATTCACCGCGACGCCCCGAAACTGGAAGACCTGAGTTCCAAGACGGAAATCTTCGAAACAGGGATCAAGGTTGTCGACCTGCTGACGCCGTTCGTGCGTGGTGGTAAAGCCGGTTTGTTCGGTGGAGCCGGCCTGGGCAAGACGGTCATTCTGACCGAGCTGATTGCTCGAATTGCCAGTGCCCACGGTGGTTATTCAGTCTTCGCAGGTGTTGGTGAACGGACTCGCGAAGGGAACGACCTGTGGCTCGAAATGCAGGACACGAAGATCGGTGACACGGGGCGATCTGTCATCGAGCAGACCACGATGGTCTTTGGCCAGATGAACGAACCGCCCGGCGCCCGTTTACGGGTCGCCTTGACGGCGCTGACAATGGCCGAGTGGTTCCGCGATGCCACTGGTGCTGACACGCTGCTGTTCGTCGACAACATCTTCCGCTTTTCGCAGGCTGGCGCGGAAGTGTCTGCCCTTCTGGGCCGCATGCCCAGTGCCGTGGGTTACCAGCCGACTCTTGGTACAGAGCTGGGTGGTCTGCAGGAACGGATTACGTCGACAAAGAAGGGCGCGATCACCTCGGTGCAGGCCGTTTACGTCCCGGCCGATGACCCGACCGACCCCGCTCCAGCCACCGCGTTCAGCCATCTCGACGCCTTCATTTACCTCGAAAGAAAGATCACGGAAAAAGGTATCTACCCGGCCATCGACCCGCTGGCTTCGTCCAGTCGAGTGCTCGACCCGCAGTACGTCGGACAACGGCACTACGATGTCGCCCGTCGGGTGCAGGTGACTCTGCAGCGTTACCGCGAACTGCAGGACATCATCGCGATTCTGGGCGTCGACGAACTGGCCGAAGAGGACAAGCTGATCGTGCATCGTGCACGTCGGCTCGAGCGGTTCCTGTCTCAGCCATTCCTTGTGGCCGAGGTGTTCACCGGCAAGGCCGGAAAGATCACACCGCTGGAAGACACGATTCGCAGCTTCGAAGAAATCTGCGACGGCAAGTGGGACCATCTTCCGGAATCGGCCTTCATGTATATCGGTGCCGTCGATGAAGCCGCCGAACAGGCCGAACGCATGGCGGCGGAAGCGTGATTTCGCTGTGGCCACGTAACCGGATTCGTTTCAACAAAGCAGACTCATGGCAAGCGAACTTCAACTCGTCGTTGTGACACCGGAAACGACGTTTCTCGATGAGCCGGTCGAGTCGTTGCAGTTCCCACTGTTCGACGGCCAGGCGGGCGTGCTGCCCGGACGTGCCCCACTGGTGGGACGCCTGGGTTGTGGCGAACTGCATGTCCGCAACGCCGACGGCGAGCGCTCATACTTTCTGGATGGTGGCTTCGTACAGATCACCGGTGAGACAGTCACACTGCTGACCGCCCGGTGCATACCGACGTCCGACATCGATGTTGATGGGGCGAAACAGTCGCTCAGCGACGCATTGAGCCGTCCGGCATCAAACGATGCTGAGATCGAGTCACGCTTCCAGGATCAGGAACGAGCTCGCCGCATGATGAGCCTCAAACGCTAAGTGTGCTGGTGGGACGCAGAAGTACGTGTGCGTTGTCGCGCGGACGAGGTCGATCATTGACGACCCTCACACACACCAGTCTCGCTACGGAGTCCAGTCACACCGAGCTCATGCACGCGTGGTCCAGTTCTTTGATCCGGCCCCGGTCAAACGCAGTGAAAGCATCAACGTAAGTGCCCCAGTCCTCCTGCGGCTTCGCCGCCTTGGTTGCAAGCAACAGGGCCACCCACTGATGGGGTTCAATCAACCCGTGCCACCCCCCGCATTGAGATTCTGTGGAGAACTTTGATGGCGATCGTCTCCGCGACAATAACTGTGGCGAAGTCACGGTGACGAGAATTCCGCAAACCAGTCGAGCGACCGGACTGACAGCAAGTCCGTATCCTTCGCCAAATGCGACGCATCGGGAAGCGTGCCCGCTCCTCGCGCATTCAGAAGGTGTTGTCGACAATCATCCTGCCGTCCAGTTAGGGCGCAGAGACATGCGAGATTGTAACTCTCGCTCGGATTAAGCGCGTGAGCTGTTTCTAGGTGAATCAGCGATTCCCCGAAGAGCCGGTCCGCCTCTTCGCCGCTCTTCATCGACGCCTGAGACGTCAGCATGACTCCCCAGTTGCCGAGGGCATCGTATCTGACAGGTCTGATCTCGACGGCGCGGGCGAACTTCTGACCGGCTTCTTCGAAGAGCCTGCGCGCTTCCTCGCCACTCTTCATCGACGCTTGAGCCGACAGCATGGTGCCCCAGTTGAAGTAGGTCTCATGCTTGTCAGGTTTAATCTCGACGGCACAGCCAAACTTCCGCTCGGCCTCTTTGCAAAGCCTGTCTGAGTCCTCGCCGATCTTCATCTTCGCCTGAATCCAAAGTGCGCCGCCCCAGTTGTTGTAGGCCTCGTGAAAATCTTCTTTGATCTCGACGGCTCGGGCGAACTTCTGGCCAGCTTCCTCGAAGAGCCTGTCGGCTTCCTGCTCGCTCTTCAACCCCGCCTGACCCAACAGAGAGCTGCCCCAGTTGTAGTAGGCCTGGTGCGCGTCGTCCTTGATCTCGACGGCTCGGGCGAACTTCTGGCCGGCTTCCTCGAAGAGCCTGTCCGCTTCCTCCCCGCTCTTCATCTTCGCCTGATCCGACAGCGCGGCACCAAAGTTGCTGTAGGCCTCGTGATTGTCGTCCTTGATCTCGATGGCTCGGGCGTACTTCTGCCCGGCTTCCTCGAAGAGCCGGTTCGCTTCATCCCCGCTCTTCATCTTCGCTTGTTCCGACAGCGCGATGCCCCAGTTGTAGTAGGCCTCGTGTTTGTCGTCTTTAATCTCGACGGCGCGGGCGAACTTCTGGCCGGCTTCCTCGAAGAGCCGATCCGCTTCCTCCCCGCTCTTCATCTTCGCTTGTTCCGACAGCGCGATGCCCCAGTTGTAGTAGGCCTCGTGTTTGTCGTCTTTAATCTCGACGGCGCGGGCGTACTTCTGGCCGGCTTCCTCGAAGAGCCGGCCCGCTTCCTCGTCGCCCTTCATCTTCGCCTGACCGAACAGAGCGATGCCCCAGTTGTTGTAGGCGTCGTGGGCGTCGCCTTTGATCACGATGGCTCGGGCGAACTTCTGGCCGGCTTCCTCAAGAAGCCTGTCCGCTTCCTCCCCGCTCTTCACCTTCGCCTGATGCGACAGCGCGTTGCCCCAGTTGTAATAGGCCTCGTGTTTATCGTCTTTGATCTCGACGGCGCGGTCGAACTTCTGGCCGGCTTCCTCGAAGAGCCTGTCGGCTTCCTCCCCGCTCTTCATCTTCGCCTGATCTGACAGCGCGTTGCCGCGAAGAATCATCGACCATGAACTTAGTTCAGATACAGCCAAAGAAGGCGACACTGAGGCTTCAGTCAGTCGCTCCACAGCTTCGAAGTCGCCAGCGAGAAACCTTGACATCACCTCCTGCGGTTGGTCCTCAAACCGATCAATTGCCTCCTGCAAGCGACCACTCACCGTCGCAACGAGATCCACGTCCGATTCCTCATCTACATCGAAAGGTACGACCTGTTCTAAACCGGACTTCAGGTGCGAAAAGGGTTTTGCAATGAACTCGGGAGGAAAGCAGTCGAGCGACTGGGCGACCTTCACAAAGAACGAGTCGGCATCGAATCCCCGAACGAACCACGCTTCTTTTCCATCCTGCAGCAGTTTTTCCCGCACGTGAGCCGGAGGCTCAGAGTCTTTGTAGCCAATCCAGTACAGTCCATGATCGAATGATTCGACTTGGGCCAGATGCTCGAACACCGGATCATTCTCGCCGCTGTAGCCGACGACGAGCCACGGGCGCCCGGTCCCGGCGTCTGAAAACACTGGCTTCAGACGAGCAAAGTGATCCGACAATTCATTCTCAGTGTGAAGCTGGACGAATCCAGAGTGTTGCCCGTGTAGATGGAATATCGCTGGATCAGGTACGAATGCCGGCTTGAAGTCGTCGGAGGCTGCAAAGTCGTAGATCGCCGGATAGACCCCGACGAGAGCGCACGCCCGCATCACCAGCGGGTCAAAGTTGACCGTAAGGACGCGACTGATCCTTGCGGTTTTTATGAGTTGTGCCAGCGCTATGTGCGCCCAGTTAACCCGGGCGTTGTCGACGGCCGTCTTGATCAATCCGTGCCGTTCGCCGCGAGTCAGTTCTGCCATGCAGTGCGGGTAGAGCTTTTTCGATGCTCGTTGGTACGCCGACGGAAAACACTCCTCGATGTGCCCGACGAAACCATTTGCCAACGGGATCCCCGCTTTGGCGGACACTCCTGCGCCGATCAGCAGGGCACACCCTCTATCTGTGTTTCGCAGCGTGTCGACGACAGCATCGATATCGCGTTCCACTGTGGTCAACTCCTGGTAGGCTACGCAAAGTTGTAGGACAGGCGTTTAGGCTGTCAACGACTCAGAAACACGTCCACTGAGGCGAAGTTTCTTTACGACAGCATGGGACGACGCGGGTGGCACGGGTTGATTGTCGGATCAGGTCAGTGGCACTGACCGGGTGGCACGGTTGCTTGCAACCAGTGTGGCGGAGCCATGAGAGGCGGCTGAGTGGCAGACTTTGCTGTGGTCGGCTGGATGTTCGCACCAGTTGGCTGTTTGAAGGCACGTAGCGATGAATTCGACTCAACCGCCATCGTTGACGTTCACCTGCTGGACATTGGTTACGCCGAAATGCTTGCCAGGCAGCGTGTGCTTCCTGAATGGCTGTGCCGGGGCCTTCGGGGTGTTCCACTTCTCGCTGATCGAAGTCGACATACGCATTGAACAGCGTCGTGATCGACCGACGGTCCATCTCGTAAAGCTGAGCCAGTTGCACCAGCTTGCGTTTCGACGTTGGCTTCGAGTTTCGGCTCCAGAAAGCTTCTTCGGTAGGGGTCCGGGTTGGACGCTTCATGATCAGGGATCTCGTAAGTTATGGCTCATCTGAAAAAATCTGCAACATAGGATCGGAAGTACAATCCGCGGATCAAACCTGGATCGTTGGACATGCTTTTTAGTTTCCGATGCGCCAGCGTTGTTAGTTCATCTTTG
This sequence comes from Planctomycetota bacterium, assembly GCA_963579025.1. GTDB lineage: Bacteria > Planctomycetota > Planctomycetia > Planctomycetales > Planctomycetaceae > CAUZFZ01. Next base: position 7 of record CAUZFZ010000029.1, on the reverse strand, counting down.
GTTTTCG